>NZ_JBPXMC010000015.1:0-204668 GCF_051918885.1 Streptosporangium sp. OZ121
CAACCATGCATCTCATGCGGCGGCAAAGGGTGGAAGTACGTCAGCCAGCGACGCGGCCTGATCGGCGGTCTACCGGGAGCGGCCCTGGCTTTCATCCGTGTCCGAGATGACTGCTCGCTCTGTCAGGGACAGAAGGTCATCACGGCGTCGATGATGCGGACCGGCGCATGAGCCTTTCACTACCTACGGGACGGCTGATCCTCGGCGACATTCGTTCCCCGGCGAGGGCGGCGGAGTCCTTGAAAGCGGAGTTGGAGCACTGCGGCATCGACGCCGATGTCAACGACGGTTACGGGCTGGCCGTGGTGTCGGTCTGGACGGGATTGACCGTCTGGTCCGATGGCCTGATCTTCTGGTGGCGTACGGGAAACTGGGACGCCAGGCGTGGACAGGCGGTGTATGCCTGGCATGCGGCGGAGGACCTCGAACGCGTCGCGCGACGGGTGGCGCTCCGCTACGCCGATCTCCAAAAGACTCATCCGGTGCCCGCTGCGAGGGCGGGGGCTCATCGTGCTGACCCTGTCTGATGAATGCCTCGGAATCAGTCCGCATGTGCTTCTGGCTCAACGTGATCATGTACGCCTTGAGTGGCGGAGGCCGAACGGGGCTTTGGGACGGGCGCAGCCAGAGTCATGGACGTGCGGATGTCGAGCCACGATCTACGAACTCCATGTTGGTGCCGGCCAGGGGTTCATCAGGCGGACCGTTCGACGCGATGGCGATCATCAGATCCATGACACCCGTCCATGGAGGATCACTGAAGCTCGGGCCGTCTGGTCGGCGTTGCTGGCTGGGCGGGCTCGCTAGACGAGTGTGGTGGTGCGGTGACTGGTTGCGGAGGGCGCCGGAGGTCTCGCACCACCACACTCCCCACCTGCGAGGGTGCTCGCTTTTCAAGTCGGGGGTTCGCATCTATGCTGACGATAAGTCGAGTAGTTGGGTTGTTAATATGTCTGCTTCCGGCGAGGAGTACGCGCCTCCCAAGTACGCCCAGATTGTTGCGCAGATCCGGCAGAAGATCACGGACGGTACCTATCCGCCCGGTTCCTTGCTGCCCTCGGAGACGCAGCTGATCCGGGAGTTCGCGGTCAGTCGTCCTACCGTGGTGCGGGCGCTCCAGGTGTTGCAGCTGCGGGGCTTCATCGACCGGGAGCACGGTAAGGGCTCGTATGTGAAGATGGCGCCTCCGCTGGCTGAGGAGGACTTCTCCCGGCCTGGCCGTGCCGTCTTGGACCGCGCGGAAGCCAACCAGGGCGCCGCGGTGCTGGAGGCGGGATCGCGTCCGGCTCCGGCGAACATCGCGGCGACGTTGGCTCTGCCCACCGGGGCACCGATCATGATGCGCCGGGTCCTGCTGAGCGACAGTGGCGAGCCGTGCGAACTGGTCACCTTCTGGTGTCCGATCGAACTGGCCGAAGGAACCGATCTTGGCAAAGCACTGCCGTTGACGGTGGGCATTCGTCAGCACGTGCAGGCGGTCAAGAGTCTGCGGCTGGATCACGTCATCGAGCGCTTGGCGGCTCGCCACCCGACAGCGGACGAGATCAAGCTGTTGGGGGTGGGCAAGACGGCGGCGGTCATGGGGGTGACGGCTCGGGTCTTCGCCGGGAATCGTCAGGTCATGGTCATTGAGGTTGCCCTACCGGGGACGCTTCATGAGCTGGAAGACACCTACTCTCTGTAGTGTGACGTAGGCCACACGCTAAGACGGAAACTCGTACTGTCGAGTGTGCGTTTCATCAGTTAGCTTCAACTCGACAGTACGAGTTAGCGACATACCAACCAGATAACAGGAGAACACATCATGGCCATCCAAGGCCCCATCCCCGTTAGCTTCGACCAGGTCTTCCCGCACGGCTGCTACGTGGTCGGCGAGGTCGAGCAGGTCAAGGACTTCACCGCCTCGACCGGCGGACGCACCGTCTACGCCAAGGACAAGACCACCGGCGAGCTCGTCTGGCAGGTCGCCGTCATGGACGCCGACCCCACCCTCAAGGCCACGCAGAAGACGGTGGCGGTCAAGATCTTGTCCCCGGTTCAGCCGGTGCCCCCGCCCGCGCTGCCCAACATGCCGTTCGTCCCGGTGGAGTTCGACGGCATGACCGCCACCGCCTACGTCGCCGAAAAGACCGGCCGCCTGGCCTGGTCCCTGCGCGCCAGGGCGATGCGCGCTCCCCGATCCGCTGCGGCCTCGACCAAGCAGAGCGCTGCGGCCTGACATGAAAGCGGGGCCGCTGGAACTGGCATTCCGGCGGCCCCTCGGTTCTCCCCAGACGCGAATCAAGAGAGGGCTCAAGCCTAATGTTCAAAAAACTGCCCGGTGACGAGGCACGCACCCTCGTCACCACGACCCCCGACACCGCCGTGGTGTTTCGCCCGGCCGTGGTGCGTACCCCGGCCATCTTCACCATCACGATCTTCCTGTGGCGTCTGCTGGTCGGGGTGATCCGGCTCGTCTGGCGTCACCCGGTCATCGTGACCGTGCTCGCCGTTCCCGCCGTGCTCGGCCTCTGGTACGGCTGGGAATTCGCCGTCGCCCCGCTCGCCGTGCTCGTCCTGAACACGGCTCTTTGGGCGCTGCTGGATCGGGCCTCGTTCCTGCGCTGGGTGGGCTGGCGCCTGCTGGCCTGGTGGCGCCTGGTGTGGATCTACCGCCGTCATTGGCAACCAGTGATGATCATCTCCGGCTTAGGTCGTCACCTCCAGGGCCGCGACTACCTGCCCCACCTCGTCCGCATCCGCTGCACGTCCTGGGCCGATGTGGTCACGGTGAAGATGATCAGCGGCCAATCGGTCAAGGACTGGTCCGACCGCATCGACCACCTCGCCCACGGCTTCGGCTCCTCCTCCTGCCGGGTAGCCGTGGTGCGGGCCGGTCGTCTCCAACTGACCTTTCCCCGTCATGACCCGCTGGCCATCCCTCTGCCGGCGGTTCCGCTCCCGGCGGTCGCCTCGGTGGGGCCGGTCGAGATCGGTAAGCGTGAGGACGGTCGTCCGTACCTGCTCAAGGTGCACGGCACACACGTACTCATCGCGGGCGCGACGGGCGCGGGGAAGGGCTCGTTCCTGTGGTCGGCCATCCGTGGTCTGCTCCCGGCTGTTCAGGCAGGCATCGCTGAGGTCTGGGCGCTGGATCCCAAGCGGATGGAACTGTCCTACGGACGCGAGATCTTCGAAGACCGCTACGCCGCTGATCCAGCCGCCTGCGCGGATCTCCTGGAAGCAGCCGTGAAGATCATGCAGGAGCGGGCTGATCGTTACGCCGGACTCCAGCGCTCCCACACCCCCACCCTCAATGACCCGTTCGTCCTGGTGCTCGTCGACGAGGTGGCGTTCCTGACCGCCTACCAGTCGGACAAGGGTCTCAAGCTGCGGATCTCGGCTGCGCTGGCGACGCTGACCACGCAGGGCCGTGCGGTCGGGTTCGGCGTGATGGCGGCACTTCAGGACCCGCGCAAGGAGGTCATGAACATCCGCAACCTGTTCCCCGACAAGATCGCGCTCCGGCTGGATGAGTCGGAACAGGTGGACATGGTCCTCGGCGACGGCGCCCGCGACAGGGGAGCACTGGCCGATCACATCTCCCCGATCCCCGAGCAGGGCGCGGGCATCGCCTACGTCCGACTGGAGACCTCACCCGACCCGATCCGGGTCCGCGCGGCCTACGTCTCCGATGCCGACATCACAGACATGGCGGCCCTGGTTGCCAGTGACACCCTGCCGATCGAGATGGAGGGGGCGGCCTGATGCGCATCATCCTGCACGCCACCCCGGCCCAGATCGCGGGCCTTCCCTTCCGGCGGCTGCACACCGTTGACGGCTCTGACCTCGCCGAAGTGACGGTGATCGTTGACCTCGGCTCCGCGCGGCTGCGCAAACACCCCTACCACGACACCTACCGGATCTGCGCCGATCTCGTCGACCCGAAGGGGGCCATGTGACCGACACCCTCGCCATCCCCTCGACCGACACCCCTTCAACTGACACCCCGCCGAACGGCGCTGATCGCACCCTTCCCCGGCTCGTCCGTGACACCCTGCCCGTCGCGCTAGATGTGGCTATCGAGGTGGCCAAACTCAACGGGGTCTGCATCCGCCCCATCGAGATGCGACGCCTGGACACCCACACCGGCCAGAGCGAACCATTCGACATCCCCTGTGGGACCACGCAGGAAGCCAAGTGCCCGCCGTGCGCCAAACGCAATCAGCAGCTGCGCCGGGCGCAATGCCGGGAGGGCTGGCACCTCGACCACGAACCCGTCGCCGAACCTCACCCCTCCACCGATGATCAGAAATGGCTGATCGAGTTCCGGGCCGACGTGGAAGCCAAGCGGGACGAGGCCGAACGCGACGGGGAAGACACCCGCGACTGGGACGAGGCCATCGCGGGCATCGATGCGGAGATCAATGCCGCCGGGATGCGCGGCAATGTCCTCGGCGGGCGGACAGCTCCGAAACGCTCGCGGTCGACGAGGCGTCGCCAGGATGCGCCGGACCTGCCCAAGCGGGCCAAGCAGGACACTACCCTCGGCCGGACCTTCATCGCCCCCGATGGCAGGGTGTATCGGCCGTCGCTGTTCGTCACCCTCACCCTGCCCTCCTACGGCAAGATCCGTTCCGGGTTGGGCGTGCCGGTCGATCCGAGCACCTACGACTACGCGGCGGCTGCTCGTGATGCGCTGCACTTCTCCAAGCTCGTCGACCGCTTCGTGCAGAACCTTCGCCGGGTGGCCGGCTATGACGTGCAGTACTTCGCCACCGTCGAACCTCAGAAGCGGCTCGCCCCGCACCTGCACATGGCAATCCGCGGGACCATGCCGCGCGCAGAGATCAAGGCCATCGCCGCCGCGACCTACCACCAGGTGTGGTGGCCATCGGTCGATGAAGTCCGCTTCGACGGTGACCACCTGCCCGTCTGGGCGGAACGGGCTGACCTGGGTGACGGCGCCACCTACCCGGACGGACAGGCAGGCGACTACCTCGACCCCGCTACCGGGGAGCTGCTGCCCACCTGGGACGAGGCACTCGACCAGCTCGGCACTGACGAGGCGGCCGAACCGCTGCACGTGGTCCGCTTCGGTGCTCAGGTCGATGTTCAGGGCCTCGTCGCCAGATCGCCGGACGCGCACAAGCGCATCGGCTACCTCACCAAGTACCTGACCAAGAGCCTGGGCGACCCCCTTGACCCCGACGACCCCGCCACCGAGAACCCCGCCCGCCGTGATCACGCCACGCGGATGGTCGAGGCGTTGCGCTACGAACCGTGCTCGCCGACGTGTCCGAACTGGTTGCGATACGGCGTGCAGCCCAAGGGGGCCAAGGCGGGCATGCTGCCGGGCCGGTGCAAGGGCAAGGCGCACAAGGCCGAACACCTCGGCTACGCGGGCCGGCGCGTCCTGGTCTCGCGCAAGTGGTCGAACAAGACCCTGCGGGAGCACAAGGCCGACCGCCGGGCCTGGGTGCTCGACATGCTCGGCTTGCCCGACGAGACCGTGACCGACTCTCACCGCTACGTCTGGCGGCCGGTCTCCTCCAAGGATCCCAACCGCACCCCGCTGGCCAAACGACTGCTGCGCGGGGTCGCCGATCGCCATCGCACCAAAGCACGCCTGACCGAACTCCAGGCCAGAGCGGACGGCCTCCCTGTTCCAGACCTTTCGGCAACTCCGGCTCTGGGGGTGGCGGCATGACCAGGAAGACCAGGCAAGAGCCTGTCTCGCTCCTCCCAGAGCTGGCACGGGGCCGACTGCTCACCGTCGAAGAGGCGGCCGAACGGCTCAACACCACCCCGCGTTTCCCTCGTCGCCTGATCGAGGAACGTCGGATCGCCTTCGTTCACGTCGGCCGTAACGTCCGTATCCCCGAAGCGGCGCTAGAGGCGTTCATCGCCGCCGGGCTGGTCGAACCGATCACCACCACACGCCGCAGGAGGGCCGCGTAATGGCCAAAACCGCTCTGGCCACCCCGGAAGAGAACCCCCGGCCGTCACGGGCTAGGAAAGCCACCAAGCGACGCTTCGGACGGGTGCGGAAACTCCCCTCCGGGCGGTTCCAGGCTCGCTACGCGGGACCTGACGGCGTGGATCGCCCCGCACCGGAGACCTTCGCCACCAAGAAGGACGCGGACAGGTGGCTTGTCTTGCAGGAGGCCGAGATCCAGCGTGGTGACTGGATGAGTCCGGAGGCCGGCAAGGTGACCTTCGGGGCGTATGCCTCCGAGTGGATCGATGATCGGGTGCTCAAGCACCGGACGGAGCTGCTGTACCGGGGCCTGCTCAAAAACCACCTCGCTCCGGCTTTCGGCAACCGCTGCCTCGCCGACATCAAGGAAGCCGACGTGCGGCGCTGGCGCAAGGAACGGCTCGGCGTCGTCGGACAGTCCACCGTGGCCAAGGCTTACCAGCTTCTCAAGTCGATCATGGGCACGGCGGTGAACGATGAGTTGATCCGCAAGAACCCATGCCGGATCAAGGGCGCCGGCATGCCGGACACTCCGGAACGGGAGATGATCCCGCTGGCCAAGGTCGTGGAGATCGTGACGACGGTCCCGGAGCGATACCGGGCGCTCGTGCTCCTGGGGACCTTCGCGAGCCTGCGGTGGGGCGAACTGGTCGGGCTCCGCCGTACACACCTCGACCTCGATGCGGGAGTGCTTCGAGTCGTCGGCGCCCTGGTCGAGATCGGCGGTGGGAAGGTGCTGGACGACTCCCCCAAGTCGCGGGCCGGTCGGCGGGTGGTCTCCATTCCTCCGGAGATCATTCCTGAGCTGCGGGTGCATCTGGAGATGTTCGCTGAGCCGGGAGAGCAGGGGCGCGTGTTCACCGGCCCCAACGGTGGGCCATTGAAGCACTCCGGGTTTCGTCGGACGTGGGACAGGACCCGTAAGGCTGTCGGGCTCCCCAGCCTTCACTTTCATGATCTCCGCCACATAGGCAACACCCTGGCGGCCTCCACCGGGGCGAGCCTCAAAGAGCTGATGTCCCGGATGGGGCACTCCTCGACGCGGGCGGCGTTGATCTACCAGCACGCCAGCCAGGACCGGGACAGGGTCATCGCCAAGGCGCTCGGGCAGGCGTTCAAGCGGGCACGGGCAGGCGGGCACGAGAAGCCATCGGGCACGCAACGGGCACGGAAGATCATAAAGTTCCCCTGAACGGCGAAAGGCCAGGTCACCGGATATCGGGTGACCTGGCCTTTCACATGCGAGCCGACGAGGGGAATCGAACCCCTGACCTACAGTTTACAAGACTGTTGCTCTGCCGATTGAGCTACGTCGGCACGGTCGCCAGACGAGTGTAGTCGGCTTACTCCCCGTACGTCACCGAGGTATGCCCTGCCGATCGCGAACCGTTAGGAACGGCGGTGGCGGGCGACCTCGTAGAGGGCGATGCCGGCGGCGACCCCGGCGTTGAGGGACTCGGCGGCGGCGTGCATCGGGATGCGGACGACCAGGTCACACGACTCGCGGACCAGGCGGGACAGGCCCTTGCCCTCGGAGCCCACGACGACTACCAGCGGGCCGTCGAGGAGGTTGGCCTCACCGAGGTCGACCGTGCCCTCGCCGTCCAGGCCGATCACGAACAGGCCCGCCTCGCGGTACTCCCGCAGGGTGGCGGTCAGGTTGGCGGCGCGGGCGACCGGCAGGGTGGCCAGCGTGCCCGCCGAGGTCTTCCAGGCCCCGCCGGTGACCCCTGCCGAGCGACGGGAGGGGATGACCAGGCCGTGGGCGCCGAAGGCGGTGGCCGAGCGGGCGATGGCACCCAGGTTTCGGGGGTCGGTGACGCTGTCGAGAGCGACGATCAGCGGGACCTCCGCGGCCTCCTGGGCGACGCGGACCAGATCGTCGGGGTGGGCGTAGTCGTACGCCGGGATCTGCAGGGCGATGCCCTGGTGGATCCCGCCCTCGGTGAGGCGGTCGAGCTTCTCCCTGCCGACCTCCAG
Organism: Streptosporangium sp. OZ121; assembly: GCF_051918885.1. Lineage (NCBI taxonomy): Bacteria > Bacillati > Actinomycetota > Actinomycetes > Streptosporangiales > Streptosporangiaceae > Streptosporangium > Streptosporangium sp. OZ121. Next base: position 7,940 of record NZ_JBPXMC010000015.1, read on the forward strand.
CATCGCGATGCCCCGGTCGGCGGCGATGCGGACCGACTCCTTGACGCGGTCGTCGTTGTCGATCCGCAGAGCCACGTAGAGCGTGCTGGCCGGAACCCCGGCCCGCAGCGCCTCGACGACGGGGTTGCGCCCGCCGATGTGCTCGGGCGCGTCGTCGCTCCGCCGGGTGCGGACCGGGGTGCGCGGGGAGGAAGACCTGCCGGTCTTCTCCTCGCGCTCGATCCGCTCGGTGCGCGCCTTGTCCTTGTGCCAGTGCCGCAGATGCGCCGGCGGGGTGGCTCCCCTGCCCTCCAGGCCACGACGGACGTTGCCGCCCGTGCCCTTGGTCGGACTCTTCTTCTTCGCGGGTCGCCCGGACCCTTTACCCCCACCAGCCATGGTCTATAGCGTACGGCCTGGTTTCACCGCGAGAGTTCCCAGCGTGGTCCCTGGGGGGTGTCCTCGACGTGGATGCCCGCGTGGGAAAGCTGGTCACGGATGCTGTCGGCCGCCGAGAAGTCCTTGCGCGCCCGCGCCGCCTGCCGCTGTTCCAGCGCGACGGCGACCAGCGCGTCGACGGTCGCCCGCATGCCGGTCTCGCCGCCCGAGGAGCGCCACTGCTCCGAGCGCGGGTCGAGACCGAGGACGTCGAGCATGTTCTGCGTCTCGGCGAGCAGCCTGGCCACCTGCTCCTTGTTGCCCTGGGCCAGCGCGACGTTGCCCTCGCGGACCACCTCGTGCACCACGGCGAGCGCCTGGGGAGTGCCCAGGTCGTCGTCGAGGGCGTCGGAGAAGGCCTGGGGAAGCGGCGCGTGGGCGTCAACGTCGTGGATGACCTCGGCCGCGCGGGTGACGAAGCCCTCGATGCGCTGGTAGGCCGAGGCGGCCTCGAACAGCGCCTCCTCCGAGTAGTCGATCGAGGAACGGTAGTGCGGGGCCGCCAGGTAGTAGCGGAGCTCGACCGGGCGGACCTTCTTGGTGACCTCGGGGACCAGCAGGGAGTTGCCGAGCGACTTGCTCATCTTCTCCGCGCCGATCTTGAGCATGCCGTTGTGCATCCAGTAACGGGCGAAGCCGTCGCCGGCCGCCTGGGACTGGGTCAGCTCGTTCTCGTGGTGCGGGAAGATCAGGTCGACGCCACCGCCGTGGATGTCGAAGGTGGACCCGAGATACTTGGTGGCCATGGCCGAGCACTCCAGGTGCCAGCCGGGGCGACCCCGGCCCCAGGGGGTCGGCCAGGTCGGCTCACCGGGCTTCTCGCCCTTCCAGAGCGCGAAGTCGCGCGGGTCGCGCTTGCAGGAGTCGGTGTCGGTGTCGCCCGCGGCCCGCATGTTCTGGAGCTTCTGGTTGGACAGCGAGCCGTACCGGTCGGCGTAGGACATGACGTCGAAGTAGACGTCGCCCTCGGAGGCGTAGGCGTGTCCGGCGGCGATCAGCCGGTCCATCAGCTCGATCATCTCGGGCACGTGGCCGGTGGCACGGGGCTCGACGGTGGGGGGCAGGCAGCCCAGCACCTCGTAGGCCCAGGTGAAGGCCCTCTGGTTGCGCTCGGCGACGGCGAACCACGGCACGTTCTCCGCGGCGGCGACTCTAATGATCTTGTCGTCGATGTCGGTGACGTTGCGGCAGAAGGTCACCTCGTAGCCGGACCTGATCATCCAGCGGCGGAGCACGTCGAAGTTGACGCCCGAGCGGATGTGCCCGATGTGCGGGGGAGCCTGCACGGTGGCACCACACAGGTAGATCGAGGCCCGGCCGGGTTCGACCGGGACGAATTCGCGGACAGTGCGTACGCTGGTGTCGTATAGCTGCAGGCTCACGAAGGCAAGGCTAATGCCTCACCTCCCCTCACAAACCGAGTTGCGGGACGTTGAAGACACTCAGCAGAGTGTTTTATGACCATTGGCGGCGAATGTCGCCCAGTTGGTGTGGCAGAACGGCATCGCGACAGAAGACACGGCCGACAGTGATCCTGACGACCGCCCTCTCCACCTGGAGATTCCGCTCGCCCCGCCTCTCCCCCGGTCTTCGCACGTCATCTCCCGGGCGAACGCCCCGTCTGGATCAGACCGTCTTACCTCCACGCGGCGATGACATGGACGAGGTGGCGGTAAGAGCCGGCGGGGTCGGACGGCACTCGCCCGCGGGCTACCGTCGCCGTTGAGACCCGTCACGGCGGCGACGTTCGCCGCGTCGAACATCTCGCGCGCGGGATTCGGACGATGTTGCCGGCTCTCTGCCTCGACCGCCTTCGAAAAACTTCCCCGATCATGCTAGATGCCGATTCTGTAGGCTCAAAGGGCCATGGACGTCAAATCCCCCGGGGCGGCAGGTTCGATCTCCCGCCCGTCCCCGCCCCCGCCCCCGCCCCTGCCCATCGCCGCCGAGCCGAGCCGGGTGGCCGTCGCCCTGCGCCGCGCCGGGATCGCCGTCACCGGAGTCGGCGTGGCCGCGCTCACCGCCGCGGCCTGCGTGCTCTCCTTCGAGGATCTGCGCGCCCTCGCCGTGGCGGGCAGGGCGCCCGTCGGCCTCGCGTATCTGTATCCCGCCGCCTTCGACGCCCTGCTCGTCATCGCGATGATCGGCGTACTGCTGCTGCGCGGCGGCCGGTGGCCGGTACGGCTGCAGGCGGGCGTGATCCTGACGTTGCTGTTCGCCGGCGCGGCCGCCGCCGAGGTGTCCACCGCCATGCGGATGGCGGTGGACGAAGGGCGCGCGGCCGTCGTGGTCGCCGTCGCCCCCTGGGTGATGCTGATCCTGGCCCTGTGGCTCTGGCTCCTGCTGATCAAACACGCCGCCGCCCGGAGGGCCGCGAGCGACGCGGCCCTGTCCGGCCTGCCGTCGTCCGGGCGCGACATCGTGCCGTTCCCCGAGGCGAGCCGGGCGGCTCCGGACCACCCCGCCGCGCCCGACCCCGAGGAGCGGTGGCAGGACCCGCCGGCCCACCCCGAGCAGACCGTCCGCCCTGGCCACGAAGAGCATCCGGGTCACGGGAGCCGTCCGGGTCACGGGGACCACCCTGGTAGCCGTCCGGGTCATGGGGACCACCCCGGTCACGGGGACCGCCCGGGTCACCCCGTGCATCCGGGGCATCTGGTGCACCACTCCGCGGCGGAGATCATGCTCGACCCGCATTCCGCGCCGCCCCTGGAGTCCGCCCCGCACCACGACCTCCCGGTGGGAGAGCCGGTGGTCGGTCCCACCGCGGCACCGGAGACGCCCGAGGTCACCGACATCCCGCAGGACCCGCCGCCCTCGCGGGAACCCGCGGCCCCCCGGCCGGGCAAGCCGATGCGCTGGGGCGACCTGGTCCGGCCGCGCCAGGGCGACCTGCTCGTCCACCCGCCCCGCCGGGCCGTACGGGCACCCGAGCCTGAGAGCGGCGGCAGGGTCAGCGAGCGGGTGGAGACGTGGGACAGCGACACCGACCTTCCCCGGGAGCAGGCGGCCGAGGTGAGCGAGCGCGACGCCGACACCCAGCCGATCCTCGCCGTGAAGGACCGCCCGGCGAGTGTCCCGCCGGGCGAGATCGCCACGGAGCAGGCGGCGGCGCCCGCGGAGAGGCCCTCGGAGAGCGCGGCGAAGGCGCCTGTGGCGAGGGAGAGGCGCACCGCGGGCCGGAAGGCCGGAAAGTCCCCTGACCCGGCGCATGGCGCCGAGGCCGCCGAGGCCGGGGAGGAGGCCGAGGCGCGGTCGCACGACGAGGGCGGCGCCGCGGCGCCGCCCTCCGGGCGGATGCGCAGCACGCCCGTACCCCCGGGTGAGTGAGAGATCGAGGGCGCGTCGAAGACGAGGGCGAGCGGGAGGCGGGCCTGATCGCGGGAGGCGGATCCGATCCGCCTCCAGGCGGCCGTCGAGCACGACACGAACCCCGAGCCTGACGTTCCGGCGCCCCGGCTCCCTCACGACCCGGTGACCCGTCGAGCCGTCGATCCGGTGCCGCGCGACCGGCCGCGGACGCCCGTCGGACAGGGCGGCAGGGCGTAGAGCGTCACCATGTCCGGTGCTCCGGTGCTCCGGTCGTACGCCCGTCGGGTCAGCTCCGGGGCCTGGGAGGAGCTGACCCGGTCTTCGGGCCGTCGCTCAGCGGGTTCTTTCAGCCGGGATGGCCGAGACCGCTGAGATCGGCTACGTGGTTCGGCGCCCCTTCGGCCTCGCCGCACGCGCTGGGTAGGTGGTCCAGGCGTTCGAAGACCACGTTCTCCGGGTGTGAGAAGGCCTGTGGCCCCGGGACGTCATCGCCCGGGCGAGCCACACCTCCGGGTCGTTCCCCGGGCGGTCCGTCGCTTCGCGGGCGGTCTCGTCCCAGGGCGGTCCGACGCTTCGCGGGTGGGTCCGCTCGTGGCGCCGCGAGCGGCCCGGCCCCTTTCGCGGTGGATCCGCCGGGGCGGTACGGCCCGTCCACGCCCCGCCGCCGCCCGGCCGCCGGACAGGCCGGCCGGGCGGCGGGACCCGGGCCGCACGCCGCGGTGGAACCGAGCGGCGGTCTCCTGCCGGAACCACCGTTCGCCACCGGGTGTTGGACCGGCCCGCAGCTATTCGTTCACACATGTGTGAACGGCGCCCCGCTGCGGACCGGCGATTTGCTCACCTCCGGGCCGGGATCGGCCGGAAGCCGGTTCGGCACGCTGCTCGAACCGGCCTTGAACGACCGAGACCCGCTCGGCAGGCCAGATGGAACCGAGCGGGTCTTCTCCTGGAGCGCGATGACATCGTGCGCGTCACCGCGATCGCCTCCGGACCGGAGGGGGTCCAGTCGAGTCTCGGCGAGATCACCGGGATGGTTCACCCGGGATGTTCGCTAGACCCTGGAGCGCTTGAGACCGGCGACCAGGCCGACACCGACGATGGCGAGGCCCACCTGCATGACGAGTTCGATCCAGTCGATGCCGTCCGTGGTGGCGACACCGAGAACCTGGGCGAGGGCGGTACCGATAAGCGCGGCGACGATGCCGACGACGACGGTCAGGATCACTCCGATCGCCTGCCTACCGGGAAGCAGGAGACGGCCGAGGGCGCCGATGACCGCGCCGATAACGATTGCCCCCAAAATGGACGCGATAGTCATATTCAACCTCCCAGTGATCGTGAGACCTTCACTCTCACAGGGAGGTGGCTACCCCCTGAGTCACGGTTATTCCTACAGGCGGCAAAAAATCCTTCAGTGCGTCTTTCTCGCCTGCATCTGGACGACGAGGAGCACCGCGAGCACCGCGAGTGCCAGTTGGATGATGTGCTCCCACCAGTCGATCCCTCGCGTGTTGGCCAGACCGAGCGCTCCGGCGATGAGCGAGCCGATGAGCGCGGCGACGATGCCGACGATGAGCGTCAGGCCGATGCTGATGTTCTGGCGCCCGGGAAGGATGAGACGCGCCAGGGCACCGATGATGGCGCCGATGATGATTGCGGAGACAATCGAGACGATCATGTCCGGCTCCCCCTGTTACGAGACACGGTCACCAAGGGGTTACCCAGCGCATTCATTGATCACGCTAAAAGAAGGGGTGGCCCGTACCGCGCCAGGAAACGGGCCACCGCCTCGATATGGATCGACGAGCATTCCGCGCCGCCCGCCGGAACGTTTTCCACGTTCCGTATGGAAGACGCGTGACACCCGCTACAGGTTCACCACGATCGCGGTCGCGACGGCCGCCACGCCTTCGCCGCGCCCTGTGAGGCCGAGCCCGTCCGTCGTGGTGGCACTGACGCTCACCGGAGCCCCCACGGCGGCGCTGAGGGCCTTCTCGGCCTCGACGCGGCGGGGGGCGAGCTTGGGACGGTTACCGATCACCTGGACGGCCACGTTGCCGATCTCGAAGCCCGCGGCACGCACCTTGCGCGCGGTCTCCTCCAGCAGGGCGGCACCCGAGGCGCCCGCCCACCGGGGATCGGACGTGCCGAACAGGCCGCCGAGATCACCGAGACCCGCCGCGGACAGCAGGGCGTCACAGGCGGCGTGGGCCGCGGCGTCACCGTCGGAGTGGCCGGCCAGGCCGGTCTCGCCGGGCCAGTGCAGACCGGCGAGGTGAAGCTCGCGGCCAGAAGCGAACGGGTGGACGTCGACCCCGACGCCCACCCGTGGAAATGTCTTGTTCAGGAGTTGAGAACCTCGTCCAGCAGGGCCTCGGCCTTGTCCTCGTTCGTCTTCTCCGCGAGCGCGAGCTCGCTGACGAGGATCTGCCTGGCCTTCGCCAGCATCCGCTTCTCTCCTGCGGAGAGTCCGCGCTCCCTGTCTCGCCGCCACAGGTCGCGAACGACCTCGGCAACCTTGTTGACGTCGCCGGACGCCAGCTTCTCAAGGTTCGCCTTGTAGCGTCGGGACCAGTTCGTGGGCTCTTCGGTGTGAGGCATTCGAAGCACGTCGAAGACGCGCTCAAGGCCCTCTTGTCCGACGACATCGCGAACACCGACGAGTTCTGCGTTGTCAGCCGGCACCTGGACGGTAAGGTCGCCCTTGTCGACCTTAAGAACCAGGTAGGTCCTTTCCTCACCCTTGATGGTTCGGGTCGTGATCGCCTCGATCCGAGCAGCCCCGTGGTGGGGGTAGACGACAGTGTCGCCGACCTGGAAAGTCATGTGACAAGTACCCCTTCCGCTGTACTCAAGAGTACCACGTATCCACAGCCTCCCGGAACAGTGAAATCACCATAACTGCAGGTCAAAGCCGCATCTTATGACTTGACAAGTGCCCAAGTGTGTGAATCAGAGGGGCAAAAAGCACTTATGACCTGCGTTCTGCGGCTTCGGATGATGAGGCGGGGCGGCGGGAAACCCGGTAAACGTCGCCGATAGGGTTGCCCTTGCCCTATCTCACGCGTGACAAGGAGAACTCGCACCGTGACCCGCAACATCCGCCACCGGGCGATCGTCGCCGCGGCGTTCCTCGCAGCCGCTCCGGCCCTGGCCGGCTGCGGTGCCGGATCCGACGCGATCACCAACAAGCCCTACTCGCCGACCGAGGCGCTCTCGGTCAAGACGAAGGGCATCGACATCTCCCAGGCCTTCTTCCTGGGGCCGGACTCCGGCGCGACGCTGCCGGCCGGGGCGGCCACCCCGCTCTACCTGTCGGTGGTCAACACCAACGCGGGCTCCGACCAGCTCGTCGGCCTCGGCGTCGACCCCGCCCTCGGTACGGCGAAGGTGAGCGCGCCCGTGACGCTCCCCCAGGACCAGCGGGTGAACGTCGGCAAGCCGACCCCCACGATCCTCGTCGAGGGGCTGAAGAAGCCTCTCAGGGGCGGCGAGGGCCTCAAGGTGCAGCTGCAGTTCGCCAACGCCGGCATCGTGCAGCTCACGATCCCCGTCATCACCCGCAGCCGCGAGTTCACCGCCTACCCGCAGGCTCCCGGCGCATCCGCGGCCCCCACGCCGTCGCCCACCCCCTCCGCCACCACCGGGGACGAGCACTCGGGCCACTGACGCTCCGGGGCCGGTGACGGCCTCCGGACACGCCGAGGGGCCGTACGGCGCGGGCACGCCGTACGGCCCCTCGGATCGTCCGGAGGCGAAGCGTCCGCCCGGGGCGGGCACGCCCGGACGGGTGTCGCCCCGGAAACGGGCGATCGTCCGGGAACGGGCGGGGCGGCTCAGATCTCCGCGGCCCAGCACCCGGCGGGTCGGACCTCCGTGGCCCAGCCCTCGGGGAGTCAGACCTCGGGAGGGTCAGACCTCGGCGGGGTCGAACTTGTAGCCCAGCCCCCGGACGGTGAGGATGCAGCGCGGGTTGGAGGGGTCGGACTCGACCTTGGCCCGCAGCCGCTTGACGTGCACGTCCAGGGTCTTGGTGTCGCCCACGTAGTCGGCGCCCCAGACCCGGTCGATGAGCTGGCCCCGGGTGAGCACCCGCCCGGCGTTGCGCAGCAGCACCTCCAGCAGCTCGAACTCCTTCAGGGGCAGCTGTACCGGCTCACCGCGTACGGCGACGATGTGACGGTCGACGTCCATCCGGACCGGACCGGCGGCCAGCACCGCCGACTCCAGCTCCTCCACGTCGCCCTGGCGGCGCAGCACCGCGCGGATGCGGGCCACCAGCTCTCGCGAGGAGAAGGGCTTGGTGACGTAGTCGTCGGCGCCGAGCTCCAGCCCGACGACCTTGTCGATCTCGCTGTCCTTGGCGGTGAGCATGATGACGGGCACGTTGGAGCGCTGCCGGAGGGAGCGGCAGACCTCGGTACCCGGCAGACCGGGGAGCATCAGGTCGAGCAGCACCAGGTCGGCGCCGTTGCGGTCGAAGGTTTCCAGCGCCTCCGGCCCGGTGGTGGCCACTGCCACCTCGAAGCCTTCCTTGCGCAGCATGTATGACAGGGCGTCGGAGAACGATTCCTCGTCCTCGACAACGAGCACGCGAGTCACTGCGCGGCCTCCAGGGGAATCGTGACTGTTGCTGGTTCCGTGACCGCCATGCCGCCGAAGGCGGGCAGGCGGAGGGTGAAGGTGGAACCGGAACCTTCCTTGCTCCACACCGTGACCGCCCCGTTGTGGGAGGCGGCCACGTGCTTGACGATGGCCAGGCCGAGGCCCGTGCCACCGGTCGCCCGCGAGCGTGCCGCGTCGACGCGGAAGAACCGTTCGAAGATCCGTTCCTGGGCGCTCTCGGGAATGCCGATCCCCTGGTCGCTCACGCTGATCTCGACGGATTCGGTGTTGGGGCCCGCCGCGCGGGCGCTGACCACGACCCGGGTGTGCTCGGGGCTGTAGGCGACCGCGTTGTCGATGAGGTTGCGCAGGGCGGTGACGAGGAGCTCGTCGTCGCCCCATATCCGCAGGCCCTCGACCCCACCGGCGACGAGGGTGATGTCCTTGGCCGCCGCGGTGGTGTTGCAGCGGTCGATGGCCTCGTGCACCGCCTCGTCGATCAGGACCGGGCCCGGGGTGGGGATGGGCTCGGCGCCCTGGATACGGGAGAGGGTGATGAGGTCCTGGACGAGGTAGGTGAGCCGGGCCGCTTCGTGCTGCATGCGGCCGGCGAAGCGGGTGACCGCCTCGGGGTCGTCGGCGGCGTCCTGGATGGTCTCGGCCAGCAGCGACAGCGCGCCCACCGGCGTCTTGAGCTCATGGCTCACGTTGGCCACGAAGTCGCGGCGCACCGCCTCGACGCGGCGGTGCTCGGTCTGGTCCTCGGCGAGGACGAGCACCTGGCCGTGCGAGCCGAGCGGGGCGACCCGCACCGCGAAGTTGGTCGACTCCTGGCCGAACTTGTGGCCGGCCACCTCGATCTCGCTCTCGCGGATCTCGCCGTCCCTGCGTACCTTCCTGGCCAGGGCGAGCAGCTCGGCCGCCATCAGGTGATCTCCCTTGACCAGGCCGAACGCGCGTGCCGCCGAGCTGGCCCGCAGCACGCGGTCCTCCTTGTCGAGCACGACCGCCGAGGACGGCAGCACGGCCAGCACCGAGGCGACCCCCTGCGGCAGCGCGCCGGGCTCGACGCCGTCAACCGGTGTCATCGCACTCCGCTGTCCATGGTTATGGCGGACGACCATCACGGCCAGCGCTCCCACGACGAAACCGGCCAGTGCGGCCAGGCTCGCCATCAGCTCACTCACGTGGTCCTCCCGTAGGCTTCACGCCTCGATGGTAGGTCGGGCTTTTCCCATTGAGGACTGCCAAGGGGGCATGACCACGGCCTTTCCCATAAAGTTCACTTTACGGTCGAGGTTCGTTCACCGTTACCGCCCTACGGTGAGTCCCATGCGCGACGCCTATCACGAAGAACTCGACGCCCTCACCGAGCGGCTGGTCGAGATGACCCGGCTCGTGAGGTCGGCGATATCGCGGGCCACCACCGCCCTCCTGGACGCCGACATCCACCTCGCCGAGAGCGTCATCTCGCAGGACGAGGAGGTCAACCGGATCTTCGCGGAGATCGAGGCCTCGATCTTCGACCTGATGGCCAGGCAGCAGCCCGTGGCCGTGGACCTCAGAATGATCATCGCGGCACTGCGGATGGGCACCGACCTGGAGCGCATGGGCGACCTCGCCGAGCACGTGGCCAAGATCGCCCGGCTTCGCCATCCCGAGTCCGCCATCCCGCCGGAGGTACGCTCCACCATCCTGGAGATGGGGCAGATCGCCGAGCGTCTCGTCACCAAGACCGGCAGCTGCATCGCCTCGCGTGACGTGGAGTCGGCCCTGGAGCTGGAGTCCGACGACGACGCCATGGACAAGCTGCACCGGAGGCTGTTCAAGGTCCTGATGGCCCCCGACTGGAAGTACGGCGTCGAACCGGCCATCGACGTGACACTGATCGGCCGCTACTACGAGCGCTACGCCGACCACGCGGTCCGCGTCGCGCACGACGTGGTCTACCTGGTGACGGGCTCCCGCCCTCAGGACGCCTCCGCCTTCTGACCCCCGCCGCCCCTCACGAACGTCTTCGCGACAAGCCCGAGAGACAGGGAGGGCCCGCCGGATCCGGCGGGCCCTCCCTGTTCTCGTCTGTTCCGGATGGCTTTCTTCGGTTCCGGGATGCCGGGGCTACTTGCCCTGGTTGGCCACGGCCTCGATGGCGGCCTCGGCGGCGGTGGGGTCGAGGTACTGCCCGCCCTTGGTGACCGGGTGGAAGGCGTCGTCCAGGTCGTACCGGAGGGGGATGCCGGTGGGGATGTTGAGCCCGGCGATCTCGTCGTCGCCGATCCCGTCCAGGTGCTTGACCAGCGCCCGGAGCGAGTTGCCGTGCGCGACGACCAGCACGTTCCTTCCCTGCGCGAGGTCGGGCACGATCTGGTCGTACCAGTACGGCAGCATGCGCTCGACGACGTCCTTGAGGCACTCGGTCCTCGGCATCAGCTCGCCCGGCAGGAGCGCGTAGCGGGCGTCGCCGGCCTGGGAGAACTCGTCGTCGTCGGCGATCGGGGGCGGCGGGACGTCGTAGGAGCGGCGCCAGAGCATGAACTGCTCGTCACCGAACTCGGCGCGCGTCTGCGCCTTGTCCTTGCCCTGCAGGGCGCCGTAGTGGCGCTCGTTGAGCCGCCAGGACCGGGAGACCGGCAGCCAGAGCAGGTCCGCGGCGCCCAGCGCGAGGTTGGCCGTCTGGATCGCCCTGGTCAGCAGGGAGGTGTGCACCACGTCGGGACGCACCCCCGCGTCGAGCAGCAGCCGCCCGCCGCGGCGCGCCTCCTCCTCGCCCTTGGCCGAGAGCCCCGCGTCCACCCATCCGGTGAACAGACCCTTTGCGTTCCACTCACTCTCACCGTGCCGAAGCAGCACCAAAGTCGACATGCCGACAAGCTTAGTGGGCGCTTGCTCGGCGTCTCCGGCGCTCCACCCGGCCTGGACCCGGCCTGGACCCGGCCTGGACCCGCCCCGGCCCGCCGGCGGACCCGGCCGCCCCGGCCCTCGGAACCTGCCTTCGAGGGTTCGGAACGGTGGGACGGGGCGCCCTCAGCGCTCGGGGTCGGCGAAGCGGGCGAAGGCCTGGAGGTTGGCGAGCGACTCGCCGCGCTTGGCACGCCACTCCCACTCGCGCCGGATCGAGGAGGCGAAGCCCAGCTCCAGGGCGCGGTCGAAGCCCTCGTCGGAGTAGGTGAGCACGCATCCGAGAAGGCGGTCGACCTCCTCGTCGGTGACCGCCTCCAGCGGGACACGGCCCACGAGATAGACGTCACCGATGGGATCGAGGGCGAAGTGCACCCCGTACATGGAGCCGTTCTTGGTGAGGAGCCAGCGGTAGAACTCGGCGTGGTTCTCGTCGGGCTGACGGCAGAAGAACGCCTCCACGTGCAGTGCCTGGTCGCCGACGATCAGCCAGGTCATGGTGGCGAGCTTGTGCTGGCCGGGGAGCTTCACCAGGAAGGCCCCCGGCCGGGGCTGCTCGTAGGAGGCGTCCGCGCTCTTCAGCGCCGCCTCGATCACTTCACGCATGGGGTCAGCTTACGAGCGGGCCTCACACGGACAACGCGCCATCCGCTTCGCGGGCGCCCCGCGTGCGGGACTCGCGGGCGGGCCTTCAGGAGTTGACCGCGATCGGGAGGCGGTGCAGGTTCGTCATCGCCCCGGCGTAGACGTCCGCCAGCCGGGCCGCGGTCGCCGACCAGCCGAAGGCCGCCGCGTGGGCCACCGCGCCCGCCGACAGCGTCTCCCGCCAGGCGGGCTCGTAGACGAACCGGCGGAGCACCCGCGCCCAGTCATGGGCGTCGTGCCCCTCGACGAGCACCCCGGACACCCCGTCGCGTACGGCGGTGCGCAGCCCGCCCACGGACGCGGCGGCGACGGGGGTGCCGCAGGCCTGGGACTCCAGGGCCACGAGGCCGAACGACTCGTTGTGGGAGGGGACGACGGTCACGTCGGACGCGCGGTACCAGTCGACCAGCTCGTGCTGGGGCGTGGGGGGAACGATCCTGACCACGTCGGAGATCCCCAGCGAGGCGGCCACGTCGGTGAGGTAGGAGGGCCTGGCCAGGCCGTTGCCGCTGGGGCCGCCGACGCAGGCGACGACCAGCCTCGACCTGAGCGAGGGGTCGTCGATGAGCATCCTGGCCGCCGCGCGCAGCAGCACGTCCGGGGCCTTCAGCGGCTGTACGCGGCCCACGAACAGCAGCACGTGGGCGTCCTGCGGCAGTCCGAGCCTGTGGCGGGCCGCGTCCTGGGAGGCGGGCTGGAAGACCCTGAGGCTCACGCCGGGGTTGACGACCTCGACGCGGGCCGGGGCGGCTCCGTACAGCTCGACGAGCTCCCTGGCCTCGGTCGGGGTGTTGGCCACCAGGCGGTCGGCGACGTCCACGACCTGCTGCTCGCCCAGCACCCGGGCGGCCGGCTCCGGCCTGTCGTCGGCGGCGAGCAGGAGGTTCTTCACCTTGGCCATGGTGTGCATGGTGTGCACCAGCGGCAGGCCCCAGCGTTCCTTGGCCAGCCAGCCCACCTGGCCGGAGAGCCAGTAGTGGGAGTGGATGACGTCGTAGCGGCCCGGCTCGTACATGGCCTCGGTGCGCAGCACCCCCGACAGGAAGGCGCAGAGCTGGCCGGGCAGGTCGCCCTTGTCGAGCTCCTCGTACGGCCCGGCGGTGACGTGGCGGACCGAGACGCCCGGGACGATCTCCGCGACCGGTGGCAGGTCCCGGGATGTCTGCCGGGTGAAGATCTCCACCTCCACCCCGAGTTCGGCCAGGCGTTTCGCCACTTCGACGATATAGACGTTCATCCCGCCCGCGTCCCCGGTCCCCGGCTGGTCCAGGGGGGACGTGTGCATGCTGATCGTCGCGACCCGGTTGACCCGCCGTCGCCTCACCGACACCACCTCCGAGAGGGCTCAACCATGGAAAAATCCGCAACATTCCCGACACATAGCTGCACCAGGTACGGGCGGGGAGGCCCCGGCGGTTCCTGGCAGGATGGGGGTCCATGAAGAGGACAGCTGTGGTGACAGGGGCCAGCAGCGGGATCGGCGAGGCGACGGCCCGCAGGCTCGCCGCCGAGGGCTTCGAGGTGGTGGCCGCGGCGCGGCGCAGGGAGCGGCTCGACGAACTGGCCGCCGAGGTGCCCGGCATCCGCCCGGTCACCCTGGACGTGACGTCACAGGAGTCGGTGGACGAGCTGGCCGCCTCGCTCCAGCGCTGCGACGTGCTGGTGAACAACGCCGGGGGCGCGATCGGCCTGGAGCCCGTGGCGAGCGGGAAGGTCGCCGACTGGCAGCGGATGTACGACGTCAACGTGATCGGCACGCTCCGCATGACCCAGGCCCTGCTGCCCAGGCTGATCGAGTCGGGCGACGGCGTGCTGCTGATGCTGACCTCGGTGGCCGGGCTCGTCTCGTACGAGGGCGGCGGCGGCTACAACGCGGCCAAGCACGCGCAGACCTCGATGACCGAGGTGCTCAGGCTGGAACTGGTCGGTCAGCCGGTCAGGATCGTCGAGGTCGCCCCCGGGATGGTCCACACCGAGGAGTTCTCGCTGAACCGCTTCCGCGGCGACTCGGCCGCCGCCGGACGGGTCTACGAGGGCGTGCCCGGCCCGCTCTCCGCCGACGACGTGGCCGACGCCATCGCCTGGTGCGTGACCCGCCCGGCCCACGTGAACGTCGACCGCCTCGTCATCCGCCCCCGGGCCCAGGCCGCCCAGCACAAGGTCCACCGCGTCTGATCGTGCGGAAGCCAACGGAGAAGCCGGTAGGGGCGATCACCAGGGGGACGACCGGGCACAACCGCCTGCGGCGGGCCGACCGCTGGGTCGTCGCCGCGCACGGCCGCCTGCTGCGCTCCGCCGTCCGCCCGCTGGTGGTCGACCTGGGGTACGGGGCCTCGCACACCACGACCCTGGAGATGTTCCTGCGGCTGCGCGCGGTCTGCCCCTCGGTCGAGGTCGTCGGCGTCGAGATCGACCCGGCCAGGGTGGCGGCTGCCAAGCCGTACGAGCGGCCGGGACTGTCGTTCACGCTGGGCGGCTTCGAGCTGCCGGTGGCGCGGCCGCCTCTGCTGATCAGGGCGTTCAACGTGCTGCGGCAGTACGGGGAGGCGCAGGCGTGGGAATACTGGGCGATGCTCTCCGAACGGCTCGCGCCGGGCGGGGCGATCGTCGAGGGCACCTGCTCGGAGGTGGGCCACCGCGCGGTCTGGGCCGGGCTCGACCGCTCGGGGCCCCGGACGCTCACCCTCTCGGCCCGTTTCGACGCCTTCGAGCGCCCCTCGGACCTGGCCGACCGGCTGCCCAAGACGCTCATCCACCGCAACGTCCCCGGCGAGCCCGTCCACGCCTTCCTGCGCGACTTCGACCGGGCCTGGGCCGTCAACGCCCCCCTGAGCTCGTACGGCTCCCGGCAGCGCTGGATCGCCGCGGCCGAGACGCTCGCCGGGACCTGGCCGCTGGCCGGGCACCCGCCGCTGGGCGGCCGGGCTCGCTGGCGGCTCGGCGAGGTCACCCTTCCCTGGGCCGCGGTCGCCCCGAGGTGACCCGGAAACATTGGTAAGGCAACCCTAAGTTGCTTACGTATATTTGGTAAAGTCCGCGTATGGCAGAACTGCGGTTCGTGGTGGACCCCGAACTCACCCCGGCGCTCACCGACGAGCTCGTCGAGTGCTGGACCGAGGTGGTCAACGCCGGAGGGTCGGTCGGCTTCGTCCCCCCGGTCACCTCCGACGACATCCTGGAGACGGCGGCCGCCACCTTCGCCGCCTGCGACACCACCCGCGACAACCCCGACCATCTGCTCGTCGGGTTCGACGCGGAGGGCCGGGTGGCGTGCTGGCTGGTCCTGGGTGACGGGAAGTCGTGGCTGCGGGCGCACTGGCGCTGGGTGTGGCGCGTGATGGTCGATCCCAAGCACCAGGGCAAGGGCTACGGGACTCTGCTCATGCGCGCCGCCGACGACGCCGCCCGCGGCCTGGGCGTGGAGGCGCTGCACCTGACGGTCCGCGGCGGCACCGGGACCGAGGGCTTCTACGGCCGGTTGGGATACGTGGAGGTCGGCCGGATCCCGCGGGCGATCCGCCTCGCTCCGGGGGACGACCGGGACGAGATCTACATGGTCAAACAGCTGTGACACAGGTCACTCGACAACCCGTAGTACTACCCCTCGTGGTGCGGGAGTTAGGCTTGGATGCGTGAAGGGTCTCGGCGAGCTTGAACGCAGCATCATGGACATCATCTGGGCACAGCCATCTCCCGTGACGGCACGGGAGGTCGGGCGTCTGATCGCCGACCGCGACCTGGCGCCCACCACCGTGATGACCGTGCTCGACCGGCTCACCCGCAAGGGGTTCCTGCTCCGCACCCGGGACGGGCGCGCGTGGCGGTACGCACCGGCGGAGAGCCGCGACGCCTACGTCGCGGAGCTTATGCTGGAAGCGCTGGATATGACCGGTGACCGGTCGGCGGCCCTCACCCGGTTCGCCCAGGCCGTCACCGGCACCGAAGCCGACATCCTGCGCAGGGCCCTGACGGACCTGGAGGAGCTGGAGGACGAGTAGATGACCGCGGCAGCCCTGGCGACGCTCGCCCTGGTCTGCGCGGTCGGCGCCTGGCGCTTCACCCGGGCGCGGTGGACCTACCGCGCCCCGCACGTGGCCATCGTCCTGTGGCAGGCGCTGGGGGTCACCTGGGGCCTGGCCGGGACGGGCGCCCTGCTCGGCTACGCGCTGAAGCCCTATGGCGAGGGCGTGCTGCACGGGCTGCGCGAGTTCGCGGCCTCCTCGCTCGCCGGCGGACGCGGGTTCCCCCAGCCGTACGAGCTGCCGAGGATCATCGCGCTCGCCGCCGGGCTCACCGCGCTGGCCGTGCTGATCCTGGTGCTTCTCGCCGCGGGCGCGCAGACGTTCCGCGCCCGCCACCGCCACCGCACCCTGCTCGCCCTGATCGCCAGGGAGGACCCGGTGGTCCCCGGCGTGCGGGTGCTCGACCACCCGGGCGCCACCGCCTACTGCGTGCCCGGCCTGCGCTCCCAGGTGGTGGTCAGCGAGGGGGCGCTCAAGCTGCTCTCCGCCGACGAGCTGAGCGCGGTGCTCGCCCACGAGGCCGCCCACGTGCGCGAGCGGCACGACCTGGTGCTGCTGCCCTTCGCCGCGCTGCGCCGGGCGCTGCCCTGGTCGCGCGTGGTCAAGGACGCGCAGAGCGAGGTCGGCCTGCTCGTGGAGATGGCCGCCGACGACGTCGCCCGCCGCTGCTGCTCCGCGCGCCGCCTGGCGACCGCCCTGCTGCGCTTCGGCACCGCGGGCGCCGTCCCGGCCCCGCACGGCGCGCTGGGCGCCGCGAACTCCACCGCCGCCGTGATGGCGAGGGTGGAGCGCCTGGTGAACCCGATCCCGGTCCTGCCGCGCGGGATCCGCTACGCCATCGTCGCCTTCTCCGTCGCCCTGACATCGTCGGCGCCGCTGCTCTGGCTGGTCCCGTACTGAACTTCGCGCCGTGGCCCGTAGCGGGCCCGCGCCGGGCCCCGCCGGGGCCGCTGCCGCGTCGACCCGCCTTGAAGATGCCGCGTTGACCCGCCTTGAAGGTGGGGCGTTGACCCGCCTTGAAGATGCGACCGGCCCGCATACCGAACCCGGGTCTCACCCTGGAGTTCCGGCCGGATTCGTCCGGCTATAGCCAAACTCACCCCAAAGTGCTTGCAAGTGTTAGCCAACCCGTTTGCAATAGCAAGCACAATGCGGCAGACTCGGTCCATGGCACTACCCAAGGTCGGCTCGATCGGTGAGTACATCCGCGAGCAGCGCACGCACGCGAAGATCTCCCTGCGACAGCTCGCCGCGGCGGCGGGGGTCTCCAACCCCTACCTGAGCCAGATCGAGCGCGGGCTGCGCAAGCCCAGCGCCGAGATCCTGAACCAGATCGCCAAGGGCCTGCACATCTCGTCGCAGGCGCTCTACGTCCAGGCGGGCCTCATCGAGGAGCGCGAGCCGGACAGCGACGTGCTGACCGCGATCAGGGCCGACCACCTCATCACCGAGCGCCAGCGCCAGGTGCTGATCGACATCTACGAGTCGTTTCGCAAGGAGAACCAGCAGGCCGAGGCCCCGGACGACGACGCGCAGACCTCCCAGAAAGCACGTCTCGCACCGGAGCCCCGGCGGGGTGACGCGGACTCCTCGCCTGACGACGAGGCGCCGCTCCCCGGGGAATACCTCACCGCGTTGAAGCCCTACGCGGTCCCCCCGAGCAACGGCCACATCACCGAGGAAACCAAGGAAGGTTAACCCATGCCCATCACCGCCGAAGTCAAGAAGCTGGCCGAGTCCAAGCCGTTCTACGCCGTCGCCGGGGCCGGCGACTTCGCCGTCGAGAAGCTTCTCGAGCTTCCCGAGCAGATCCAGAGGCTGCAGGGCCGCCGCGAGGAGATCCGCGAGGCCGCGAAGGACCTCCCGGAGAGGGCCAGGCAGCTCGCCGGCAAGGCCGAGGGATACGCCAAGGACTTCCCCGTGAAGGCGCGCGACTACGCCGACCAGATCGCGGGCAGGGCCAACGAGCTCTACGAGGAGTTCGCCAACCGCGGCCGCAAGGTCGTCTCCAAGACCAGCGGTGAGATCGCCCTGGAGCTGGAGGAGGTCTCCGAGGCCGCCGAGCCCGCGATCGCCTCCGCCCGGACGCCCAAGAAGGGCACCCGCGCCTCGAAGCCCGCGACCGGCAGGTCCACCACGACCGGCAGGTCCACCGCCGGCGGCAGGTCCACCCCTCCCAAGGGCTGAGCGAGTCCCTCGCGGACTCCGGTTCCACGGCCCGCCCCGGGCGTCGTCTCCGGTGCGGGCCTTTCGACGTTCGAGGGCCCGCGCCCGGCGAGGGCGGGGAAGCGGGCCGGCACGAGCGGGCGCGAGAACGGGCCGCCAAGGTCGGCCGGTACGGGCCGAGGACGCCGCGAACGGGGCTTTCGGCATTAGGCTGAGGGAGACCGGCGAGGCGAACGTTCTGGAGAGACGATGATCGAAATCCACGGTGCCCTGGACCTGGTCTTCTGGATCCTGGCCGTCGGAGTGTTCGCGCTGTCGGGCTGGGCGCTCGTGCACGCGGTGAAGACCCCGGCACGGGCGTTCGCGGTCACCGGCAAGCAGACCAAGAACCTGTGGCTGGTCATCCTCGGGCTGGCGGCCCTGTTCGGCTTCGCCGCCGCCGTGCAGTACCTCAGCGTGCTGAGCATCTTCACGATCGCGTCCGTCATCGCCTCGGGCATCTACCTGGCCGACGTGCGTCCCGCCGTGCGGGAGATCGGCAAGGGCGGCGGCAACCAGGGGCCGTACGGACCCTGGTGAACCGGTCCCGGGCCCGTCGTTTCGCGCGGGCCCGTGGACGGCTCAGGAAAACCGGGTTGCCCGGCGAGGTTCCGGCCGGTAGACACACCGGATGATGTTCGCGCGCAAGCCCACGCTCGCCGGAGAGCACGTGACGCTCCGGCCGGTCGGTCCCGAGCACGTGGACGGCCTCTGGGAGCTGGTCAACGACCCCGAGACCGTCCGGCTGACCGGCTCGCACGGCAAACCCGACTACGAGGGGCTCAAGGCCTGGTACGGCTCGCGGGGCGAGCACGGCGACCGGCTGGACCTGGCGATCTGCACCGCCGGGGACGACGCCTACGTGGGCGAGATCGTGCTCAACGAGCTCGACGCCGACAACCTCTCCTGCAACCTGCGCATCGCGCTGATCGGCCCTCGGGCGTACGGCAGGGGGTACGGCACCGAGGCGATCCGGCTCACCCTCGACCACGTCTTCCGCACCACGCCGCTGCACCGGGTGGCCCTGGAGGTTTACGCCTTCAACGAGCGGGCAGCGCATGTCTACCGCAAGATCGGCTTCGTCCAGGAGGGCGTCTGCCGTGACGCTCTGCGCCTAAACGGGGAATGGTATGACTCCGTAATCATGGCGATACTTGCCCCTGACTGGGTTGTCAGGGAAATTTGACATACACATGGTGATTTTTCGGAAACATCTTTTGACACTTCCGAAACAATGCTAGGTTCACTGGGAGCGCTCCCACCTGTGCAGGATCTTGGTGTGGAGGAAGTTATGACCGATCTACCCACACTTGCCCAGGTCGCCGCAGAGGCAGGGGTCTCCCCCGCCACAGCGTCCAGGGTACTCACCGGTTCAGTCAGAGTCAGCACGTCGACTCGTAGGCAGGTGCATGACGCAATATCGCGTCTCGGTTACGTAAGACATCGCGCTCCCCGGGGCGGCTCCGGTCGCCGATCCGACCAGGTCGTGGCCATCGTGGTCTGCGAACCCGCGCACCGGCTCTTCACCGAGCCATTCTACGCGCGGATGATCACGGCTGCGGAGGAGGTCCTCACCGGGCACGGCGTGCCACTCGCCGTGATGACCGCCACGGCGGCCACCTCCACCATCGCCACGCCGCCGCTCGTCGCCGGAGGCATCGACGGCGTCCTGCTGATCGGCGCACGTGACAGGCATCCGCTCGTGGTGACCCTGGCCGCCTCGGGCATTCCGGTACGGAGTGCGGGCCGTCCCCCGGACGGCATCGACCTCCCCCACGTCGACATGGACAACCGCGACGGCGGCCGGCAGGCGGCGGAACACCTGCTGCTCGGCGGACGGAGGTCCATCGGCGTCATCGCGGGCCCACCCGCCCTTCCGGCCGCCCGCGACCGGCTCGAAGGGTTCATGCAGACCCTCTCCCTGGCCGGGATGACCGGCGTGCCGGTCGCGTACGGCGACTTCAGCCATACGTCGGGGGTGCACGGCATGCAGTGGCTGCTGCGCAGGATGCCGCACGTCGACGCGGTCTTCGCCGCCTCCGACGTGATGGCGGCCGCCGCGCTGCAGACCCTGCGCCGGGCCGGCCGCCGGGTGCCGGAGGACGTGGCCGTCATCGGGTTCGACGACGCCCCCGCCGCCCGGCGGACCTCTCCCACGCTCACCACCGTCCGCCAGCCGGTGGAGGAGTTCGCCGCGCTCGCCACCCGGCTGCTGCTGCTCTCGATGAGCTCGGCCGGTGCTCCCCGTGACAATCCCGTCCTCCCCACTGAGCTGGTGGTCCGTGAGTCCGCCTGACCAGGTCGGGCTTCGCGCGGGAGACGTGCTCACCCGCAGGTACCTGTTGCTGGAGCGGATCGCGTGGGGTGGCATGAGCGTCATCTGGCGCGCCTTCGACCAGTCGCTCCAGCGGATGGTCGCCGTCAAGCTGCTCGACGGCGAGCTGGGCGTCGACCTGGGGGAGCGCGAGCTGATCCGCAGGGAGGCGCGTGCCACCGCGCGCCTCATCCACCCCGACGCGATCGAGGTCTACGACTACGGGGAGACCGTGACCTCGCACGGTCGCCTGGCCGCGTACGTCGTCATGCGCCTGCTGGAGGGGCGCCCGCTGTCGGACCGGATCAACGAGGGCCCGCTGCCGTGGGCGGAGGCGGCGACGATCGCCGCCAGGCTGGCCACCGTGCTGGCCGCCGCCCACGAGCGGGGCATCGTGCACCGGGACGTCACCGCCGAGAACGTGCTGCTGACCTCGGCGGGCGCCAAGCTGCTCGACTTCGGCATCGCGGCGTTCATCGGGGAGGACGCCGACGACCGGGCCTCCGACTACGGGACCCCTCCCTACGTGGCGCCCGAACGGCTCACCGGCACGGTCGCGGACCCGGCGAGTGATGTCTACGCGCTGGGCGTGCTGCTGTTCGAGATGCTCACCGGCGATCCCCCGTACCCGGAACGGACCTGGGAGGAGATCGAGAACGTCCGCCGGGAGGGACCGCCGCCGGTGGCGGAGGTGCCGGGCATGCCCGCGCGGATCAGCGCGCTCTGCCAGGTCTGCCTGTCGCACCGGCCCGAGGCCAGGCCCAAGGCGCAGGAGGTGGCCGACGACCTGGCCGCGGCCCTCAGGCCCCCGGCCACGGCCCCGGTCCACTGGACGCGCGCGCACGGGCTGGTGGGCTGGACGGTGGTCGCGACGGTGGCGGCCCTGCTCGCGGGTCTCCTGGTGTGGAGCCGGATCTCCGGCTCCTACGAGGAACAGGTGGCAGCACCGGGTCGAGGGACGGCACCGCCCACGGTCCTCGACCCCACCACCGCCTATCCCGAACCGGGCACGACGCCGCGCCCCAGTCCCTCTCCGTCCGGTCCCGTCCCCAAGCGGGGCGGGCAAGCGGCGGAACCCGCACCGGGAGTGGAGGCGATCCCCTTCTCCACCCCCAATCTCAACCAGAGCGTGCGGCGCTTCAACGCGGTGCTGGCGAGGGGGGAGGACGAGGGAAGGATCCGCCCGGACGTGGCCTTGGACCTGCGGCAGGTGCTGGCCAACAGCGTCTGGGGCTCCGGCGACCTCGCCCCGATCCGGGGAAAGATCGCCGACCGACACCGGGAGGGCTCGCTGCCCGACGACTTCCGCCACGCTCTGGAGGCTCAACTCCTGCTCGTGTCGGTCGCGCTGGCCGGCTAGAAAGACGAGACGTACGGCTAAGCCCCCTCGAATTCGCCTCGGGTGGAGGGGGCTTAGGTTTCGGCCGCCGGGGCGCGATCTCGAAGCCTGCGGCCGGGCCGTGCGGTGCGCGGTTCCCGCCGGCCCTTCGAACGCCGAGCCTCCCACGGGCATGCCCGGCCCTCCCGCTACACCGGCCGGTGAAACTTTCACCTCGTACCCGGCGGGGCGATCGTCGTACAGGGCGAGATGGGAGGGGTCGCGACCGCCGTGGAAAGGCGCCGGCGGCCCTGGCGGCGGTTGACGGGACCGGGGTGGGCGCCGAACCATGGCGAGCGCGACCGGCCGCACCTCTCGATCGCGGGGCCCTCCCCTCGCGTACAGCTCCCGTCCTCGAAGGGCTCTTGATGAAAGTCCTGCGTGTTCGCAGGTGGTCGGCGGCGCTCGCGGCGCTCGTGGTCACCTCGGCGCTGGCGGTCGCGCTCGGCTCCTCCCCGGCCGGTGCCGCGGGTGGAACCGGCACCGGCTACCTGCGCACCTCCGGCAACAAGATCGTTGACAGCACGGGCGCGACCGTCCGGTTGACCGGCATCAACTGGTTCGGCATGGAGACCGACAACAAGACCTTCCACGGGTTGTGGTCGAACAACCCGTGGAGGGGCCAGATCGACAAGATGGCCTCGCTCGGTTACAACACCCTTCGCGTGCCGTTCTCCAACGACGCCCTCAAGCCCGGCGCGGTGGCCAGCGGCGTGAACGACTTCGTCAACCCGGACCTGGTCGGCGACAGCCCGCTGCAGATCCTCGACAAGGTCATCGCGTACGCCGGAAGCAAGGGCATGCGGATCATCCTCGACCGGCACCGGCCGACCGCGGCCGGGCAGTCGCCGCTGTGGTACGTCGCCGCGACGCCGGAGAGCACCTGGATCAACGACTGGAAGGCACTCGCCCAGCGGTACGCGGGCAACACCACCGTCATCGGCGCCGACCTGCACAACGAGCCGCACGCCGAGGGCACCAATCCGGCCGCCACCGGGGCGTGCTGGGGCTGCGGGGACACCGCGCGCGACTGGCGGCTGGCCGCCGAGCGGGCGGGCAACGCGGTGCTGTCGGTCAACCCCAACTGGCTGATCTTCGTCGAGGGTGTGAGCTGCCCGAGCGGGGGCCTGTCGAACGTCTGGGACAACGACCCGAGCAACGACGAGGACTGCGGCTGGTGGGGCGGCAACCTGTCGAAGGCCGGGGAGTTCCCGGTGCGGCTGAACGTGGCCAACCGGCTGGTCTACTCGCCGCACGACTACGCCACCTCGGTCTACCGCCAGGCGTGGTTCGACGCGCCGAACTATCCGGCGAACATGCCCGCGATCTGGGACAAGTACTGGGGCTACCTCTACAAGCAGAACATCGCCCCCATCATGCTCGGCGAGTTCGGGACCACCATGCAGGCCGCCGTGGACAAGGTCTGGCTCCAGGAGCTGATGAGGTATCTGGGCACCGGGGTGAACGGGATGTCGTTCACCTACTGGTCGTGGAATCCCAACTCGGGTGACACCGGGGGCATCGCCAAGGACGACTGGACCTCCATCAACCAGGACAAGCAGGACATCCTCCAGCCGTACCTGATCCCGCCGGTCGGAGGCGGCGGCACGCCCACCCCGACCCCCACACCGACCCCGGGGACCACGGCCTGCGAGACGTCGTACGCGCTCACGAACTCCTGGCAGGGAGGCTTCCAGGCCGCGCTGACCGTGAAGAACACCGGCACCTCGGCCTGGAACAACTGGTCGGTGAGCTGGACCCTGCCGTCCGGGGTGACGCTCGGCAGCGGCTGGAACGCCACCGTCACGCAGAGCGGGACCACCTTCACCGCGAAGGCCCCGGGCCACGCCGCCAACCTCGCGGCGGGTCAGTCCGTCGTCGTCGGATTCACCGCCAACGGGCCCTCCACCCCCGGAGCGTCCGGAATCACCTGCGTCTGATCCCCGACTCCCCGTTCCACGGAACCGTCGAGGGCGTGCCGCCGAGCGGCACGCCCTCTCGTGGTGTGAACCGTGGCCGGGGCAAGGACGCGTCCCCTCGTCGCGCGGACGCGGCCTTCTGCCGCGCGGACGCGGCTTTTCGTCGTGCGGACGCCGTCTCCGCCGCCGGATCCGTCCCCGCCGGAATATCCCGGGCACCCTCACAAACAGCAACATAGCCATATCTCTCTTATATGCCTCGATAACTACACAATAAAGCATCCCGCATGTCGTATAACAGATACGACACCGCCGATCAGTAGGGTCAGAAAAAATGGCGCATCATCGGCAATGCGCCTGGACGGAGAAATACCAAAAGAAAAGGACAGCACTGTGACAAGAGTTGGTCACTCGCGTATCGTTTCGCGAAATACCGCCCGTTCCTGGCTGGCCGGGGTCCTGACCGTCACGGTCGCGCTGGGCTGCGTCGCCGCGACACCGCGGGTGGCGAGCGCGGCGACGGCACCGGACCTTCTGACGGCCGCGGACTACGCGGTCCTGGCGGGGACGACGGTCACCAACACCGGCCCCACCGTGGTCACCGGGGATCTCGGGGTGAGCCCCGGGTCGGCGGTCACCGGCTTCCCGCCCGGCGTCGTGGTCGGCACCATCCACTCCGCCGACGCCGACGCCGCGCAGGCCCAGGTCGACCTGACCGCCGCCTACAACGACGCGGCGGGACAGGCCGTCGACGCCACCCTCCCGACGGAACTGGGCGAGACCACCGTGACACCGGGCGCCTACGACTCCGCCGCGGGCACCTTCGAGATCACCGGGGAGCTGACGCTCGACGGGCAGAATGACCCGAACGCCGTCTTCATCTTCAAGACCGCCTCCACCCTGGTCACCGCGTCCGCCAGCTCGGTGAACCTCATCAACGGCGCCCAGGCGTGCAACGTCTTCTGGCAGGTCGGCAGCTCGGCCACACTGGGAACCGGCTCCAGCTTCGCCGGGAACATCCTCGCGCTCACCTCGATCACCGCGACCACCGGTGTGAACGTCAACGGCCGCCTCCTGGCCCGCAACGGCGCCGTCACCCTGGACACCAACCTCGTCACGCTGGCCAACTGCGCGGGCCCGCCGGCGAGAGAGGACAGGACAACCGCCACCACGCTGAGCGCGGCGTGCACGACGGGAGTGCCGGGCCAGCTCACCCTCACCGCGACCGTCACGACCCCTGGGCCGATACCGCCCACGGGACCGGCCGAGTTCTTCTCCAACGGGGTGAGCCTGGGCACGGCCCCGATCGACGGAAACGGCCGCGCCACCCTGTTCGTGACCAGCCTCGAAGCGGGCAACTACCTCGTGGCCGCCTTCTTCCGCAACGTGGACCTGGATGCCAGCGCCTCGCCGCCACTGCCCTTGATCGTCGGCCCGAACGGCCTCTGCCCGGCACCGGAACCGGCGGCGGCGGCGAATCGGAAGGACAAGGACCGTCAGAGCATCAGAAACAACCAGAGCAGTGGCAACGCGATCAAGATAAGGGATCGCAAGCGCAAGCATCACCGCCACCACTCGTGGGTCAGGTGCTGCCGCCACCGGCGCTAGCGCCCCGTGCCGGGAGCTCACCCGGCACATCCGTGCGCCGGTTCGCGTGCCGTCCCCGGGCCCGTCCGTGTCCGGCCTTCCCGCGTTTCGAGACCATCGAGGGCGTGCCGCCAGGCGGCACGCCCTCTCGTCGTGGAAACGGACCCGCGAACGCCGCTGGACCGTGGTCGGCGGAACGACATCCCACTGAATATCGCCACAAACAACAACATGACCGCATTTTCATTTGTCCACGAATAAGTAACGCGACAAAACAACCCGCATGTCGTACGGCGACCACGACGCCGCCGATCAGTAGTCTCGGAAAAACGGCGCATCATCGGCAATGCGCCTGGACGGAGAAATACCAAAAGAAAAGGATGAAACCGTGACAGTCATTGGTCACTCCCATATCGTTTCGCGAAATACCGTCCGTTCCTGGCTGGCGGGAGCCGTGACGGTCGCGGTCGCGCTGGGCTGCGTCGCCGCGACACCGCGTACGGCGAGCGCGGCGCACGCGGCAGGCACGGCGAGCACGCCGGCACCGGTACCGGTGGCGCTCGGCGCGGCCGCGGACTTCGCGGTCCTGGCGGGCACGACGGTCGCCGGCACCGGAGCCACCGTCGTCACCGGCGAGGTCGGGGTGAGCCCGGGCTCGGCGACCGCCGGATTCCCGCCGGGCGTCGTGGTCGGCGCCGTCTACCTGGACGACTCCGTCGCCGAACAGGCCCAGGAAGACCTGGCCGTCGCCTACGCCAACGCGGCGAGGCGACCCGGCACCGCCTCCCTCCCCGCGCAGCTCGGCGGGACCACGGTGGCGCCGGGCGTCTACAACTCCATCTCGGGCGCCTTCCAGGTCGGCGGGGAGCTGACCCTCGACGGGCGGGGGGATCCGAACGCCGTCTTCGTCTTCAGGGCTCCCGCTCTGGTCACCGCGCCCGCCAGCACCGTGCGGCTTGTCAACGGCGCCCAGGCGTGCAACGTCATCTGGCAGGTCGGCGGTTCGGCCGCGCTGGGGGCCGGCTCCCGCTTCGCCGGGAGCGTCCTCGCGCTGACCTCGATCACCGCGGCCAGCGGCGCGACCGTGAACGGCCGCCTTCTGGCCCGCCTGGGCACCGTCAATCTGGACGGCGCCACCGTCACACGATCCGCCTGCGCGGCCGTGCCGCACCGGAAGACCATCACCAAGCTGGCCGCCTTCTGCGATCCGGGAGCGCCGGGTCACCTCACCCTCATCGCGACCGTCACGACCTCGGGGGCGGCCCCCGCGACCGGGCCGGTCGAGTTCTTCGCCAACGGGGTGCGCCAGGACCAGTCCCCCTCGGACGCCGCCGGCCACGCGAAACTGATCGTGAACAAGATCCCGCCGCGCACCCATGAGTTCGTGGCGGCCTTCGCGGGCACGAACCGGCTGGAACCCAGCGCCTCATCGGTGCTGACCGTGCCCGTCGGCCCCGAGGGCATCTGCCCGGCGCCGCCGGCGGGTCCGGCCGCTCCCGCTCCCGCCGCCACCGCCGGCGACGGCGGAAAGGGCCGGGACGCCGTGAGGCGTCCGCGCAGCTACACCCTGTTCGGGCCGAAGCACCGCGAACGCAAGCGTCACCACCCACGATTCCGGCAGCATCGCCACGCGCGCTGACAGAACGGGCCGGAGAACTGTGAACCCGCCCCACCGGCCGGCGGCCGGTGGGGCGGGCCGCCGGCGGGCGTCGCGTGCGGTTCAGGTGAGCTTGTCCTTGAGCTTGCCCAGGGGGCCGGCCTCGGTGCCGAGGGCCGGGCCGGCCGGATCGCCCATGCTGCCGTCGTAGGTGGCGTACAGCTTGGGGTCGGGCGGCGGCGCGGTGGCGGGACCGCCGAGTGGCTGGGGATCGAGGAGGTAGGAGAACTCGTGACGGCCGTCCGGCTGCGGGCCGGATGCCCAGCCCCCCAGCGTCCCCTCGGTTCCCTCCGACAGGTCCCAGATCGCCGAGGCGTGCTCGGCGTACTCCTCGTCGAACAGGTCGTCCGGGACGATGACGTCCTCCAGGCCGTCGGTCTGGAGCTCCTCGATGGCCTTCAGCCACATGTTCTGGTGCAGGGTGTCGCGGGCCAGGTTGAACTTGAGCATGTCCCGCACGCCCGGGTCGTCGGTCATGTGGTAGAGCCGCGCGGTCTGCAGGCGGCCCTGGGCCTCGGCGGCGACGTTGGCGCGGAAGTCGGCCAGCAGGTTGCCGCTCGCCACGATGTAGCGGCCGTTCCAGGGGTAGCCGTTGCTGTCGGCCAGCAGGGCACCGCCTCCGGAGACGATGACCTGCTGGGGGTCCATGCCGCCCAGCACGGCACCGACCACGGGGTCGGCGGCGGCCATCTTCGTGGTCGCGGTGGCGGGCGCTCCCTCCAGGAGGCGGGCGATCATGGTGGCGATCATCTCGACATGACCGATCTCCTCGGTCGCGATGTCCATGATCAGATCCTTGTACTTGCCGGACATCCGGCAGTTCCAGCCTTGCATCAGGTACTGCATGGTCACGGTCATCTCGCCGTAGGCGCCGCCGATCAGTTCCTGGAGCTTGTGGGCGTAGACCGGATCGGGCTTCTCCGGCTTGGCCTCGAACTGCAAATGTTTGGTGTGCAGGAACATCAACCGCTCCTCGGCTCGGGCCCCGGGTGGAGCCGTCCGGGACCGCACGCCGCCTGCCGGCGGAAGGGCGCGACCCCGCTGGTGAACATGGCGGGGGTCACGTACGAATCCCACCAGACCCACCGGTGGACCGACAGGAGCGACACACTCGTACACATCAGTCGCGATCCAAAATTTCCATCAGATCGTCATCGGTCCCGGCGGGCACGGAACGCGGCGGCGGTGAGGGCCGGAACGCGCATCCACAAGCAAGCACTCGGCTGGCAAGATCAAAAGTCATGAAACTTTCATGGTTCGCGAAAAAGGCCGTCCGGATCGCAGCAGCCTGGCGGCATGGGCCGCGAAACATCGGCGTAACCGGGGGCGCATGCCATTGACATCCCGTTCACCGTCTCCAGAATCCCTTATGGGAGCGCTCCCACCCCCTCTCTCCCTTGCTTGATCCGATGCGGCGCCACCACCAGCGACTTCGCATCGATCCCCACTCACGGAGGCCCATTTCATGCATTTGTTCCCCATCAAAGCGGGAGCGCTCCCACGCTTCCGGAGACGGATCGCCGCGCTGGCGCTGCTCAGCCTGGCGGCCGGGACGACCACCGCCCTGGCAGCCTCCCCGGCCATCGCCGCCGTCTCCTGCGACGTGACGTACACCACCAACGACTGGCAGGGCGGCTTCACCGCCAACGTGTCGATCAAGAACCTGGGCGACCCGCTGACCGGCTGGACCCTCGGGTTCAACTTCCCGACGACCACCCAGAGGGTCTCCCAGGGCTGGAGCGCCACCTGGGCGCAGAGCGGCCAGGCCGTCACCGCCCGGAACCTCGCCTGGAACGGCAACCTGGCCACCGGCGCCTCGACCAGCATCGGTTTCAACGGCACCTGGTCCGGCTCCAACCCCAAGCCGGCCGCCTTCACGATCAACGGCACCACCTGCGGCGGCACCCCCGTCAACCAGCCGCCCACGGTGAGCATCACCAGTCCGGCGGCCGGGGCCACCTTCGCCGCGCCCGCGACGGTGCCGATCACCGCGAACGCGGCCGACAGTGACGGCACCGTCGCCAAGGTCGACTTCTTCAACGGCACCACGCTGCTGGGCACCGACACCACCGCGCCGTACGCCTACAACTGGACGGGCGTCGCCGCCGGGAGCTACTCCATCACCGCGAGGGCCACCGACGACAAGGGCGCGGTCACCACCTCCGCCCCGGTGGGGATCACCGCCACCGCCGACTCGGCCCCCGCCGTGGTCGTCACCCCGGCCACGATCGCCGTCCCCGAGGGCGGTTCGGCCAACCTCGCGGTCAAGCTCTCCAAGGCCCCGTCCGCGAACGTCACCGTGACGACCGCCAGGACGAGCGGCGACACCGACCTGACCGTCGCCTCCGGCGCGTCGCTGACCTTCACCACCGCCAACTGGAACACGGCCCAGACGGTACGGGTCGAGGCGGCGGAGGACGCCGACGAGACCTCGGACAGCGCCGAGTTCACCTCCACCGCCACCGGCCACACCGCGGCCAAGGCGACCGCCACCGAGGTCGACAACGACTCGACCGGCGGCGACAACGAGTACATCCAGCGCTTCACCGAGATGTACAACAAGATCAAGGACCCGGCGAACGGCTACTTCTCGCCGCAGGGCGTTCCCTACCACTCCGTCGAGACCTTCCTCGTCGAGGCTCCGGACCACGGGCACGAGACCACCTCCGAGGCCTACAGCTACTACCTGTGGCTGGAGGCGGCGTACGGCAAGGTGACCGGCGACTGGACCAAGTTCAACGAGGCCTGGGCCTCGATGGAGAGGTACATCATCCCGGCCACCGCCGACCAGCCGACCAACGCCAACTACAACCCGTCCAAGCCGGCCACGTACGCCGGTGAGTGGGACGACATCAAGCAGTACCCGTCCAGGCTGGACGGCGGCGTGAGCGTCGGCGTCGACCCGATCGCCAACGAGCTCAAGACGGCGTACGGCACCAGCGACGTCTACGGCATGCACTGGCTGCTGGACGTGGACAACACCTACGGCTTCGGCCGCTGCGGCGACGGGACCACCAAGCCCGCGTACATCAACACCTACCAGCGCGGCCCGGAGGAGTCGGTCTTCGAGACCATCCCGCAGCCGTCCTGCGACACCTTCAAGCACGGTGGCCCGAACGGGTTCCTGGACCTGTTCACCGGTGACAGCTCCTACGCCAAGCAGTGGAAGTACACCAACGCCCCCGACGCCGACGCCCGCGCCGTCCAGGTCGCCTACTGGGCGCACACCTGGGCCAAGGAGCAGGGCAAGGAGGCCCAGGTCTCGTCCACGATCTCCAAGGCCGCGAAGATGGGCGACTACCTGCGCTACGCGATGTACGACAAGTACTTCAAGAAGCAGGGCTGCACCAGCACCTCGTGCCCGGCCGGAACCGGCAAGGACAGCTCGGCCTACCTGCTGAGCTGGTACTACGCCTGGGGCGGCGCCTACGACACCTCCGCCGGCTGGGCCTGGCGGATCGGCTCCAGCCACAACCACTCCGGCTACCAGAACCCGATGGCCGCGTGGGTGCTGTCCAGCGTGGACGCGCTCAAGCCCAAGGGCGCGACCGCCGTGCAGGACTGGACCACCAGCACCAAGCGGCAGATGGAGTTCTACCGCTGGCTCCAGTCGACCGAGGGCGCGATCGCCGGTGGCGCCACCAACAGCTGGCAGGGCCACTACGCGGCCCCGCCGTCGACGCTGCCCACCTTCTACGGGATGGCCTACGACTGGCAGCCGGTCTACCACGACCCGCCGTCCAACCAGTGGTTCGGCTTCCAGGCGTGGTCGATGGAGCGGGTCGCGGAGCTGTACTACGCGACCGGCAACGCCGACGCCAAGATCGTGCTGGACAAGTGGGTCAAGTGGGCCACCGACAACACCACGATCAACGCCGACGGGACCTACCAGATCCCCTCGACGCTGGTGTGGACCGGCCAGCCCGACACCTGGAACCCGAGCAACCCGGGCACCAACTCCGGGCTGCACGTGAGCATCAGGGACTACACGACCGACGTGGGCGTGGCGGGCTCGTACGCCAAGGTGCTGATGTACTACGCGGCCAAGTCCGGCAACGCCACGGCCAAGGCCGTCGCCAAGGGCCTGCTCGACGGCCTGTGGAGGAACAACCAGGACGCCAAGGGCGTGTCGGTCACCGAGACCAAGGCCGACTACAGCCGCCTCAACGACCCGGTCTACGTGCCCCCGGGCTGGACCGGCAAGATGCCCAACGGCGACACGATCAACTCCAGCTCGACCTTCATGTCCATCCGGTCCTTCTACAAGAACGACCCGGACTGGCCGAAGGTGGACGCCTACCTGAAGGGCACCGGCCCCGCGCCGTCCTTCAACTACCACCGGTTCTGGGCGCAGGTGGACGTCGCCGTCGCCCTCGCCGAGTACGGCCGCCTCTTCCCCTGACCCCCCGTCCCCGGGTCCGGCTCTCCCCCGGGCCGGACCCGGGCCCGACCCGAGCCCGAGCCGAACCTGGCCCGGGCTCCACCCCCTGAGACCTCGGGGCGTGGTGGCACCCCTGACCTGCTGCCACGCCCCGAGCACCACCTCCGAGAGGCACACCCCCCATGAAGAGAAGCTTGGCGGCGCTCGCGCTGCTGGCGCTGGCGGCCGTGCCGGTGACGGTGCCCGCCACCGGTGCCCAGGCCGCGGCGCCCGCCTTCGCGTACGGCGAGGCGCTGCAGAAGTCCATCTGGTTCTACGAGGCCCAGCAGTCGGGGACGCTGCCGAGCTGGAACCGCGTCAGCTGGCGCGGTCCGTCCGGGCTCGGCGACGGCCAGGACGTCGGCCTCGACCTGACCGGCGGCTGGTACGACGCGGGCGACCACGTCAAGTTCGGCCTGCCGATGGCGGCGAGCGCGACGATGCTGGCCTGGGGCGCGGTGGAGTACCGCGACGCGTACGCCTCCTCCGGGCAGCTCACCCACCTGCTGAACAACCTCAAGTTCGTCAACGACTACTTCATCAAGGCCCACCCGTCGGCGAACGTGCTGTACGGGCAGGTCGGCAACGGCGGCAAGGACCACGCCTGGTGGGGCCCGGCCGAGGCGATGCAGATGGAGCGGCCCGCGTACAAGATCGACGCCTCGTGCGGGGGATCGGACCTGGCCGGGGAGACGGCGGCGGCGATGGCGGCCTCATCGATCGTCTTCCGCCCGACAAATCCGACTTATGCCGACACGCTGGTGACGCACGCCAAGCAGCTCTACACCTTCGCCGACACCGTGCGGAAGAAGTACAGCGACTGCATCACCGACGCGTCCGGGTACTACCAGTCGTGGAGCGGCTACAACGACGAGCTCGTCTGGGGCGCGATCTGGCTGCACCGGGCCACCCAGGACGCCTCCTACCTCGCCAAGGCGGAGTCGTACTACGACAACCTCGGCACCGAGCCGCAGTCCACCACGAAGTCCTACAAGTGGACGATCGCCTGGGACGACAAGTCCTACGGCGCCTACGTGCTGCTGAACAAGCTGACCGGCAAGCAGAAGTATCTCGACGACGCCAACCGCTGGCTCGACTTCTGGACGGTCGGGGTCAACGGGCAGCGGGTGAGGTACTCCCCGGGCGGGCAGGCCGTGCTCGACCGGTGGGGGTCGCTGCGCTACGCGGCCAACACCTCGTTCGCGGCGCTGGTCCACTCGGACTCGATCACCGACGCGACGCGTAAGGCGAGATATCACGACTTCGCGGTCAGGCAGATCAACTACGCGCTCGGCGACAACCCGCGCAACTCCTCGTACATGATCGGGTTCGGCGCGAACCCGCCGAAGAACCCGCACCACCGCACCGCGCACGGCTCGTGGACCGACCAGATGACCAACCCGGTCGAGACCCGCCACACCCTGTACGGCGCCCTCGTCGGCGGCCCGCCCGACCCCAACGACGCCTACACCGACAAGCGCGACGACTACGTGATGAACGAGGTCGCCACCGACTACAACGCGGGCTTCACCAGCGCCCTCGCCCGCCTCTACCGCGAGTACGGCGGGGCCCCCGCCGCGAACTTCCCCGTGGCGGAGACCCCCGACGGCCCCGAGATCTTCGTGGAGGCCGGGGTGAACGCCTCCGGCTCGGCGTTCACCGAGATCAAGGCCATCGTGCGGAACCAGTCGGCCTGGCCGGCCCGCCCGCTGACCGACGGCTCGTTCCGCTACTACTTCACCCTCGACGGCAGCACGACCGCGAGCCAGGTCTCCGTGACGTCCGCCTACAACCAGTGCAAGGCCCCGACCGGGCCGACCCTGCTGTCCGGGAAGACCTACTACGTCACCATCGACTGCTCGAACACCTCGATCGCCCCGGCGGGGCAGTCG
This sequence comes from Streptosporangium sp. OZ121, assembly GCF_051918885.1. Taxonomy (NCBI): domain Bacteria; kingdom Bacillati; phylum Actinomycetota; class Actinomycetes; order Streptosporangiales; family Streptosporangiaceae; genus Streptosporangium; species Streptosporangium sp. OZ121. The sequence continues at coordinate 41,211 of NZ_JBPXMC010000015.1, forward strand.
CAGCACCGGCGCGAGGTGCAGTTCCGCATCGCCAGCACCGGGACGTGGGACCCGTCCAACGACTGGTCGTACACCGGCATCGCCACCACGCCGGGCGCGACCCCGGTGCGGGCGCAGAACATGACGGTCTACGCGGGCACCACGAAGGTGTGGGGCAACCCGCCCGGCGACGAGCCGGCGGACACCGTGGCGCCGTCGCGGCCGGGCAAGCCCGCCGTCTCGGCGATCACCGCCACCGGCGCCACCCTGACCTGGACGGCCTCGACCGACAACGTGGGCGTCAGCGGCTACGACGTCTACCGGGGAACGACGAAGGTCGCCACCGCCACCGGCACCTCCCACACCCTCACCGGGCTCACCCCGGCGACGGCGTACACCGTGTCCGTGGTGGCCAAGGACGCGGCCGGCAACTCCTCCACCGCCTCCGAGAGCACCGCGTTCACCACGACGACGGCCCCGGAGGACGACACCGTGGCGCCGTCGCGGCCGGGCAAGCCCGCCGTCTCGGCGATCACCGCCACCGGCGCCACCCTGACCTGGACGGCCTCGACCGACAACGTGGGCGTCAGCGGCTACGACGTCTACCGGGGAACGACGAAGGTCGCCACCGCCACCGGCACCTCCCACACCCTCACCGGGCTCACCCCGGCGACGGCGTACACCGTGTCCGTGGTGGCCAAGGACGCGGCCGGCAACTCCTCCACCGCCTCCGAGAGCACCGCGTTCACCACGACGACGGCCCCGGCGGGCGGCTGCACGGCCACGTACACGGTCATCAGAGACTGGCAGGGCGCCTTCCAGGGCGAGGTCACCGTCAAGAACGAGGACACCTCGACGATCACCGGCTGGACGGTGACCTGGAGGTTCCCCAACGGCCAGACGATCAGCCAGCTCTGGAGCGGCGCGCACACCCAGACGGGAGCGGACGTGTCGGTCAGGAACCTGGCCTGGAACGGCACACTCGCCCCGAACGCCTCGACGTCCTTCGGCTTCACCGCGAGCCAGAACGGCACCAACGGCGTCCCCTCCCCGGTGGCCTGCACCACCGGCTGACCCCCGTTCCGCCGGCCCGCACCGCGGACCGGCGGAACACTCCGCGGGCCGGCGGAACACTCCGCGGACAGGCGGAACAGCCCCCTCACCCTGTCGGCCCGCACCGCGAACCGGAGCCCCGCTCCCCGCTGTCCAGGCGTCCGCTCCTTCCCCGGACGCCTCATCGCCCCGGCCGGGCGCGACGACCCCTCCGCCCGGCCGGGCACCCCCCAACCGAGGTATGTCATGCGCACCAGACTGGCGCTGCTCGCGGCGCTCCTCCTCCCGTTCCTCCTCTCCATACCGCCCGCCCACGCCGCCGTCGGCCTCCACGTGAGCGGTACGCGGATCCTCGAGGCGAACGGCGACGCGTTCGTCATGCGGGGCACCAGCCACGCGCACACCTGGTACGCGACCCAGACCGGCTCGTTCGCGGACATCAAGTCGCTGGGCGCGAACACCGTCAGGGTGGTGCTCAGCGGCGGCCGGTGGACCGCCAACGGCGCGGCCGACGTGGCGAACGTCGTCTCGCTCTGCAAGCAGAACAAGCTCATCTGTGTCCTGGAAAATCATGACACCACCGGGTACGGCGAGCAGAGCGGCGCGTACACCCTCGACCAGGCCGTGGACTACTGGATCAGCGTCAAGAACGCGATCGTCGGCCAGGAGGACTACGTCGTCCTCAACATCGGCAACGAGCCCTTCGGCAACAACGCGACCACCCCCGGCTGGACCCAGGCCACCTCGGCCGCGATCACCCGGCTGCGGAGCAACGGCTTCCAGCACCTGATCATGGTGGACGCGCCCAACTGGGGCCAGGACTGGAACTTCACCATGCGCGACAACGCGGCCACGGTCGCCGCCGCCGACCCGCAGCGCAACACGGTCTTCTCCGTCCACATGTACGGGGTGTTCGACACGGCCGCCGAGGTCACCTCCTACCTGCAGGCGTTCCAGACGGCGGGGCTGCCGCTGGTGATCGGCGAGTTCGGCTTCGACCACTCCGACGGCAACCCCGACGAGGACACGATCATGGCCCAGGCGCAGGCCAGGGGGGTCGGCTACCTCGGCTGGTCGTGGAGCGGCAACGGCGGCGGCGTCGAGTATCTCGACCAGGTGACCAACTTCGACGTCACCAGGCTCACCACCTGGGGACAGCGCCTGTTCAACGGGGCGAACGGCATCGCGCAGACCTCCGTCGAGGCCACGATCTACGGCGGCACCGGCACCCCCGACACCCAGGCGCCGACCCGCCCCGGCACCCCCGCCGCCTCGGACATCACCTCGACCGGCGCCCGGCTGTCCTGGACCGCCTCCACCGACGACCGCGCGGTCACCGGCTACGACGTATTCCGGGGGACCACCAAGCTCGGCTCGTCCGCGACCAACTCGATCACCCTGACCGGGCTCACCCCGCAGACCGCGTACAGCGTCACCGTCGTCGCCCGCGACGCGGCGGGGAACACCTCCGCCGCCTCGGCGGCGGCGACCTTCACGACCACCCCGGCCTCGCCGGGCGGTTGCACCTCGACATACCGTACGAGCAACTTCTGGCAGGGCGGCTTCCAGGGTGAGGTCACCGTCCGCTGTGCCTCGGCCGTCACCGACTGGCGAACCGTCCTCACCTATCCCTCCGGCGTGAACATCGGCCAGTCGTGGAGCTCCACCCTCTCCGCGGCTCCCCCGGTCTTCACCTTCACCAACGCCGCCTGGAACGGATCCGTCCCCGCCGGGGGATCCGTCGTCTTCGGCTTCATCGGCACCTGGTCGGGCACCGGCGCCCCGCCCGCCCCCACCCTCTCCTAGACGTACCCCGGCGGCTCCCGGGACCTGTTCGGACCCACCTCGGAACCTCGGGATCCGGAGCCCCACCGTGTCGGCCCGTCCCGGAACGACCTTACGGACACCGCGCCCGCGGGCGGACACGGTCAGGCCGGGCCGAACCACGTCGCGTGCCGCCCTTCCGGTCTGTTCGGCCGAGCCGCCCCTCCGGCCGCACGCCGACGGCGAGGCCGCCGTCACCGGCGGTCTCGCCGCGGCCCCGCGGCCGGTTCACACCGGCCGCGGGGTTCCCCCGCGCCGCGCCCGGATCAGGTCGCGAGCGTGCTCCGGCGATCGGGAGATCCGGTCAGTCGTCGAACCCGAAGCGTCCGCTGCTGTTCCTGTTCGACAGGTAGTTGTTGTTGTTGTTGTGGTTGTTGATCCGCACCTTGACGCGGTGGCGGCCGCCTCCGCCGTGCCGTCCCCAGCCGCCCCAGCCGCCGCCGCAGCCGCGGCGGCAGCCACCCCCGCCCCAGGTCGGGAAGGCCGCGGCGGTGACGGCGGTGGTCGTCGTGGCGGCGCTCGCGACGGTGGTCGCCGCGCCTACTCCGACAACCCCGCCGGTCAGCGCCACACTGAACGCGAGCCCTGCGATAACACTCTTGAACTTGGGCATTGCTTTTCCCCTCGAAAGGTTCAATTACCCCGATTGCCGACATTTCTGGATCAGTCGGAAATCATTAGTGATGGATAGATATGACCCATCCCCGCTTGTCATACTTTCCTGCGTTCTGTGCCCATAAACGATAATTCAATCCTTTTGCACTACGATTGTCAGCTTATGGTGAGCGCCGAACACTTAAGGGTAGTTTTATGATGAAATGTCCCTTATGTGCTATCGGGGGGTGTGGTCCATGAAGACGAGCCGACGGACGGGGCCGGGAGAACCGGGCCGAGGACGGGCCTCCGCGTTCGGCTCAGGGGGCGGAAGACGGTGCCGGGACGAGCGCGACGTCCACCTGTTCCCGGGGCTTCGCGGGCTTCCCGGGGCTTCCCGGGGCTTCCCTGACTTTCCCGGGCGCGCCGTTTCCGCCGACCGGTCCCGTGCCCTCAGGAAGGACGCGCCTCGATGCCGTACTTCTGCAGCGCGGAGACCATCCAGCGCGAGAGGCGTACGTGGCCGGTGAGGGTCGGGTGGACGCCGTCGGGCAGGACCGCTCCGCGACCCCAGCCCCGGCCGTGCGAGCCGAGGGGTTCGAACGGATCGAGGAAGGGCACCTCCTGCCGGTCGGCGGCGAGCAGGACGGCCTCCCGCACGTCGTAGGCCCACCGGGGAGCCTTGGTCATCCAGATCGGGCCGACCAGCACGATCCTGGTGTGCGGCCATCGCCGTCTGACCAGCTCCAGCAGGTGGACGGCCGCGTTCTCGACCCTCGCGGCTCCGATCCGGCGATCGTTGCGCCCGCCGGAGATGATCAGCATGTTGGGCTCGGGGCGCCAGGAGAGCTCCTTGACGAAGGAGTCCTCGAAGGTCCGGCCCACCCGGCCGGGGTTGACGAAGCCCGTTCCCGCGGCGCCCGCGGTGATCAGCTGCCAGCCCAGCTCCCGCGCGACCCTGGCCGCATAGCCGTCCCATGCCCGCACGGGACCCGATCCGACCGTGAAGCTGTCGCCGACGATCATGACGAGCGGGGCCGGGAGCGGTGAGGCGGGCGGGAGGTCCGTGCCGGTGGCCGGCGGCGTCATCGCGCCACCGCCAAGGAGGCATCCCGAAATAAGGCAGGAAATCGCCACAAGAAACGTGACCGCGAGCGTCCACGGTCGTCTACGTACGGGCGCGCGCATGCCACCTCGGGAAACGTCGGACTCCCGACATGATTGCAGATGTCCGCCGCCGAGCGCGGCGACTCCGCCTCATGAACACGACACGATCGGACCCGCGCCTCCGGCCCGGCCGCCCAGGATCAGGGCGGCTCGTCGACCGCGACGGCATCGCCCGCGCCACGGCGGTTCCACCGGATCGGAGCGGCACCGCCGGACCGTGACGGTCCGGGCCCCGTCCCACCGGGCCCGGGCGGGGGAACGGGGCGAGGGTGGGTCAGCTCACATCGGAGGGGCCGACGGACCAGGTGTTGCAGTAGGCGATCCTGGCGTACTTCCATCCCTGGTGGAGCCAGGCGGCGTAGTGCTCGCCGCTGCCGTGGTCGCGCCGGGGGTTGCCGTTCTGGTCGTCGCCGCGCCCGAACTCCGTCCGCAGGACCTCCTGCCAGCGGGCGGCGGTGACACCCAGCGGCTCCCGTACGGTACGGATGAAGGCCCCGGAAAGGCACTGCGCCTGGAGCTCGTGGCGGCGGGAGTGGGAGTCCTGGGCGGCGCGGGACTTGTTGGAGACCTCCCACCACCAGGCTCCGCCGATGCCGGCCATGCTCTGCACGTGGTGCGCGTACTCGTGGGCGAGCACGGCCAGGTAGGGCACGTGGTTCCTGGCGGGGTCGACGTCGCCGCTCTGCTCGATCACATGGCTCAGGCCGATGTACATGCCCCGGTTGGACGGGCAGTAGTAGGCGGAGGCGGAGTTGTCGGGGTAGGTCCCGCAGGGGCCTCGTCCCGGACGGGCCCAGTAGACCTTGCGCGCCGGGAGGAAGACCGCTCCGGCCTGGGAGAACTTCGCCGCCCACGCCCGTTCCAGGCAGTCGGTGACGGCGTTGAGATAGGCCAGCATGTCGCGGGGCTGGGTCGAGGGCCGCGGGGCGCGGCAGGTGGTCCGGCGCATCAGGCCCGTGCCGTACAGCGGGTTGCGCTTGAGCCGGGCCGTGGTGTCCGAGCGCCGCATGTAGCGGAGGTCGACGGCCATGTTCCGCGCCGCGGCGACCGGCGCGATCTCGACGCCGCCCAGCGAGCCGAGGTCCAGCTTCTCCGGCGGGGTGAAGTCCGGCGTGGTGATCTCGGTGTCCCCCGTCTGCCGAGGGGGTGTGCTTCCCGTCGCCACCGGTGCGGTTCCGGGGCCGGCGGGGACCTCGGCCTTCTCCTCACCGGCCAGACCGGCGATCACCACGACCATGGCGAACGCCAGCGCGAGAACACCGAGTACGCCGAAGGCCAGCGGGTTCGACCCCCGTGGGCGCATGCGACCGCCTCTCCAAAGAGTGGATCTCCGGGCGGCAATCTAGCGGATATACACACATATGGGTTTATGAGCGGGAAAAAATGGATACGCGGTGAGCCATCACGGGCCGGTGGATCTCGCTAAGCTCCCGACACATGGCGGCATCTTTCTCGTACCGAGCGGCTTCCTCGCGCCGAGCGACTGCCCTGCGCAGGACCGCCTCCTCGCGCAGGACGGCCGTCCCGCGCAGGACGGTTTTCTCCCGCCGGGCAGCCGGGAGCCTGGCCGCGACGGCCATCCTCGCGCTGGCCCTCGGCGCGTCCCCTGCTCTCGCGTCCTCGGCACCGGCGAGCGGCCCGGGCGCGGAGTCCTCCCAGGCCTGGCGGGCCGCGGCCGGACCTTCCCCGGCCGGGCAGAGCACCCGGCTCGCGCAGGCCGCACATGCCGCACAGCCCGCACGGGCCGGGCAGGCCGCGCAGGCCGGCAAGGTGACGAGCACGACGGTCCAGCTGGAGCTCCGGCAGGACGGCGTGCTCCACGTCAAGGAGGAGGTCGTCTTCGAGGGTGACGCGCCGTCGCGCGACCTCGTCGACCGGACCCGCTACGACGACGGCAGCGACCGGCTCTACCGGGTCACCGGTCTCAAGGGCGACGCCACGCTGGCCGGCGAGACCATCACCCTGAAGGGCACCGGAAGCGCCACCCTGGAGTACGACGTCCAGGGCGCCGTCACGCCGCTGGCCGACGCCCAGGAGCTGCGGTGGTACGCGGTGGGCGCCTGGTCCGTCCCCGTCGAGCAGGCCAAGGTCAGCGTGAGCGGGCCGGCCACCATGCAGAACCTGTCGTGCTTCGCCGGCCCCCTGAGCTCGGCGATCGCCTGCACCGAGGCCTCCATGGACCACACGGGCGTCACCGCCGAGTTCGGGCAGCAGGACCTCGGCACCGGCGAGGTGCTCACCGTGGTCGTCGGCTACCCCACCGGCGCGACCAAGGGCGCGCCGATCCTGGAGCGCCGCTTCGAGCTGTCCAACGCCTTCACCCTGAACGCCGTCACCGGCGGCGCGCTGGCCGGTCTGCTGCTCCTGCTGCTCGGCGGCCTCGGTCTCCTCTACTGGACCCGGGGCCGCGACGCCCGCGTGGTCGGCCACGAGTCGGGCTCGCTCAGCGGTGTCGAGAACGGTCACTTCGCCCCGCCGGACGGCGTCCGCCCCGGCCAGATCGGCACCCTCATGGACGAGCAGGCCGACGTGATCGACGTGACCGCCACGATCGTCGACCTGGCCGTCCGGGGCTACCTCAGGATCGACGAGCAGCCCCGGCAGACGTACGAGACCCCCGACTGGAGGCTGGTACGGATGCCCGCCGCCCAGGTCGCCTCGCTGATGCCCTACGAGCGGGAGCTCTACGACGCCATCTTCGACGGCCACGACGCGGTGCTGCTGTCGGAGCTCAAGGGATCGTTCGGGACCAAGCTGGGCAAGGTCCGTGAGGCGCTCTACCGCGACGTGGTCACGCAGGGCTGGTTCGCCCGCCGCCCCGACACCGTCCGCACCCGCTGGACGACCATCGGCGTGGTCCTCACCGGGCTCGGCGTCCTCGCCACCGTCGCGCTGGCCTGGTTCACCACCTACGGGGTGCTCGGCCTGGCTCTGATCATCGCCGGTGCCGCCCTGGCCGTGGGCGGCCAGTACATGCCCGCCAAGACCGCGAAGGGCGCGGGTGCCCTCGCCCACACCCTGGGCTTCAGGGAGTATCTGTCCGGCGCCGACATCGGCGGGGACGTCCCGGTGGCCCAGCGGGTGGAGCTGTTCTCCCGCTACCTGCCCTACGCCGTGATCTTCGACAGCGTCGACCGCTGGGCCCGCGTGGTCTCCTCGGTCACCGGCAACGGCCAGCAGGCCGACCACCTGTACTGGTATCACGGCCCGGCCGAGTGGGACCTGTCCAGGTTCGCCGACTCGATGCGGACCTTCACCATGACCACCTCCGGGGCGATCTCCACCACCCGCCAGTTCCGCTCCCTGTGAGGACCGCCGTACGCGAATCCGCGGCGGCTACCTGACGCGGATCTCGCCCACCGGACGCCCCCCGCCGAGCAGGACCCCGGCGGCGAACTCGTCGAGCCCGGGAGCCTCGAAGCCGAGAGCGGTCAGGGCCGCGACGGTGACCGGGACCCGGGCACGCTGGCCGCCGTCCTCGATCTTGACGGTTCCCGAGCGGCCGTCGGTGAAGACGAAGGCGTCGAACGCCTCGGCCCCGGCCTTGACCAGCAGCCCGGGGACCGCCCGCATCAGCCGGGCCTCGGGGCGGGTGGTCCCCGACGTCCACTCGGGGTGGGCGCGGAAGGCGTCGGCGACGCGGCGCTCCGGGGTGTCCGGGTTGGCCCGGACGAGGGCGCGGAACGCCCGCGTCACGCCCAGCATCGAGACGAAGAACAGCGGGGCGCCGCAACCGTCCACCCCGCTGGCGGCGACGCGCTCGCCGGTCAGCTCCTCGACCGTGGCGCGCACGGCCCGCTGCAGCGGATGCGCCGGGTCGAGGTAGGTCTCCAGCGGCCAGCCGTTGACCGCGCAGGTGGCGAGCATCGCCGCGTGCTTGCCCGAGCAGTTCATGTAGACCCTGGCCCGGTTCCCTCCGGAGCGCAGCACCTCGTCGCGGGAGGCGACGTCCTCCGGCAGGTCCTCCGGGCAGCCGAGCGCGCTCTCGTCCAGCCCGGCCCCGGCCAGGATCCTCCGTACCCCGTCCACGTGGAACGGCTCCCCCGCGTGACTCGCGCACGCCAGCGCGAGCAGTTCCCCCTCCAGAGCGAGGCCGGCGCGGACCATGGCGAGCGCCTGCAGGGGCTTCATGGACGAGCGCGGCGAGACCAGCGCGTCCACCTCCCCGTGGACCCGCACCAGCGACCCGTCGGCGGCCACCGCGAGCATCCGCGCCCGGTGGGTGGACTCCACGAACCCCGAGCGGACGACCTCGACCAACAATGACTCAGCAGACACCTTTGTCTCCTTTCGCCCGAAGTCTAGAGATGCCCGGGAGCACGGGATGATGGGGGCATGCGTGCGGTCGTACAGCGGGTGAGTTCCGCGTCGGTGGTGGTGGACGGCGTGACGGTCGGGGCGATCGACGAGCCGGGGCTGCTGGTCCTGGTCGGCGTGACCCACAGCGACACGCGCGCCGAGGCGGCCAGGCTCGCCGCCAAGCTCTGGGGCCTGCGGATCCTCTCCGGCGAGAAGTCCTGCTCCGACATCGGCGCGCCCCTGCTGGTGGTCAGCCAGTTCACCCTGTACGGCGACACCCGCAAGGGACGCCGTCCCACCTGGCAGGCCGCCGCCCCGGGTCCGGTCGCCGAGCCGCTGGTGGAGGCGGTCTGCGCCGAGCTGCGCGGGCTGGGCGCCCGCGTGGAGACAGGGGTGTTCGGTGCCGACATGAAGGTCGGGCTGACCAACGACGGCCCGATCACCCTGGTTCTGGACATCTGACCACCCGGGGCCGTACGCGCGCGCCCCGGGAAGGCCGAGCGGCCCGGGACCGCGACAGCGGCCATCCGGGCGGCCGGACAGCCGGGAACGATGACGGCGGCATCCGGGCGGGCCGGAAGCGGCCCGCCCGGGGCGACGCCGTCAGGCGTGAGCCGTCAGGCGTCGAGCGTCAGATGTCAGCGGATGCGGCGGCGCAGGTTCGGGTCGATCTGGACGTTGCGCCCGGCGTCCGGCGGCACGATGACCTCCTGGGACGCGGCCACTCCCGCGGCCTCCAGCGTGGTGTCCACCGGCACGGTCCGCTTGACCACGGCCAGCGCGACCGGACCCAGCTCGTGATGGCGCGCCGAGCTTCCCACGAAACCGATCTCCGCGCCGTCGAGGGTCACCGGGGCGCCGTGCTTGGGCAGGGTGTCGACGCTGCCGTCCAGGTGCAGGAAGACCAGCCGACGCGGCGGGTGGCCCAGGTTGTGCACGCGGGCCACGGTCTCCTGGCCCTTGTAGCAGCCCTTGTTGAGGTGGAGGGCCGTGCCGATCCAGCCCACCTCGTGCGGAATCGTCTTGTGGTCGGTCTCGAAGCCCAGGCGGGGGCGGTGCTCCTCGATCCGCAGCGCCTCGTACGCCCAGAGCCCGGCGAGCCTCAACCCGAGATGCCCGGCCAGCAGGTCACGCGGGAGCAGGATGTCCCGCCCGACGGCGATGGCTCCCTCGGGCAGGTCGGGGTGCGCCTCCCCCGCCACGGAGACCACGGCGTAGCGATCCGTCACGTCGGCGACCTCGACCCTCAGCATGAACCGCATCTTGTCGAGGAACGCGGCCACCTCCGCGCCGGTGCCCGGCTCGACGTGGGCCCACACCGCCTCGCCGTCGTCGACGAGGACGAGGTGGTGCTCCACCCTGCCCTGGGCGTCCAGCAGCAGCGTCTCGGTGGGCCGGCCGGGTTGCAGATCGTCGAGTTTCTGCGAGCTGAGGCTGTTGAGCCAGCTCAGACGGTCGGGACCGGAGATCCGGACGACCTCGCGGTTGCTCCGGTCGACCATCGCCTCCCCGGCGAGCAGCGCGCGCTGCTCGGCGAACGGGTCGCCGTAGTGTCCGGCGACGTCGGCGTCGGGGGTCTCAGCCGCGACCGCGCCGGGAGTGTCCAGCAGAGGGCTTCGCATGCACACAGCCTACGAGGCCTCGCCGAAGAGGGCTGCGGCGACTCTTCCCCCGGCGGGTCCCGGGCCGTACGACACACCTCGGCGGCTCGGCGGGACAGAGGCCGAAGCGTGTCCCCCTGCGGCTCGGTGACGTACCCCGGCACCGGTTCCCCGGCGGCCCGGCGAACGTACTCCGGCGACGGCCTCCCCTGCGGCTCAGCGGCACTTGCGGCAGCGGCCGAAGACCGTCAGGTGGTGCACGTCGGTGAGGAACCCGAGCTTCTGGTCGAGGTTGGCGACGAAGTTCTCCACCAGGTCGGGGCTGACCTCGCTGATCTCCCCGCAGCCACGGCAGACCAGATGCACATGATCGGCCTCGGCCGTCAGGTGGTAGGTGGGGGCGCCGTGCCCGAGATGGGAGTGGGTGACCATGCCGAGCTCCTCAAGGAGCTCAAGGGTCCGGTAGACGGTTGATATGTTCACCCCGCGCGCGGTCTCCCGCACCCGGGTGCAGATCTCCTCTGGAGTGGCGTGCTCGCAGGCCTTGACCGCCTCAAGCACCAGCTGGCGTTGCGGAGTGACCCGGTAACCGCGTGCCCGCAGTTCCTCATGCCACGACGTCTCGGTCATATCCAGAGTCTATGAGCATCGGGGCTCTCCCCGTCGTCCTACGGCCCGAGAGGCCGGGGAACGACGATCCGGTGCTCGAAAGGGCCCCATGACCCGACCACACCAGGCACCCTGAACACGTATCGCCGGACGGGAGTCGAGCCCTCAGGCCCGTTTCAGTAGGGGCTCATCTGGTCCAGCACTTTGGTGGCGAGCGCCAGGAACTCCTCTGCCTTCGCCATGTCCCGCACGACGTCTTCGGGAGTGATCTCCGGAGTATCGGGGCGGGGATACTCGGCGCTGTTACGTCTGCGGCGCATCCGGTCGAACGAGCGGAGCGACTGCCCGAGCGGAGGATCCAACTGGGCGGTGACCGCGTCCAGCACGGCGAGGTGACCGCCTCTGCTGGTGGCTCGCAGACCTTGGTTCTCCAGAATGGACGCGAGGGCCTTTCGAGAGGCGTCGTAGAGAAGTTGATACGCTCCCGTCGCGTCCGTTTTGAAGCCGCTGCGAGCGAGCTCGATATGCCGCCCGGCCTGTGCCAGCAGGGTGTCCGCGTGTTCCCGGCTCGGTGGGACGCGCTCCAGTTGCCCCGAGGCCAGCATGCTGTCGACCTGGTCGCGTCCTTGCATCCATCTCATGGGACGACCCGTTTCTGCATCAGAGAGCGAAGAGGCTTGTTTCGCAGGGATGCCACGAAGGGGTTGTCCACGTCGTCGGTCCACGTCGCCAAGGAGATCCTGCTGATGTTCACCTCGCGACCGAGAATTCGTTCGGCCGCTCGCGCCGCGTCGTAGAGCTCGTCCTCGTCTGCGGATCCCACGACGAGAACGTCGATATCACGTGGCGGCGGTCCGGCCTGATTCGCATATCGAGCAGCCCAGGAGCCGTAGATGTAAGCCTCGTCGATGCCGGAGATCGGCTCAAGAAGAGGCGGCAGGACGGCTGCCGGGCCAAAGGTCACCGCCAGCAGATCGGTCAGTGGCCGCGCGACGATCGTGTCAGGATTGGCGCGAACGAGACGAAGGTTGCCGTGTCGCCTCTCCGAGGTCAGCCCGGCATCCATGAGCCTGTCCACCTCACGGCTCACCGTCGCCTGGGACGAGCCTGTTCGTGCGGTGAGGTCGGTTATCGAATACTCGTTCTCTGGATGTAGATACAGCCAGGCGAGCAGCTCCCCTGTGACGTTGGAGCGGAGTAGAGGCAGCAGCAGAGGTGGCATTGCCCTCATAGATGAATAGTACCATCCATCTATAGCAAGTAGTTCACTTTAAGTGATCAAATTATCGCTAGAAGTGGCCACAGCCGCACAGGATGCCGACGGCGGTCGAACGACGGGCTCCGGCCGCCGTGGCGTCCCGCCGGCTCCTCGTCGAGCCGCGTCGGGGCTGGTCAGAAGGCGGGTTCTGGTGGGCGGCGGCGGGTCTGGAAAATTCATTTGCCCCGGGGGCGCGGAGTTTCATAACGTACAGGCACGCCGAAAGGAGGTGGTCCGAACGATGGTTGATCATAGTTGGGCTAGCGAGGTGGCTGTCCGCTAGGACGCCGCGACCGGACTCTGTCCGGGCGTCAGGCGACGTTCGGCGAATCCACGACAATCACCGGAACCCCGGGCCGCCGGAGGCGGGCGATCCCGCCTGTAGTCCACCGGCCCTCCTGCCGAGCAGGGGGAAGTGGCCCGGGGTTCTTCCCTTTCCAGCGCCTTCCTTCTGGAGTGTCCTGCTTCCGCGAAGCACCCCTCCGGAAGCCGTCCCTTTACAAGACCGTCACTCCTGGAAGCCGGGGTTGGCGCAGTGCAGCGGGCGCTCACCGCCGAGGACCCTGACGATGTCCTCGCAGATCATCCGGGTGTGGTTGATCTCGGTGTCGTAGGTTCCCGAGCCCAGATGCGGGGTCAGCACCACGTTGTCCATGTCGGCGAGCGGGTGGGCCGGGTCGAGCCACTCCCCGGTGAACCGGTCGAGGGCCGCTCCACCGAGATGGCCCGCCTTCAGGGCTCCGACGAGCGCGTCCATGTCGTGCAGGGCCGCGTCCGCGGTGTTGACGAAGATCGATCCGGGCTTCATCGCGGCGAACTCCGCCGCCCCGACCGACCGGCCTCCGGACGCGGAGGCGTGCACGGAGACGACGTCGGCCTGGGCCAGCAGGACGTCGAGCCCGTACCGGTTCTCCGCCGCGTCGGGGTCGTGGACCATGACGCGCATGCCCAGCCCCTTCATCCGCCAGGCCAGCGCGCGGCCGACCACCCCGTAACCGACCAGGCCGATGGTCCGGCCCGCGAGCTCCCACGCGCGGTACCGCCGGTAGGAGGCCATGCCCCGCCGGATCTCCCTGTCGCCGACCGCCACCCGGCGGGTCACCGCGAGGATCAGGGCGAGGGTGAGCTCGGCGATCGCGTCGGCGTCGCGTCCCGGGGCGCAGACGACGGGGATGCCCTTCGCCGTGGCGACCGGGAGGTCCACGTTCCCCGCCTCGCCACGGGCGCAGCCCACCACCAGCAGGGGAAGGTCCAGGACCGGACCTGCGACCTCGTCGGACTCGGTGATGAGGATGCGCGCGCCGGTGTCCGCGATCTGCCTGGCGAGCTCGTCCGCCGGGTGGGGACGGTGGTCCGCCGGGTCGTAGTGGACGTCGATCAGCTCTCTCAGGCGGTTCCACTCCTGGCCTCGCATCGGCGCCAGTACGAGTGCTCGTGGTTTCACCGCGCCTCCTTTTCAGGAAATTTTGGTATTTGGGAGCTTTCCACGAACGTCACGATCGGTCTCGACAGTGACCGGACCGTCATCAACCGGCCCACCTGCTCCTCCCGTTTCCCGGTTCCCGTTCGGAAAAGGAGAGTCCCTGGCGAACGCCGGCCGGGCGGCACGGGCCATGCCGGATCACCGCCCCCACCCGGATCCGGCCCGGCGCGCGGGCGGCGTGAAGAACGGGGAGAGAACGCGGATCCGCCGGTCAGTGCTCGCCGCGGGCGGGGACTCCCAGGGCGGCGCAGGCGTCACGGTAGAGGCGGACGACCTCCGTGCGGACCTGGGCGCGCTCGGTCAGCGTGGTGCTCCAGGGGACCCGGACCGTGACGTCCCGCCCGCCGACCACGGCGGCGAACTCGATCGCCTCGGCGTCGACGCCGGTCGTCGTCGCGCCGGTGGCCTCGGGTTGCCCGCCGAGGCCCTTGCAGATCAGCAGCGCGTCATCGGCGTGGTCGTCGTTCATGTGGCGCTTGATGGCCTCGACCACGTCGGGGGTGAAGGGGGTGCTCATGCTCAGAGGGTAACCAGCGCCCCGCCGCACCCCATCGCGGGCAGCGGGCGGAGACCCGGGCCTCACCCGGCGTCGGGGACGAACCTCACCCGGCCCCGGGTGCGGACCTCACACCTCGTCGGGGACGAAGTCACCGACCCGCTTGAGCTCGGCCGAGATGTGGGACTGGAGCGGCTGCCCCATGGAGGCCATGTCGTACGCCCACATCAGGTTGCCGTTGACCAGCCCGTAGAGGCGGTGGCCCGCCGTGTACTCCTTGGCGGTCGCGGTTCGGGCCACCACGTCGGTCTGGAGCTCGATCTTGTTGAAGACCACCTCGCCGACGTAGATCTCCACGATGCCCGTGGGGTGCGACAGGCACACCTCAAGCTGGCGGCCGGGGAGCTGGCGCCAGAAACCGGTCTCGGTGCCCAGCGGCCGGACCTTGTCACCCGCCTCGTCGAGCAGCCAGGTGCGGCTGCTGTAGGTCAGGAACGGCTTGCCGTTGTGACCGAAGACGATCTCCTGGCCGAAGTTGAAACTCTCGATCGTCGGATACCCCCCGACCCCGGCGCCTTCCCATCGGCCCAGGAGGAAGGCGATCGGCTCAAGGTCGGAATGCAGTTCGGGAACGTCCATGAAACGAGCCTAGGGCCGCCCAGGTACGGTTCGCGCCGGTGACACCGGGCCACATAGGCTTCGAGCATGGCACGATCACTGGTGATCAAGGTTACCGCAGGCGAAGACTCACCTGAGCGCTGCAATCAGGCGTTCACGGTGGCCGCGGCGGCGTTGGCGAGCGGGGTTCCCGTCTCGCTCTGGCTGACGGGCGAATCCGCCTGGTTCGCCCTTCCCGGCCGGGCGAAGGAGTTCACCCTCCCGCACGCCGCCCAGCTCGGGGACCTGCTCGACACGGTGCTCGCGGGGGGCAGGGTGACCCTGTGCACGCAGTGCGCGGCCCGGCGGGACATCACGGTCGACGACGTGATCGAGGGCATCCGCATCGCGGGCGCCCCCACCTTCGTGGAAGAGGTGCTGGGCGAGGGCGTCCAGGCCCTCGTCTACTGAGACCACCGGAACACGCCCGCCCCCAGCCCGAGCCCACGGCCGCCGGGCCACCGGCCGCCTGACGAGGCCGGGCAGCCGGTCTCCCACGCCGGTGGGACGCCACCGTCAGCAGGACGCCTCCACCGGCGAGACGCCCCGTCGGCGAGGCGGCACCCGATCAGCGGGGCAGCACCGCGGCCAGACGCTCCTCGCGGAGCCGGTCGAACCAGGCGTCGTCGATCGGCGGCAGCTGGGCACCCACCGCCCAGGTGAGCAGCAGGTCGGCGAGGCCGTGGTTGCGGGCGAGCGCGGGGCCGTGCAGGTAGGTGCCGACGATCTTGCCGATGTGGCAGCCCTCGGTGCCGTCACCGTTGCCCGTACCGACCGCCGTACGCGCCAGTGGCCGGACCCCGGCCCCGAGCCGGGTGACGCCCATGTGGTTCTCGAAACCGGTCAGCGTCGGGATGCCGAGCGCCGGGTCCGCCTCCCCCGCCAGCTCCCCGACGGCCCGGCCCTGGCCACGCCCGCTGGAGATGTCGATCAGGCCGATGCCGTCGACCGGCTGGCCCTCCTCGCCGCCGAACGTGGTGCCGATGATCTGGTAGCCCGCGCACACGGCCAGCAGGGCGGCGCCCCGCTGGATGGCCCGATGCAGGCCGCCGTCGCGCCGGAGCCTCTCCGAGGCCAGGATCTGCGGCCGGTCCTCACCGCCGCCGATCAGGTAGATGTCGCCGCCCTCCGGGACCGGATCGGCCGAGCGCACGTGCACGGTCTCGACCGGGATGCCCCGGCGCTTGGCGCGCTGCTCCAGGACCAGGACGTTGCCCTGGTCGCCGTACGTGCTCAATAGGTCCGGATAGATCCAGACAAGGCGCAGGGCGCTGTCAGACTGCACGACCGAACTCCGATCGGATCTGCTGGAAGGCGGTGTAGTTGGCGATCACGTCGACCTTGCCCGGTGGTTGCGCGGCGAGCGCCTGCTCGAACGAGCCCGCCAGCTGGAACGGCACGTCGGCCACGTCCAGCCGGAGCGCGAGGTCGAGCCGCCGTTCACCGGCCACGAAGACCGGCCTGCCGCGCAGCACGCGGTAGTCGACGTCCCACAGCCATGAGGTGTCGCGGCCGTCGGGCCCCTGGGCGTTGACGGAGAGGATCACCGGGAGCGAGGAGTCGAGCACGTCGAACGCCTCCAGCCAGCCGGCCGGGTTCTTGGCGAGCAGCAGCCGGGCGTGCCGGCCGTCGCGTTCCACCGTGGTGTACCGGCCGGCGACCGACCTGACCTCGCGCAGCCGGGGAAGCGCCCGCTCGACGGGCAGGCCGAACACCTCGGCGGTGGCCAGCGCGATCGCCGCGTTGGCCCGGTTGGCGCGCCCGGGAAGCTGGATGTCGAGCACCCAGCGCTGCCCGCGCGGGTCGATCACCGCGTCGTCGTCGAGGATCCAGGACGGCTCGGGCCGCCGGAAGGTGCACTCGCGGCAGGCCCAGTCGTTCTCCCCCGACTTCGAGGGGGCACCGGCGCCGATGCTGCCGGGTGGGACGTACTCCATGCCCTTGCGGTCGAGGGGGCCGCCGCACTCGGGGCAGCACCAGGAGTCCTCCTTCCACGGCTGGCCCGCCGACACCCAGGTGACCGAGGCGGCCGTGGAGGCGCCCCAGGCCACCAGCGGGTCGTCCGCGTTGGCGATCACGTGGGTGTTCCTGCCGGCCAGCGCCCGCCGCCACTTCTGGGCGAGCAGCCAGATCTCGCCCGCCCTGTCCATCTGGTCGCGGCTGAGGTTCATCAGGCAGATGACCCCGGCACCGGTGGTGTCGATCACCTCGGGCAGGTACTTCTCGTCGACCTCCAGCACGCCGTAGGGGGCGTGCTTGGCCGACGACAGCGCCGAGACGTGCCCGGCGGGCATGTTGGCGCCGAAGGCGTTGGTGGCGACGTCGCCGAGCTCCGACAGCGCGGAGGTGATCAGGCGGGTCGTCGTGGTCTTGCCGTTGGTCGCGCTCACCAGCACGAGCTTGCGGTCGTGCGCGAGCTTGCGCAGCAGGTCGGGCTCCAGGACCAGGCTCACCCGGCCCCCGATCACCGACCCGTCTCCGCGCCCGGTGACCCGGGACAGGGTCGCGGCCGTCCGGCCGAGAGCGGTGGCGAGCTGCGCCCGCAGCGGAAGCTGAGTCATGCCGTCTCCTCGCTTGGCGACCCGTCGCGGGACGACCCGGCGGCCGACCGGCCCGGCCGCGGGACCGGAATCACCGAATCGTTCATGCCGCAGATCTTAGCCCTGCTTCGGCACCGTCACCCCCCGGCGGCACGTCACACGCACCGCCCGGTGACGGTGAGGTACGCGAGCCCCCGGATCCGGTCGGAGGACACCGGAAAGGACCCGGGCAAAGCCCATGGCGGAAAGACGGAGCTCGGGGAAAGGCTCACGGCGACGCTCATGGCGAAGCTCGTGGAGCGAACCTTCCG
The DNA here is from genome assembly GCF_051918885.1 of Streptosporangium sp. OZ121. Lineage (NCBI taxonomy): Bacteria > Bacillati > Actinomycetota > Actinomycetes > Streptosporangiales > Streptosporangiaceae > Streptosporangium > Streptosporangium sp. OZ121. Next base: position 59,082 of record NZ_JBPXMC010000015.1, read on the forward strand.
CACGCCGGGGGACACCCCGGCCGAACCGCCCTCACTGCTCGGCGAAGGCGAGCTCCGCGGGCTCCGGCGAGTCGGCGTCGAAGGGCAGCACGAACCGGTGCGGCCACGACAGCACGCTCTCCAGCCAGCCCGCCCCCATCGTCTGGGACACGTGCCGGAGCCGGTCGGCCGGGTCGACGCCGATGGTGACCGTGAGGATGTCGCGCTCCACGCTCTCGCGCTCGTCGTCGCCGAGGATCACCCGCCAGGCCAGCTCCCTGTTCCTGTCCACCTCCATGGACAGCGGGTGGTGGCGGAGCGCCTTGGCCCGGTGGCCGAGCAGCTCGGTGCCGCCCGCGGGACGGTTGAACAGGGCGTACTCCATGACCGGTGCGGAGCCGCGCGGGTTGGGCGCGGGCTGGCCGTGCGGGAAGAGCCTGTCCACCTCGTGCAGCCACCGCACCTGCGGGATGACCCAGGCGGGCCCCGGCCGCTCGCCGGGGTCACGGTCGGGACCGAGCAGCCTGGTCGCGATCGTGGCGACCTGCTCGGTCAGCTTGACCGGGTCGCTGACGGTACGCAGCGACCAGGCGCGGCGGCCCACGCAGCGCTCCACCGCCGTGGCCAGCAGGCACTCGCGCCGCCGCGGCGGGAGCTCCGCCCAGAGGTCGGCCAGTGCCCTGGGCACCCCGGGCACCGGCCGGTTGGTGCAGAACGCCAGCACCAGCGTGTCGGTCCAGATCCGCAGCCAGGCCCATTCGGACGCCCCGGCGAGCAGGTCCGCCTCGCGCAGCTCGACCAGCGTGCACGCCCGGCCGGTGCGGCACTCCTGCCCGCAGGCCGCCGACCGGCGACCGCAGATGGGCGGCATGTGGCCGGGGACCGGGCGCTCGCGGTCCTCGCCCAGCGGCACCTGGATGCGCAGCGGCCGGTCCATGCCGTCGGCGAAGACCGCGGCGACGCCGGGCGGGAGCGAGACGACCTGCCGGGACTGCTCCTCGCTCAGGTTCGTCGCCGCGCCGACCAGCTGGCGGTCGTCCTCGGCGGGGAGCCGGTGGATGACCTTCAGCGCGGTGTTCTTCACCACGTCGGAGACCAGCTTCGTGGGGATCTGCTCGGCGACCACGATGCCCTCGCCGTACGCGCGGATCTCGGCGAGCATGCCCGCCAGGAGCTCGACGGCGTGCGTGCTGGCCCGCCCCGCGCCCCGGTCGCGCAGCAGCCGGTGCGCCTCCTCGATCACGATGACGTGCTTGAGCCCGCTGCTGCGCTCCTTCCTGGCCCGCATCCGCAGGTGCTCCACGATCCGGATGATCAAGGTGCCCATCAGGAACGCCTTGTCCTCGTCGTTGGCGACGTCCTCGATCGCGAGCACCACGTTGCGCTGGAGCAGGTCGCCGATGTCGGCGGGGTGCCCGCCCTCGAAGAACCGGCCCGCGGAGCCGACCCGCAGCGACCGCAGCCGCAGCGAGATGAAGCCCTCCACGTCGGCCTGGACCTCCCGGCCGTAGCCGATCTCCTTGATCACGTCCATCGCGTGCTGCTGGAGCTGTTCGAGGGTCGGTACGGCGGGCCTGACCGCGGCGCCCGGGGCTGCCCAGCCGGTGACCACGTCCCAGCCGTTGGCCTCGTACACCCGCTGCAGGGCGAGCGACATGATCTGCGGGAACGGCTCCTCGGCGTCGAAGGCCGCCATGAACAGCGCACGGACCATGTCGATGTGGGCCTGCACCGGATAGCCGGGCTCGGGGGCGAGCGGGTTGACGCTGAACGGCACGCTCTCCGGGGCCGACGGGTTGATCACGGTCACCGGGGCGAGGTGCTCGATCCGGCCGCCCATCGAGGCGTACTCGGACTTGGCCGGTTCGATGGCGAGCCACGGGATGCCCGCGCCGGTGAGCTGTTCCAGCAGGTGCCTGACGGTCTGGGACTTGCCGGAGCCGGTGGCGCCGGTGATGAACGCGTGCCGGTTGAGGGTGGCCAGCGGGACCTTGAACGAGCCGACCGGCCTGTCCTGGCCGTCGAGGATGGACCCGAGCTCGACGGTGAGCGCGCCGGGCACGTTGTCCGCCTCGCTGGTCACGTCGAAGAAGCCCGCGTCGAGGACCCGTACCCCCGGCACCTCCCGGTGCGGCAGCCCGGCGAGCGCGGCGAGCGCCCCCGCGGTGGCCGCGAACGGGGAGGCCGCGCCGTCCGCCGGGTCCTGCAGGGTCGTGGCCAGCGCCTCGGCGAAGCCGTACACGGGGCCGGACAGCGCGCTGCGCAGGCGGTAGGGGTGGTGGCTCATCTCGGCGGAGCCGACGAGCACCGGGGCGATCTGGCGCAGCTCCTCGGGCCCTGCGGCCCCGGCGAGCACCCGGACGTTCCACAGCCCGGCCTCGCGGAAGGCGTCCAGCTCCTGCATGCGCCGCTCGGCCCGCTCGGCGTCGTAGCGGGAGCGCTCGGAGGCGTCACCGTACTGCCGCAGCACGTTGAGCTGGGTGCGCAGGTGCGCGACCTCGGCGTCGAGCAGGTCGGTCTGCTCGGCCACCACCAGCCAGGCGAACGGCCGGGACATGAGCGTGACCAGCGTCGACTCGAAGAGCGTGGGCCGCCTGATCTCGTCGGCGTCCGGCTCGCGGCGCCCGCCCAGCGGCGGGGCCTGCCGTCCCGGGCAGACGGTCCAGGCGAGGTCGGACAGGTCGCGAAGCCACTCGTCGCCGATCCGGACACCACGGGCACCGCTGGGGAACAGCAGCGGCTCGGGACCGCCGGGGGCGTGCTCGGCCTCGGTGGCGGCCCTGCGGGGCGGGCGCGGCGGGGTGAGCGGCCCCGCGTTGGTGATCAGCTCCAGCGGGGCGCCGGACCCGCGCGAGAGCCAGCCGACCACGAAGGGCCGGTTGCGCTGGGCCGTGGAGAGTACGGCGGGCAGGACGGTGACGAAGTCCCACTCGGCGGAGGAGCTGCGCGAGGGCGCCGTGATCGCCTGGATTCTGTACCAGGGACCGGTCAGGGCATTGGGCGGACGGGACACACTTGGCTGCATTTGGTCTCCACCCGGGGGACCCGGCTCCAGGCCGGAGGGTTGACGCTTCACGGATCGCTCCGTCGTACCGGCCGACGCATGATCGAGATCGAGATCGAGGGTAGGTCACCCCCGCAACCACGGTCGAACCTGACTCGGGGCTCGCACCCCGGCATTGACCATCCCATTACGAGATACGGACGGCTCGTTGACGCACCCGGTGAAAACGCCGCCGCTCGCACGGTCCTCACCCGAGCCTCCTTCGCCCGGACCTCCTCCCGCCGGGTTGACGCCGCCCGGACCCGCACCGCCCGAGCCTCCGCCCTCCGGGTTGGCGCCGCCCGGACCTCCGCCCTCCGGGCCCGCATCACCCGGGCTCTCGTCGGCGTGGGCCGGGATCTCATTGGCGGCGACGCCAGTCGAGCCTGGCCGGGGGCGGGCCGAGGTTGGGCGGCGCGTCCTCGAACGCGCTCGACGCGCGCGGCTCCGCCTTCTTCTCCCGGTGCACGTGGTCCAGCGCGGCTTCCTTGATCTCGTCGAACTCGCCCAGCGTCGTCTTGGGGAAGGTCAGTATGGCCGGGTTGGCATCGGCGAGACGGACCCTGCGCCCCTCGGCGGTGGCGTCGGTGACGATCACCGAGGTGGTGGGAAGCTGCTGGAGCTGGTGGGGCTCGACGAGGAACTCCCTGGAGCGGTGCAGCACCCGCTCGGTCTCCCCCATCGCCTTGGTCGCGCGGCGGCCCCACTCGGTGGACTCGGTGATGTCCTCCTTGAGGTCCGTGTGGCTCACGTCGCGCTCCTCGTCGCCCTCCTCGGCCTGGCCGACCGTGGAGACGTAGCCGCCGTCCATCCCGGCTCCGGCGGCGCTGATCGTCTCGGTGAGCTGGGCGAGCTCCAGCCGGTGCTCGGTGCCGACGTGCTCGCTGGCGACCCGGGCGTCCTCGGCGTTGCCGAGCCGCATGAACGTCACCGCCGCGTGCCCGCGCCCGAGCCGCTCCCGCACGGTCGGGGTCAGCGACCGGTAGGTGAGGACGAGGCCGGTCCTGGAGGTCTCGCAGGCGTCCATCAGCCGGTCGAGCACGTCACCGCGGAGCTTGTCCGCGCCCGCGACGATGATCGTGTGATACCACGGCCGCTCGGAGGCGGGCGACTGGCGCAGGATGTGGGTGAGCGCGGTCGCCACGTACGTGCCCAGGACGCGGTTGCCGAAGACGCCCGCCTGGCGGTCCATCGACACGACCCGCAGGCGCGCGGGCGGCAGGCGCACCGCCTCGGAGCCGAGGGTCTCCAGCTTGCGCAGCTGCGACTCCAGCGCCCACGCCCGCTCGATCACCACCCGGTCGCTGACGCCCCGGCCGAACAGCGTGCCGATCCGCTCCAGCTGGGTGGCGGTGATCAGGCCGAACCGCAGGTCCTCGCGGGGGTCGCCGACCTGGGCCAGGGCGCGCAGGGCGGCGGTGACCTGGTTGATCGTGGCGCTCTCGCCGAGGACCTCCAGGACCCGCTCCAGGATGGCGTTGTCGAACGACAGGTCCCTGGTCGAACGGTGCTCCTCGCTGACGCTCACGACGTGGGCGAGGACGTCGGCGAAGGCCTCCGGGGCGAGCGTCGCGCCCAGGTCGAGCCGGGGCAGGTCGACCGGCAGCACCCAGACCAGCGGGTCGTCGCCGCCCCTGCGCGCGAGCTCGATCAGGTCCTTGGCGATCGCGCCCTCGGACAGGTCCAGCACGGTCAGGTGGCCGCCGCTGTAGAGGCGGGTCGCGCCGAGCAGGGTGATCAGCGCCGACCAGCCGGGCAGCGTGCCTCCGGCCACGTCGATCCGGTCGATCTCGTCGGGCACCGCCACCGCGTACCAGGTCAGCTGGCGGTCGTGGCGCTCCTTCTTCTCCGCCCACTCCCGGTAACGGGCGGCGTGCTCCTCCTGGGCGAGGAAGAGCTCCCTGTCACGTTCCTCCCGCAGCCGGTCACCGGCCACCTCGCGCTCCCTGATGCGGTGGCGCACCGCCCGGTCGCCCTGATGGACGGCGTAGCTGCAGAACGCCGCGATGCCACCGGCGGCGATCACCCCGACGGCGGCGAACGACCAGCTGAGCATCTCGGTGAGGCCGAGGACGAGGATCAGGGTGGCGAGCGCGGCCATGAACCCTCGAACGATCTTGACCGGCCGGTTCAGGAGGTCCTCGTTGAGGCGTTCCCTGCGCACCCACTCGGGGTCGAGCGGCTCGGGAGGATTCTCGACGGGCGAGGGTCGCTTGGGAGCCGGACCCGGATCAGGGTGCAACAAGGCGTACTGCCAGCCCAGGTAGATCCGGTCCGCCTGGAGCTGCGCATGCTCTGGATGCACGTCCGCCACGGAACCTCCGCCATCGGGCTCATCGGAAGCCTCGGAGACAGCGTAAGAGTTCGACATCATATTCGGGCAGCGTTCCCGTCAATCCGCTGTATTTTCCCCAGGTTCGCCAGGACTTAAGGGACAGATGAGTCGGATGAGACGGACGTCAGCGATTAACATCATTTCTCATGACTCCGCCTCCCGAGGGTCCCACCAGACGGCGCCCCATCGCGGTCCCGCTCGTCGCCCTGGTGACGGTCGCCGGTCTGGGAGTCACCGCCGCTCTCGGCGGCTTCGCCACGGCCCCCGACAAGCCTCCCAAGCGGCTCGGCCAGGGCTCGACCGTGGACCAGGAGCAGTTCACGACCACATTCGTCGGGTCCCGCACCGTGAGCGAGCCCGGCCTGTTCGGCAGCCCCGCCAAGCGTTTCCTGGAGATCGAGTTCCGGGTCACCAACAAGGGCGACGAGACCGCGAGCACGGGACTGCTCTACGAGGGCGGCCTGGCCGGCGGGTCCTTCGGCTCGTCCCTGCTCAAGATAAGCCCGGCGATAAAGGGCAAGTACGGCGCGTCGGTGTTCTCCCCTACCGGAGGGGGCGAGAGCGCACAACTCCACCCGGCCCTGCCGACCGGCGTGGTGGTCAGGTACGAGCTGGAGGACAAGCAGCGGGCTCCCAAGCAGCTGACGATCGACGTCGGCAAGTACGAGTGGCGTGAGGGGATCACCCTGTCGCCGGGCTGGTTCCTGGTGACGGAGAACGATGCGGGCAAGGAGAAACCCGTGGTGACGGCCCAGGTCACGCTTCCCGTCGCGCAGAAGGGAACACGCTCGTGAACGCCTCTTCCCGTTCCCGGCCCGAGACCCGTTCCCAGCCCGAGACACGGCCTGAGACTCCTCCGCTGCCCGAGACCCGGCCCCGGTCCGGGACTCGTCCTCGGCCGGAGAACCACCCCCGGCCCGGTTCCCGCTCCCGCTCCGGGGCGCCCGCCCGCCGCAGAACCACCGCGCCGCCGAGCCGGTGGCGCGCCGCCGGCGCCGTGCTGGCCGGGATCGCGCTGGCGGCCTCCGCCGTGGGACTGCAGGCCTTCGGCTCGGGGATCGCCGACCATGACGCGCCCCTCACCTCGACCGGCGACATCAACGAGGAGGTCACCGGCTCCCGGATCTCCGCGCGGGTCAAGGCGGTGCACGCGGCCAAGGCCATCGCGGCCAAGAACGCCGGCGGCGAGCAGAAACGGGTGACCGCCAAAGGGATCTTCATCATCGTCGAGGTGGGCGCCACGGCGACCTGGGAGCCGCAGCAGCTGGGGCCTCCCCGGCTGCTGACGGGCGGCGGGCACCGTTACGTGGCCTCCGACAGGGTGGACCAGATGTCGACCATCACCCATCCCTACATCCAGCCGGGCTGGTGGACCGAGGGCGTGACGGTCTTCGAGATCCCGCCCGGGGAGCTCCCTGACTCACGGATCCTGCTCGCCCCCTCATCCGGTTTCATCGTCGAGCCGAACGGACCCGAGATCGAGATAGACCTGGGTCTGGACGAGGCGGCCGCGCGACGGCTGACCTCCACCGCGAAGGACGTCTACGAGTTGGCGAGCAGGAACTGATGGGGACGCCGCACCGGGGAGGTCCCGAGGACGAGCAGGGCCGCGACTGGTTCGCCTCGCGGGAGGAACGGCTCGCGCGGGAGGAACGGTCCGCGGGCGAGCCCCGGCCCGCAGGGGAGAACGGGCCGGCGGGGGAGAACGGGCCCGTACGGCAGAACCGGCCCGCCTCGGAGGGTCATTCCTCCACGCCGTCTCACGATCCCTACCGAGGCAGCCCCTGGCCCGCCACCCTCGGCACCTGGCCGGCACCCCCCGGCACCCCCGGTGAGCGTCCGACACCACCCGGCTCGACACCACCCGGCCAGATGCCTCCCGGCGCTGCCGGCGAGCGCCCGACGCCGCCAGGACCGATGTCTCCCGGCGCTCCCGGCGCTCCCCCCAGGCCCCCGGCATCGCCCGGTCCCGACGACGACGCGCCCACGCGACCTCGCGGACGTCACGCGGAACCTCCCGCGGCCCACCGGCCGCGTACCGGACAGAATCCGGAACGGCCCGCGCTTCCCCGGGCCCGGCGGCTGAACCCGCCCGAGCCCGGGAACCGTCATGCCGGGCAGGGGCTCCCCGACCCGACGCGGCCGGCCCCCGCACCCCGGCCCCGGCCCGCCGCGTCACCGGCGCCTCCCGCCCCGGCCCCGGGTCTCCCCGCCGCGCCCCCCACCCCGGCCAGGAGCCGCCCCACCCCGCCTCAGCGCCGGCAACCTCCGGGCGGTGGCCAATGGACGCCCGGCCCGCTGCGGACGTTCCCGGACGAGCAGGTCTGGCCACCGAAGCCGCCCGTGGAAGAGCCGGCGGAGGAACCGGAGGGAGCCTCGACCCAGCCGTTCCCCTCCGTCACCGGGTCCCCGCTGCCCAGAACCTCCGCCACCGGAACCGGGGCGGCGGCGATGCCCACGGCCGCCCCCGCCGCACCCACCGACGCGCCGCCCGGGGAACGCCCACCGCGGGAGACCGCGGCGGCCACGGAGGAGACCCCGCCGACGAGGAGGCGCCGTACGGTGCTGCGGGCCGGCGCGGCGATCGTGTTCGTGGGACTCGGCATCGCGGTCTCCACCTGGAACGGCTACACCGTCTACAGGACCGGCAACCCCGCCGACAGGATCTACACCGTCGCGGCGGGGGGTGCCATGACGCTGATGCACGTGTCGTGGAAGTCCTCGGTCGAGCAGGTGGACAGCCTGCCCGGCCAGAAGCCCCTCCCGGCCGACCGCCAGTGGCTGAAGATCAAGGTGACGAGGACCGCGCTGGACGCCGAGGGCATCGGCCTGCGCGGCGATCCGCAGGTCGAGATCAGGCATTCCGACGGCCGCGTGTGGAAGGTCCTCCCCGAGAGCGACGACGTCCCGGACGAGGCCAAGGACCACAGGATCGGCACCGCCTACACCTACAACATGGTCGCCGTGGTGCCCAGGAAACTGGCGGGGCAGGTCGAGGTCCACGTCCGCCCCGCCACGTACGACGTCGTGGAGGACGAGTCCGTGAAGGACATCTTCAAGAAGGCCGCGGAGCAGAAGGACCCTGTTCAGGACCAGGTTCTGCGCTTCCGGCGGTGAGCGCCTCCCCCGCCTCACGACTGCGGGTGGCCGCGATGTCGAACGTGGCCGCCAGCAGGCAGACGGTCAGCGTCAGCACCGCCATCTCCCTGACGAAGGACACCGGCCCGGCCAGCGCCAGCCAGACGAACGGGTCCTCGTTGCCGATCAGCATCCGCACGCCCCGGTCCGCGTAGTCGGTGACCACCCTGATCCCGACATAACCGAGGCAGAAGAGACCGAACAGCGCGGGACCGCCCCGGACGGCGAGCCGGAAGGCGTTCATCGGGGGAACCCAGCGCTCCTGGAACCCGGCCGTGGCACGGGTCATCGTGGTCTGGGTGAGGTTGTGCGTCCGCTCCATCCGGGTGGCCACGTTGTCGAGCCGGGTTCCCCGTACGACGGCCCGGGTGTCCTCGGCGAAGGCTCCGTAGACGAGCGAGGCGACCGTCAACCAGGTGAGCGGGACGACCAGACCGTCGATCACATGGGGCCAGACGTCCCCGACCGCGTCCCAGAGGGCCTTCCACCACGGCATCACCTCCCCCGCCTCCTCGGCCCAGCCCCTGGCCGCCGCCACGACGACCCGGTCGTCCAGCCATTCCGCCCGCGCGTCGGCGAAGGCGAACAGGGCGTTGATGCTGTAGAAGGCGAAGGCCAGCTCGAAGAAGGTCGCGAACACGCCGCTGCCCCTGACCTTGCCGTTGACGTGCCACCAGCTGAACAGCGTCTTGAGCAGGTACGCCACCACGGCGACCCCCAGGGAGACCCGCACGTCCAGGGTGGAGAGCCCGGTGCCGCCCTCCGCCTCCTGCCCCGCGAGACTCGCCGCGAAGTCCTGGTCGACCCGCCTGGCGGTGTCGACGGCGATGAACTCCCTGGCGTCCGCGTTCTGGAAACTCCAGGCGAGGTAGATGGTGGCGAAGACCAGCGTGGCACGGTTCAGCGCGCCGAACATGCTCTCGTCCGCCTCGCCGCCCTCCCTGCGCGCCTGGATCTCCCGCAGCGCCCCGCGCACCGAGTGCAGCATGCCGACCATGATCACGAGCTCGTTCAACACGATCAACGTGAAGACGAACATCGTGATGACAAGCCGTACCTGCCGGTAGTCGCCGTGGGAGACCTCGCTGGCGGCCACCATCAGCAGCCCCCGGACCACCCTGCCGGCCGAGAACCAGAGGATCAGCGACAGGGCGCAGGCGCCGAAGATCCTGAGCGTGTGCATGGGCAGCGAGGCCGCGGAAAGGGAGGCGGACCTCCGGCCGACTGCCGGCGACTGTGCGGGCATAACAGGCGTTTCAGGCACCCGACGCATGCTAACGACTCCCCTGACGGAGCGCAGCCCGACCGGCGAGGCCGGTGGAACGCCGCGCCCCCGACGCCTCCCACCGGTCCCGTCGCCCCTCCCCGGCCGTCGCGAGCCCGGCCGGATCCCCGCCAGGTGAAAGGCGCCGGGACGGTGACCGTCGCAGGTTCCCCACGCTCGTCACCCGGACCGATCGAGGCCGCGGGGCCCGCCGAATAAACGACCGGCCTCGTTTGTTGCAGCGGCAATGAAGCGCATGGAAGTCTGGGCCGACATGGCCTGCGCGTGGGCCTACATCGGCATGCGACGCCTGGAGCAGGCGGAACTCGGCGAGGACGTGGAGATCGTCTGGCGCCCGTACGTCATCGACCCGATGGCTCCGGTGCCGTCGGAGCCGCTGGAGGAGGAGCTGCGCGACCCGGTCGCCGAGGGCGCCCTGCGAGCCCTCCACCCGACCCCGACCGGGGAGCGGGCCGGTGACAACGGACGGCCGCGGGGCGCCGTGTGGCGGGCGAACACGTTCGACGCCCACCGGGTGATCGCCCTCGCCCACCGGCGGGGCGGTGCCGCGCTCCAGGGCGCGGTCGTGGAGCGGATCCTGCGTGCCCACTTCGTCGAGGGCTCCGACATCGGGGACCGCGCCACCCTGGCGGCGCTCGCCGCCGAGGCCGGTCTGGACGGCATGGCCGAGGCGCTCGACCGCGGTGACGGCGCGGACGAGGTCCGCTCCGAGCTGCTGCGCGGCAAGGCCGAGGGCATCGCCACCTCGCCGACCTTCGCGGTCGGCGACACGGTGGTCTCCGGCGCGCAGCCGGCCGAGGTCCTCGCCGACCTGGTACGGGACGCCGTTCCCCGTCGGGAACTCCCCGACGAGGTCAGGTGGCTGCGCCAGGCCGAGGCGCTGCTGGACGCCCGGGATCCCCTCGGCGCTCTGTGGACGCTGCGTCCGCTGCTGGCCGATCACGGCGACGACCCCGCCGTCCGGCTGCTGGCGGCCCGCGCCTACTTCGGCTCGGCCCAGCTCGGCCGGGCGGGGGAGACGCTGGAGGCGCTCCTGGAGCGCACCCCCGGTGACCACTACGCCCGGTTCCTGCTCGGCCGGACCCTCGAACGCGCCAACCGTCTCCCCGAGGCACTGCCCCACCTGCGCCTGGCGGCGGCCATGTCCCCGGAGAGCGACTACGTCGACGCCCTCGATCGTGTCGAGAACCGGCTGGCGGAACGTCTCACGGTCTGACGCGAGGGGGCGGAGACACCACTCCGCCCCCTCGGGAACGGCGAGCCCCGAAACGGCGAACCGCGGGACGAGCGAACCGTCAGGACCGGCGAGCCTCCGGCCAGGACCGGCGAGCGGCCGGCGCGTCCGGCACAACGGAAAGGACCGGCCTCCCGAAGAAGAGCCGGTCCTCTCACCCTGCTGGTTCGTGCTGTTCGTACAGTTCGGTCAACGTGCTGTTCGCTGTGGCGAGTCCGGCCCCGAGAGGTCAGACGGCCACGGCGAGCTGGGTGACCTCACCCAGGCGGGCCTGGGCCGGGATGTCCTTGGTGACCCCGCCGCCCGCGATGATGCGGACGGTCCAGTCACCGGGGGCGGCGAAGAAACGGAAGATGCCCTCGTCGGACACCACGACCTCACCGGTGAACTCTCCCGCGTGGTCGAGCAGGCGGGCGTATGCCGTGCCCGCGCCCGACACCACGCCCTGGATGACGGCCTGGCTCGAAAGGTCGATCCCGGCCGGAAGGGCAACAGTCTGTTCCGGAGCAGCGCATCCCTGAGTCATTATCGGGCCTCTCCCAGTTCGATCGGCACGCCGATGAGCGAGCCGTACTCGGTCCACGATCCGTCGTAGTTCTTCACGCTGGCCTGGTCGAGGATCTCGTGGAGGACGAACCACGAGTGCGCCGAACGCTCCCCGATGCGGCAGTAGGCGATGGTGTCCTTGGAGAAGTCGACACCCTCGCCCTCGTAGAGGGCCTTGAGGTCCTCGTCCGTCTTGAAGGTGCCGTCGTCGTTGGCGGTCTTCGACCACGGGATGTTGCGGGCGGTGGGAACGTGGCCGCCGCGCTGCGCCGCCTCCTGCGGGAGGTGGGCGGGCGCGAGCAGCTTGCCGGTGAACTCGTCGGGCGAGCGCACGTCGACCAGGTTGAGCTTGCCGATCGCGGCGACGACGTCGTCACGGAAGGCGCGGATGGACAGGTCCTGGTCCTTGGCCTGGTAGCTCGTCTCGGGACGCGCGGGGACGTCCTTGACCAGCTCGCGGGAGTCGAGCTCCCACTTCTTGCGGCCACCGTCGAGAAGCTTGATGTTCTCGTGGCCGTAGAGCTTGAAGTACCAGTACGCGTAGGCGGCGAACCAGTTGTTGTTGCCACCGTAGAGGACCACGGTGTCGTCGTTGGCGATGCCCCTGGACGACAGCAGCGCCTGGAAGCCCTCACGGTCGATGAAGTCGCGACGGACCGGGTCCTGGAGGTCCTGCTTCCAGTCGACCTTCACGGCGCCACGGATGTGGCCCTTGTCATATGCACTGGCGTCCTCGTCCACTTCAACGAGGACGACGCCGGGAGTGTCGAGGTTGGCCTCGACCCAGTCAGCGTCGACCAGGACGGCGGAGCGGCTCATTTTGATCCTCCAGGATCATCGTGCGGCGGGTAGTAGACGGCGAATGATCAAAAACATCTCGCAGCCGAGACAGAAACCAAAAGCGGCGTTGAGAAATGCGGCGAAAAGGGCCGCTGCGACGGCGCCGAGGGCCAGCGGCGTGATCTGTGCGACGTATCCGACCAAGCCCACCAGAGCGAAGGCGAGTCCGACCCCCTGCGCGAAACGCGGCGGGGCGGCGTCCTCCAGTTCCTTCGGCGGGCTCTTCACTATCCCTTTGAAAATCATCCCGTACGGCGAGGTGCCGAGAACGCCCAGTGCGAACACGACGGCCTGCGCCGCCAGCGGCCACGCGCTGCCCGTCACGAGAACGAGTGCGAGGACAACGGTAGTGACGGCCGCTGCGAAGCGGAGAGCTCGGGAATCAACCTGCATCGCCTGATGCTCCTGAAGGGTTGCGCAGATCGGTGCGGCTCGACGGCCGCTTGAGATCGCCCTTAGGAAACGCGACAGAGAGCGGTGGTCACGCGGCAGAAATCAACCGCGCGCCGCTTCGTGAGCAGCTCTGTCGTGGAGTTCATGTCCACGACATTACCCCGGCGTCCCGCCATCTGTCACATCCCTGTCCAATTTCTGAGACATGATCGTTCAATGGGCGATAGGGTGCTCCGCTCATTCGCCGACCGCCAGACCGAGGGCACCGATGACGTCGGCTTTCCTGGGCTGGCCGGAGGCGCGCCTCACGACCTGCCCGGACGCGTCGAGGACGAGGACGGTGGGGGTGCGCAGGATGTTCAGCGATCGGACCAGGTCCAGGCGGGACTCCGCGTCGATCTCCACGTGCGCGACGCCGGGCACCATCCCGGCCACCTCGCCGAGGATCCGCCGGGTCGCCCTGCACGGCTGGCAGAAGGAGGTGGAGAACTGCACGAGCGTGGCCCGCTCCCCCAGCTCCGCGTGGATGTCGCCGGACGTGAGCCGCTCCACGTCGCCCCTCACCTCTCGTGCCACGCCGTTCCGTCGCCGCAGCACCACGCCCACGAGCGTGGCGAGGGCGAGGGTGACGACCACCACCGTCAAACCGGTCACGGAACACGACAACAGGCGTGCGCCCCGCGCCATTCCCGCGCCGGTCCCCACGCTCGGACCGTTTTCCCCGACCGGGCGGACGGCTCTTCCCCGGACCGGGCGGACGACCCGGCGGGACGGGCGCACCGGACGGGTCAGGAGGTGGGGATCGTGAGCAGCACCCGTCCCCCGGCGGTGGTGATCTCGAACGACGTGATCCGCTCCGGCGGGATCGTCGTGGTGCCCTCGAAGTCACCCGACTCGTCGTAGGCGGCCCGGTTGACGACCCAGTTGCCCGCCGTCTCCCTGAGCCCGCCCTCCCCGAACACCTCCAGCCGGCAGCGTGTGCCCTTGGCCACCCCGGTGAGCGTGACCTTGATCGTGGTCGCCCCCTCCCCCGCGGACGCGGTCACCACCGCGCGGACCGTGCCCGTGTCGTCGGCCCCCTTGAACCGCAGCTCACTGGGGGCGAGCAGGACCTCCGGCGCGGGACCGGCCGTCGGGGACCCGGAGGTCTTCGGCGCGGGACCGGCCGTCGAGGACCCGGAGGTATCCGGTGCGGAGCTGGCCGCCGGGGATCCGAAGGTCTCCCGGGACGGTGATGTGGAGGACCTGGCCTGGGCACTGGCCACGGCGTCGCCGTCGGGCGCGGCCGGGTCCTCGAAGGACCGGGCGCTCTCCTGTCCTCCCTCCGCGGAGGTCGCCGGCCTGTCCGCCAGAGGCGCCGACGCCGTACCGACCTCCCGGGAGCTCTGGGTGACGGTCCACAGGGCGCCGCCGCCGAGCCCGACCACCAGGACCGAGGCGGCCAGCGAGAGCATCAGGCGGTTCGTACGGCGCCGCCTGACCTTGGCGCTGAGCAGCCGGTCGAGCACCGCCGTGGGCGGGCTCGCCACCTGCGCCACGTCGCCCTCGGACACCCTGCCGAGGAACGCCGTCACCCCGGCCAGCTCCTCCAGCTCTGCCCGGCACTCGGCGCACTCGGCGAGATGGGCCTCGACGAGCACGCGCTCGTCCGGCTCCAGGGCACCGAGAGCGTAGACCCCGAGCGACATCCGTACTTCGTCACAGGTCATCATCATGGCGCGAGCCCCCGCTCCTCCAGCGCCAGTTTGAGCGCCCGAAGCGCGTAATACGTGCGCGATTTAACCGTTCCTGCGGGGATGCCGAGCGACTCGGCGGCCTCCTTGACAGATTTCCCCTGGTAGTAGACCTCGGCCAGCACCTCGCGGTGCTCGGGCCGCAGCGCGGCCAGCGCCTCGGCGACCGCCCACGACTCGACGGCCCGCTCCAGCTCGTCGTCGGCGGGCACCACGGCGAGCGCCTCGTCACCCGTCTCCGGAGGGCGCGCCTTGCGCGCCCGGTGCTGGTCGACGACGAGGTTGCGGGCCACCGTGAACAGCCACGCGCGGATGGAGCGACCGGCGAACGCGTCAGGATGGCGCCAGGCCCGCAGCAGCGTTTCCTGCACGACGTCCTCCGCTCTCCCCGAGTCGCCCGTCAGCCGCAGCACGTAGCCGTAGAGTGGCCCGCCGTGCTCGTCGAAGAGCGCCCTGACGAGTTGCTCGTCGGCGGTTCCGGCTTGGCTCACATCCTCACGACGTACTGCGGGACGATCCGGTTCAGACACGGGGCACGTTCAGCCTCGCAGGGGCACGTCGGAGGCCTCGCCCGAGATGCGCAGCCCCTCGGGAACGGCCTTGACCTCGGTCAACTTGAGGTTGTACGGCAGCTTGCCGATCGGGATGCGGTAGTTGATGAACCGCTCGGGATCGGGCACGGGGATGCCTCCGCCCAGGGTCACCTTCCCGGGGACGAGCTGCAGGCCGCCCTTGACGATCTCGACCTTCAGCGCCGCCTTCACGGGCACCTTCTGCCCCAGCACGGTGATCTCCCCGCCGACGTTGAGCTCGTCGCCCACGACACTGACCTTGATCCCGCGAGGTGCCCGCTGGTTGAGCGTCTCCACCGGGACGACCACCGCCCCCTCCACGCGCTCGGCGCGCATGTCCACCTGCTGGGGACGGAGCACCAGGTCCTCCAGCGGGGCCGTGACGCCGCGCAGGGTGAAGTCGACGCTCGACAGCCGGATGCCCGAGATCGTCATCGCGCCCGCGGCGACCCTGACCTCCTCGTAGCGCCCGGCGATCGCCTGGGTCAGGAAGGGGATGCCCTCGATCGTGACCTCCGGCGGGGTCGAGAGGTCGTACTTGGCCGTGGCCTGCGTGGCGATCTCGCGCTGGACTCCCGTGACGGCGACCCTGTCGAGGATCACCACGAGAACGAGAAGCAGGAGGAGAAAACCGATCAGCTTGCGCATCCGACTCCCTGTTCGTTCCCCGGCCCGAGAGGGGCCATTGGCGTGACCTCCCCCCGCAATCCTGTCCGAAACGCCGCGCCGGCGGTAGCGTCCACCTCGCTCAACCGCCCGCGAACGGCGGGAGCACCTCGACCGTCGCCCCGTCCGTCAGGATGATCGTCTCGTGGGCCCGCCTGCCCACCGGATCCCCGTCCACCAGGAACGACGACCGGCTCACCACGCGAGCCAGCCCTTCACGATTCGATGTGATTTTCGTCATCAACTCGGCAAGCGTCGCGGCCTCGGACCGCTCCTCCGCGATCCCCGCCGCTTCCTTCGCCGCGGCCCAATATCTGACAATGACCGTCGCCATCAGTGAATCAACTCCCCAAGCACACGTACGGTTACCGTGCCATTACGGTGAATCCACATGGAGAACGTGTGTTCACCAGGTGGACGTTCGCTGGACGCTGAACCCTTGTGGGTTATCCTCACCTACTACGGGACCTGGGCAATGTAGCCCCCGGGTCCTTACGTGTTTGTACGGCTATCGCCGACATGACGCGGGAAGGAGGCATCGTGAGCAATCTCCTGCTGCTCACCAACGCCCTTGAGCCCTCAACTGAGGTGCTTCCGGCGCTGGGGCTGCTACTGCACTCGGTACGGGTCGCGCCCGCGGAGGCATCCGCCCTGCTCGACGCCCCGCCCGCCGACGCGATCCTGGTGGACGCGCGCCGCGAGCTCGTCCAGGCCAAGAGCCTGTGCCGGCTGCTGCGCACCACGGGCGTCGCCTGCCCCCTGGTGGTGATCGTCACAGAGGGCGGCCTCGCCGGGCTGACCGCCGAGTGGGGCACCGACGACGTCATCCTCGACACCGCCGGACCCGCCGAGGTCGAGGCGCGGCTCAGGATGGCCGTGGGCAAGCTCCACCTGTCCGCCGCCGAGGAGGTGCCGGACGAGATCCGCAACGGTGACCTGTCGATCGACGAGGCCACCTACACCGCCAGGCTCCGCGGGCGCGCGCTGGATCTGACCTTCAAGGAGTTCGAGCTCCTGAAGTACCTGGCGCAGCACCCCGGCAGGGTCTTCACCCGCGCCCAGCTCCTCCAGGAGGTCTGGGGGTACGACTACTTCGGCGGTACCCGCACCGTGGACGTCCACGTCCGGCGGCTCCGCGCCAAGCTCGGCGCCGAGTACGAGGCGCTGATCGGCACGGTCCGCAACGTCGGTTACCGGTTCGTCCCCGAGCGCGGCAACGAGCCCGTCGAGGAGCGCGAGCCCGCGCGCCGCTAGGCCCCTGTTTCCCTGGAGTTCCCGGGCTTTCCGGGATCCGCCGGAAACGGCCGTGGCACGTTCCCGCCACCGTCCCGCGGAGTTCTCGCGAGGGCGGTGAGCCGGACAGGCCTGTGCCGGGCACGCCAGACGGGTACGCGGTCGTGTCGTGTCCGGCCACGCGTGGCGTGCGTGTGATGTGCGTGCCCTTCAGGCGCGTCCACCGGACGACGAGCCAGGCGTACCGGACGTTCCGGGCGTTCCGAGCGCCCTGGGAGCTCCGAGCGCTCCAGGCGTTCCTGATGCTCCGGACGCCCTGGGCGTTCCCGATGCTCCGGGCGTGACCAGCCCCGACTCGTAGGCGAAGACGACGAGCTGTGCCCGGTCGCGCGCCCCCAGCTTGGTCATCGACCGGCTGACGTGGGTCTTGACGGTGGCGTGGCTGATGGCCAGGTGCTCCGCCATCTCCGCGTTGGACATACCCGTGGCGACCAGCGCCAGGATCTCCAGCTCGCGGCCGGTCAGGCGTTCCAGGCCGGGCCCCGCGACGGGCCTGGGCGGAGTGGACACGTACTCCTCGATCAGCCGCCGGGTCACGGAGGGCGAGAGCAGCGCGTCGCCGGCGGCGGCCACCCGGACCGACCTCAGCAGCTCGGCGGGTTCGATGTCCTTGAGCAGGAAGCCCCCGGCCCCGGCGCGCAGCGCGGCGAAGACGTACTCGTCGAGGGCGTAGTTGGTCAGGATCACCACGCGCACCGCGTCGAGCTCGGGGTCGGCGCCGATCCTCCTGGTGGCCTGGATGCCGTCCAGCAGCGGCATCCTGACGTCCAGCAGCGCCACGTCCGGCCGTAGCGCGCGGGACATCTCGACGGCCTCGACACCGTTGCCCGCCTCGCCGACGACGGTGATGTCGCCGGCCATGTCGAGCAGCGCCCGGAAGCCCGCGCGGATCAGCGCCTGGTCGTCGGCGAGCAGCACCCTGATCACGGCCGCCCCGCCAGTGCCTGGTCACAGGCCGGCAGCACCCTGATCACGGCCGCCCCGCCAGGGGCAGCTCGGCCCGGACGGCGAACCCGCCCTGCGGGCGCGGGCCCGCGGTGAGCGACCCTCCGGCGGCGACGGCGCGCTCACGCATCCCGATCAGCCCCATCCCGTATCTCGTGACCTCCGTGGCGCTCTCCCCGTCGTCCTCGACGCGCAGCACGACCGTTCCTGGCCGGTACTCGGTCGTCAGCGTGATCGACGCGGGCCCCGCGTGCCGGAGCACGTTGGTGAACGCCTCCTGCGCGATGCGGTAGGCCGCCCGGTCGACGTCCGGGGGCAGGTCCAGGCGCTCGCCGACGACGAGGACCCTGACCGGCAGCCCCACCGCCTCCGCCCTGGCGACCAGCCGGGGCAGCCGGGCGAGGCCCGCCTCGGGACCGTCGGGATCGGCCTGCCTCAGCACGCCCAGCGTGGCGCGGAGCTCCCGCATCGCCTCCCGCCCCGACTCCTTGATCGCGGTCAGTGCCTCGCGGGACCGGGCGGGGTCGTGGTCGAGCAGCTGCACGGCGACGGAGGCCTGGACGTTGATGACCGAGATGCTGTGCGTGAGGGTGTCGTGCAGCTCCTGGGCGATCCACAGCCGCTCCTCGTCGGCCCGGCGCAGCGCCGCCTCCTCGCGGGTGCGCTCGGCCTCGGCCGCCCGTCTCTCGACCTCGTTCAGGTAGGCGCGGCGGTTCCTGGCCGTCTCACCGAAGACCACCATCGCCACCAGCCAGCCGCTGAGCAGGGTGAAACCGCCGTCGGGGGCGGGGTCGACGTCGGCCAGCGCGATGAGGCCGTAGACCCCCACGGCCATCGCGACGGCCAGCCAGACCGCGAGACGACGCCGCCCGAGGACCGCCACCGTGTAGATCGACATCAGGGCGGGCGCGGCGGCGAAGATCCCCGGATACCGCCAGGCGTAGTAGGCGACGGCACAGGCCACGGTGATCGTTCCCACCGGCAGCGGCGCGCTCCGCCGGAACGCCAGCGCCAGCGACGACACCGTGATCAGCGCCAGGCCGAGCGTGTCCAGCGGACGCTCGGGGAAACCCGAGCTGGACAGCCCGCCGTAGGTGCCCCCGACGATCCCCGCCAGCACCCCGGCCGCGACCAGCGCGTCGGTTCTCCGGGTCCTCACCCCTGACACGGTAGGCCACCGTGCCCACTGTGCCGACCCTCGGAAGGGGGAGGTCGCCCGTACATCCCCGGACGTACGCCGGCCGGGGCCGGGCCGCGGACACCAACTCACGGCGTACGGCCCTCCTGCCCCACCGGGCTCCTCGCGACGTACGGCGAAACGCCGCCGGCACCACGTGCGGAGAGGCCCACCGGACGCGTCCGACGGGCCTCTCGCGCGTGTCACACCTTCACGGTCTGCCATGCCTCACGACGTACCGCGATCCTCGCGGCGTGGCGTGTCTTTCGCCCGCGTTACGGAACGACCGTGATGTGGTCGGGCACCGGGGGCGTGATCGACGGGTTCGCCGCGAGGTAGGCGGCGAAGGCGTCGATGTCCAGCGGGCCGCTCCACACGTCCGCGCCGTCCCTGAAGGCGAGGAACGCGTCACCGCCGCCGACCAGGAAGTTGTTGGCCGCGACCCTGATCGTCTGCGTGTCCGTCACGGCGACACCGTCGATCTTCATGTCGGAGACCTTCGAACCCCACGGCGCGCTCGCGCTGTAGGTGTAGGTGAAGTTCGACGACGGCTGCAGGATCTTGGTGAACGCCTGGGCGTTGGGACCGCCGACGAACTGCTGCTCGAGAACGGTCTTGAGCTGCGCCCCGGTGAGCGTGACCACCTGCATGAGGTTGTTGAACGGCTGGACCGTGAACGCCTCTCCGTACGTCACCACACCGTCTCCCTCACCGGCGGGCGAGCCCGCGTAGGTGAGGCTCGCCCGCACGCCGCCCGGGTTCATCAGGGCGATCTGGGCGTTGCCGCCGGTCCTGGTCGCGGCGAGCTGGCCGTCGGCGATGAGGTTGCCCAGAGGGGACTCCCCGGAGGCCACGGCGGTGTTGGTGATGTCCGCGGTGATCCGGCCGATCGGCCTGTTGGCCACCGCCGCGACGCGGTCCTTCCACGTCTGGACGAACGCGCCGATCTCCGGGTCGGGGGTGACGGTCCTGGTCACGACCTGGTTGTCGGCCACGACCGAGGAGCGCACGACGTCGCGGGTCCTGACGTCCACCTGGAAGTCGACCTTGGTGATGACCCGGCCGAAGGAGCCGCCCTGGCTGTAGAGGCGGGTGCCGCCCTTGGGGTCGGCCACCTGGCACAGGTACGCCTGGTGGGAGTGGCCGCTGAGGATCATGTCGATCTCGGCGTCGACCTGGGTGGCGATCCGGTTGCCCGCGCCGGGCTGGGCGGCGCACGCGTCGGGCGACTGGCCCGCGGTGACCTGGTCGCCCTCGTGCACGAGCACGACCTGGGCCTTGACGCCGACGATCTTGAGGAGCTTGGACGCGACGTTCGCGGCCTTCACCTCGTCGATGAACTCGAGGTTCTTGATGCCCTCGGCGGTGACGATGTTCGGGGTGGTCTGGGTGACCAGGCCGATGAAGCCGATCGGCACGCCGTTCATCCAGCGGATCGCGACCGGGGGCAGCGCGGGGATGCCGTAGTCCTTCAGGAGGTTGCGCAGCGAGCTGCCGCCCGTCCCGCCCAGGGCCTCCAGCGCCTCCTTCTCCGCGCCCCGCTCCGGCCGCTTGAAGATGACGTTCGCGCCGATATAGCTGTACTTCGCGCCCTTCCACGTACCGGCGGGCGAGCAGCCGTCCACCGGGTGGCAGCCACCGTTCATGATCCGCTTGAGCTCGGCGTACCCCTCGTCGAACTCGTGGTTGCCCACGGCGGAGGCGGTGACGCCGACCTTGCCGAGGAACTCCACCGAGGGCTCGTCGTGGTAGGCCGCGGAGATCAGGGGGGTGGCACCGATCAGGTCGCCCTGGGCGACCTTCAGCGTGTTCTTGTCGGAGAGCTGCTTGAGGTGGGTGGCGGCGAACGCGGCACCACCCGCGTCGACCGTGGCGCCGGTCTCGTCGACCATGCGGCCGGACGAACCGGTCGGCGGCTCGAGGTGGCCGTGGAAGTCGTTGAGGGAGAGCAGGCGGACCGGCACCGTCTTGGCGGGCTTGACGGCGGGGCCGGCGGGCTTGTTGCCCGCCTGGGCCGGTCCCATCGCGAGCACGAGACCGGCCCCGGCGAGCACGCCCGCCATGGCCAGCCGCTGGAAGGAACGAGACATCATGAACCACGACACTAAAGGGGCTACCTGTGCAAGGAATGACCGAGAGGTAACGATTCACCCGGCGGGTGCATGGCGCCTTTTGCCAGTCCCCGGTGAGCTCGGGAAAGACATGCCAGCTTAGAGTCCACACCATGAACGCGCGTGTGGAGTACCGAGGGTCGCTCGGCGAGCAAGAGGTGTCCGGCGTCCTCGCGGTGGTGGAGGCGGCCACGGAGGCCGACGGGGTCAGGCCGCTCAACGAACATGTGATGCTGCACCTGCGCTACGGCGGCGACGAACGGGCCGGAGCCGTGCTGCTGTACGCCGGGGACGACCTCGCGGGCTACGCCCACGTCGACCCGACCGACCCCGTCGAGGGACCCAGCGGGGAACTGGTCGTCCACCCGGCGTTCCGCGGGAGGGGATACGGGCGGCGGCTGCTGGAGGCGGTGCTCGACCACACCGGCGGGCACCTGCGCCTGTGGGCGCACGGCGGGCACCCGGCCGCCGAGGCCCTCGCCCGCTCGGCGGGATTCGACAAGGTCAGGTCCCTGTGGCGGATGCGCCGCTCCCTGTCCTCCGACATCCCCGGCTTCGAGCTTCCCGAGGGGGTACGGCTGCGCACGTTCGAGCCCGGCACCTCCGACCGGGAGGCGTGGGTGGCGCTCAACGCCAAGGCCTTCGCCCGGCACCCCGAGCAGGGGGCGTGGACGATCGAGGACCTGGAGCGGCGCGAGCGGGAGCCCTGGTTCGACCCGGCCGGATTCTTCCTCGCCGTACGGCCGGGCGGTCCCGGGGACGGCGACCGGCTGGTGGGCTTCCACTGGACCAAGGTCCACGGTGACGGCGACCACGCGCACGAACCCCTCGGCGAGGTGTACGTCGTCGGCGTCGACCCCGCCGAGCAGGGCGGCGGCCTGGGCAGGTCGCTCACCCTCGCCGGCCTGGCGTACCTGAGGTCGCGGGGCCTGAGCCAGGTGATGCTGTACGTGGACGAGGACAACCCGGCGGCGCTCCGCCTGTACGAGAAGCTGGGCTTCACCCGGTGGGACGTCGACGTGATGTACCGGAAGTAGAGACGTCCTCCGCCTGACGTACCGAAAGGCGGGGACGCACCCTGGAAGCAGGGCGCGCCGGACCGGGTTCACTCCCGGTCCGGCGCGGTCACCCGAGGACTACTCGACCATCCAGTGGAGCGCGAAGTAGGACAGCGCGGCGACGAACGCGGCGGCCGGGATCGTGAGGACCCAGGCGGTCACGATGTTGCCCGCGACGCCCCAGCGCACGGCCGACAGGCGCTTGGTGGCGCCCACGCCCATGATCGCGCTGGTGATCGTGTGGGTGGTGGAGATGGGGGCGCCGAAGCCGATGGCCGCGGTGTAGAGCACGGTCGCCGCGGCCGTCTCCGCGGCGAACCCCTGCGGGGGATCGAGCGCGATGATCCGGCGCCCGAGCGTCCGCATGATCCGCCAGCCGCCCGCGTACGTGCCGAGCGAGATGGCCGTGGCGGCGGCGAGGATGACCCACTGGGGGATCGGGTCACCGTCGTTCTGGTAGCCGCCGACCACGAGGGCCAGGAAGATGACGCCCATGGTCTTCTGCGCGTCCTGGAGGCCGTGGCCCAGCGCCATCGCCGCGGCGGACACGGTCTGCGCGTGGCGGAAGCCCCGGTTGGTCTTCGTTGGCTGGGAGCGCCGGAATCCCCACAGGATTCCGATCATGATGAGCCCGGCGAGGCTGAAGCCGATCAACGGAGACAGGATCATCGGGATGACGACCTTCTCCAGCACTCCGTCCCAGTGGACGGTGCTCGCCGAGGCGATCGCGGAGCCGACCAGGCCGCCGATCAGGGCGTGACTGCTCGACGAGGGGAGGCCGAAGTACCACGTGACGAGGTTCCAGGTGATCGCGCCGACCAGACCCGAACCGACGATGACGAGACCGTGGCTTCCTTGCGGGGCGTCGATGATGCCCTTGCCGACGGTCGCCGCCACCTGCGTACCGAGATGCGCACCCAGGAAGTTCATGGCCGCGGCCATGAACAGCGCGGCCCTCGGCGTCAGCGCGCGCGTCGAGACGGAGGTCGCGATCGCGTTCGCGGCGTCGTGGAAACCGTTGGTGTAGTCGAACACCAACGCCACGACCACCACGCCGATGACGAGTGCGAGCGTGAGATCCACTTAGCTTTCCTTGACCGCGATCGACTCGATCGTGTTGGCCACGTGCTCGAAGGCGTCGGCGGCCATCTCGAGCTGATCGATGACCTCCTTCATCTTGAGGACGGTCAACGCGTCGTACTCCCCGCCGAAGAGCTTGGCGAGAAGGCGGCGGTAGACCTGGTCGGCCTGGTTCTCCAGCCGGTTGATCTCGATCCAGTACTCGTTGAGGTTCTTCATCGAGCGCAGCCGCGGCATGGCCTCGGCGGTGAGCTCGGCGGCGCGCTCCAGGACCTCGACCTGCCGGACGACCTCCTTGGGGAGGTGGTCGATCTGGTACAGGACGATCAGGTCGGCCGCCGCCTCCATGTAGTCCATGACGTCGTCGAGGTTCGAGGCGAGGCGGTAGATGTCCTCGCGGTCGAAGGGGGTGATGAAGCTCTCGTTGAGCCGATTCATGATCGCGTGAGTGCGCTCGTCGCCGGCGTGCTCACATGCGCGCATCTTCTCGGCCAGGGCTTCCCGGTCCGATCCGTCACTGATGATCTCTACCAGCAGACGGGACGCTGTGACGAGGTTGTTCGCCGAGTCGGCGAACAAGTCGTAGTAGCTGTCCTCACTAGGTGTGAGACGCAGGCGCACGTCGTTCTCCAGATGTGCGGGGATGGTCCGCAGAGAAGGGTACGGGTTACCAGCGGAAATGCGAACTTCACCTGCCAGACACGCACTCTTCGTGATGTCGTTACCCGGCGGGTACCCGGCGACACACGGCTTGAGGCAGTCTTGCGAGCATCTTTCCGGTGACCGTTTTTGCTAGTTTTCGGCCACATTATGCCGAAGGCAGGTCACGTATGGGACTCTCTCCCCCGGATCATCGTCCGGCGCGTCGCCCCCACTCCCCCCCGAAGCCCCCGCTTCCACGACGTTTCCCCGAGATCCACCGTGGTCGGGCAGACCAGCCGCCCCCGCGAACAATCAGGGTGATTTCCATCACGGCCCCTTGCTAAACCGCGTTCGGGCCCCTCACGAGAGTCCGCGCCCTCCCCCACCGACGATCATGGAAATCAGATGGGAGTCCGGTGGAAGTTGAGGTACGAACGGCTCGGCGTCGGCCCCCGCTGCCCCTGGTAGCGCGACCCGTACTTCTCCGAACCGTAGGGATACTCCGCCGGGGAGCTGAGCCTGAACATGCAGAGCTGACCGATCTTCATACCGGGCCAGAGCTTGATCGGCAGCGTCGCGACGTTGGAGAGCTCCAGCGTGACGTGCCCGCTGAACCCGGGGTCGATGAACCCGGCCGTCGAGTGCGTCAGCAGCCCCAGCCTGCCCAGCGAGCTCTTGCCCTCCAGCCGCGAGGCGATGTCGTCCGGCAGCGTGACGACCTCGTACGTGCTCGCCAGCACGAACTCCCCCGGATGCAGGATGAACGGCTCATCCTTGTCCGGTTCGACCATCCGCGTCAGATCGGGCTGCTCGACCGCCGGATCGATGTGGGGGTACCGGTGATTCTCGAAGACTCTGAAGTAGCGGTCCAGGCGTACGTCAACGCTGGACGGCTGGATCATCTCCGGCTGGAAGGGATCGATCCTGACCCTTCCGGCCTCGATCTGAGCGGCGATGTCACGATCGGAAAGCAGCACGTGTGGAACCTACCAACGGCGGAGCTTCGAAGCTCGCCCCCGGGAGAGGAACCTGGCAACGGCGGAGCCGTGAAGCCCGCCTTCGGAGGGAACGCATGAATCTTGCTCCCGGGAGGGACGAGAGTCGCCCAACTTTCCGCTAGAGTGGTGACTCGCGGCACGCCGCACGCGGGTGTAGTTCAATGGCAGAACATCAGCTTCCCAAGCTGACAGCGCGGGTTCGATTCCCGTCACCCGCTCCAAGAGCGAAGGCCCAGGTCAGGGATGGATTCCCGACCAGGGCCTTACTTGTTTCCCAGACTGTTCGATCTTCTCGGGCCATTAGCGGGCCATTAGCTCCGTGATCACCCTGCGGGCATCTCATCGGCGTCGCCGTCGTTCCGCTTCTCCAATTGCCTGTCGATCGCGTCCGTGATCGCCCTGTCCGCACCCCGTACGGCGTGCTGATAGATCATCGCGGCACGCACGTTGTCATGTCCCATCCGGGCCATCAGATCCTTGAGACCCGCACCCGACTCGGCGGCGAGCATGTTGCCCGTGTGTCGAAGATCATGGAAGTGCAGGCCCGGCATGCCCATCTCCTTGACCACGTCCACCCAGCGCGTGCGGGTGTTGAAGCCGCTCCGCCGCAGTGGCCCGCCCTTCGCACCCGGGAACAGCAGCGCACCCGGCTCGTCCTGAACGTAGGTGGCGATGTGCTCGCGCAGTGCCGAAACGATGTCCTTGGGAATGCCGACCACCCGCCGGCCCGCCTTGGACTTGGGCGGACCGAGGACCAGACCACCGGTCGAGCGTTCCACGAAGACCGCCCGGATGCGTACCGTTCCCGCGTCGAGGTCGACGTCCGTACGACGGAGCGCGCTCACCTCACCCCATCGCAGACTGGCGAAGGTGGCCAGGAGCACCAGGGCGCGGAAGCGCCGGTCATGAGTGCAGTCGGCCCGTCCGCTCGTCCCCATCTTCCACAGTGCCCGTTCGGCGTCGGCACGGCCGGTGAAGACCTCGGGATGGGTCCGCATCTCGCCGTGCCGTTGGAAGCGCAACCGGTAGGCGTTGTCCTTGAGCTTGCGGACGTTGCCGACCGGACGACGACCCACGAGATCGGCCAACTCGAAGACCTGGGCCACGGTGAGCACCGGGCGCTCCTGGGCGTGCTCGTCGCCGGCCCCGCGAATCCGGCACGGATTGCGCGAGATGATGTGGTCCTCTTCGACCGCCGTCATCAGCACGGCCCGCAGCAGGCGATACGCCTTGGCCGCCACGCTGACCGAGACCCCGTTGCCGAGCAGGTCGGCCCGCCACTGCCGAACCATCGCGGTGGACATCTTCCCGACTGCGGCACTGCCGAGATACGGGGTGATGTGTTTCTTGAGCAGCCAGCGATAGAGATCAATCGTGCGCGGCCGGAGGCTAGGACGCTGGGAGATCCACGTCTCGGCGTACTCCTTGAGCTTGATCTTGCCGCGTTCCGGGTCGGTCCACTCGCCCCGAATGATCTGTGCCTCGATCAGCGACAGCGCCCGTTCCGCGTCTGACTTGCGTTCGTAGGTGTCGGTACCGCTGCGCATCTGTCCATCAGGGCCGGGGTAGCGGATCTGGTAGCGGCCGGACTCGCGCTTGCGGATGTTGCCGAAACGTCGGTGACCGTCTCTGTTGGCCATCAGGCCGCCCTCCCGGTGATGTCGGAAGCCGCCAGGGGTTCGACCGTCCCCGCAGCGACGAAAGCGAGTAGTGCGGACTCTCGGATGCGGACGTGACGGCCGATCTTCACGAACTCGATCCGGCGTTCCGCGATCAGTCGACGGATGAAGCGCTCCGAGGTGTGGAGCAGTGCGGCGGCCTCGTGCGCCTTGAGCAGTTCGTCCAATGGGTTCTCCTGTCAGGCAGCCAGTGAAGTTGCCGAAAGCTCTGGAACAGAGAGGCCGTCCGCTCTGGCCTGGAGTTCGATCAGGCGTGCGCGGGTGCGCTGACGGTTGGCGACCTCACGCAGCAGCCGTTTGGCCAGCGGGGTGCGGTTGGGATCCTTGGAGGAGACCGGCCGCCAGACGTAGCGGTGCGGATCGGTCACCGTCTCGTCGGGAAGGCCGAGCATGTCGAGCACCCAGGCCCGGCGATCCTGCTTGTGCTCTCGGAGGGTCTTGTTGGACCACTTACGGGAGACCAGGACGCGACGGCCCGCATAGCCGAGGTGTTCGGCCTTGTGCGCCTTGCCCTTGCACCGGCCCGGCAACATGCCCGCCTTGGCACCCTTGGGCTGCACGCCGTACCGCAGCCAGTTCGGGCAGGTCGGCGAGCACGGTTCGTAGCGCAGCGCCTCGACCATGCGGGTCGCGTGGTCGCGACGGGCGTGGTTGTCCGGATCCTCAGGGTCGAGGGGGTCACCGAGGCTCTTGGTCAGGTACTTCGACAGGTAGCCGATGCACTGGTCAGCGTCCGGCGATCCGGCGAGCACGCCCTGAACATCGACTTGAGTACCGAAGCGCACCACGTGCAGCGGTTCGGCCGCCTCGTCGGTGCCGAGCTGGTCGAGCGCCTCGTCCCACGTTGGCAGCAGTTCCCCGGTCGCCGGGTCGAGGTAGTCGCCGGCCTGCCCGTCCGGGTAGGGCTCAGCGCGTTCGGCCCGCTCGCTCCAGACCGGCAGGTGTTCACCGTCGAAGCGAACTTCGTCGACGGACGGCCACCACACCTGGTGATAGGTGGCGGCGGCGATGGCCTTGACCTCCGCACGCGGCATGGTCCCGCGGATCGCCATGTGCAAGTGCGGGGCGAGCCGCTTCTGTGGTTCGACAGAGGCGAAGTACTGCACGTCATAGCCCGCCACCCGGCGAAGGTTCTGCACGAACCGATCGACGAGCTTGGAGAAGTGCAGTGCATCGCGAGCCGCCGCCGCGTAGTCGTACGTGCTCGGGTTGACCGGCACACCGTTGCGAACGCGCCCGTACGAGGGAAGCGTCAGCGTGACGAACAGGGACGGCCGGTAGACCTTGCCGTCAGAGGCGATGAAGGTCCGCCCGAGGGTCGTGTCCTGCTTGGCCCGCTTGGGCAGATCCGGCGCATCCTGGCGACGCCTCGTCGAGCGCGAGCGCTTGGGAGTCGACCGCCCACCCAGGACGTTGCCCCGCATCCCAGCGGCGTTGATCTCCGCATCGATCCCGGCGATCGCCTCGTCCCAGTCAAGGGTGCCTTCCCCGTCCCTCTCGGCCTCGTCCCGCTTGGCCTGCACATCGGCCCGGAACTCGATCAGCCACCGCTGGTCTTCGGTGGAGGGGTTGGGTTCGGCGATCGGTTCGTGGTCGAGGTGCCAGCCTTCCCGGCACTGTGCCCGGCGGAGCTGGCGGTTGCGGGTGGCGCACGGCGGGCACTTGGCCTCCTGCGTGGCGCCGCAGGGGATGTTGAACGACTCGGAAGTGCCGGTGTGGGTGTCGAGGCGCCGCAACTCGATCGGGCGGATGCAGACGCCGTTGTTCTTGGCTACCTCGATCGCGACGTCCAGGGCGAAGGGCAGGGTGTCACGGGCGAGGCGGGGCAAGGTGCGGTCGGAGCCATCGGGCGGGGTGGCGGACGGTGGAACAGGAGGGGTGTCGGTCACATGGCCTCCTCTCGGTCGACCACATCAGCGGTGATCCGGCAGGCGTCGCTGTAGGGGTCTTTGCGGAGCCGGGCGGTGTCGAGATCGACGATCACCGTCACTTCGGCGAGGTCGGAGCCGTCGAACGTCCGCAGCCGCCGGAAGGGCAGGCCCTCGATCTCGGCCGGGGTGCCGTGCAGGGTGACTCTCATCAGGCCCCCTCAACCATCAGCGGCAGCGTGTCAGCGGTGAACACGGCGACCATGTCGCGGATATCGGCATCGGAGACGTAGCCGGCACGGGCACGCATCGGCTCGGGTGAGGTCTCCAGACGGGTGTAGGCGATGCCCGCGCCGAGGTCCGGCTGAGGTGGGATCAGGTCGGCCAGTGCGCCCCGATCCCGAGCGCCGTCACCGAGGACCATGTCCACCTGTTCGGACTCGTCCAGCCGCAGCGCGATCTTGTCGGGGAACAGGTTGCGGATGCTCAGCACGTCCTTGCGCGGGTCCTGCAACGCCGCCAGGACGCCGACCCCCACCGCACGACCCTGTGTGGTCAACGTCGCCAGCGCTGCCGAGATGCGGAGCTTGAGCCCCTTGTCGGACTGGTAGGCCGTCAGGAACGCCACCTCGTCGACCACCACCAGGACGAACGGGTCATCGACGGTAGGAACGTGGTTGCGCTGGACTCCGGCGAACCGGCCCGCCCTCTCCTGCATGATCTTCACGGCAGCTTCCAGCAGATCGGCGCACGTGGCCGGGTCGGCGGCGTAGCGGTCGAACAGGTCACGGCCGAAGGACAGTTCCATCAGCTTGGGATCCAGCGCCCAGATCTCGACCAGGCCCGCCCGTACCGCAGGCAGCAGGCCCCGGATCGTGGACCAGATGATCGAGCCCTTGCCCGCCCCGGTGGCCCCGGCGACCAGGACGTGAGTGCCGTGGACCTTGAGCCGCCACGGGGTGCCGTCCTCCTGCTTGCCGATCTCGACAGGCCCCACCGACGCCACGGCGGGAATCGGTAGAGCGGGTAAGGGGACAGCCAGCGGATCGCGCCGGGGGAAGGCCAGCAGCAGACGGCCCGACCGGGCGACGGTCACTCGGCACGAGGTGGCGCCGAAGCCATGGGCCAGGTGCTCAATGCGGTCGGACCAGTCCTTGACCGACTGTCCGGCGAGCATCTTCACCGTGACCAGGTCCGCCCACGAGGTGCAGGTGACGCGGACGAGGCGGGGCAGGTAGTCCCGGCCGCGCAGGTTCCGGCCGAGCCCGGAGACGATCATCACCGGTTGCCAGTGCCGCCGATACACCCACACCAGCCGCCACCAGGCCAGCAGCCGCCAGCCCACCAGGCGCAGGAACGAGGCCCGATCGACCAGCCGCCACGTGGTGAGAGCGACAGGCACCAGGACCAGAAGCGCGATGCCCCACTGCCAGCCGTACAGCCAGCTCAGCGCGCCGGGAGCGACGGCGACAGGTGAGGCGATCGGGTAGCGCCACAGCAGCCGCACGGCACCGGCCAGCAGCCGCCAGGTGAAGATGACGATGGTGACGATGGCGGGGGTCTTGAGGACGGCCGGGCGGAACACCACAGCCGTGTCGGGGGTCGTGGTGACGAGGTGTTGCGCCTCGTCACCGGGTAGTTTTTTGAACATAGGCTTGAGCCCTCTCTTGATTTGCTGTCTGGGGAGACGAGGGGCCGCCGGAATGCCAGTTCCAGCGGCCCCACTTACGTGTCAGGCCGCTTTGCCCTGGTCGAGCTCGTTGGCCGGGGTGGTGAACTTGCTCTCGACCGAGCGGGCGAACTGGTCGGCCTCGTGGGCGAGCTGGCGGGCGAACTCGACGTCGGAGGCCGTCACGAGGTCGCCGGCCGAGGTGGTGACCAGGAGCGAGACGGCGCCGAAGTCGAGCGCCAGGACCGGGGTCCGGGCCGGGTAGGGGTGGTTGGTGGCAC
Source organism: Streptosporangium sp. OZ121 (assembly GCF_051918885.1). Classification (NCBI taxonomy): domain Bacteria; kingdom Bacillati; phylum Actinomycetota; class Actinomycetes; order Streptosporangiales; family Streptosporangiaceae; genus Streptosporangium; species Streptosporangium sp. OZ121. The sequence continues at coordinate 89,647 of NZ_JBPXMC010000015.1, forward strand.
GGGCGCCACGGCCGGTGTTGAGAGTGATGGTGCTGATGCGGTGAGTCCTGCGACGCGTCATCAGGCGACGTCCTTTCCAACGGTGGAGGTGTGCTTGGCAGGTGCGGGAGCTGAGGCGACGGGACCGGTGCGCGGGGCACGCATCTCGCGGACCTTGATGGAGTAGGCGAGGCGTCCGGCGCCGTTGACGTACGGGGTGGCGGTGACGTGGTCGAACTCGACCGGGGTGAAGGGCAGGTTCGGCATGGGGGTCGGCGGAACGGGCTGGACCGGGGCGAGGATCTTGACGGCCACGGTCTTCTGTCCGGGCTTGACGGTCGGGTCGGCGTCCATGACCGCCACCTGCCAGACGAGTTCTCCGGTGGTCTTGTCGCGGGACTGGACGAAGCGGCCGTTGGTGGAGGCGTCGAAGTCCTTGACCGCCTCGACCTCCCCGACGACGTAGCAGCCGTGCGGGAAGACCTGGGCGAAGCTGACGGGGATGGGTCCTTGCAGGGCCATGATGGCACTCCTCTTGTCAACTGACAGGCACTTAACCTATCAACTGACTTGAGAGTACGACGATCGAGCTTGGTAGGTCAAGTGACTAGGCGAAGATGACGGCGGCGTCGGTGATCCGATGGACAATCATCAGGGCAACGACAGCGACATTCCAGGAGGATCTGGTGCGAATCTTGTGGGGCTGCTTAGTCATAGGCGTGATTTCCCCACTGGTCGGACTGTTCCTATTGATCATGATCCCGGTGTGGCGTGACGAGGCTCGACTCGACGATTTCCACCAGCGAGTACTGGCCTATCCACTACCGCCCGAGACCCGCACCATGGGCGACAGCGCCGCCACCGTCGGCAAGATATTCGGCGGAAACGGCGACTACTGTGAGTATCAGATCCGACTGACGCTTCAAACTGGCTTGCCACAAGAGAAGATCTTGGCCTACTACGAGAAGGCCGCCATCGCCGGAGCCGACGCCAGAGAGAAAGCACAGGTCTCTCTGGGCTCCGACGAAGACATCGACGAGAGTGGAGCCGTCATCGTGGAGTTCGGAGCCATCACCGACAGTGATTGGAACTGGAACTGCACATAGGCGCCAGTTTGGTCACCCGATTGGGTAGGCGTCTTCCAGTTCATGCCGGTCGGCGGGAAGCAGGACCTCCACCACGGCCAGAGCCGTACCCGAAGCATCCCGGACGGCACCGTAGACAGCCAGCAGCGGCGTGTTCTTGGGCATGACGAGTTGCTTGGCCTCGTCGCTCGTGGGCACGCGTGCGGTGATCTGCTCCACCACGTGGTCGAAGCGCACGCCCTTGCGGGACTGGAGGTGCTCCCGGAGTCCCTGGGCCAGAGGTTCGGCGCTGGTCAGGTCGGTGCCCTGGGACAGCTCGACCGGCAGCCACAGCGAGACCATCTCGGTCGGCTCACCGTCCCGGCTGACGAGTCGCCGGCGCAGGAACGCCTTGCTCTTCGGGGCGAGGCCGAGCAGGGAGGCGATGCGGTTGGGGGCAGTGATCGCCGCCGTCTCGATGACCTCGCCCTGTGACGCGCTCTCCGGAGCGATCAGATATGCCTGTCCAGTTCGTGGCTGTTCGGCCGAGGCGAGAGCCGGGCGTCCCCGCACGAAACGGCCCTTGCCTTGCTGGGAGTCGATCCAGCCCTGTTCGCGGAGCACGCGCAGTGCGGCGACGACGGTGGGCCGGGAGACGCCGAACTCGTTGATGAGCTGGTTCTCACTGGGCAGGAGTGAGCCCGGAGGGTAGTCCCCCGACTCGATGCGCCGTTGAAGTGCCTGAACAAGTTGGGCGTACTTCGGAGGCACGGACTCTAGTGACATTACGACCGTCCATCACCCGACAGGTTGTTTGACCAAGTCAGAGCGTAACCTGGCCTCCCCCTGCCTGTCACGTCACCGGAAGGCAAGGGGAGCGAGAACAGAGAGGGTCCCGGCAGGCAGAGAGAGGGAAGAAGGGCGCCGCGGTTACACGGGTGGGGCCGCATACGCCGTCTCTGCTACCTGCCGGGACGTGATCAGACGCGACGGGGCAGCGGTAACGCTCTTCGGTGCCCTCCGCACCAAAGGACACCACCCCGCCGCGCCCGCCTATCGACCGACGTACTCGGCCAGAACCTGGGCAGCGCCCGCCACGTCGCTGATCGGGTGGCGCTTCTCGGCCGACTGCCAGGAGTAGAAGGCGCCGCCGTAGCCGACGAACACCCACACCGGCAGGCCGACCTGTGGACGGGGAATCATCAGCGCACTGTCGTTGTCGCGCAGTTCGGCCCGCACGTCGAGCCGCAGCAACGCGTTCCGCAGCCGAGCGAGGGCATGCGCCTCGTTCTGCTGGCGTTCCTGCTGAAGGCAGGCCGCAGCGGTCTGCATGATCGGATTCATCTCACGTTCCTTTCGACCCGGCCGGTTGCGAGGCAGTCGAGACATTCCTGTTCTCCCTGCGTCTCGGGATCACCACCGCTCTCGCCGACGAGAAGGGCACGGCGCGAGCTGCGCAGCTTGGTTCCACGTCCCCGGCACGCGGGGCAGGGGCGTGTCTCGCTGGTCTCCTCTGGCCGGGTCACCGTCGCCATCTCCTCGAATTTGATCCGCGTTCCCTGCGGCGGAAAGCGGGCTGACGTACCGTGTTGCTTGATGGCAAGTCCACCGGCAATCCGAGAAGGACAGGACCCCCAAACGGCCCCCTGAATCCCCCCTCTTGAGCCCCCAGCCGGGAGGAAGGCCCCAGATGCCCGACAACATCCCCAACGTCCAACTCCGGGCTTGGCGTAACGAGCACCGTCTGACGCGCGCCGAATTGGCCCACCGGATCAACACGACACCGGTCGGCGTCAAGGAGTCCCTGGCGTGCGATGAGGAGCGCATCCGACGTTGGGAGGCCGGAGAGGTCAGGTGGCCCCATTCTCCCTACCGGCTCGCCATCACCCAGCTGACCGGACTTCAACCCGAAGACCTGGGATTCCGGCCGAACAGACGCGGGGCCGGCCAGCTCATCGAAGCCACCAGCATCATCCCCATGGACGCGTTGCGAGCCGAGGCCGACCTGTACGGCACCATGGAACTCGCCCAGCAGCTCCAGGCGTCCGATGTCGGAACCGGCACGCTCGAAGCACTCGCTGAGGCCGTCGATCTGCTCTGCCGCGCCTACCCCGTCGTCTCAGCCTCCATGTTGCGCGATCGGACCCAGAAGCGTCTCGCTCAGGTCAACGGTCTACTCGGCGGACGGATCACCCTCGCCCAGCACCGGGAACTCCTCGTCATTACTGGATGGCTGACGGCCCTACTCGGGTGCGTTCACTACGACCTGGGAGAGCGCGAGGAAGCCGAGACTGCCCGCCGCGCCGCCTACGAGATGGGCCGCCAGGTCGGGCACGGTGAACTCATGGGTTGGGCACACGAGATGTCGGCATGGTTCGCCCTGGTCGAAGGCCGCTATGAGGACGTCGTCAATTCCGCCCGCATGGGCCAGGCCGTCGCCGGCCAATCCAGCGCCCAAGTTCAACTCACCTTGCAAGAAGCCCGCGGACTGGCCCGCATCGGCGACCGACGCGAAGCCGACAAGGCTCTCACTCGTGGAGCCGATGCCCTGGCGAAGCTCCCGCTCCCCGGCAACCCGGATCACCACTTCGTATTCGACCATGCCAAGTGGGTCTTCTATGCCGCCACTGCTTACACCTGGCTCGAAGACAACGACCGCGCTGAAGAACACGCCCTTGAGACGATCCAGATGCACACCCGTCCGGACGGTACGTCCAACGCCCCTATGCGAGTAGCCGACGCCCACATAGACCTCGGTATCGTTCACGCCCGACGAGGCAACCTCGACGCCGCTGTAGAACAAGGCATGTCAGCGTTCAACATCGAGCGCCGATCCCTAACCGACCTCGTCAACCGCGCCGCAGACCTCGACCGAGTTCTACGTCAGAACTACCATCGTGAAGTTCTCGCCAAAGAGTTCCATGAGCGCTACATCACCGCTCGCCGAGCTCTCAACGGCCGCCACCCGGAATTACTCGACTAACACTTCATTTTCTACCTCTAAAATATTTTTATACAGCACACTTAGATATCTCTACCAACCTGCGGCGATCGCCGCTTCCTGGAATTTGATCTAGCATTTTCTTCACGCTCATTAGCACATATTTCTACAACATTTATTTCATTTTCACGAAGCGTTTTACTAGCCTCTCGCCAATCGGAATCAGCGCAGTTAACTATGACTGAGCGCCGCTCATCAGCAATAACTGTCGCTACGAATTTATGATCCGATGGATCGAATCCTCGCAGCGTTTCGGGGATTTCTTCATAAGAACCCTGTCCGTCCGGATTCACGTCCACCTTAGCTACTCTTCGAGCGTCCGCCTGAGTCCGATGGAGATGAAGGAAGAATCGGTCTCCAACTCCCGGCTGCCCCTTGTATGAACAATGCTTTTCGTACTCTTCGAAGATGTGCCACGAAGAGTCAATGACGACTACACCTTCTTTTTCGGCATGCTCCAGGAAATCAATGGCAGATATGACACAGCCAGGTTCTACATGATCAGCCTTGCCGTTGGCAACAATAAGCACGTTGGTATCAATTACAGCTCGCGACGGTAAACTCAAGCGGACTTCTCCTGAATCGCCCGACGACGTGCCGCCCGATTCATGGCAGCAACTTCCTCAAAAGAATTTCCAAAGAAGTCGTCAGGCCAGTTCGTAATATTACCGAACAGATCGATGTCGAGATGAGAAATGACGGATTGACCCTCAGAAGTTTCGCAGAAGTAAAGTCGACAGTCTTCAGGCTCAAGCACTATCCCTCTTCCAAGATCTTTCTCTGCAATTCTGCGCTGAAGGCGCATTAGAAAATGCTCCGAGTGACTCTCGACTATTACTTGGATATTGCGAACCTTCGCGGCCTCGATAATTACATCAGCTAGCCCGCTTTGCACAGCTGGATGTAGGTGGATTTCTGGTTGCTCAAGAAGAACTGTAGATCCTTCGGGAGCATACGCAAGAAGGACGAGCACAGGCAGAACCTGACTAACCCCAAAACCAACATCAGTTAGGAGAACCGATGCACTATTCGGCGAACGCTTCACTTGAACACGGTACAGCGTTACTCTGTCGTCTACAGATTCAACAGCAAAGTCCGAGATCAGGCCAAGTTCTTGAAGCCACGTTGCAACGTGTTCTTCAACGGTGATCAATTTAGTCCTTCGAAGGCCGTCCTTTCTTACAGCGAATCCGCGAGCATTGGTCTTACCGTCTGCCTGCGAAGCAATGAGCGCTTCGACCGCGAGCTCTCCTCTCTTTCCAACGTCAACCGGCCTTCCTCCCGACCAGATGTACTGGCGCTCAGGGTCCTGGCGAAGGGGGCCAAGGTAATAAATCCGACTACATAGATTTTCAAATTGGAGCTCCAGGTCGGACAAGAAAGCAGCATTCTGATAATACGCGCGCACTTGATCAGGAAAGCTATAGAACTTCCCAGGTGAGGGGAGTGGCCAAGGTCGTCCGGACACGCGCTTAAAAGGATATCTGTCTGATTCCAAAGTGTACTCGTCCTTTCCCCCCTTGATGCGCGAAAGGGCGAAGTGGAAATCTCCGAGTTCATATTCAACGCGCTGAACTACGGGAAAAGACTTTAGCTCCTTAACCTGAACCGATAGCCCTAGGCTATTACTTGAAACAATTGGATCCCTTTTCTTTGTCTCCGTATTTTGAATTTTGAAAGGCTTCTCCTCGCGCCATCCAATATCAATGCCCACAACATGATCTACGTTATGACGAAATGTGATATCACGAAATGTCCCTAGGGCGGCAAGTGATGCGGGGCCGCCTAGGTCAAAAACCCTCCCCCTGTCAGCAGATTCTGCAGTCTGCTTGAGTAGTAGTAGGCTTTGGAGAAAGCTGGTCTTTCCAGATGAATTACTTCCAAAAAAAGCAGTTATGGGACCGAATTCAACAACCCCACTATCTTCCCAGGCTTTAAAGTTCTTCAATCTGAGCTTCGTTATCATCGCTACGCTCCTCGGCAACCTGTGCTGGTCGCTACAGTATTTCCTTTATGCAGCTTAGTGTCAGGAGCTTGGCTAGGCCACCGCTCCAGCATGGAAATTTTCTGCCAGAGACCCATCACTTCCAAGCAGCCCATGCTTCGCCCGTGAACTGGTCCTACTGCTGTGCAACTCACCCTTCGGCTCGCTTGATGCTTGTCTCGTCCCGATTGATACTTGACTGCCGAATTACGCTTATATGAATCAAGGCGGCGGCGCGGCGCGCCGCCGCACGGCCCTCCACCCGCCCGCCGTCCGGGCGTGCGGCGTGGGCGCCGGTCCCGAACGGCGGCGGAAATCGGCCCGCCCGCCGCACCGCCCGCGCGCCGCACTCGCCCATCGCCCACCGCAGTGGGGCCGCACCGCCGCCTTGAGGTCGCTCCGACCACCGGCCCCAACCGCTTCGCGGCCCCTTTGGGGTGCTTCGCATTGGCGCCGGCCGCTCCGCTCTCCGGGGTGCTACCTCTGCGGCCAACCACGCCCGGAACGTTCACGGTCATGCTTTAGCGCCAGGCGTACAGCGAAGTAGATGATCAGGAACTGAATGAGAGCGCCAATCAGCATAAAGAGCACGCCCGTGGCACCGAAGTTCATGACCTCTCCCTCATCGCCGTGTGATCAGCCTGCCCGCCCTGGCCCACGCTGTCCACCGTCGATCCCACGACAGGCGTTGTCTTCAAGCCAGTAATGCGGCGCCGAAGCCAGTACCACCCTCACGATCGCCTAAGGGTGGCTGATCTTCGTACGTGGTCGGAGGCGATCGACGGTCCGGGACTTCGTTCCTCAGCCCCAGCCCACCGAGCGGCGAAGCTGAAGGCCGTGCCCGGCATGCCCGTTGCGTGCCCGTCAGGAGGGTCACGAAGGGGGACTCACGGGGACTCACGGATAGAGCGAAACCGTCCCCTACCTGGGCCGCAGCAGACCACGGGGACGCGCGCCGCAATCTTCCAAACTGGCTATGAGTTCTCGTCTGGATAGCTCCATGACTCGATCACCCACGGTGCAAACCGTGACGACCTGTAGGCGACGTAGCCACAAGGCAAGCTTGCTGTCTCCTCCACGGTCGGATCCAGCTCGACGACATGGCGGACATGGCTGATGATCGACGCCGTCGGATCGCTCGCATCCGTAACGCCATCGCCGATCATCCAGTCGTTCTCTTCGTCGTGGATCACGATGAGTACAGGAAGTTCGCCACTTACAACCGTGCGCTGAACCACTGCTCCCAACTCCGGGGGGAACCTGTCATCAGGAAACGGGAACGGTGTATCTCTGATGACCTCACTCATGATGGAGAGTCTTCCAGGCGTGTCCGTTGCGTGCCCGTCAGGAGGGTGAACAAGGGGGACTCGCGGGGAACCACGGGTACTCGCCCCGCTCCCCCGCAGGTCAGCGTCTTCCCAGCTCAGCGGCCAGGCGGGTTAGAGACTTCCCAAGCTGACAGCATCTTGGCCATATGACCGCCGAGCCGGCCATCGGGAGATGCCGGGAATGTTTGCGTTCGGGAGAATGATCGGATGCAGCGATTCGATGCCGCAGGGGCCAGCCTTGTCCCTGGGCAATCAGTTCGAGTCCGGGTAACCGGCCATGAACCGTGGGGCGTCATGGTGGTGATTCCTGGTCACGAGGACATCGGTGCCTCCGTGGACGCCACAGTGATCGACAGCCCCTCGGGAAACCATCGTGCCTTCCCTTGGGAGTACCCCCGTGTCGGTTCCGAGGTCGACGCCGTCGTACAACAAATCCGCCGGTACAGCCAGCCCAGCTGGGCACGGTTGACGATGCGTAGCCAGGACCTGGAGTGCTTCCAGTGGCCATGCGACTTCTGCGGTACGCACACTGTTCTGAGCCCAGGTGGCGACGGCGTGGTCATGGACGTCCGAAGCGCCGACGGCCCCGGCAGTACCAGCATCGTCTCTCACCGGGAATGCCTGGCCACACGCCTTCACGACCGGAGTTTCGAACATTCCCGCGTCCGCTCAGTCGGTCGAGGATGATAGGGCCTTCCACCTCCCAGAACACGCCCCCAATCTTGTCGAGAGTCAACCGAACAGACCCGGTTCTCGGGCCATTAGCGGGCCATTAACCAGGGTGACGAGGGGTCAACCACGGTCACTCACGACCGGCCAAACGCCCAGCTCAGCCGCTCTACAAGGTGTGATCGATGCACTTCCCAAGCTGACAGCGCGGGTTCGATTCCCGTCACCCGCTCTCACTACGAAAAGCCAGGTCAGGGATGATCTCCCGACCTGGACTGATCATTTCTGGGGCTTATTCGAGCTTCCGCGCCCGTTACGCGCCCGATCCGCCTGGATCTTGCTCGTCAGACTCGGGTTCGTCGTCCTTCAGGGCTTCCTCACTATGGGCCGGGCGCCGCACCCGTGCCGTGCCGTGCCGACCGAACGCTCCGGTCGGGGTTGCCACGCCACTGCACACCCTTACGATCGCCAAGAGCACACCCCTCCCGACCACAACCAAGAGGCCGCTGGTCGACCGGCTCAGCGACGGATGCGGTAGCGGATGTGGGTAGCCTCCAGCGCGTCGATCACCCGAACGATCTCCAACTCCACGCGCGACGACAACACATCGAACAGCCGCCGGCCACCGCCGAACAGCACCGGGATCTGATGGATCTGCACCTCGTCCAACAGCCCGGCCTCGATCGCCCGCTGCGCCGTGTAGGCGCCGATCACATCCACGTTCCGGTCCCCGGCGACCGCCTTCGCCTGAGCCATCACGCTGGCGATCCCATCGGTCACGTACGTCACCAGCGGATAGTTCGCCACGGCCGGGTCGGATGGCCGATGACTGAGCACGAAGATCGGGACACCCTGACCGTCGTGATCACCATCCCAGTGATCTGCCTGCTCTGCGGTACGCCGCCCTGAGAGGATCGCTCCCGTTGCCCTAATCTCACCTAGCAACTCTCCGGCCAGCACGGACTGACGGAATTCGCCATCCAGTTTGAGGGCCTGTCCGGAATGATCACTCTTGAGAGTGAGGGCAGCAGGCGGATAAATCCGGATAATAGGCGGATGTTTGCAGCGGTCCAGACCGGTAGGGCGGTTGACGGGGTGCTTACGGCGGGCGTAGTCCTGGCCACGGTGGTGCCGCTTCTCCTGCCCGATCCCAATCCGGGGTGGATCATCGGGCTAGGGTTGCTGGCGTCGGTGCCGGTGGGGTGGCGCAGGCGGGCGCCGATGGTGGTGGCGGTGGTGGTCGGGGCGGCGATGTCGGTGTTGGTGATGTGGGAGAAGCCGTTTCTGCCCTTCGGGCCGCTGCTGGCCGTCTATACGATTGCCGACCTGAGTCCCACGTGGAAAAGGCTGGCGGCGATTCCGGTGATCGTGGCGGCCGTGGGTTCCTCGTTGGTGCTGCCGGGGGAGAGCGACGAGACGTTCCGACTGGTGGGGACTGCCTTCGTGGCCGCCTACGCGCTGGGCACCAGTGTCAGGGCGAGCCGCTCGCGGGCTGCCGAGCTGACCGAGCGGGCGCGGCGACAGGAGCAGGAGCACATCGCGGCGGTGGCCGAGGAACGCACCCGGATCGCGCGCGACATGCATGACATCGTCACCCATTCCGTTGGGCTGATGGTGGTTCAGGCCGAAGCCGGGCCGGTGGTGGCGCGCAGCGACCCGGACAAGGTCGAAGCGGTTTTCGATACGATCGCCGACACGGGAAGGGGTGCGCTGACCGAGCTCCGGGGGGTGCTCGCCGCGTTGCGGATCCCAGGCGAAAGCGGCGGACCGGTGTGGGGCCATGCCGACGAGCATCCGGGCGAGTTGCTGTTTCAGCCGCGTCTGGCCAACCTTCCCGCGTTGCGCGATCGCAGCGGTCTCGATGTGGTGAGCACGACCGCCGGTACCCCGCGCCTGGTCACCGAAAGTGTCGAGGCCGCCGTCTACCGCATCGTTCAGGAGGCGCTCACCAACGTGCGCAAGCACGCTGGCACGCGTGCCGTACACCTCGCTCTTACCTGGGGGGAGAGTCTGACGGTGGAGATCGCCGACGATGGGCGCGGGCCGAGCAGGGGCGGCGGGGGCGGCGGGCACGGGCTGGCCGGGATGCGGGAACGGGCGGTGGCATGCGGCGGGACGCTTCGGGCCGAGGCGGGACGGGACAGGGGATTCATGGTGAGAGCTGAATTTCCGCTTGAATAGCCCGCATGTTACGGGTGCTCATCGCCGACGACCAAGACCTCTTCCGTGCGGGGTTCGGGCTGATCCTGGGGGCGCAGCCGGACATGGAGGTGGTCGGTGAGGCCGCCGACGGAGAGGAGGCGATCACCGCGGCCAGACGGCTTCAGCCGGACGTGGTCCTGATGGACGTTCGAATGCCGGGCAAGAGCGGCATTGAGGCGACCAGGGAGATCTGCGCCACCACCACCGCCAAGGTACTCGTACTGACCATGTTCGACCTCGACGAGTACGTCTACGACGCGGTCCGGGCGGGAGCGAGCGGTTTCCTGCTGAAGGACATCCGGCGCGACGAACTGGCCCACGCCGTGCGTACCATCGCCTCGGGTGAGGCCCTACTGGCCCCGGCGGCGACCAGGAGGCTACTCGATGACCTGGTGCGCAGACCCGCCCACGGCGTCGCCCCCCGCCTGACGACCAGGCTGGGCGCACTGACCGAACGCGAGCACGAGACGCTGAAGCTGGTCGCGCACGGCCTGTCGAACGCGGAGATCGCCGCCGCGCTCGTGGTCACCGAGCACACGGTCAAGACGCACGTCAGCCGCATGCTCAACAAGCTGGGCCTGCGGGATCGGGTCCAAGCCGTGGTACTCGCCTACGAGTCCGGGCTGGTGGTCGCCGGTGAGAGTGACAACGAAGATCACACCTGCGAGTGACGCGCCGGTGGAGTGCGGGAAAGCACGATCGTCGGCATGGCACGCATCCTTCTCACTCTCACCTCCGCCGTCCTGACGCACTTCGGCACCGGCCTCCACCCTGTCTGGTGGCTCACCTGGCTTGCACCACTACCTGTCCTGTTCCTGGCTCGCCAGGCGGGCAGGGGTACGGCCTTCACCGCTGGGGCGCTCGTCTGGCTCGCGGCCCAGGCGCAGATGTGGCCGTACTTCACCGGACCCCTTGAGATGCCGCCCGCGCTGGCCGCCGCCCTCATTGCCGGCCCCGCGCTCTGTTACGGCTTGGGCGTGCTGCTCTTCCGCACCCTGCTCGCACGTGGCCGGCCACTCCTGGCGGCGTCAGCCGTACCGGCCGTCTGGGTCACCACCGAGTACGTCATGAACCTCGCCGGACCACACGGGGCCTGGTGGAGCCTGGCGTACACGCAAGCCGACTTCCTGCCCGTACTGCAGACCGCCTCGGTCACCGGGGTCTGGGGCATCACCTTCCTCCTGCTGTTCGTACCCGCCTCCATCGCGGTCCTGCGGCCACGCGCGGCGGTGGTCTCGGGGGTGCTGGTCGCACTCACGCTCGGCCATGGTTTCGTACGGCTCGCGACGCCCGCCGACACCGGAGGACGGAAGGTCGCGCTGGTCGCGACGGACAACTCCGAGGATCTCGTCCGCCGGTACGGCGAGGCGGTGGACACCGCGGCGGCCCACGGTGCGGAGATCGTGGTGCTGCCCGAGAAGGTTTTCGAGAACGCCGACCTGCCGTTCACCCGCCCGGGTGTGGAGGTGATCGCGGGGATCGCCATGGAGACCAACAGCGCGGTGAGCTATCCCTCCGGCGTGCGCTACGACAAGCGCCACATGATCCCCGGGGTGGAGCGCGGGTTCCGGCCCGGCACCGGTCTGGCCTTCCTCGACGGCGACCGGCTCGGCCTCATCATCTGCAAGGATCTGGACTTCCCTGGCCTGGTCAGGGAGTACGGCAAGGCCGGCGTCGCCGCCCTGCTCGCGCCCGCCTGGGACTTCGACGAGGACGCGTGGCTGCACAGCCGCATGGCGGTGGTGCGCGGCGTGGAGAACGGCCTGGCGGTGGCCCGTGCCGCACGCGAGGGGCGGCTGACGGTCAGCGACAACCTCGGCCGGATCGTGACCGAGCGCCACAGCGACAGAACGGGCATGGCCATGGTCACGGCCACCCTGCCTCAGGAGGGCTCGGCCACCCTCTACACCGCCCTGGGAGACTGGGCCGCATGGGCCTCGGCGGGATTGCTGCTGCTCGCACTCGGCGCGCTGGCTCGTACGAAATCCTCCGGCTCGGTGAGCGGGAGCCCGACCGGCGAGACCACGAGGAGCCTGTCGATACCGAGTTCGGTGTCCGAGCCGGCGAATCGCCCGTCCACCTCGGCGTCCACCGTCATCGGCACGCCCCGGAGAGGAATGGAATGAGGTAGACGGGAAGATCCGGCGGGCGCGGTGCGTGCGTCCGCACGAGGTTCTCAGGCCGTGCCACTCGCGATGATGGCCTGGCTCTCCCCTCGTACCGCGGAGATCTGACCTAAGGGGAAAGGCAGATCGGGCCTAAGCCTCCATCAGACGCGGACCGCTTCACTCCGTCCCCGAGCTGTTGCCCCTTCAGGGTGGGACAAGACAGACGGAAAGATCCGGCGGGGGGAAGTGTGCGCGTCCGCGCATGATCGCGTGCCAGATACGTGCCAGAACAGGCGGGGAACCACGGTCACTCACGGGGACTCACGGGGATTCGACCCGCTCTGACCTGCACCCCCGTTTCCCCAGCTCAGGAGCCCAGGTCAGTAGATGATTCCCAAGCTGACAGCGCGGGTTCGATTCCCGCCACCCGCTCCACGCTTTGAGACCAGTCAGTTGAGCACTTCAGGCAGCAATGCGAACGCCGACACATGCCGAGGCCGAATCAGGGTGAAGTCACGGCGATCAATCGTGGCGATCTGGGTAACACCGAGACGTTCCGCGATGGCGACTACGGACACGTCAGCGGGGTCGAGGCGAGCGTCCTTGTAGAGCCGCACGAACTCGGCCATGCGCCGCACATCGACAGGAAGCAGATCGACCAGCTCGAACTCTTCAACCACGTGATCAAGGAACTGTGCGTGTACTGCGGAGCCCATATGCCTGTTGATGATCCAACCAGCTTCGATAAGAACCGTCGAGGGCAGCAGCAGTGGTCCCTCCAGTTCCTCCAGGAGGCGCAGACATGAGGCGTGGTGCTTGTCATCTCGATCGACGACGGCGACCAAAGGTCCGGTGTCCAGAAGCGTGGCGTTCACACTGACCGATTGAACCGCTCCGCCAGCAGATCTTCGACCCGTTCCGACAGATCGCCCTCCCCGGATGCGCCGATCCCGGCAATCGACAACCGGCGACGTCGACCGGGCTCATTCGGCTGATCCTCCGCGGCCTCCGCCAGTTCTGGGTCTGTCTTCACCAGGCGCAGTAGACGACGCGCCTGGTTCGGCGAAAGCCGGTCCACCAGGTGGTGAAGCTCCTCGTGCGCATGTCCAGCGGTCATGAACACGAGTCTACGCAAGGTTCCGCCCGCGGCAGCAGCGCGTACACGCCAACGGCTACTTGCCGACCGGCCACTCTCTTTCAAAGTGTCAGGAAATCTCTCGACATCGAGATTTCGTGCCAGATCCGTGCCAGAACAGGCGGGGAACCACGGTCACTCAGGGAGACTTACGGGGACTCGACCCGCCCTGACCTGCACCCCCGTTCTCCCAGCTCAGGGCAGCAAAGTCAGTAGATGATTCCCAAGCTGACAGCGCGGGTTCGATTCCCGTCACCCGCTCCACCCACAAAGGCCCAGGTCAGGATGCGAATCCGAACCGGGGCCTTAGTTGTTTCCGGAGCGCTTTCGATCTTCCGTGCCCGTTACGTGCCCGATGCCGGTGGATCTTCTTTCCTGAGAGCCGCTTCGGCGAGCTTTCCCATGCCGTCGGCGATCATCTGATCCCGCCCGTTCTCTGTGTGCAGATAGATCAGCGCGGCCCGCGTGGTCGAGTGCCCCATCCGGTTCATCAGCTCCCGCAGCGTCGCACCCGACTGCGAGGCGAACGTGTTGCCCGTATGGCGAAGGTCGTGGAAGTGGACGCCGGAAAGGTTCGCCCCCTTCAGAGCTCTGGCCCAGATCCGGCTGAAGGCCGGCCGCCGCAGCATCGCGCCCTTCGCACCGAGGAAGACGAACGCCTCGTCATGCTCGTCGGTGTACGTGTCGAGGTGTGCGCGAAGCCCCGAGACCACCACCTCGGGAAGAGCGACCGTCCGCGTACCGGCCACGGACTTGGGCAGGCCAACGGTCACCGATCCGTCCTTGAGTTCGGTGGTGGAGGCCACGACCCGGACCGTGCGCGCATCCAGGTTGAGGCTCTTACGCCGGAGCGCCACCAGCTCACCCCACCGCAGACTGCCGAACGTCGCCAGGAGCACCAGCGCCCGGAACCATGGTTCGATCGCACCGGCCAGCGTGAAGACCTGTTCCATGGTGAGCGTCGGACGCTCGGGCGACTCCTCCTTACCGCCGCTCTTGATCTGACACGGGTTGGACTTGATCATCTTGTCCTCCACGGCTGTGTTCATGATCGCCTTGAGCAGCCGGTACGCCTTGGCGACGGTCACCGGCCCGACTGTTCCCGCCGTACCAAGCCTCACCCACCGACCAGGGACGCGCCGTCGCCGGCCCCGCCACTGCGTCCACACAGAGGACAGCTCGGGCAAGGCTCCTGTGGCCGCCCGGTTCCCACCATCGTGGCTAAGGCCTGTATCAAAGATCTTGTGAAAAGATCGCGAAATGCTGCGATTCACCGATTTCATCATCGACTGCCCGGACACGATGAAGCTGGCGGCCTTCTACTCCGAGGTGACGGGCCGCCCTGTCAAGGAAGGCAGCCACGAGAACTGGGCCAGCATCACGTTCGGTGAGGTCGAGCTGGCCTTCATCCGGGTGGACGACTACCGCGCTCCGCAATGGCCCGACAGCGAGCACCCCAAGCAGTTCCACCTCGACTTCGAAGTGGACGAGATCGAGTCCGAGCAGCGTCGCGTCCTCGACCTCGGCGCGACACTGCAGCAGGACTTCATCGGCCCCAACGGCTACGGCTGGCGGGTCTACACCGACCCGATCGGCCACCCCTTCTGCCTGTGCCGCAACAAGGGCGTCATCTGGACCGACCAGGGCCTGGTCTGGCCCTAGCCATGGGTCAGCCACCACACCCATACAGGTCGCGATCGCGCTGTGGCTGATCATCGAACCGGTTGACGGCAATCGAAGGTCCGGGCTTTCTTCGTCAGCCCGGCCCACCGTCTCGGAGGGCGCGGAGGGTGCACAGGCCGAGGGGGCCGAGGGCCACTGGGCACGAGACCGAGGGGCCGAATCTCAGGTGCATCCGTACTGGTTGACCTCATGATCGTCGTGCCAGATTCGTGCCAGATGCAGCGGGCTCACAGGGAACAGCGGGGAGTCACACCGCCCCTAGCAGGACCTATGATTCCGTAGGTCAGCACACGAAGATCAGTGGCCGCTCCCCAAGCTGACAACGCGGGTTCGATTCCCGTCACCTGCTCCAAGAGCGAAGGCCCAGGTCAGGGATGGATTCCCGACCGGGGCCCTGATTGTTTCCAGGGCTGTTCGATCTTCTCGGGCCATTGGCTCTCGTTGCTCCCACCGCTCCGTCATGCTCGTCATCGCGCGCAGCTCAGACCTTGATGACGATGACGCGTCCGCCGCACAGGGCGGCGAGGTCCTCCGGGTCGGAGGTGAGAACCGTGACGGGGCCGGGGGCAGCGAGGGCGGTTGCGCTGAGCATCGCATCGATGGCGTACTTGTGCCCGTGCAGGCCGGCGTCAGACAGAAGTGTGGCGGCGTGGCGGGCGATCGGTTCGGTAACCGGTTCAACGACGAGGCGGGACAGCGACCACTCCAGAGCCGGCCGGTTGATGCGGGGGTGGACCACTTCGACGAGGGTGGCGGCGGAGGTGATGACGCGGAGGTCGTCGGCGCGGGCGAGGGCGAGCCACGTGGTGACCGTGCGGTCACGCAGGACGACTTTGGCCAATCCCTCGCTGTCGAGGACCAGCGTGCCGCCGGGGGTGGCGGGAGAACGGGTCATGCAACGTCCGCCCCACCGTGGGCCTGTCCCTGCCGGGCCTGGTTGAGTTGGTCGCGCAGTGCCTGGACTTCGTCGTCGGTAACGGGGCCATGCTCGGCCTCGGCGACCTGAATGAGTTCGCTGAGGTTGTCGCGCTCGATCTGGCGGGCAACGGCGGCGGCGACGTAGGCAGACAGACCAGAAGGGCCGCTCCGGGACCGTGCGGCCTCCGCGATGTCCCGCGGCATGGTGATCGAGTACTTACCGGTAGGCTCACTCATGCTCTCTATCCTACCTCCTATGCTCCTGGCAGCCATGGCCACACCTGGCGGGAATGAGAACCAGGTCTGCCCCGCATCCACTTCTCGATCTTGGTTACTCGTCCAGGTCTCCTGGGCGGCGTTGATCACATGCCAGATCCGTGCCAGAACAGGCGGGGAACACCAGCCACTCACGGGGAACCGCACCTCGTCTACCCGCACACCTGCTTTCCCAGCTCAGCCCGCCAACACCAGCAGCCGATTCCCGAGCTGACAGCACGGGTTCGATTCCCGTCACCCGCTCCACCCACAAAGGCCCAGGTCAGGATGCGGATCCGGACCGGGGCCTTTGTCGTTTCCGGAGCGCTTTCGATCTTCCGTGCCCGTTACGTGCCCGATCCCGATGGATCTTCTTTCTTGAGGACGGCTTCGGCGAGCTTCCCCATGCCGTCGGCGATCACCTGATCCCGCCCGTTCTCGGTGTGCGGATAGATCAGCGCGGCCCGCGTGGTCGAGTGCCCCATCCGGTTCATCAGCTCCTGCAGTAATGCTGAAAGGCGGCGAAGTCGGACTCAGGGCTCGGCACGAGGACGACATCCCGATCCTGCAGACCGAGCTCCACGACGACGTGGTCAGCTCCTCGCGGCCCAAGGCCGGCCGTGGCGGCCGATCACGCCCGGCTCGAAGGAGTCGCAGTTCGTGGTGGACGACAAGGAGGAAGGGCACGTCCCGTTCTCCGTGGTGGAGCTGGACGGTGGCACGCTGGTCGGCGCCGCGACGCTGTGGGACATCGACAACCATCACCGGTCCGCGCACATCGGGCTGGGGTTGGTGCCGTCCGCCCGTGGCAAGGGCTACGGCACCGACGTGGTCGCGGTGCTGCGCCACTACGGTTTCGTCGTGCGTGGCCGACAGCGGCTGCAGATCGAGACGCTGTCGGACAACGTTGCGATGCTGCGCTCCGCCGAGCGCAACGGCTTCGTCCGCGAGAGCGTGATGCGGTCCTCGGCCTGGGTCATGGGTGAGTTCCTGGACGAGGTGCTGCTCGGGCTCCTCGTCCAGGACTGGAAGCCGGACTCGAAGGCCTAGGCTGCCGCCCGAAGGTCAAGGGCGGGTCGCGGGTGTCGTGCCCGTCGGGAGCGTGAACACGGGACAATCCGAGACGGTCGACACGGGGCGTTCCTCAGGACGCTCCATCCCGACGTTCTTGATCTCGGACCGCTCATCCGCGTTCCGCGGGTGGGTCGACCGATCTAGGGTTGGTCGGCGGGGCGACGACCAACTCGGTGTCCGGGTCGTGGTCGATCTGCGGAGGGCCGGCGACGATCATGGTGGCTCGGGCCCACGGCTGTTCTCGCATCATGAACGGCAGTTCTTCCAGCAGCCAGTTCGCCACGTGCTCCAGTTGCTCGGGGGAGTCACCGTCGCGGACGACCGACAAGCGCTCTTGCTCATCGAGGTCACCCTGCATCCACACCGAGGCGTCCAACCACGGGGCGAGCTCTTCGCGGATGATGCCGGTGCCCTCGACCCAGATGAAGTCGGCACCGGCGGGGACGGTGATCGAACCGGGCCGATCGTGGGCGATCCAGGCATCAGGGCGGAAGTCCACCGCCTCACCCCGGCGCAGGGGGCGCAGGATGTTCTCGACGAGCACGTCGCCCCAGTCGAAGTAGGCGTGGTTCCAGGCGATGTCGTCGGTGTGCACGATGGCGGAGTCGGGCATCACCTTGCGCAGCCTCCCGGCCAGGGTCGTCTTGCCGGCGCCGCCCCGGCCGTCAATCGCGATCACCCGCGGACGTCCGGTGACATCGGGTGACGCATCGCGCAGCTGCCGGACGGCGTCGCGCACGGTCACCACCCGCCACCCAACGGCCTCGGGCTCACCTGGATGTAGACGCATCGACAACCTGTCTTCGAGGGGAACGGGAAAACCAGGGAATGGTGCAGTACCGCAAAGAGTACTGCAACAATCCCTCATAACGGCTCACGATCACGCCCATCCAGCACCATTCAGGGACAGGCCATATGACTCTGACCGTTGAAGGTCTCTATTCATCGCCCGACCCGCGCCTTCTTTGCAGCCAATCACTCCGGCCAAAACAAACCGCAAGCGCCAGCAATGTCAACAATCCGCCGAGAACGTAACTACCCGTCAGCAGCATCAGCCACATTCCGGCGTGGGATGGATATATGAGAAGTATCGCCAGGGCGATGTATCCAGGCAGTAGAAAGATGAACCACAAGAACCCCACGCCCACCTTCTCAAGCGTGGCGTCCACGCGCTGAGCGCGCTGTGCCCAGAGCACCAGGAGCGGTACGCACCAGACCCAATGGTGCGGCCAGGAAACAGGTGAGACAAGCAGCCCCACGATGGCGCAGGCGGTGATTCCTGCGATCTCGCCCGCCTTCTTCGCGGTCCATGCGGCGACCAGAAGTCCACCCGCGCCGACTATCGCGCACAGGGCGAGCCAGAGAGGCGTGGTGGGCCAAGAGCCGGGCATGAGCATGAGCATGAGCATGCCGCGAAGCGATTGATTGAAAAAGTTTGCGCCCTGCTCGGCGACCACCCGTTGCGTGTCGAAAAATGCACCACCCCAGTAATCACGTGAATCGGCCGGCAGCAGCAGGAATCCGAGTATCACTGTGCCGAGAAAGCCGAGGCCGGCCATCAGGGCGGCCCGGAAACGACGCGTGACGAGAAGATAGGGGATGAATATCAGTGGGGTGAGCTTGATGCCGGCGGCAATGCCCGTTATTATGCCGCACCACTTTTCTTTGCCGTGCGTCAGATCTACAACTATCGCCAGCAGCAGAATGATACCTATTTGCCCATTCCACAGCGTCAGTGTTACTGGATACAAGGGAAGTATCGCGATAACGACCAGCAACGTGTGAGTTGCCCGGCGACTACGGCCCCTCACTGCGGCACGGCCGACGAGGATCCATATCAACGCCTCGAGGGCGAGTATGGAGATCAGCACCCAGAGGGCGACGGCAACCTCCATTCCGACCAAGGCGAGAGGCGTGAACAGTATCGCTGCGAACGGTGAATAGGTGAACTTCAGCCACCTTTCACCTACGATCAAGTCGTATACAGAGGTATGCCGCAGTACCGCCGCTCCGCCTTCCCGGTAAACCTCCAGATCGATCCAGCCCTTCGCGTAGACCACGTTGAAGGCGAAGGCTGTCAGCGCGCCGCTCAACGCGATCAATGCTCCGCACGCTATTTGGAAAGAGCCGCCATCTCTGTTGCCCAAACGAATTCGCGGACCGGCTGACACCGAAGAAGACATGGCGACTCCCGACTTGGCTACGGTGCACGCTAGCCACGCCGGCTTGTCCAAAGCTTGTCGTGTGAACCCGTCCGGCGTTGATGCAGGCTCCTGCGGTTGGAAAGGACGGGGCCCCTGGCCGGTCGATCTTCTTCGCATCCCTCCCGGCGTCGATACCCGCCCGAGTTGAAGCGGCATGCGGTCCGGATGGTGCACGAGGCGATCCAGTGATCCGGCGAGTCACACGGGCGATCGAAGATCCAGGGGTCGCGCAGGGGCTCGTGGTCGATCGCCGTGGCCGGCTGTTCTCGAAAGCTCGCCACGAGGATGCGCGTAGTAGTCGATCTCAACGCCTCTTCGCGCCCCGCGTGTCGAGCCCCTCAGGCAAACCGATCTGGCCGCCGTAACGGCCCGTAACGGCCCCGCAACGGCCTCCGTAACGACGACCGCTCCGTCACCGACTCCTCGCGCCCCGGGAGACGTCCACCATCAGCCGGGGAAGCAGCCGGCCCGCCACCGACCCCGAAGGCACCTCGCCGACCCGCACTGCCCCCATCGCCAGGTAGAACGGCTCGGCGTGCGGGTCGGAATCGATGCCCAGCCGCGCGAACCCCGTCCGGGCCGCGACCTCCGTCACGTGTGCGAACAACCGCCGCCCGACCCCCTGGCCGATCGCCTCCGGCTCGACGAACAACATGCCCAGCTCACCCGTCGGCGGCTCGCCCTCCAGCGTGGCCATCCCCAGTATCCGGCCGTCCCGCTCGGCAACCACCGTGCGCCGCGCCTCCACCTGCGCCGCCGCGACCGTCAGCTCCTCCCGGCACGCCGCCATGAACACCTCGTCGTACCCCCAGTGCGCCTTTGATCGCAGCACCAGCGCACCCAGCGCCGCGCCCTCGTCCGCCCGCGCCGCCCTGATCAGCATGAACACCCTCCCCTCCCCGACCCGGCATCTCCGCATGGCCGCCACGTGCCCTTGGCCGCCGCCACCCAACCGTCACCGGCACCCCGAGACAGTGCCTGGGTCTTCCGACGACGCTAACGGTCCGGCGGGATGCGGTAGACGGACACGTGGGAAGAGGACTCGGCGGTGAACTCGGCTCCGGTCCAGTCCGCGTGCCTGGTCTCCAGCTCGAACCCGGCCAGCTGAGCCATGAGGTCGAGCTCAGCCGGCCAGATGTAGCGGTGCGGGCTGCGGAACAGCTGAGCCCTCCTGCTCTCGTCGAACCTGAAGTGGTGCGAAACGACGTGCTGGCGCAGAAGATCGTAGGTGTCCAGGCCGATGTAGCCGGGGTCGCAGTGCCAGACCGTGGCCTGCTGACCCGGTGGGAGCTTGCGCAGCTCGGGCACCCAGAGCTCGATCACGAACCTGCCGCCAGGTGTGAGGTGACGGGCGGCGTTGCGGAAGCACGCGACCTGCTCGGCTTGGGTGAGCAGGTTCGAAATCGTGTTGTAGACGAGGTAGACGAGCGCGTACTTCCCTGGAGCAACGGCGGTCGCCATGTCGCCCACGACTACCGGGATCGTCGCGTCGTCCACCTTCGTCCGCAGGCGGTCGATCATCGGTGGCGACAGCTCGATACCGGTGACGGGCACTCCCCGCTCGGCGAGCGGAACGGCCACACGGCCGGTTCCGATGGCGAACTCGAGCGCCTGTCCGCCGCCTGCGAGTTCGGCGAGACGGTCCACCGCCGGCCCCAGGACCTCGGGCGCGAACATGCCGATGCCCGGCGTGTCATAGCGCCGGGCCGCGTCGACGTCCCAGATCTCGTCCTGCCGCATGACCTCAACGATCGCCACAGGTACGCGCGGTGTCCACCGATTTTCACCCCTGCGACAGAGCCCGCCGGCCCTGTCGCGGTTCCCCTGCGGGCGGAGCGACGGCAGACGGGATGATCAGCGGGGCGGGGCCTTCCGTGCGCGCGACTCACCGATTCCGGGGCGTGACCACCGGACCGATCGAGGTGCCCTTCCACCCTGGGGCCTCGGTCCACGACATTGGTCAGCCTCACCCGAAGCGGCATCAAATATGGCTCCGCAAGACGAATGATCGATGCGATTCTGGCAGGTATGTTGGCGCTGTCGATTGTCACGATCTTGGAGTCTGCCGCGACGGACGAACACCGGCAGACCGGGAAGATAGACAACCTGGAAAAGGTGCTGCGACCTGACGGGCTGGCGGCCCTGGAAAAAGTGGCCACCTTCTTCGCCTTCCTCGCCTTCCATCCGGGTGTCGACCAGGCGGTGAAGGAGTACGTGCTTTCCGGCGCGCTCTCGGCCGACAGCGGCCCGGACATCCTGGTGATGTTCTGCCTGGACGAGAACGCCGAGACCCCGGTGCCGGTGGACGACTCCTCCTTCGGGTCCTGGCTGACGCTGGACGCGACCGCCCCGCCCGCGTACACGATGGTGCGGCACCTCTTCGACACCTCGGCCGTACCGCCCCTGCCCGGTCTCGCGTTCTTCGAGGGCATCGGGCACGACAGCGAGGTGGTGTACGTCCATCTCGTCGACGACCACGAACCGGAGGCGGTGCGGGCCAAACTGCGCAAGGTGTTCTCGATCGCCGCCGAGGCGGCGGGCCGCCCGCCGGGACCGGGCAGGCAGGCGGTGCTGGCCGCCGGCCTGCTGCGCGAGCGGATTCCCTATACGCGCTCGGGGCGCACGAGCCTTCGGGAGTGGCTGATCCGCGGACGGCGCTTCCTCTCCGAACGCGGCTGGGACCTCGTCGGTCTGCTGGGGCTCTGATGACATCCGCCGAACCGTTGCTGACCTGCGAGCGGCCCGAACAGGCCGGGCCGATCCTGGCGATCGCGGAGGGACTGCTCGAACAGCGGTTCCTGGCCGGGCGGTACGCGGCCGACCACGGGGGAGGGGTCCAGGACAGCGACTTCTCCAAACGGGTGATGGCCGCTTACCTGGAGCGGGCCGATCCTGTCGTCGGCTACCTCTCAGTCGTCCTGGAGCAGGAGGCCGGACTCCGGTTCTCCGGGCTCCGGAGTCTCCCCTACTGGTTCCACCTGGCGACGTGGCCGCCGGACGTGCCGCTCGCGGGCGACGTGGCGCTGGACCCGGCACCGCCTGTCGGCGCCGCCCTGTACGCGACCAGGACGCGCTGGGGGATCCTGGTGGAGCGTGACCGCGACGACCGCGCATTCGGGGCGGCCCTGACCCCGGCACTCCTGGTCGGCCAACGCCATGGCCTGGCGGCGGGACTGCGCCACATCGTCGGTCTCATCGACACCGGCCAGATCCTGAACGTGTCCGACGTGGCTCTCTCGGCGACGATCCTGTTGCGTGCCGCCGCTGTCACCAGGGACGACGCCGAACTGTTCGGGGAGATCCTCGGCGACCCCCCGGCGGACGGCGCCGGTCTGGTCACCTACGGGGCGGACCTGCTCGACGAGCGGTTCCAGCATCCGGTGGCCGGCTCCTCCCGGATCACGCCCCTGCTGGAAGGTCTGCTGTCCGACGCCTGGCGACGTGTCGCCACGATCCGGGCCGCGTCCGACGCGGGCGAATGGTGGTGTGCGCTCACCGGCCTGCGGGCGTACCTGGACTTCGTGTGGCATGTCCTCCGGTGGACCCTCGCATCACCGTCCCGGGCGGTGGAGGCCGCCCTCGATCAGTTGGAGGAGCTGGCGGCCGACGCGTTAGCGATCATTGTGGCGATGGAGGTGGGCTCGCTGGAGGGCGTGATCGGCTGGGAGATTCAAGTGATCGAGGCCATCGCGAACCGGACGGGCGACCGGGCCGCTGCCGAGCGGCGTTTCCGCCGCGAACGGATGCTCGTGCCGGCGAAGTTGCTCGACGCGCCTTTGGACATGCGGTGGCGGGCACCGGGCGTACGGCCGGGAAACCTGTTCGCCTACCTGGCGGACGAGGCCGACCCCGCCTTTCTGCGCTCGCCGTTCGCCCCGCGGGAAAGGGGCGAGGGGGACGTGGAGGGCGACACCAAACCGAGTGTGGAGGAGCGGGCGGCGGAGGTCGGCCGCGCGCTGGAGGCGGCGGCGGGCATGGACCAGGGCCGGGCACCCGAGGCCGTTTCGCTGCTGCGGCGTCTGCTTGAGGACTATCCGTGGTGCGCCCCCGCGTACCGGATGCTCGCCCAGGTCGCCCGGCGGTCCGGGGACCCTGGCGAGGCGGTGAACCTGCTGGTGCAGGCGCTGACGCTGCGCCCGGACGAGCACCGAGCCTGGGCGGAGCTCGGAGACTGCCTGGGTGAGCTGGGACACGAATGGGCCGAAGGGGCGGCGAAGCGCGTGGCACGCCGCCTGGACAGGGGCTGAAGAGCCGCCGGGGACGGTCGCCTCCCGCGGGAGACGGACCGTGTCAAGGAAGGACGACGATGCGCCCGCGGGGGTGGTGAGGTTCGGTGCCTTCCTGGAGACGGTGAGATCGGGCGGCCTCGGTGAGCGGCAGCCGTGTCCCGATCCGGGAGACCAGGGTGCCGCGGGCCAGGAGGTGGTTGATCGCCGTTGCCGCCGTGGCGAGTTCGGCCACGGTGGCGTTGCTGATCGCGAAGCCGCGGAGGCTGGCGTCGCGCGTGTACAGCTGTCCCACCGGCAGCACGGGGGTGGCGCCGAGACCGGCCAGGATGATCATCCGGCCACCGCGGGCGAGCAGGGGGACGGTCCGCTCCAGGTGGTGTCGGCCTGCGTTGTCCCAGAAGACGTCCACCCCGCCGGGAGCGAGTTCGGCGATCTTCCCGTACACACCCGGGTCGCGGTAGTCGACGACCTCGTCGGCGCCGCACCGCCGGCACCAGTCGAAGTCGTCCGGGCGCGCGGTCGCGACGACCCGCGCCCCCGCGGCCGCGGCGAGTTGAACGGTGGCCGTGCCGACCCCGCCGCCCGCGCCGGTCACGACGACCGTCTCCCCGATCCGCAGGCCCGCCTCCCTGAACAGGCCGATGTGCGCGGTGGCGGCGGTGTGCAGGCAGGCGACCGCGTTCTCCGGATCAACGCCGGCGGGCAGGTGGTAGAGCCGGTCGGCGGGCACGACGGCGTAGTCGGAGAAGGACCCCTGGCGACCGTCGAACCCCAGGCTGTCGCACCACACCGTGTCGCCGGGGGCGAACCCCGGCGCCGCCGTGATCACGGTCCCCACCAGGTCGCGGCCGATGACGAACGGGTACGGCAGGCGCGTCCGGTAGGCGCCTGAGCGGACGAAGGTGTCGACGTGGTTGACGGCGAGGGCCCGCACCCTCACCAGGACCTCCGACGAGCCGGGTTCGGGCACGGGGAACCGGCCGATCCGTATCTCGTCCGCCGGCCCGGGCCACGTGATGTACGCCGCGGTCATGGTCTCCGGGACACTCATCATTCCTCCTCCACGTCGGCTTCCACATCGGCTTCCGCGCCGGCTTCTCCTCCACGTCGGCTTCCGCGGCGGCGAGGTGCGTACGCGCTCACCCCCCGCCCGAGATCACCCTCCTCGGCGTCGCCGAAGGCGCGGGCCGGAGACGAGATCGGCGGTGGCCTCTCGGGTTCCGAGAGAAGACGCGCACGTGAGACATGGTGCCTGCCGTCTCGATCGGCGACAGCGATCACAGGGCCGGTGTCCGCGAGCGTGGCGGTCACGCCGGCCGATCGAACCCCTCCACCAGGTGGTGAGGCTCCTCGTGCGCATGCCCGGCGCTCATGGCCACGAGTCTATGCAAGCCCTTCCGCTCGCGGCAGCGGCACCATGCCCATGGGCTTCGGTACGGCCGGGATCGCCGCCCTTCGGCCCGCGCAGGTCTCGGCATCGAGATTTGGCGCCGGACGCGTTGCCCGCGGTCCATGGAAAAGCGGCGGGGAATGCCGGGTGCGGCGCGGAAGTTGGTGGTCGTCATGACAACTGTTGGATTCATCGGCAGCGGAAACATCGGTGGCACGGTCGCCCGGCTCGCCGTCGCGGCGGGCTACGACGTGGTGCTGAGCAACTCACGCGGCCCCCGGACCCTGAAGGAACTGGTCGACGAGCTCGGGCCGAGGGCCGCCGCCGCGACCTCCGCCGAGGCCGCCGCGGCCGGCGACCTGGTGGTCGTCAGCATCCCGCTGCGGGCTTACCTCGACGTTCCGGTGGAGCCGCTCGCCGGCAAGACCGTCCTCGACACCAACAACTACTACTCCGAGCGGGACGGGACCTTCCCGGAGCTCGACGCCGGATCCGTCACGTCCAGCGAACTGCTGCAGCGGCACCTGACGATGTCCAAAGTCGTCAAGGTCTTCAACAACATCTACTTCCAGCACCTGCGGGCGCTGGCCCGGCCCTCCGGTGCGGCGGACCGCAGTGCCCTGGCGATCGCGGGTGACGACGCCGGCGCGAAGGGAGAGGCGACCGCGTTCCTCGACCGGATCGGTTATGACACCGTCGACGCGGGAGCACTCGCGGAGGGGTGGCGTTTCCAGGTGGGAACCCCCGCGTACGGCTTCGTCTACGCGGGAGGGATCGAGAACTTCTGGGAGTCGCCGGGAGTGCCCACCGACGCCGCGACGCTCCGCGCCAAGCTCGCCGACGCTCAGCGCTGACACCCGGCCTGACGGCGTGGTCGCGTGCCGTCAGGCCGGCGCCGCGATCTCCATCGACCCCTTACAAGCGCGAGAGGACCAGCGCCCCGCCAGAGGGAACCGGCCGGGATGTACGGTGCGATGAAGGAGGATGACGCCATATGGCAGATGAGCAGATTACGACGATCGGCAAATGCTACGTATGCAAGCGCACCTTCGGTTTCATCCCCGCGAACGTGACGACCGTCACGATCGACCCCGAGAGCGGCCTTCCTCCCGGCATGACGGTGTTGGGCACCCTCCGCGAACCGACACCGGAGGCGACGGCCAGATCGGTCGAGGAACCCCTCTGCCCCAGCTGCCTGGACAGGGCGAAGCAGTTCCTGGAACTCACCCGTTCGCCCGCTCCCCCCTTCGAGAAGTGGCACAACAACCCTGATCCCGGCTGATTCCCGGGCATGGTCGAAGTCGTCTCGGGGAACGGCCGGAGACGATCGAGGGCTCCGAGCACGGCGAGGCCGAGTACGGGCCCGCCCGAGCCGGGTGGGAGCGGCGTCGGCCGGAATGTTCGGTTCCCTCCGCCCGCTCCAACGCCGGGGTCCAGGTCGGGAAACGATCCCCGACCTGGACCCCGAGGTTTATCGGACTCTTCGTCCCCACGGGTCGCCGACGTTCAGCCGGTCGTGACCGATGCGGTCACGGGCCGGCGCAGGTCATCGCCGGGGTGGCGGAGGACCCTCCGGCGGTGAAGCCGAAGGTCGTGCTCGCGCCGGCCGCGATCGAGCCGTTCCACGACTCGTTGCGCACCGTCACGTTCGAACCGGAGCCCGAGCGCACGCCTCCCCACAGCTGGGTGACGGTCTGCGAACCGGGCCAGGCCCAGTTCACGGTCCAGCCGCTGATCGGCGCGTTGCCCGCGCGCACCGTGACCTCACCCTGAAAACCACCGGACCAGGAGGTGACCACCCGGAGCGTCGCCGAGCAGGCGCCGCCCGGCGTGGGTGTGGGTGTGGGGGTCGGGGTGGGCGTGGGGGTGGGGGTCGGGGTGGGCGTGGGGGTCGGGGTCGGGGTCGGGGTGGTGGTCGTACCGCCCCACCCAGCCGTCGAGTCCAGCCAGGCCGTGCGGCGCAGCATCCAGTCCCGCATGTACTGCACCTGGCCCTGCCACGTGGGCGCGGTCGGGGTGTTGAAGAAGCCGATGACCGGCGTCGAGAGGTTCGGCCAGCGTTGGAAGTTGCGCTGCGCGGCGTTGGGCAGCGGCCTGGTGAGAGCGTCGATCCTGCTCTGCAGGGCGGTGTCGGAGAGCAGGCCGCGGCGTAGGGTCTGCCAGCGCGACCTGACCTGGTTGACGAAGGCCGGATCCCGCAGGAGCTGGGTGAACCAGTCGTTGGCCAGCGGCTGCCGGGTCTGCTGGTACTGCCAGCCCGCGATCTGGTCGTTCTGGAAGAATCCGCCCACCCCGAACGTGAGGTCGAAGTCCCACAACGGACCGGCGAAGATCTTGGTGTCCCGGTCCTTGTAGAAGTGGGAACTGCGGACGTACGCGTCCATGCTCCGGCTCAGCTCGTTGACGATCAGGTGGTCGATGAAGGAGTCGACGTCTATGTACGCCCGGTAGCCGGTGGCCGGGTCGGCGAAGTTCGGCGCCCGCAGCACGTTGTGGAATTCCTGAATGTGGTTGCGCAGCCAGTCCCTCTGCTGGGGCTGCAACGGGGACGGGTCGACCACTTCGAGGTAGTTCCAGCAGGTGGCCGCCGACCCGCTGCACGGCAACGTCGGCTCCTCGGCGGCCATCCACTCGAACTTCCAGATGTATCCGCCCGTGATCTTCGGCAGGGTCGTGTCGTCCTCGTCCAGCTGCTTGAGGTCGAGACGGTCCTTGGAGTTCTTGATCGTCTCGACGATCATGTAGACGCCCATGTAGTCGCCGGCGCCCACCGGACCGGCGTCGGTGTTGAGGTAGAGCTCCGCGAACGCGTACCGCGGGGCCCGCAGGCCCATCTCCCTGCCGAGGTCGTAGACGAAGGCCTCCCGGATCAGCGACTTGTCGGTGAACGGCCCGCGCAGCACCCAGTCGGAGTCGGCGGGCATGCCGAGCACCGGGTAGTCGGCGTCGTCGTTGTCGTTGTCCCAGAACTCGACGCGGTAGGGCGTCTTCTCGAACGTGGCCGACGACTGCCCCCGCAGCCGGAATCCGGCGCGGGTGGCGACCGCCGGAGCCGCGGCCAGCGACGTCGTCCCGCCGCCGCCCGGCTGGAAGATCATGGTGGTGGCGTCGAAGTACTCCCGGGCGGGCTTGCCCGCACCGTAGGAGTCGATCATGATCACCGGCAGGTCGTGCGCCGTGGCGGTGTCGCGGGCGGCGTACATCGCCGTTCCCGGCGCCCCGGACGCCGTCTGGCCGACGAAGGCCTGTGCCCGCAGCTGGGTGGTGCGGGTGAACCGCAGGGGTGTGCCCTGGTAGAGCGCCGACTGCGCGGTGGGCAGCCGCCCGTCGGTGGTGTAGCGGATCTGGGCTCCGCTGATCGCGGTGCTCAGCGACACCGTCACCTGTCCCTGGAAGGTGCCGCTCGGCACGGAGAAGGCGATGTCGCCGACCAGGTCCTCCGCCGCGGCGGCCGCGGCGACGGCACCGGCGCCGGCGCTGGTATTGACGTTGGCGTTGGCGTTGGCGGCCAAGGTGTCGGTGGCCGCGGTGCTCGCGATGTGACCACCCGGCCGGGCGCCGGAACCCGACTCGGCGATGGCCGGCAACGGGTGCGGGACGAGGAGTCCGGCGAGGAGCACCGCGGTGGCCGCGGCGCGGGTGCCGCGGAGGGTCAGACGCACGACGTCTCCTGTTCGGGTCGGGGGGAGGCGGGCAGGTGGAAGATGGTGGGCACCGGATCCACCGACGACGCGGTGTCCCGGAAGTGGCGACGCAGCGTCCGCCGCCACGGCGCGTCGGGCAGGTCCAGGCGGAGAGCGGCCAGACCGGTGGCGTACTTGGAGATGCGGGCGGGCCTCGTCCCCGCCTGCCACAGCATGCGGTCGACCGGCGTGGCGGCCAGGGTCGACTTGGTCTCGACCACGGCGAGGCCGGACAGCCTCAGCGTGGAGCCGGCGTCCCGCCAGACGAGCCCGGTGTCGATGGTGACCCGGCTCGCGGTGTCCGGCAGCAGCAGGGTGGCGCGGTGGTACTCGGTGACCAGGATCGGGTCGAGGGGGCTCCCGGCGGCGGGAACGATCGACTCGCGGGCGAGCGCCTCGTCGACGAATTCGCGCCCCAGGTGCACGGTGCCGCAGTCCCGCGGGTGGTACGGCAGCCGGTGTTTGGTGACGCTCCCCCTCGCTCCGCTGATCTTGACCTCCAGCCAGCACTGGTCGGAGTCGAGGTAGGTGCGGGTGCGCACCTTGAAACGCCGGCGCCTGCGATACGCCGCGCAGTGGTAGCTGGCCAGCCGCGGGGTGTCGAAGTACACCGACCTGTAGCGGAACGTACGCTCGCCGGCGATGTCCAGTGCCCGGGCGTACGGCGTGAGCCGCCCCAGCAGGCCGGGCAGTGTCTCCGCCGGGACGAGATACTTGCGGTCCACCCTGGTCTGCAGCGCGGCGCGGTCGATCAGTTCGGCGAGCCCGACGGGGGCCAGTCCCGCCAGGGCCGGCATGAGGGGTGCCGTGGTCATCGGTACGCTCCGGAATGGGCGGGGGCGACGGATTCGGTGGTCAGGCCGCGTCCGGTCAGCGCGTACCGGACGTCGACCACGGTGGTCTCGTTGACCATGTCGATCCGCTGGACGGTGACGGCGTGCACCCGGGCGTCGAGCAGTTGTTCCAGGTGCGCGACGAGCACGGCATGGTCGGTGATGGCCGAGTCGAGCACCAGGATCTGATGCCGGTAGTGCCGGAACAGCCGTCTGTGGTCGCCGAGGTACATCACCACGAGGATGAGCACCATCAGGCCGCCGCTGAGCCACACCGAGGTGGTGCTCAGCGCGCCGAGGATGCCCATGGCGAGGGCGGAGAAGTAGTACGCGACCTCGTGCTGGTCGAGTTCCGTCGAGCGCAGGCGAATGATGGACAGCACGCCGAACAGCGCCATCCCCAGCCCGAGCCCGGCACCGGCGTCGCTGGCGCTCAGCGCGCTCGCCACCGCGAGGACGCCGACGTTGACCCCCAGGTAGGCGACGACCAGATCGCGGCGGCGATGTCGTGGGAAGTAGAGCCCGAAGACGAGCAACATCACCGTGCAGATGTCGATCGCGAACAGGATGAGCTGTGACCTCACGTTCGTTCCTCCTGAACCGCTGCCGGGGTTGGCCGAGCACCGCCCGCTTCCTCGCAGGATCCGCAAGGCGGTCGCCGAAACTTTCAAAGTTTCAGATAAACTTTCGGGAACCCGGCCGGAACGATAAGTGCACTAAAGGTGTCGAGTCAATGAACTCCCCTGGCACACAGCACAGCCACCACCGCGCCATTTCTTGTCGCCCTCGCATCGCCGCGCACGGAAGAAAGAGCTTCTCCCTGTTCAAGGCCAATCACAGATCGGCACTACCGCTATCGGGCGAGAACAAAGGGCGACGCGGACCATGGTGCGCCCACATCATCCAGACTTGAAAGTTTCGGCGAAACCTGTTCGAAAGGCGAGGGCAAAACCACCGCGCATGGCACTGTCACCGACGAGCGACCGCGCTCGCCGACGGGTTCGAGCATCACTCTGCGACCGGCCCGTCCGCGTCACCGGCCCGTCCGCGTCACCGGCCCGTCCGCATCATCGGCCCGTCCACGTCACCGGCCCGTACGCGTCCGGCCGTCCGAACGGGTACGGGCCGGCGTCCAGGGCGCGGGGCCGGACGGGAACCGACCCGCTCGTACGCCCCGACGGGGTCACCTGTTCCCGGAGCCGTCCACGGGGGCCTCGGTCCCCGCCGGGGCTCCCGCCTCCAGCAGCCGGCCCTCGGAGAGCCGCAGCCAGCGGTCGACCTTGATCTCCGCGAGGAAGCGTTCGTCATGGCTGACCACCACGAACGCCCCTTCGTAGGCGCTGAGCGCGCTCTCCAGCTGGCCGACGCTGACCAGGTCGAGGTTGTTGGTGGGTTCGTCCAGCAGCAGCAGCTGGGGCGCCGGTTCCGCGTACAGCACGCAGGCCAGGGTGGCGCGCAGCCGCTCGCCGCCGGACAGCGCGCCGACCGGCAGGTGGACGCGGGAGCCGCGGAACAGGAAGCGGGCGAGCAGGTTCATCCGCTCGGCCTGCGGCATCGCGGGGGCGAACGTGGCCATGTTCTCCGCCACGGTGCGGTCGAGATCGAGCAGGTCCAGTCGTTGGGACAGGTAGGCGACCCGGCCGCCGGCCCGCCTGGCCCGGCCGCCCTCCGGTTCCAGATCGCCGTCGATCAGACGCAGCAGGGTGGACTTGCCGACGCCGTTGGAGCCGGTCAGCGCGATCCGCTCGGGTCCCCGGATCGTCAGATCGGCGCCCTCTCCCGCGAACAGGGCCCGCTCACCGTAGTGGACCTGCATCCGTTCGCCGAGGAAGACCGTGCGTCCGGCCGGGACGTTGGTACCGGGCAGTTCCAGCGTGATCCTCTGCTCGTCGCGCAGGGCGCGGCCCGCCTCGTCGAGCCGGGCCTTGGCGTCGTTGACCCGCGCGGCGTGGACCTCGTTCGCCTTTCCCGCCGATTCCTGGGCGTCGCGCTTCATCGTCCCGGCGAAGATCTTCGGCAGGCCGGCGTCCTTGAGGTTGCGGGAGGCGTTGCCGGCCCGCCGCGCCGCCCGCTCGCGGGCCTGCTGCATCTCCCGTCTCTCCCGCTTGACCTCCTGCTCGGCGTTGCGGACGTTCTTCTCCGCGACCTCCCGCGCGGCGCGCGCGGCCTCCTCGTAGGCGGTGAAGTTCCCGCCGTAGGAGCGGATCTCGCCCCCGTCGAGCTCGGCGATGCGGTCCATCCGGTCCAGCAGCGCCCGGTCGTGACTGACCAGCAGCAGGCAGCCGTTCCAGTCCTCCAGCACGCCGTAGAGCTTGCGGCGCGCGTCCAGGTCGAGGTTGTTGGTCGGTTCGTCGAGCAGCAGGACGTCGGGCTGCTTCAGCAGCTGCGCCGCCAGGCCGAGGGAGACGACCTGGCCGCCGCTGAGGGTGTGCAGGGGCCGGGTGAGGGAGAGCTCCCCGAGGCCGAGCCGGTCCAGCTGGGCACGGGTGCGCTCCTCGATGTCCCAGTCGTTGCCGATCGTGGTGAAGTGCTCCTCGCCGGCGTCTCCGGACTCGATGGCGTCCAGGGCCCTGATCACCGGAGCGATCTCCAGGACCTCGGCCACGGTCAGGTCACCGGCCAGCGGCAGGCTCTGCGGGAGGTAGCCGAGCACGCCCTGGACGGACGCGGTCCCGCCGCCGGGCCGGTACTCGCCGGCGATCAGCTTGAGCAGGGTGCTCTTACCGGCGCCGTTCGGGGCGACGAGGCCGGTACGGCCGCCGCCCACGGTGAAGGAGAGATCCTGGAAGACCGGGGTGTCGTCGGGCCAGGAGAAGGAAAGGTTCGAGCAGATGATGAACGCATCGGACATGCGAGAAAACCTCGTGTGGGACGCGGGCGCGCCGAAAGCCGCCCAGCAGGGGAACAGGAATCAGTGAAACGACGGCATGGCCACGGCGACGGCGCTCCTACGCGCCGGCCGGTGGCCGATCACTTCCGGTATCACCCGGAGATGTCGTCGTCACCTATCACTTCTGGTCTCCCTTGTGTCCTGTCACTCGCAGCCCATCATATTAGGTACGAACGGGTGCGAACGCGAGCCCTGGGGAGGCCCGGAGGGCGGGCGGCTCCCGCGGCGAGCCCGATCGTTCACATGAGCGAGGTGTCCCACCGGCGTTCACATGGGCGAGGTGTCCCGCCGGAGCGAGACGGTCAGGGGTCGCGGACCGCCGGGGCGAGACGGTCAGGGGTCGCGGACCGTCGTCGCGGTGCGGGCCGGCACGAGGCCGGCCCGCCACGGATCAGCGGGGGGAAATGATCCCGCCCTCGCGAGGAGCGGGACGGGTCACGCCTCCGCGTCCTGGGCGGCCTGTTCGGCCGCCTGGCGGATCCGCTCGATCTGCGCCCCGGTGACGTTGAGCGTGCCGAATTCCTTGACCGCCTGGTAGTAGGTCCAGGCGAGGCTGTTGCAGGTGCCCCTGGGGATGGTGGAATATCCCGCGCAGACCTGCCTCATGTCGAAGTAGAACGCGTCGTCGATGCGTGCCTTGTTCGCCGGGAACTGGCTCACCGCCTTGTAGTTGCGGTAGCCGAAGTCGTGACGCCGGCACGGCGTCCTGAAGTCGAAGCCGAGTGGCTGGTCGGGGC
The DNA here is from genome assembly GCF_051918885.1 of Streptosporangium sp. OZ121. Taxonomy (NCBI): domain Bacteria; kingdom Bacillati; phylum Actinomycetota; class Actinomycetes; order Streptosporangiales; family Streptosporangiaceae; genus Streptosporangium; species Streptosporangium sp. OZ121. Next base: position 123,013 of record NZ_JBPXMC010000015.1, read on the forward strand.
TGCTCGAGCACAGATCGGTCGACCAGTCGAAGGCGTAGTCCCCCCAGGCTCCCTGGTTCTGCCAGGCGGAAAGCCAGCTCGCGGCGCTGGCCGCGGTGGGCTGGCTGAAACTCGAAAGTGCGGCGAGCTTTTGCTCCAGTGTCACCGCATAGGCGGGCGGCGTTAATCCGAGTAGTGCGGTGAGGGAGAGGGCGGCGGTTGCGAGGGCGCGTTTGACCATGGACTCTGCCTTTGTCCGGGGGGTACCTCTCGCGGCAGGACTCTGCCACGGCCTAACAATGAGGCGAAATACCCGGTGACGCCGGAACAGATCTCCGTCAACATCGGCACGGATATTCGTGCACGGCAGCTATTTACAATGTTTACAGTTTCAAGTAAGAACCCTTTTCCCGCTTCACGCGGACAGGCGGCGGTCCGCCCCGCCTGGAGAGGATCACCCGGTGGGGCGACCGCCCACCGCCCGGAGCCCGCCCTCGCTCACGGACGTTCGGCGCCGCCGCCGCGCCTCGCTCAGGTGTCGAGGTGCGTGGCGTGTCCCTCCACGACGAGGGGGCCGTCGAAGACGAGAACCTCGTTGACCAGGCGGCCGCTCGCCGTCCGGTTGCGGTAGTTGATCACCAGGGTGTCGATCCCGACGTAGGCGGCGATCATCTCGAACCGCAGGTCCGGGGCGCTCCTCAGGCCCGCGGCCCAGTACTCGCGCAGGGCGGCCTTGCCCCGGACCACACCTCCGGAGCCGGGAACCAGCGCGGCCGCGGTCGGGGAGGTGAAGAGCACGTCCTCGGCGAAGTGCGACAGGACGGCCTCGACGTCGTGGGCGTTCCAGTCCTCGATCCAGCGGTCGGCGAAGGCCCGGAGCTCTGCGTGGTCCATGGCCGTCATGGTGCCACGCGGCCGGCGGGTACCGCGCGGGGATGATTTCTAACCTTCCGAGGCAGTTGTTCTTCGTTGTCCCGTTCCCTGTTCATGTCGCGTTCAGCGCGACCTTCGAGACTCGCGGGTCGGGACCAAGTTGAAGATGACCGAAAGGCTTCATTGTGAAGGACCAGAACATCGAAGACCCCGAGCGCTCGTCGATCTCGCGGCGTCGATTGGTCAAGTACGCCGGCCTCGGGGCGACGCTGGTCGCCGCGAGCCCGCTGGCGACCGGCAGCCCGGCGTGGGCGGAGGCGGATCCCGAGCGCGGGAGCGAGAACCGCGGCAACTCCCGCGACCGGGTGTGGCGCGCCGGTGACCACCACGTGCACTCGGAGTACAGCGGCGATTTCGACACCTCGACGAACCCGCCGAAGTTCACCAAGGGCGGCGACGCCGTGTACCCGATCGTCACCAACGCGATCATGGCCAAGTACTTCGGGCTGAGCTGGGCGATGTGCACCGACCACGGCGGGCCGACGCACTCGAAGGTGAACCTTGAGCAGGCCTACCCCGACCTCCTGCGCTCGCGCGTGCTCGTGCCCGAGGTCCTCCAGTTCTGGGGGATGGAGTTCGACGCCCCGGCGCTGGACCACCACACGCTGATGATCCCCCACCACTCCGGTGAGGCACAGCAGCTGTTCGAGCTGGAGAGCCGCTTCGCCAAGCACGACGCGTTCCCCGCCGACCCCGGCCGCGACACCGAGGCCAAGATGGTGGAGTTCCTGAAGGCCGCGAAGGACATGCGGCAGAAGCCGCTGGTGATCGCCCACCACGCCTCGCGGTCGGCGCCCGGTCTCGGCGTCTACGGGCAGGACACCCCCCGGGAGTTCCGCAACGGCAACAACGTCGCACCGGAGATCTACGTCGGCTTCGAGGGCGCTCCCGGCCACCAGGCGGGCCCGCTCAACGGCGGCGCGCGCGGAGGGTACGGCAACCACCCGACCTACGGCGGCTTCGACCAGATGACGGCCCGCGTCGGCGGCCTCTGGGACTCGCTGCTCGGCGAGGGGCGTCGCTGGTGGATCACCGCGACCTCGGACTCCCACGTGCACTGGACGCGCGGCGGGGCCGACTTCTGGCCGGGCGAGTACAGCAAGACCCACGTGCTGGCCAGGCAGGACTACGCCGACATCATGGACGGCCTGCGCAACGGGCGGATCTGGGTCGGCACCGGCGACCTGATCACCAGCCTCGACGTCATGGCGAGCACCCAGGGCCGCCAGGCCACCACGGGTGAGACCCTCACCGTGAGCCGCCGCAACCGCACCGACGTCGACATCGAGATCAGGTTCCGGCCGCTGGAGGGCAAGAACGCCAACGGCGACCACCCGGAGGTCCGGCGCGTCGACCTGATCACCGGCCAGATCACCGGCCCGAGCGCCAACCTCGACGCCGACACCAACCCCACCACGAAGGTCGTGGCCCGGTTCGGCCCGCGCGACTGGCGCAGGTCGGGACGCGAGTACGTCATCCGCCACACCCTGCGCGACGTGCAGGGCGACTTCTACGCCCGCGTGCGCGGCACGAGCACCGACGAGGCCGAGCCGCTCGCCGACGGCAAGGAGAGCCCCTGGGAGGACCTGTGGTTCTACTCGAACCCGGTCTTCGTCCACTACCGCTAGCTCCCTGACCGGACGGCCTCTCCCCCGGCGGGGAGGATCGTCCCGGCCGTCGCGTGCGACCGGATCGGATCCGGTGAATCCGGTCCTCGCCCCTCCCCTGGAGCAGGCCCGGCGGGAGGCGACGTCATCCTCGCGGAACCGGCGCGGAGCCCGCACGGACGACGTCGCCTCACCGAGGGCCGCCTCCTCTGCGTTCCGGATCGCCTCGCACGCGGACGGTCCGGACCTGTCAAGGGCGCGAGCGGCCCCTCTCAGTCCAGGAGGCCCTCCCCGATCCAGCCGTTGGGGGAGCATCCCGGCGGGACGGCGAAGACGGCCGAGCCGATCGGGGTCGTCCACTCGTTGAGCAGGTCGGCCTCGGCCAGCCTGCGCTGGATCGGGACGAACTGCCGGGAGACGTCGGCCTGATAGGAGGCGAACAGCAGCCCGGAGTCGGCGTGCCCGTCCGGGGTGAGCCCCTCGTCGTAGTTGTAGACCCTGCGCATGATCCGCAGGTTCGGGTCGGCCACATGGGCCCGGCGGATGTGGGCCTGCTCGGAGATGACGGGGAAGCCGATCGCGTTGAGCTTCTCGAAGTCGGCCATGTCATGCTCGTCGCGCCCGGTGAGCGGGGCGCCGTTGTCCAGGCGCCGGCCCACGGTGAACTCCTTGGCGACCCGGTCCACGGCGTCCCAGGTCTCCATCTCCGCCCGGATGCGCCGCAGCACCAGCGTGGTGCCGCCGCGCAGCCACTCCGGACCGCCGCTCACCCACACGGCCCGGTCGAACTCGGGAGTGCCGGGTGCCGGGTTGACGGTCCCGTCGAGCTGGCCCATGACGTTGCGCTGGGTCAGCCCGGCGGGCTGGGTGCCCGCGCCGCGCCGGAAGCCCCGCTGGGTCCAGCGGACCTTCGCGAAGGAGCGCGCGTCCTTGACGACCATGCGCAGGGCGTGGCTCAGGGTGAGGGCGTCGTCGGCGCAGATCTGCAGCAGCAGGTCCCCGCCGCTCCACTCCTTCCTGAGCCTGTCGATCGCGAAGGCGGGCAGCGGCGCCGCCGCCTCCGGACGGCGGTCGGCCAGCCCGGCCGCCGTGAAGAGGCCGGGGCCGAACCCGAAGGTCACGGTCAGCCTGGCGGGCAGGACGGCCAGCTCCGGTTCGGTGTCGGCCAGGGCCGGCCTGCCCTGGGTGAGCCGCCGGGCGTCGTCGGTGAGCAGTCGCATCATCCGGACCAGCGCCTCGCGGTCGGTGTCCGGCAGCAGATCCAGGCCGACGAACACCCCGTACGTCTGGGGCGCCGTCGCGATCCCGGCCTGGTGGACCCCGTCGAAGGGTTCCGTCAGGGAACCGCCCGAGACGGGGGACGCGGCCGGAGCGGTCCGGGGATCGGCCTGGGGGGCGACTGGGGGGACAGCCTGGTCGGGGGCGCACGCGGCGAGGGCGCCGACCGCGGTGGCGGCGCCTCCCGCGAGCAGGCCCCTACGGCTGAGTCGGGGTTCCCGCATGAGTTCTCCTCCGTTCCCGCTCAGCCGTCGCTCTCGCCCATGTCCGCACTCTTGTCGCCTTTGTCGCCCTTGTCGCCGTCTCCCATGTCCATGCCGGGCCGGTAGTCCTCCTTGCCCCCGGCGAAGTCCTTGCCGACCGCGGTGAACTCCACGGTCTTGCCGTCCTTGAGGGTCAGGGTGAAGGGAATCTGCGCGCCGGGCTTCACCGCCTTGGTGAGGCCCATCAGCATGATGTGATCACCGCCGGGCTGGAGCAGGTGGGTGCCCCTCGCGGGGATCACGATCCCGCCCTCCTTGGGCCTCATGATCATCTTTCCCTTGGAGTCGACGACCTCGTGCAACTCGATCTTCGGGGACAGCGGCGAGGCGCCGGAGACGACCGTCACCTCGGCGTCGGTGTTGTTGACCAGGGTGCCGAAGGCGGCGCTCATCCCCTTCTTCGCGGTCTTCACCCACGGATCGGTGATCGTCAACGCGACGGCGGCCACGGCGGCGGTGGAGGGGGCGGCGGGGGTGGCGGCGGGTGCGGCGGTACTCGGGGCGGCGGCCGGTACCGTGCTGTCCTGGGAGCCACATCCGCCCAGGACCATCACGGCCGCGAGCAGGACGCCCGCGGGGGCGGTACGCCGGACTCCGGCGCGGGTGACGCGGGTGACTCCGTAACGGCTGGTTCCGGCACGGTTGATACGACGAGCAGACACGTTGACGCCTTTCTTCTGGCCGGACCGGCAGGCCGCGGCAGAACGCCGCCTCGATGGGGCCATGCCGGCCACGCGGCCGGGATTGTCACGCTGATTCGGTCCGCCGGGCAGCCGGAAGGCCGCGTCGGCGCAGGCCCGCGCGCACGTACGCGCGGGCTCGGGAACGAGTCACGCCCCCGGGTGACCTGGGCGGTCAGCCGGAGGTGACGGTGACGATCCGGGGAGGGCCGCGCCGGCTGACGACGTGGCGCAGCACGGCCGGGCGCAGGACGCCCGGCTCGATCGCGCCCGCGGTGAGGAAGGACGTGTACGCCGGGGTCACGACCACGATGAGCACGCGGCGCAGCCGGACACCGAGCCGCCGGAGCAGTGCCCACAGCACCGCCTCGCCGCGCGCCAGCCACAGCGCGGTCAGCCCGACGGCCCAGCCGTGCGCCACCAGCATGCCCAGGCCGGGCAGCAGCCCCGAGTGGACATGCCCGATCATCTCGGCGGGGGACGCGGCGTGCGCGAGGGAGAACAGCACGTGCAGTCCGGCCTGCGCGCCCGCCAGCACCGGCAGGATCACCGCCAGCGTCCGTTCGCGTCCCGACACGGCGAGGGCCGCGGCGAAGGCGAGCACCAGGGCCACGGTCGCGGTCGGCATGGAGACCGCGCCTCCCGCGAGGACGTGTGCCATCACGCTCAGCCCCAGGCAGACCGCGGCGAAGGCGGCCGCGCGGGCGAGGCGGAAGGGCATCGTCGCGGGCATGATGGGGAAATCATCCCACGCCACCCCTGCGGTGCGCCGTCCGAGGCTCGCGGGCGGTTCGCGCTCGCGCCACCGCCGCGTGTCTCCCAGGCGCCGGGAGTGTCTCGCCCTCCGCGGATCACGCTCGCTCCGCCCGCACCGGCCCGGACTCCTGTTTTCGCAGTTCAGAGGGGAATAGGTCACTCCGGGGACATCGAGGCGATCCGCGCCCCGAAAAATCTTGAAAGAAATCCGGCCGCCGTGTCGAATCCGGCCGGGCCCGTTCGAAGCGTGGTCAGAGGGCCGGAAGGAGCACGGGAACCGGCCCAGGACGCGTGAGGAGAAGACCATGACCCAGCAGACGACGAGGACCGCCGGCACGGTGGCCCGCGACCCGTGGCCGAGCCTCACCAGGTCACTCCTGGGCTACGGGGTCGTCGCCGGGCCGGTGTACGTCGCGGTGTCCCTCGCCCAGGCGCTGACCCGGGAGGGCTTCGACCTCACCCGCCACGCGTGGAGCATGCTCGCCAACGGCGACCTCGGCTGGATCCAGATCGCCAACCTCGTCGTCGCCGGGCTGGCGAGCGTCGCCTGCGCGATCGGCCTGCGCCGGGCCCTGGTTCCGGGGCGCGGCGCGACCTGGGCTCCCCGGCTCGTCGGCGCGTACGGGGTGAGCCTGGTCGGCGCGGGGATCTTCCGGGCGGACCCGGGGATGGGCTTTCCCGCCGGGACGCCCGAGGGGCCGGGACCGGTCAGCTGGCACGGGATGCTCCACTTCGCCTGCGGCGCCGTCGGCTTCCTGTGCGTGATCGTCGCCTGCTTCGTCATCGGCCGCCGGTTCGCCGCGGAGGGCCGTACGGGATGGGCCGTCCACTCGCGGCTCACCGGCGCGGTGTTCCTCGTGACCTTCGCCGCCATGGCGAGCAGCGGGGGCGCCGTCTGGGCCAACCTGGCCTTCGTCGCCGGAATCGTGGTCGTCTGGGGCTGGCTCTCGGCCCTGTCGCTCCATCTCCGCCGGCGCACCGCGTCCCGGCGTGCCTGACCCGGCCCGCCCCCCGACCGGACCGTTCGAGAAGACCCGACCAGACCGTTCGAGAAACAGGATCAAGGAGAAAAAAGCGATGCGATACCTGGCCACCCTCAAGGTCACCAAACGGCCCGACACCCCGCCGCCCGCCGAGCTGATGGAGGCCATCATGAAGCTCGGCGAGGAGGCCACCAGGGCGGGCGTGCTGCTCGACAACGGCGGGCTGGCGCCGAGCGCCCAGGGCGCGCGGATCGAGCTCACCGGGGGCAGGCTGAGCGTCACGGACGGCCCGTTCGCCGAGACGAAGGAGCTGATCAGCTACGCCCTCTACCAGGTCAGGTCGAAGGAGGAGGCGATGGAGTGGGTCTCCCGCTTCATGAGGCTCCACCGCGACCACTGGGAGGGCTGGGAGGGTGAGGGCGACCTCCACCGCGTCTTCGGCCCCGAGGACTTCGCCGCCCCCGCGTGAAGCCGTCGCCGGCGGCGCCCCGGCCGGGATCCCGTCGGGAACCCCGGCCGGGGCGCCGCGTTGGCCCGGCGCCCCGGCGCTCTGACGCCCCGATCCAGGTGCCCTGTTTCGCCGGCCTCACCTGGATCGGGGCGCTCCTCGTCTCCCGGCATCTTCCAGGGCGCCGCCCCCTGCCGCCCTGGCCCGGGGACGACGTGCTTGGATCGGGGAGCATGACGGTCGGAGATGCTCACCGGGTGGTCGAGGCGGTCTGGCGGATCGAGTCCGCGAGGGTGATCGCCGGGCTCGCCCGGATGGTGCACGACGTCGGGCTGGCCGAGGAGCTCGCACAGGACGCGCTGGTCATCGCGCTGGAGCAGTGGCCCAGGACGGGCGTACCGGATAATCCCGGCGCATGGCTCATGCTCACCGCCAAGCACCGGGCGATCGACCTGCTGCGCCGCAGGAACCGGTACGAGCGGAAGCTCGAAGAGGTCGGCCGGGACATGGAGAGCCGCCGGGAGTCGGCCGAGGCCGAGCTGGACGACACCCTCGACGATCACATCGGCGACGACGTGCTTCGACTCCTCTTCACGGCCTGCCACCCCGTGCTGCCCACGGAAGGACGCCTGGCGCTCACCCTGCGCCTGCTCGGCGGCCTGACGACGGAGGAGATCGCGCGCGCCTTCCTGGTGCCCGAGCCGACCGTCGGGCAGCGGATCTTCCGGGCCAAGCGCACCCTCACCGACAAGCGGGTGCGGATCGAGATGCCCACCCCGGCCGAGCTGGGCGACCGGCTCTCGTCGGTCCTGGAGGTCGTCTACCTCATCTTCAACGAGGGCTACTCGGCGACCGCCGGCGACGACTGGATGCGCCCCTCGCTCTGCGAGGAGGCGCTGCGCCTGGGCCGGATCCTGGCGGGTCTCATGCCGGAGGAGTCCGAGGTGCACGGCCTCGTCGCCCTGATGGAGATCCAGGCGTCCCGCACGCGCGCCAGGACGGGACCGGACGGCGAGCCGGTCCTGCTCCTCGACCAGGACCGGGGGCTGTGGGACCGGCTGCTCGTCCGCCGCGGGCTGGACTCGCTCGCCCGCGCCGAGGGGCTCGGCACGCTGGGCCCGTACGGCCTGCAGGCCGCGATCGCCGCCTGCCACGCCCGCGCGCCGTCGGCCGGCGACACGGACTGGGAGCGGATGGCCGCCCTGTACCGGGTGCTCGCCCACGTCGCCCCCTCACCCGTGGTGGAGCTGAACCGCGCGGTCGCGGTGGGCATGGCGTACGGCCCGGAACGCGGCCTGGAGATCGTGGACGGCCTGGTGGCGGAGCGCGCGCTGAAGGGCTATCCGCTGCTGGCGGCCGTACGGGGTGACCTGCTCGTGAAACTGGGCCGCCTCGACGAGGCGCGCGAGGAGTTCGAGCGGGCCGCCGGGCTCACCCGCAACGAGCGCGAGCGGGCCCTCTTCCTCGCCCGCGCGACCGCCGCGGGCGGCTGACGGGCACCGGACCGGCACCGGACCGGCACCGGACCGGCGGGGCTCGGCGGGGGAACGGCGGGGCTCGGCGGGGGAACGGCGGGGCTCGGCAGAGGCTCGGCACCGCGAGCCGGGGCTCCGCCTCGCCGGTAACCGGCCGCGTCCGGCGCCGGGGGCAGGCGCACGTCTCAGGGCTCGGCGTGCTCGTACCGGTCCGTGCCCGCCTGATCGTGTGACGGGGTCGGGGGTTCGGCCCCGGGGCCGGGCAGCACGTCGACGTCGGCGGCGCCCATCCGCCGGTCGCAGACCGAGCAGTGCAGCTCGACGTGGCTGATCTCGCCGCAGGCGTGGTGGCGGTAGAGCACCGGCGGACCGGCCTCGCCCGCCGTCCACCGGTCGCCCCAGCGCACCATCACCAGGAGCAGGTCGCACAGCTCCAGGCCCTTGGCGGTGAGCGTGTACTCGTGGCGGGGCGGCCGGCTCGAATACTCCCGCCGCTCCAGCACGCCGTTCTCGACCAGCCACTTGAGCCGCTCGGTGAGCACCTTGCGTGAGATGTCCAGGCTCTGCTGGATCTGGTCGAAGCGGCTGATGCCGACATAGATGTTCCGCAGGATCAGTGGCGACCACGGCTCCCCGATGACATCCAGCGTGCGGGCGATCGAGCAGGCCATGTCACCGAATCGGGTTCGCTGCATGGGAACAGTCTAGGCGAGAGGGTTCCCTTAAGGAACGATCTCCTGCTAGCGTCTCCCCAGTAAGTTCCTTGAAGGAACCCACTGGAGGGAGCGCACCATGAACCACCCCCAGGTCGTCTCGGCCGAGGATTGGCGGGCCGCAAGGGAAGCGCTGCTGGTGAAGGAGAAGGAACACACCCGCGCGCTGGACGCGCTGGCCGCCGAGCGGCGCAGGATGCCGATGGTCCGGATCGGCGAGGAGGGGGACGACGGCGGGTACGTGTTCGAGGGCCCGGACGGGCCGGTGAGCCTGGTCGACCTGTTCGACGGGCGGCGCCAGCTCATCGTCTACAGCTTCATGTGGCTGGGCGGTGACGCCTTCTGCTCGGGGTGCTCGATGTTCACCGACAACGTCGGGCATCTGAGCCATCTCCACGCGCGCGACACCTCCCTGGTCCTGGTGTCCCGGGGTCCGCTGGCCGAGATCATCCCGTTCAAGGAGCGCATGGGCTGGACGATCCCGTGGTTCTCCTCGCTGGGCACCACCTTCAACGACGACATGGGAGCGGGCGACGGGTTCGCGCTGAACGTCTTCCTTCGCGACGGCGACACCGTCTACCGCACCTACTTCACCACGGGGCGGGGAGTCGAACGGCTCGGCAGCGGCTGGACCTTCCTCGACCTGACGCCGTTCGGCCGCCAGGAGACCTGGGAGGACTCCCCGGAAGGCCGGCCGCAGAGCCGGCCCTACGCATGGTGGCGCCTGCACGACGAGTACGACGAGCACGGGGTGTGAGCACCGCCCGGCCGACCATCGCCCGGCGAGGGGCAGGACCCCGAGGACCCCGAGGACCCCGAGGACGAGGAGACCTGTGATGACCGAGACGACCCCCGTCGCCGAACTCCTGTTCGGCGAGGCCGACGCGACGCCGTTCAGCACGGACGAGGCGACGGTCGAACCGTGGGACGAGGCGCGGGCGTGCCTGGAGTCCGCACCGAAGGCCTGGCTCTCGACGGTGCGGCCCGACGGCCGCGCGCACGCCGTGCCCGTGCTGCTGGTCTGGGCCGGCGACGCGCCCTGGATCACCACCCGCCCGACGTCCCGCAAGGCCAGGAACCTCGCCGCCAACCCCCACTGCGTCATCACCGTCGCCGGCGAGACCCTCGACCTCGTGGTCGAGGGGAACGCCACCCGGGCACGGGACGAGGACGAGCTCCGGCGGGTGGCCGCCGCCTTCAGGGCGAAGTACGAGTGGGAGCTCGCGGTGCGCGACGGCTCCGTCCACGAGGACGACCTTCCCGGCTCGCCCGAGTACGGCTTCTACCGGGTCACGCCCACGCGTGCCTTCGGCTACGGCGCGGACGGCAGGACGGCGACGCGCTGGCGGTTCGGGTGACCGGGACCGACCGGTCTCACGCCCGCTCACGCCCGGTCCGCTCCCTGCCCGAGTAGTCCTTCGGCTCGATCGTGTCGTGCATGCGCACGCTCGTGCGCCGGAGACCGGCCAGGGCGCGGACCAGGCCGCGGGGAAGGCGGGTGAGCAGCCATGTGCCCCGCAGGGTGGCCCACAGCTGGAACCGGCTGTCCGGCACGAGGGTCTTCGCCATCCTGCGCCCCAGCTCCCAGCTGTATCTCACGTAGTCGCCGAGCTCGCTCTCGTACGCGCGGAAGGCCCGCTCGTGGTCGCCACCGGCCGCCGCCAGCTCTCCGGCGAGGGTGTAGGCGCCGACCACCGCGAGGCTGGTGCCGCCCCCGACCGCCGCGCCCGGCGAGTAGCCCGCGTCGCCGACCAGGCTGATCCGGCCGCGCGACCAGGAGTCCATCCGGATCTGGGTGATCGAGTCGAAGTAGAAGGCGGAGCTCGCGTCCATCTCGTCGAGCAGCCTCGGCATCTCCCAGCCCGCCCCGGAGAACGCCTCCCGCAGCAGCCGCTTCTGGCGCGGGACGTCGCGGTGGTGGTAGTCCAGTTCCTCGCTGCGGAACAGGAGGATCGCCCGCGCCTCGTCCAGGTGCGCCGCGCTGTAGAACGCGGCCATCCTGCCCACGTCGCCGTACGCGAGCATCTCGGCGTCGAGGTCGCGGTGGTCGGGCAGGGAGAAGACCCCGAGGTAGGTGCCGACGAACTCGGCGAACCGCGACTCCTCGCCGAAGGTCAGGCCGCGCACGTTCGAGTGGACGCCGTCGGCACCGATCACCAGGTCGAACCTGCGGGGCGCGCCCGTCTCGAAGGTGACGTCGATCCCGCCGTCGTCCTCCCTGAGGGACGCGATCGAGTCGCCGAACACGTACTCCACGCGGTCGCGGGTCGCTCCGTGGAGGATCTCGCTCAGGTCGTCGCGCATGATCTCGACGTGCCGGTCGGAGAACGCGACGATCAGGCGGTCGACGTCCACGCGCACGGGCCGTCTGCTCCCCGCGCCGGTGAGGGTGATGCGCCGGGTGCCCGTCTCCCTCTCCTTGACCGCGGGGAGCAGGCCCATCCGCTCCACGATCTCCAGGGCCGGTTTGAACAGGTCGACCGCGTGCCCGCCCGTCCTGCGCGGCGCCGGTGCCCGCTCGACCACGGTGACCTCGAAGCCGTGGTGGTCCAGCCAGTACGCCAGGACCGGCCCGGCGACGCTGGCTCCGGAGACGAGGATTCGCATGCCCTTCCCTCCCGCTCATCTGTTTTACTTAACGGAAGGTAAGTCATCCGAGCGACCTCGCACAAGTACTTACCTATCGTTAAGTCAGTTGCCTTCGCCATGCCGGTACCCTTGGTCCGAGCACGAGGACGCCCGCGCGTACGGGAGGTCCGGCGCGAGGACAGGAGAGAACACCAGGTGGCGAGGCCGTCCGACACCAAGGCGCGCATCCAGGCGGTCGCGCGGGAACTGTTCGCCGAGAAGGGTGTGCAGCAGACGAGCCTGCGCGACATCGCCGACCGGCTCGGGATCACCAAACCCGCGCTCTACTACCACTTCACCTCGCGGGACGACCTGCTCCGCAGCATCGTCCAGCCGCTGATCGACGATGTCGACACCTTCCTGGCCGACACCGAGGCGAACGCTCCGCAGAGCCCTCGCGATCTCCTCCAGAACTACTTCGACATCACCTTCCGGCACCGGGAGGTGACCGTGATGGTGGTGCGCGACCTGTCCACCCTGGCCTACCTCGATCTGGGGACCCACATGGGCCACTGGCGGCGGCGGCTCATCACCCTGCTGCTGGGCCCGGACCCCGATCTGGCGGCCCGCGCCCGCGCGGTCGTGGCCATCGGCGGTCTCTCGGACTGCACCGTGGAGTTCGCCGACGTGCCGGCCGCGACGCTCGGCCCCCTGGCGGTGGCCGCCGCGCTGGCGGCGCTCGGGGCCGACCCGCCGACGGCCGGGTGAGTCCCGCGCGAAGCGACCTCACCGGGCCGGGTGCCGGCGAAAAGCGGATTCGCCGCCCCGGACACCTCGGTGATGACGAACAGGCACCGCGGAAACGCACTCCGATGTGGCACACTTTCGACATCGCCACAGCGGCATCGATCGGTCACACCGCCCGCCCCATTCCAACGGACGCTCCACGGGCTGATGCCCGCGGTCGCCGATCGGAGGTCCACATGGACCTGTCCACGCACGCCCACCCGGACTGGATGGTCTGCGACGTCGCAGGGAAGATCGACATCTTCACCGCCAACGCGCTCCGCGAGCACCTGCTGGCCGCGCTGGGCCGTCCGGGATACCGGCTCCTCCTCGACATGTCCATGGTCACCGCCATGGACGCCAGCGGGGTGGCCGTGCTGCTCTCCACCCTGCGCAGGGCCGTGCGACACGGTGGCACGCTGCGGCTGATCGCGCCCGCACCGGTGGTGCGCGGGCTGCTGAAGGTCAGCGGGCTGTCGGGGAAGTTCGCCGTCAGCGCCGATCTGGCCGGCGCGCGGATCGCCGAACCGCTGCCCGCCGGCGTCCGGTGAACCACCGCCCGCCCCCGCCGTTCCGGCCCTGAAACCCTCCGCGCCGGAGGACGGGACGGTTCCCGGCAAGCCTCGATTGATTTATTAGTAAAAAGAGCGAGGAAATATCATAAAAGCGTCAAACGAGTCTAAAGTTAGCTCATGGTGACTCACCGCACGGCGGTCGTACCGGTGGATTCCGGAACTCCCGGTAAGTGTCTCTGCGGCCATCCGGCCGACTACGTGATCGAAACGCGCTGGTTCTCCGGCAGGCACTCCCGCGACCCGGTCTGCGCCCCCCACGTCACCGAGGTCCTCCAGGGGATCGCGAAGCAGAACGCGCGCCGCGACGGAGGATGAACGCCCGGCGGGAACCGGCCGCGAGCTCGCCCGCGCGCCGGTGATCGGCGCCCCGGCCGGCGCCATCACCATGATCAGCACCATGACCCGTGGACACTCCGGGTCACGGACGCCCGGCCTCAGGGAGCCGGAGATTCGCGGATCTCGGCCAGGGAGGTCCGCATGGCGTCGGCGGCACGCGTGAACCAGTCGGAGATGGCGGCCAGCTCGTCCGGGCCGTAGCTCTCGAAGAGCTCGGTGAGCCGCCGGTAGGTGGGCTCGTACGCCGCCGCGATGCGGGCGGCCGAATCCCCTTCCGGGACGATCCGGACACGGCGCCGGTCGTGAGGGTCGGGAACGCGCCGGGCGTAGCCGGCGCCCTCCAGACGGTTGACCACCCCGGTGACGGCCCCCGTGGTGAGACCGGCCAGCTCGGCGAGGCGTCCCGCGGTGAGCGCCTCCTCCCCCGCGCCGAGGACGAAACCCAGGCACGTCAGGTCCGTGACGTTGATGCCGAGGCGCTCGGCGAGCGAGTGCTGCCCGACCAGGCTCAACGCGATCAGCTGGTCCATGCGGGCCAGGACCTCCGGCGGCGAGGCGCCGGCTTCCGGTTTGCGTTCCACCGCAGAATCTCCTTACTATCTAAGAAACTTAGCTCGTGAGATAAATGATACGGGCGGACTCAACCTAGCGCCTGCCACCCGGCGATCCGCCACGGCCCGCGGAGGGCGGCGCTCCAGACGGAGGAGACATCGTGGGGATAAGAAAAGACCTCGCGGAGCTGGCGGAGATCCACGAAGAGCACGACATGGGACACACCGTGGCGGGCTGGACCGGCTCGATCGTCTGCATCACCGGCTTCGCGATCTCCGGGATGGCGATGGTGGCCGCCAGCGTCCCCTTCTTCTGGGTCGGCGCGGGCGTCGTGGCCCTGGGCGGCGCCCTGGGGTGGCTTCTCCACCGGATGGGACTCGGGAAGGAGATCGGACCACGGCCGGCGTCCGAACGCGGCATGCGCCGACGCCCGGCATCGAGCGCACGCGGTGGGGCCGTCCGTCAGGAACGAAGGCCCGCCGGCCAGGGGCTTCGAGCGGGTGGTCCTCCCCCGCCATCCGCCAGATAGGACGAAATCTCGCAAGTACACTGTAATTCCCCCCCATAGGGGCGACCAGAACTGCATACCTGGTAAGACGGAGGGAACGCCCGCCCTGTGAACTGCGGGTCTAAGGAGTCTTTCCATGCCACCCGAAGGTGTGAACACGCTCTCGATCTCGGCCGATGCGCGCGGAAGCGCCATCGTGGTCCGGGCGATCGGCGAGCTCGACTACGACTATGCACCGACCTTCCGGAGAGAGATCGTCAGGGCCCTGAGCCTGAGCGCAGGCAACTCGCCGTCCGAGCTCCCGGCTTCTCCGGCGCTCGACTCGCGGTCCGAGCTCCCGGCTCCTCCGTCACTCGACTCGCCGTCCGCGTTCCCGACGCTTCCGACGGTGTTCTCCGGTCCGTCACCGCTTCTCCCTGAGACGCCGTTCCGCTCCGAGACGCCGTTCCTCTCGGAAGTCCCGCTGACCTCGGGGGCTCCGCTCCCCTCGGATCCGCCGTCACCGCTGTCGCCCGAGCCCCCTTCCCCGTTCTTTCCCGGGAGCCCGCCTCCCCCCTCCCCGGAAAGCCCGCCGCCTCCGGGAAGCCCCCCACCGATCTTCCCCGATGGCCCCTCTCCCCTCTCCCCGGACAGGCCGCCACCGGACGCGCCACCATCGGACGTGCTGTCACCGAACGCGCTGTCACCGGACGGGCTGCCATCACTCTCCCCGATGGCCTCGCCCTCTCCCTCGCCACAGATCCTCTCCTCCTTCGAGACGTCTCCGGAGACCTTCGAGACGTCTCCGGACACGCGGGCCCAGGCCGGGTCGCGGCTCATCCTCGACCTGGAGGGGCTCACCTTCTGCGATTCCACCGGCCTCGCGGAACTGCTGTGGCTCCTGCGAAGGAGCCAGGAGACCCAAATCCGCCTGGTGCTGGCCGGGGCGAGCCGGACGCTGCGCCACATGATGGCCACCACCGGGCTCCTGGCCTACTTCACGATGGCCGCCTCCGTGGAGGAGGCCCTGCTGGACGAGGAGTTCAGGGCGGCGGAGGAGCACTGACGTACGGGCGGACGACGGTTCCGTTCCCCAGGGAAGAAGCGCCGGCGAGAGAGGCCGCGCAGAACTCTGAGACGTATGTCGTTAAAACACACTCATTCGCCTGACAAGTGAGTCAATATCTTCTTACGGGAAAATCCACTATCCGGCGAAAGTGGGGTCCCGATGCGGAAGATGTCACCGCGGATGACCGCGGAAGCACTACCCGAGACCCTGGACGGGCTGCCCGTGGCACCGGGGGAATTCCTCGCCCTCGTGTCCGTGGACTTCAGCGGGACGTACCAGGTCTATCTCGCGGCCAAGGACGAGCGCATCAAGATGACCAGGCTGTCCATGAGCCTGCTCGCCGCCCCGTTCGCCGCCGCGGTCGCGCTGGCCAGCGCGAAGGTGGTCAGCCCGGTCACGCTGACCACCTGGCACAGCGTCCCCTGGCACCTGTTCGCGATGGTCGCCGCGTTCGGGCTGCTCAGCGTGCTGCCCTTCCTGCGGCTGATCGAGGCGGTCAACGCACACATGAGGACCGCGCGGGCGCTCAACAACTTCCGCCTGCTCTACGCGGTCCACCTCAAGGACCAGTTCTCGGCCCTCGGCTGGACTCCCAACCTGCCGGTGGATCCCCGGTATCCGGAGACGTACGCGCCGATGGCCTGGCCGGGGATCAACGTGATGATGCTGGCCCTGGTCAACAGCTCCTACATCGCGGTGGGCGTGCTCGGGATGATCGGGGCGGCGCCGGCCATGGCCCTGCTCCTGGTGATCATCGGCCTGCTCGCGCTGGTCCACTATTTCGTCTACTACGTTCGCGCCAATGTTTCCCGGCAACGCCGGCTCCCACACAATCCCTTCCATTTCCCCAATGTGGAGACCTGAATGTCCGACCTCCTCAGATTCGCGTCTTGTGGGGAGACGTGGATCTGGCTGATGCGACACGTGACAGACAACGGCGGGCCCGCCCTGGACGACCGCGGCCCGATCATCGAGGCTCCGGCGGTGCTGTTCGAGGTCACCGGCCTGGCCTGGGACGATCCGGTGCTGAAATGCTACGGCGACGCCGGGAAGATCCCGCTGTACTCCAGCAAGTTCAGCGAGCGGTCGGTCGTCCCGCCGTTCAAGTACAGTTACGGAGGGCGGCTCCGCCAGTTCCTCGGTGTCGACCAGCTCGGCTGGGTCGCCGACGTGCTGCGCGCCAAGCCGTACACCAAGAGCGGCTGGATCTCGCTCACCGCTCCCGGCGAGCCTTTCGACGCGGTGCCGTGCCTGACCAGCCTGGCCTTCAGGCTTCGTGCCGGGCGGCTGGTCATGACCGCCGCCTTCCGGTCGCAGAACGCGTTCACCTCCTACCTGAACTACGTACCGCTGCGCGGCATCCAGAGCGAGGTCGCGGACGGCCTCATGGTGGGCTGCGGGTCGATGAGGGTGTTCGTCGACGTGCCTCACATCTACACCGCGGACGAGGCGACGGTCGGGGAGATCCTCCAGCTGTCGGAGCGCGCCGGGCCCGGCGCGGGAGTCCCCGTACCGGGCCCTGATCATCGGCCCTGTCCCATCTCCTGACCCGGCGGACCGGCGGCGCGGTGACCGGCGACGACCGGTCGGCGCGTCAGGGGGAGATCCTCGCCCCGGCCTCGGCGAGCATCCCGGCCAGCTCGGGGTGCCCGCCGAGCACGGCCAGCTCGTAGGGCGTACGGCCCTGGAAGACCGGATGGCCGGTGCCGGGGCCGTCGAGGCCCGCGCCGTGCTCGATCAGGAGCCTCAGGCGCCGGGGCCGCCGCCTGATGACCGAGGCGTACACCTCGTCCTGGAGCATCTGCTCCGGTGTCGCGTGCGCGGGACCGAGCCGCCGGTGCCACGGCCCGCCGTCCCCCCGGCCGAGACCGTACTCGAAGAGCAGCTCCAGATGCTCGGTGTCGTCGGAGCCGAACCCGCAGAGCCCCCGGTTGTAGAGGGTCTGGCTGTCGTTGGGGTCGGCGCCCGCCTCCAGCAGGAGCCTGGCCAGCTCGGCGGAGCGCGGGTGCGGCGGCTCGCCGCGCTCGCCACCGCCGAAGGCCCCGGTGAGCGCGGTGAACGGCGAGGTCAGCCCGTCCCACAGGTATCCCGCGTCCGGGTCGGCACCGTGTCGCAGCAGCAGCCGGGCGGTCTCCGGCGCGTCGCCGCCTTCGACCCGCGAGTACGCCAGGTAGAGCAACGGCTCCCACCGGTACGGCCCGCCCTCGGCCCGAGCCTGGGCCGGGTCGGCCGCCAGCGTCGCGGCCATCGCCTCCGCCTGACCGGTCGCGGCCATGGTGTGGACGCTCGCGACCGCGAGTCCCGGGTCCAGGGCCAGCGCGCGCGCCGCCTCGTGACGGCGCGACGGGTCGTCGTTCCCGTACGGCAGGCAGGCCAGCCGGAGGAACTCCGCGACCGGGTCCGCGCTCCGGGGTACCAGGTGGGGTGAGCGGGAGTGCCGGGCGAGGACGTCGAGGTGGGCACGGAGGCGGGGCCAGCTCGCGAAGCCGTACGCCCTCGCGACCGTCAGCTGGGCATCGGCCAGCGTGAACCCCTCCGGCGAGCGCGGGCCTCCCCCGGCCGGCGGCGGCGCGGGCCGCGCGGGAAGGCCGGGGAGCGGGCGGGGGTGGAACTCGGCGACCAGCTCCAGCGCGGCGGTGTCGGCGGCGCGAACCGCCCTCTTGAGGCGCTTGGCCTGATTTCTCAGGTGTTCCAGGCTGGGGTTGTCGGGAAGACGGCGAACAGGCACGGAGGCCTCCCTTTCGTCGCGCCCGACGTCCGCGTGATCGGGCCGAAAAGGAGGTCGGCCGATGAGCAGTGTGGTGCTCAGGTGGGCTCTGCCCTTCCCGCGGACCGGGTGCGCCCTGCCGCGCGGACTCCACCATAACGCCCGCGCCGCAGGGGCGCCCCTCACCTGAAGCGGCGCAACCGCAGGCTGTTGCTGACCACGAACACCGAGGAGAGCGCCATCGCGCCGCCGGCGATCATCGGGGTGAGCAGTCCCAACGCGGCCAGCGGGATGGCGGCGACGTTGTAGGCGAAGGCCCAGAACAGGTTGCCCCTGATCGTGCGCAGCGTGCGGCGGGACAGCCTGATCGCGTCGGCGGCCACCCGCAGGTCGCCGCGGACCAGGGTGAGGTCGGAGGCCTCGATCGCGACGTCGGTGCCGGTGCCCATCGCCATGCCGAGGTCGGCCTGGGCCAGAGCGGCGGCGTCGTTGACCCCGTCGCCGATCATGGCCACGGTACGGCCCTCGGACTGGAGCCGCTTGACGACCTCCACCTTGTCGGCGGGCAGCACGTCGGCGATCACGTCCTCGATGCCGACGGCCTCGGCGACCGTGCGGGCCACCGTCTCGTTGTCGCCGGTCAGCAGGATCGGGCGCAGGCCGAGCGCGCGCAGCGCGGCGACCGCCTCGGCCGAGGTGGGCTTGATCGCGTCGGCGACGGTGAGCACCGCGCGGGCCTTCCCGTCCCAGCCGACCGCGACGGCCGTCTCCCCGCGCGCCTGTGCCCGCTCCAGCTCCTCCTCCAGCTCGGGCGGCAGGTGCTGCGACCGGTCGGCGAGCAGCCGGGGCCGCCCGACGAGCACGGCGTGCCCGTCGACGACGCCCTGGACGCCGAGTCCCTCGACGTTCGCGAAGTCCTCGACCTGGGCGGTGGAGTCCGCCGCACGGGCGACGGCGCGGGCGACGGGGTGCTCGGAGGCGCCCTCCAGCGCCCCGGCCAGCCGGAGCACCTCCTCGCGCTCCTCACCGGCGGCGGGGAAGACGTCCCTGAGGGTCATCGTGCCCGACGTCACGGTGCCGGTCTTGTCCAGGACCACGGTGTCGATGCCGTGGGTCGACTCCAGCGCCTCCGGCCCCTTGATCAGGATGCCCAGCTGGGCGCCCCGGCCGGTGCCGACCATCAGCGCGGTCGGCGTGGCGAGGCCCAGGGCGCAGGGGCAGGCGATGATCAGTACCGCCACGGCGGCGGTGAAGGCCGCGGCGGCGCCGGAACCGGTGCCGAGCCAGAAGCCGAGGGTGGCCACGGACAACGCGATCACGATGGGCACGAACACCGCGGAGATCCGGTCGGCCAGCCGCTGCACGGCGGCCTTGCCGTTCTGCGCGTCCTCCACCAGCCTGGCCATCTGGGCGAGCTGGGTGTCCGAGCCGACCCGGGTGGCCCTCACCACGAGGCGCCCCCCGGCGTTCACGGTGGCGCCGGCCACCGCGTCACCCGGCCGCACCTCGACGGGGACCGACTCGCCGGTCAGCATGGACGCGTCCACGGCCGAGGACCCCTCCTCGACCACGCCGTCCGTCGCGATCTTCTCTCCCGGCCGTACGACGAAGAGGTCGCCCGCCGTGAGCCTGCCGACCGGAACGACCTCCCCGGAGACCAGCGCGACGTCCTTGGCGCCCATCGTCAGCAGCGCGCGGAGCGCGGCACCGGCGCGCCGCTTGGAGCGGGCCTCGAAGTAGCGGCCCGCGAGGATGAAGGTGACCACCCCGGCGGCGGCCTCGAAGTAGATGTTCCCCGAGCCGTCACCCCCGGACAGGGTGAACTCGAAGCCGTGCCGCATGCCCGGCATGCCCGCCGTGCCGAAGAACAGGGCCCAGAGCGACCAGGAGAAGGCGGCGATCGTCCCCAGCGAGACCAGCGTGTCCATGGTCGCGGCGCCGTGCCGCAGGTTGGTCCAGGCCGCCCGGTGGAAGGGCCACCCGCCGTAGACCACGACGGGACCGGCCAGGGCGAGGGAGAGCCACTGCCAG
This sequence comes from Streptosporangium sp. OZ121, assembly GCF_051918885.1. Classification (NCBI taxonomy): domain Bacteria; kingdom Bacillati; phylum Actinomycetota; class Actinomycetes; order Streptosporangiales; family Streptosporangiaceae; genus Streptosporangium; species Streptosporangium sp. OZ121. Next base: position 143,239 of record NZ_JBPXMC010000015.1, read on the forward strand.
TAATCGAACTGCAGCGCCGGGATCATCGCCATCGCGACGACCGGCACCGACAGCACGGCCGAGGTGGTCAGTCGCTGCCTGAGGGGAACGAGCCCGGCGCGCTCTCCCTCCTCCTCTTCCTCGTCCGTCCCGTCCCGCTCGGCGGACACCGGCGGAGCGGGCGGCTCGGCGGTGTATCCGGCCTTCTCCACCTCCGCGACCAGATCGTCGGGGGTGACTCCGGCGGGGTAGGTGACCTTCGCCTTCTCGGTGGCGTAGTTGACGGTCGCGGTCACGCCGTCCAGCTTGTTGAGCTTGCGCTCGATGCGGGCCGCGCAGGAGGCACAGGTCATGCCGCCGATGGCGAGCTCGATCTCGCCGTGGACGGGCGCCTCGCCGGTGGTCGTGGACGTCACGGCATCTCCTCGTACCTTCTCCGTCATCGTGCGCGGCTCTCAGGCATGTGTCTCTCCTCGCTGTCAGAACGCCTAACCCCTATGGGGTATTTCACGGCTGGTGGCCGTGCCCGTGGCCGTCTCCGGACGGCGCCGTGGCCCCGCCCCCCTCGGGGTCCGGGCTCGTGGCGGCGGTGAACACGGCGGTGCGCACGGTCCCGGCGTGCTTGAAGTCCAGGTAGAGCCCGTAGGTTCCCGCGCTCGGCACCTCGGCGTAGAAGGTGATGTCCGGGCCGGGCGCGCTGCGCCCGTCACCGGGCGCGCCGTCGGGGTGCACGTGCAGGTAGGCCAGGTCGCCGTCGCGCAGCGCGACCAGGTGCCCGTACGCGGCCAGGTAGGGCTGCAGGTCGGTGACCGGCTCGCCGTCCTTGGCGATCGAGAGCGTGAGCATGCTCGTACGGCCGGGGATGAGATCACCCTTGAGGGTGACGGTGTAGTCGCCCACCTTGGCGGTCTCGGCCGGGACGGCGGGCGGCTCGGGCCGGTAGTCGCCCGCCACCGACAGGTCCATGCCGAGCGTCAGGGGCTGCGCCCCCTCGGGGGCGAAGTCGGCGAACGCGCGGTACTCCCCGGCGTCGGGGAGTTCGAGCGGGACCGACCACACCCCGCCGCCCAGCTGGGTGGGATGCAGGTGCTGGAAGCCCGTCAGGTCGCGGCGGACCACGATGAAGTGCAGCTTCTTGTCGTGCTGGGTGGTGAACCCGGTGACGGGGGAGCCGTCGGGGCCGATCACCGTGAAGCGGAAGTCGGTCCGCTTGCCCGCCTTGACCTCGTCGGTCTCCGGCATGAGCATGTATCCGCCCTGGGAGATCTGGAGCCCCGCGGGAACGGCCGGCGCCTTCGCGGCCACCGCCTCCTGCCCCGTCTCCTGCCCGGCCTCCTGATGGGCGCCGTGGCCCGCCCCGGCGTCCTGACCCGCGCCCCGCTCGGTGCCGGCGTCGGGAGATCTCTCGGCCGCCGCGCTTCCCACAGGACCGGCCAGCCGGCCCGCCCCCAGGGCTCCACCGAACAGCACGGCCAGCCCCAGCGCGTACGCACCCACCTTGATCGCGCCGTTCATCTCGACCATCCCTTCTCAATACCCATAGGGGGTATCCGTTCGCTCGCCCACAGTGCCACACCACCACCTTTTCGGCAACCCCCGGGGGGTATGCCTGACGCCGGTCTCCAGGTCACAGGATGGCCGATACGCGGGTCCATGACGGGACCTATGGGAAATCAGGGACGGGTGACGGCCTCTCGCCGCCGGGCCCGCGAAGGACCGCGAGAGGCCGCGAAGGGCCCATGAAGAGCCACAAAGAGCCGCGAAAAGCCGCGAAACCGGGCGAACCCCAGCAAGGCCGGCGGGGCCCCGCGCCTGCCGGGGCGGTCAGGACGGCAGGCGCCTGACCCGTTCCGAGGACGGGTCGTAGAGGGGTTCCGCGGTGACGACGGCGCCCGTCCAGGTGCCGGTGACACCGACCTCCACGCGGTCGCCGGGGGCGGTGTCCCCGGGCAGGTAGGCGTAGGCGATCGAGCGGTCGACACGGTGGCCGTACCCGCCGCTGGTCACCCGCGAGGCGGGCAGGCCGTCGGCGCGGACCGGCTCCCCGCCGAGGCAGACCTGGCGGGGGTCGTCCAGGACCAGGCAGAACAGACGCCGCGCGGGCGCTCCGGTCCCCGCACCCGCGCCCACACCGGCGTCGGCCTTGGCACCCGCTCCCGCACCCGCGCCGGCCTCCAGGGCCGCGCGGCCGAGGAAGTCCTTGTCGCGGGCGACCGCGAAGCCCAGGCCGGCCTCGTGGGGGGTGGTCTCCGGGGTGATGTCCATGCCCCAGACGCGGTACCCCTTCTCCAGGCGCATCGAGTCGATCGCGCGGTACCCGGCCGGGCGCATGCCGTGCGGCGTTCCCGCCTCCGTGAGCGTGTCCCACAGCGTCAGCCCGTACTCCGACGGGCAGTACAGCTCCCAGCCGAACTCGCCGACGAACGTCACCCGCTGGGCCAGTACCGGGACGTTCCCGACGCTGATCTCCCCGGCCTTCATGTAGCCGAAGGTGAGGTCGTCGCCGGAGACGGAACCGAGGATGTCGAGCGCCCTGGGACCCCACAGGCAGTAGCAGGCGTGCGCCGAGGTGACGTCGCGGACGTCGAGGCCCCGGCCGCGCAGCCAGGCGGCGTCGTGGACGCCGAAGGCGGTGCCGGTGACCAGGCGGAAGCGGTCCTCCGCCAGACGGGTGACGGTCAGGTCGGCCTCGATGCCGCCGCGCTCGTTGAGGAGCTGGGTGTAGACGATCGAGCCCACCGGCCGGTCGAGCTGCCCGGCGCACGCCCGCTGCAACCCCTCCAGGGCCCCGGGCCCCGACACCTCCAGCTTGGAGAACGAGGTCTGGTCGAAGAGACCGGCGGCGTCGCGGGTGGCCAGGCACTCCTCGCGCACGGCGGGCGACCAGATCCGGCCCGCCCAGCCGTCCGGGCGGGGGCTCCGGTCGTCCGGGAGAAGGTCCCGGCCGGGCTCGTACCAGTTGACCCGTTCCCAGCCGGACTTCTCGCCGAACGCCGCTCCCAGCTCCACGTGCCGTACCCAGGCCGGGGAGCGGCGGAGCGGCCGGGCGGCGGTGCGCTCCTCGCCGGGGTAGACGATGTCGTAGTACTTCGAGTACGAGTCGAGGGCCTTGGCCCGGGTCCACGACGCGGAGCGGGCATGGGCCCCGAAGCGCCGCAGATCCATGCCGAACATGTCGTACTCGGGCGAGCCATCCACGATCCACTCGGCCATGACCTTGCCCACGCCTCCGGCCGCGGCCAGGCCGTGGACGCAGAAGCCGGCCGCCGCCCACAGCCCGCGCACCGGGGTCTCGCCGAGGAGGAACTCGCCGTCGGGGGTGAACGCCTCGGGGCCGTGCACGACCTTCGTGATCTCGGTACGGCCCAGCTCGGGAACCCGTCGCACCGCCGATTCCCACGATTCCCGAAATTTCGGCATATCCGGGGGAAAGACGGTTCGCGGCTCGTCCAACGGAGCGACCGTGTCCCAGATTTCTGGATCGCGAATATATCCGCCCACCAGAATCCCGCCATTTTCTTCCCGGAAATAGACAATGTTGTCCGGATCCCGCACCGTGGGCATGGACGACGGAACCCCGAATGATTCGGTGGTGACATATTGGTGCTTGATTGGCACGACCGGAATATCGACACCGGCCAGCCGCCCGACCCGCCCGCTGGCCGCGCCCGCCGCGACGACCACGGTCTCCGCCCGGACCGACAACTCCTCGAAATCCTCGGAACCCTCGGTCCCCGACGCGAGCCGTACCCCGGTGATCGCGCCTTTCGCCACGTCGAGTCCCGTCACGCGGGTCCCGGTGTGAATCCGCACGCCCAGCTTGCGCGCCCCGGCCGCCAGCGCCCTGGCCAGCAGCGCCGGGTCCAGCCAGCCGTCCCCGGGCAGCCAGAGCGCGGCCCGCACGTCGTCGGCGTGCAGCAGCGGGAGCATCTCCTTGGCCTCGGCGCCGGAGACGACCTCCAGGCCCAGACCGTAGGTCTCCCCGGCCCCGGCCAGCCGCAGCGACTCCTCCACCCGCTCGGGCGTGGTCGCCAGGCGGAGGCCGCCCACCCCGCGCCATCCCGGGTCCAGCCCGGTGAGCTCGGCCAGCTCGGGGTAGAGGCCGGCCGAATACATGATCATCTTGGTCTGGGTGACCGTGGAGCGGAGCTGGCCCACGAATCCGGCCGAGTGCCAGGTGGTCCCCTCGGTGAGTTCGTGCTGCTCGACGAGGATCACCTCGGCCCAGCCGAGCCTCGCCAGGTGGTAGGCGACGCTGCAACCGGCCACCCCGCCGCCGATCACGACGGCCCGCGCGGAACTGGGAAGTTTCAAGGCGCGCAACCCCTCTGTAACACCTAGTCCACAGAATTGGATCAATGGTATGAAGGTAGGCCAAAGGAGGGCGGCATGCCAGATCCTCTAGCGGACGTCCGTAAATGGGCTGACCAGCCCGTGACCGAGACTCTGATCAAGGGTGGTCTCAGCCACCGGATCTCCCGGCTCACCACGGCCGACGGGCAGCGATGGCTGCTGCGCGTGCTGGATCCCCGGGTCTCGGAGGCAGGCCTGGGCATACCGCTCGACCAGGAGATCGCCAACACGCTCCACGCGGCGGACGCGGGAGTCGGCCCCAGGGTGCTGCACCGGCTGCCGGGCGCGCTGGTCCTGGAGTATCTCGACGGCGCCACCCTGGACGCCCACGCCGTACGGACGATTCCCGGCCCCATCGCGGCGGCCTGCCGCCGGCTGCACGCCGGACCCAGGTTCGTCAACGACTTCTCCATCTTCCGCAAGCTCGACGAGTTCCTCGCCCTCTGCCGTACCCACGAACTGAGCACACCCGACGGCTACGAGGACCGTCTTCCCGCGGCGGCGGAGATCGAACGGGCGCTGGCCGCCGATCCGCTGCCCACGGTGCCGTGCCACAACGACCTGCTGCCGGAGAACTTCATCCGCTGCGGCGCCGAGGTCAGGATCGTCGACTACCAGCTCTCCGGGAACAACGACCCTGCCTTCGAGCTGGGCGACATCGCGGCCGAGGCGGACTACGACCCCGACCTGACCGCCCGGCTGGCCCGCGCCTACTTCGGCACCGACGAGCGGCGCCTCACCTCCAGGGTCCGGCTCAACCTGATCATGTCCAACCTGACCTGGACGCTCTGGTTCGCCGTGCACCACGGGCTGCTCAAGGAGCAGGCGGCCGACGCCGACTTCGACTACGAGGCGGAGGCGGCCGACAAGTTCTCGCAAGCCGTACGGGACCTGGACGACCCCGGGTTCGGACGGCTCGTCGACGACGTCCGGAGCGCGAGCACCGGATCTCCCCACCCCCCGCACCACCACGCAAGGAGGCTTGAGTGACCAAGCCAACATCGGTCGACTCCGTCGACGAGGACGCGAAGCGACTCGCGGAACTCGGTTACAAGCAGGAGCTCTCCAGAACCTGGAGCGGCTTCTCCAACTTCGCCATCTCCTTCTCGATCATCTCCATCCTGGCCGGCTGCTTCACCACGTTCGGCCAGGCCTGGAACAACGGTGGCCCCGTCGCCATCGCGTGGGGGTGGCCGCTGATCTCGATCTTCATTCTGATCATCGGGCTGTGCATGTCGGAACTGGTCTCGGCCTATCCGACCGCCGGCGGCATCTACTGGTGGGCCGCGAAGATGGGCAGGCCGATCCACGGCTGGTTCACCGGGTGGTTCAACCTCATCGGCCTGATCGCCGTGACGGCCTCGGTCGACTACGGCTGCGCGACCTTCCTGAACATCACCCTCAGCCGGTTCTTCGCCGGCTGGGACCCCAGCCTGACCAACGCGTTCATCCTGTTCGCGGTCATCCTCGTGCTGCACGCCCTGATCAACATCTTCAGCCACCGGCTGATCTCGACGCTGCAGAACATCTCGGTGTGGTGGCACGTGTTCGGCGCGGCGGCGGTCGTGCTGATCCTGGTCTTCGGCCCCGACTCGCACCAGTCGATGTCGTTCGTCTTCACCGAGACGATCAACAACTCCGGCTTCTCCGACTCGTCGTACTGGTTCTACGTGCTGCCGCTCGGCTTCCTGCTGACCCAGTACACGATCACCGGGTTCGACGCGTGCGCGCACGTGTCGGAGGAGACCCAGGGCGCCTCCACGGCCGCCGCGAGGGGCCTGTGGCAGTCGATCTTCTACTCGGCGATCGGCGGCTGGATCGTGCTGCTCGCCTTCCTGTTCGCGGCCACCGACGTGGACGCGGTCAACGAGGCGGGCGGTTTCGTCGGCGCCATCTTCGACAGCGCGCTCCCCGGCAACCTGGCCACGGCGATCTTCGCGATCTCCACCATCGGCCAGTTCTTCTGCGGGATGAGCTGCGTGACCTCGATGTCCCGGATGACCTACGCCTTCTCCCGGGACGGCGCCATCCCCGGCTGGCGCCTGTGGTCGAGGGTGGACGCCAACCGGACCCCCGTCAACGCGATCGTCTTCGGCTGCGCGGCCGCGCTGATCCTCACCCTGCCCGCGTTGTACGAGGCCCCCGGCGGCCTGCCGCTGGCCTTCTACGCGGTCGTGTCGGTGGCGGTCATCGGCCTCTACATCGCCTTCGCGATCCCGATCTGGCTCCGGCTGCGGATGGGCGACCGGTTCCAGCCGGGGCCCTGGACGCTGGGGCCGAAGTACAAGGTCATGTGCTGGATCGCCATCGTCGAGATCTTCATCGTCTCGATCTACTTCATCATGCCGCTGGTCCCGGCCGCCGTGCCGTTCAGCGACGACTTCACCTGGACCGCGGTCAACTACGCGCCGATCGTGGTCGGCGTGATGGTGCTGGCCGTGGGCCTGTGGTGGACGCTGTCGGCCAGGCACTGGTTCACCGGCCCGCGCCGCACGATCGACATGGCCGAGGCGTTCGACCCGACCGGCACGGCCGCCGACCCGACCGGCAAGGAGCCGATCGGCTGACCGGCCCCGGGGCCGGTCAGCTCGCCTCGAAGGCCTCCGCCACCGCCGCGCGGACCCGGTCCATGGCCGCGGCGGCGGGGGCCTCCCGCCCCATGGAGGTCATGTCGACGTCGGGCATGCCACAGGCCACCGCCCAGCCCCACGGGGTCAGGTCGCCGTCGACGTTGAGGGCGAACCCGTGACTGGTGACGCCGCGGCTCTGCCGCATGCCGATCGAGACGATCTTGCGTCCCGTCTCGGTCGTCCACACACCGGTCAGCAGCTCAGAACCCGGCGGGGTGTCGCGGCGCTCGGCCGGGACGCCCAGCGCGCCGAGCGCGCCGACGAGCCTCAGCTCGACCTCGCGGACGTAGTCGACGATCCCCTCGTCCTCGTCGAGCTTGACGACCAGGTAGCCGACCAGCTGGCCGGGGCCGTGGTAGGTGAGCTGCCCGCCACGACCCGTGCTCACGACCGGGATGCCGTGAGCGGGGTCGGGCAGGTGCTGCTCAGGGGTTCGCCTGCCCACGGTGTACACCTGCGGGTGGCTGAGCAGCCAGAGCGTGTCGGGGCGCTCGTCGCGCTGCCGCTGACCGACCAGGTCGGTCATCCGCTCCATTGCCTTCTCGTAGTCGACCAGGTCGTCCTGGACCAGGGACAGTGGGCGTCGCCTCATGCCCCCAGCTTATTTTCAGTAGCGGACTGCGGGCGCCTTGGGGACGAAGATCCACATGAGCACGTAGGCGACCCACAGGGGTCCCGGGATGAGCGAGAGCAGCAGCCAGAACACCCGGACGAGGGTGGGCGGCATGTTGAGGGTCTCCGCGATCCCGCCGCAGACTCCGGCGATTATCTTGTGGTTTCTCGAACGGTGCACGATACCTCTCCCCGAATCGGTGTTCTTCGTCTCTTCAAACGAACGACCGGAACTCACCCGTTCCCGGGACATCCCTGAGAAAACCCTGTCAGGGTCGCCTTGATAACTTTTCGTGCACCTGAGCGTCAGCGCATCTAGGCGAAACCGGTTGATCACGGTACGTTCCGCCATGTACGTAATAGGGGATCCCCCTCCGTTCCACCCCGAGGAGCGCTATGCGCCTGAGGTTACGACGCAGCATGGTCCAGGCCGCCACCCTGGTCACGGCCATCGCTCTCCCTCTCGCCTTCACCGTCCCGGCGAGCGCGACCATCGCGACCACCACGTCCCCCGGCGTCACCGACGTCCTCGCCAACGTGTTCGCGACGCAGATCAAGGGCAAGAACGTCAAGAAGCACCTGGACAAGTTCCAGGAGATCGCGACCGCCAACGGCGGCAACCGCGCCGCGGGCACGCCCGGTTACGACGCCTCCCTCGCCTACGTGCAGGACAAGCTGCGCAAGGCCGGGTACAAGACCTCCACGACCGACGTCGAGTTCCCGCTGGGCTGGGAGGAGGCGAGCCCCTCCGTCCTGCAGCAGACGGCCCCCGAGGCGAAGACCTACGCCAACCCGGCCGACTTCGTGACCGTGGTCTCCTCCAGCGGAGGCGACGTCACCGCGCAGGTGCAGGTCGTCGACGCCGTCATCCCGCCGGCGCCGACCCCGAACACCTCGACGGCGGGTTGCGAGACCTCTGACTTCGCCGGGTTCGTCCCCGGCCGGATCGCGCTGATCCAGCGCGGCACCTGCCCGTTCGTCGACAAGGCCACCAACGCCAAGGCGGCCGGCGCGGCCGGTGTGATCTTCTTCAACGAGGGCCAGCCCGGCCGTACCGACCCGCTCCTCTTCGACATCATCGAGTGGCGCTTCGGCTTCCCCATCGTGATGGCGAGCACGGCCGTCGGCCTTGACCTGGCCGACAGCCCGAACACCACCGTCCGCCTGAAGGTCGACGCCGAGACCACGGTCGGCCGTACCAAGAACCTGATCGCCGACACCCGCTGGGGCAAGTCCGGCGAGATCGTCGCGGTCGGCGCCCACCTGGACAGCGTGCCCGAGGGCGCCGGCATCAACGACAACGGCTCCGGCAGCGCCGCCGTCCTGGAGACCGCGCTGAAGCTGGCCCACGTGCCGACCAAGTACAAGGTGCGCTTCGCCTGGTGGGGCGCCGAGGAGCTGGGCCTGCTCGGCTCCGACCAGTACGTCGCGGGCCTGTCGCAGGCCGAGAAGGACAAGATCAGGCTCTACCTGAACTTCGACATGATCGCCTCGCCGAACGACGGCACCTTCCTGTACGACGGTGACGACTCCGACGCCGAGGGTGCCCCGGCAGGACCGGCGGGCTCCCCCGAGATCGAGAAGCGCCTGGAGGCGTTCTACACCAAGCGCAACCTGCCGTTCGAGGGCACCGACTTCAGCGGCCGCTCCGACTACGGCGCGTTCATCGCCAACGGCATCCCGGCCGGCGGCATCTTCACCGGCGCCGAGGGCATCAAGACGCCCGAGCAGGCCGTCAAGTTCGGCGGGACCGCGGGCATCGCCTACGACCCCTGCTACCACTCCGCCTGCGACGGCATCGACAACATCAACGCCGCCGCGCTCGAGCGCAACTCCAAGGCCGTGGGCTACTCCACCGCGTACTTCGCCTACGACCTGACCGGCATTCCCGACCGCGACGCCGCGGCGGCCAAGTCCGCGGCGAGGACCGCTGCGGCACACGAGGGCGCCGCCCGCTAGGGATCCGCTCCGCAAGCGCACCACCACGCTGTACGGCGCGCACCCGCCACGGGTGCGCGCCGCTCGGGGGACCCCCACACCTCAAACCCGAGGAGCATGATGCGCAGTCTGTGGACCATGGGCATGGCGGCGATCCTGGCCATCCCGTTGGCGTTCACCGCACCGTCGGCGTCGGCCGCCGTCCCACCGGACATCTCGCTGACCGCCGTGAAGGCACACCTCACCCAGCTCCAGTCCATCGCCACCGCCAACGGCGGCAACCGCGCCCACGGCCGCCCCGGCTACCTGGCCTCGGCCAACTACATCAGGGGCCTGCTGGACGGCGCGGGATTCACCACCTCCCTGCAGTCGTTCACCTACAACGGCGCGACCGGCTACAACGTCATCGCCGACTGGCCGGGCGGCGACCCGAACGACATCCTGATGGTCGGCGCCCACCTCGACAGCGTGACCGCCGGACCGGGCATCAACGACAACGGCTCCGGCAGCGCCGCCATCCTGGAGACCGCCCTGGAGGTCTCCCGCCAGTCGCTGGCACCCACCAAGCACCTCCGCTTCGCCTGGTGGGGCGCGGAGGAACTGGGCCTGCGCGGCTCCCAGTACTACGTGAACAACCTCCCGGCCGCCGAGCGGGCCAAGGTCAAGGGCTACTACAACTTCGACATGGTCGGCTCGCCCAACGCCGGATACTTCGTCTACGACGGCGACAACTCCGACGGTGTCGGCTCGGGCCCCGGCCCGGCGGGTTCGGCGCAGCTGGAGTCGACGCTCCAGGCGTACTTCACCTCGATCGGCGTGGCCACCCGGGGCACCGACTTCGACGGCCGCTCCGACTACGGGCCGTTCATCGCCGTCGGCATCCCCGCGGGCGGTACCTTCACCGGCGCCGAGGGCATCAAGTCCAGCGCCCAGGCCACCCTGTGGGGCGGTACGGCGGGGCAGGCGTTCGATCCCTGCTACCACCGGGCGTGCGACACCACGTCCAACATCAGCGACACCGCGCTGAACCGCAACGCCGACGCCATCGCCTACGCGGTGTGGACGACCGCGACCGCCGTACCTCCGACGGTCGTCTGGCAGGACACCTTCGAGACCGCGACCGGCTGGACGACCAACCCGTCCGGGACCGACACCGCCACCTCCGGCCAGTGGGAGCGCGGCGACCCGGCGGCCACCACCTCCAGCGGCGCCAAGCAGCTCGGCACCACCGTCAGCGGCACCAACGACCTGGTCACCGGCAGGCTCGCGGGCGCCTCGGCCGGCGAACACGACATCGACGGAGGCATCACCAGCGTCCGGTCGCCGGCGGTCACCCTGCCGTCGACGGGAACGCTCAAGCTGGCGTTCTCCTGGTATCTGGCGCACGGTTCCAACGCCTCCAGCGCCGACTTCCTGCGGGTGAAGGTCGTCGGCTCCACCACCACCCAGGTGTTCCAGCAGCTCGGCGCGGCCTCCAACCGCAACGGTGCCTGGGGCGCGGCCAACGTCGACGTCTCCGCCTTCGCGGGGCAGAGCGTCCGGATCCTGATCGAGGCCGGTGACGCCTCCGGCGCCTCCCTGGTCGAGGCCGGGGTGGACGACGTCAAGCTGACCAGCCAGTGAGCGGGACGGTGACCCGGCTGCGGTGAGCGAGACCGGGTGCGGCCCGCGCCTTCCCCTCCACGGGCCGTCCGGAACCTCTCCGGACGGCCCGGCACGCGGGTCGCACCCCTCGCGGGAGAACCCCTCGCGGAGGAACCGCCTTCGAAAGGGACCGCTCGCGGAAGGGCCCTCCGGGGCCCGCGGTCCGTCAGCTCGGATCGTCGAGCCGGGGCTCCTCGTGCGGGGCTCCCTTGAGCTCGTGGAACCCCGGGGTCGCGGCCACCAGCAGCGTCCCGTCCCACAGGCGGCCCGCCTGCTCGCCCACGGGGGTCCGGGAGATCACCGGGCCGAAGAACACCACGCGCTCGCCACCGGTGGCGGGGCCGGTGGCGGCGACCACCGGGGTGCCGACGTGCTCGCCGATCAGGCCGATGCCCTCCGCGTGCGAGGCGCGCACCGCCTCGTCGTAGGCCGTCGACGTCCCGGCCTCGGCGAGTTCCGGCGGCAGGCCGGCGGCGACGAGGGAGTCGTGCAGGGAACCGGCCCAGTCGTCCCCGCGAGCGCGCCCGGCGGTCCACATCGCGGTGTGGAGCCTCCCGAGCGCCTCCTGGCCGTACTCCTGCCGCACGGCCATGCAGACGCGCACGGGCACCCACAGGTACCCCTCCGTGTCCCCCTCGGGATCCTCGTCGCGGCCCTCGTTGAGCACCGACAGGCTCATCAGGTGCCGGCGCACCTCGACGGGCCGCACCCGCTCCACCTCCGCCAGCCACCGGGAGGTGATCCAGGTGTAGGGGCAGGAGGGGTCGAACCAGAAGTCCGCGATCGTCCTCTCCGTCATTTCCCGTTCTCCGATCGTCGTCCTCCGGGCCGTGCCCAGGCAATATGCCACCCTCGCCGGGCCGGACGCCACAACCGGCCCGCTCGCCTCCCCGTCGTGCCCCGTCCCCGTCACGAAGAAAAATGAACTGGGTTTGCTTTTAAACCCGGTTCGCCTTTACCGTACTCGCATGGCAGGACTACGGGAGCGGAAGAAGGAGCAGACCCGACGGCGGATCGCCGCGGTGGCGCTGCGGCTGTTCGCCGAGCGCGGCTTCGACGCGGTGACCGTCAACGAGATCGCCGAGGCCGCCGAGGTGGCGAAGGTGACGCTGTTCAAGTACTTCCCGACCAAGGAGTCACTCGTCCTGCGGGGAGTGGGCCAGGAGGACCTGGCCGGGATCGTCGCCGCGCGGCCTCCCGGGCAGTCACCGCTTGAGGCACTGCGGGCGTACTACCGCGGATTCGCCACCGAGCCCGCGGAGGCCGTGGACAGGGACACGCTGATCGTCCAGATGCGAGTGATCTTCTCCAGCCCCGCGCTCAGCAGCGGGGCGAACGACCTGCTCCACGGCCAGCGCCTGGCGCTGGCGCGGGTGCTCGCCGAAGAGCGCGACGAGCTGACGGCCGCTCTGATGGCCGCCCAGATCACCGCTTCGGTGCTGACCCTGCAGGAGAGGTTCTTCCGCCACCTGGTCTCCGGCGCCTCGCTGGACGAGGCGGGCAGCCGCCTCTGCGGGGACGTCGAGCTCGCCTTCGACCTACTGGAACACGGTCTCGACCAACCGGGAGAGTAATGCGCGCGAAAGGGATCAACTATGACACCGGGTTCCTCCCCGGGCAGGACAACACCCGCAAGGTGTTCGACCCCGGCGCCGTCCGGCACGACATGGACGTCATCGCCGGCGAGCTGCACTGCGACGCCGTACGGATCTCCGGTGGCGATCCCGCGCGGCTGAGCGTCGCCGCCGAGCACGCCGCCGCGGCGGGGCTCGAGATCTGGTTCGCCCCCTTCCCGGTCGATCTCCCGGCCGAGGCGATGCTCTCGACCTTCGCCGACGCCGCGGAGCGGGCCGAGGCCGTACGGCGCGGCGGGGCCGAGGTGGTGTTCGTGGCCGGGTGCGAGATCAGCGCGTTCGGCCCCGGGTTCATCCCCGGCGCCACGTACCGCGACCGCATGCGGACGATAGACGAAGCCGACCTGGAGTGGTGGTCCTCGCTCGGCCCCGTCCTGGAACGGCTCAACGGCTTCCTGGCCGAGAGCGCGGCCGTCGTCAGGCCCCGCTTCGGCGGCCGGATCACCTACGCGGCGGCCCCATGGGAGTTCGTCGACTGGGGCCCGTTCGACATCGTCGGCGCCGACAGCTACCGGGCCGCCTACAACGCCGGCACCTTCAGGGAGGAACTGCGCGAGAAGTTCAAGCACGGCAAGCCGGTCGCGGTGACCGAGTTCGGCACCTGCGCCTGGCGGGGCGCGGGCGAGCGCGGCGGCATGGCCTGGCTGCCGCCCGAGGACGCCGTACGGGACGAGGGCGAGCAGGTGCGCTACTTCACCGAGCTGCTGGACGTCTTCGAGGAGGAGGGGGTGGACACCGCGCTCTGGTTCACCTTCGCGGGCTTCGGCCGCGTCGGGGACGGTGACCTCGCCTCCTACGGCGTGGTCAGGATGCTCGACCGGGAGCGCTGGGCGCCGAAGGAGGTGTTCCACACGATGGCGGCCAGGTACGCCCGCGGCCGAGCCGTCTGACGGGAGTCGTCCCGAGGGCCGGGGGATCGGGTCAGAGTGCTCACTCACCAGCGGCTGCCAGGCACCGAGTCCGCCAGCGAGACCGACCCGGTATCTGCCATTAGGAGGACGGTCGGTCGTAGACGCCGATCGCCCAGCGGCCGGGCCTGCTGCCCACGTTCGCCAGCACCCGCTCCAGCACCCGCGTGTCCATCCGCGGGCCTATCAGGTCCCAGATCATGTAATGCCCGCGGCACATCCCCGTCCTCTCCACCTCCTTCTCCGGGCACTTCAGCTTTTTGAGCGCTTCACGGGAGATGCGCGGCCTGGGGGGAAGCACCCAGACCGTCGCGCTCTGCTCGCGCGACGTCCAGTCGGGGGGCACCGACTCCTTGTCGTGCTGCGAGGTCAGCCCCGGCCAGCCGCTGCCGCATTCGCGGGCGGAGCCCGATCTGTGGATTCCCGTCCCGGTCATCTTGACCACCACTGCCCTCGGGTCCTCGCAGACGACCCGGAATCCGGTGAAGACACTGGTCGGGGTGAACTTCAGGGTGCGTTTCACACCCAAGGTATTCGACCGGTACGCGTGAATCAGCCGCATCTCATGGCGATTCCGCAGGTCGTTGACGGTCGCGGGAAGGTCCTTGCCGGAGACGGGTGGGACGGCGGTGGGAACGGGCGTGGGGTCGGCGGCGACGGCCACGATCGGCGCCTCCGCCCCGCCCCCGGCGGACAGCGACGGCGCCACCACGGCGACCGCGAGCGCCCCTGCGGTGACGACCGCCGCGGCCGTGGCCGCCGTCCGCCGCCGCCGGATCGCCCGGCCCCTGGCGAGGATCGCCTCCAGCCGGGCCGTGTCCCCGCCGTCCCCGCCGTCCCCGCCGTCCCCGCCCCCGCCGCTGCCCGCGCCGCGCTCCTCCAGGAGCATCCTGAGGTCGTTCTCGGTGTTGCTCATCCGCGTACTCCCGTCGTCGCCTGGATCCCCCGGTCCACCCTGAGCCGAGTGAGAGCCCTGTTGAGCTGGCTCTTCACCGTCCCGACCGAGCATCCGAGCACCCCGGCCACCTGGGTCAGCGGCATGTGCTCGAAGTAGTGCAGGACGACCACCGCGCGCTGGCGCCCGGACAGGGTGCCGATCGCCGTCCACAGCGCGTCCCTGTCGCCGACGTCGCTCGCGAAGTCCCGCCCGTCCGGCCGGTCGGGCAGCTCCCCCGTCGGGATCTCCCGCCGCCAGCGCCGCCGCCACCAGGAGGCGTGGGTGTTGGCGATGATCCGGTAGACGTACGGGTCGGGATCGCCGTCGATCCGCTGCCAGGCGAGCCAGGCCCTGGCCAGCGCGGTCTGCACCAGGTCCTCGGCGATCGCCCAGTCCCTGGTGAGGAGATACGCCGCTCGCAGTAACCGCTCATGGCGCTGCTCGACGTACTCCGCGAACTCGGTCATCGTGCCTCCGCCTCGGTGCTCCGATGATGACTACCGTCTGGCGGGCGGGTTCGGTTTACGGCCGATCACGAAAGAAGAGCGGCCGGCATCGGCCGAACGGCCGGGTCACAGTTGCTCCGCCGCTCCGCTAGCCTCGCGTAGGTTACGCACGCGCTGGTACGGAAGGTGCTGAAGTGATCGGCTGGTTCGAAGCGGTGGTCCTCGGGCTGATTCAGGGATTGACGGAGTTTCTGCCGATCTCCTCCAGTGCCCACATCAGGGTCGTGTCGGCGTTCTTCGGCTGGCCGGACCCGGGAGCCGCGTTCACCGCGGTCGTCCAGCTCGGCACCGAGGCCGCGGTGGTCATCTACTTCCGCAAGGAGATCTGGGAGATCATCTCCACCTGGACGCGGTCCCTGTGGACCCCCGACCTGCGCGGCCACTACGCCGCCCGGATGGGCTGGTACGTCATCGTCGGCACCATCCCGATCGTGGTGCTCGGCCTGCTCTTCAAGGACTCCATCGAGGGCGCCTTCCGCGACCTGCGCCTGATCGGCACGACGCTGATCGTCTTCGGCCTGATCCTGTGGTTCGCCGACCACACCGCCCGCAACAGGCTCACCCTGGAGCGGCACCTCAGCTTCACCCACGCCCTGATCTACGGCTTCGCCCAGTCGCTCGCCCTGATCCCCGGCGTGTCCCGCTCCGGCGGCACCATCAGCGCCGGACTGCTGCTGGACTACCGCCGCGAGGAGGCCGCGAAGTACTCCTTCCTGCTCGCCATCCCGGCCGTGCTGGGCGCGGGCTTCCTGGAGCTGTTCAAGATCGGCGAGGGCGCGGCGCCCGAGTGGGGCCCCACGATCCTGTCCACCGTGATCTCGTTCATCGTGGGCTACCTGGCGGTCTCGTGGTTCCTGAAGTACATCAGCACCCACCGCTTCACCGGCTTCGTGATCTACCGGATCGCCCTCGGGATCATCATCATCGCCCTGGTGAGCTTCGGGGTCCTCGACCCCTCGGCCTAGAGCCTGTCCGGCGAATGATCACGGCTGGTCCGGAGGAGCCGGCCGTCACCGCGCTCTTCCCGGCCCTCCCTTCGCCCGGGAAAAGAATTTCACCCGTCAAGTGAGCGGCCTTGGTGAAAAGCGGGAAGAGACAGGGCAGGCCCCCTCCCCCCGTCCGAACCACCCGGGCCGCCTGGACCACCCGGGTCGCCTGGGCCGCATGGCTCGCCGCGAACTCCACGATCCTTCCCGGGGGATGGACGAGGTGCCCATTGAGTACGCGACCGATCAACGACTACGCCCTGCTGTCGGACTGCCGGTCCGCCGCGCTGGTCACCTCCGACGGCTCGGTGGACTGGCTGTGCCTGCCGCGATTCGACAGTCCGGCGCTCTTCGCCCGGCTGCTCGACGAGGACGCCGGATACTGGTCGATCCGCCCCACCGGCCCCACCGAGGTCACCCGCCGGTATCTGGAGCACACCCTGGTGCTCGAGACCACCTTCCGCTGCCGGGACGGAACCGTGGTGCTCCTCGACGCGCTCGCCCTGGGCAGCCGGGAACGCGGGCACTCGCTGGGCATGTCCTCGCCCGGCCTGCTCCTGCGTCAGGTGACCTGTGTCGAAGGTCGCGTGACCGTGGAGGTGGCGTACGTGCCGCGACCCGAGTTCGGGCTCGTCCACCCCCTGATGCAACCTGTCCGAGGCGGCCTGATCTCGCGTGGCGGGGCCAACGTCCTCGCCCTGTCCAGCCCCGTCGAGCTGCGGGTGAGCGGGTCGGTCGCGGACACCGCCGTCACCCTGCGCGCCGGGCAGAGCCTGGGGTTCGCCCTGCAGGCCGGCTGGGCGTGGGCGCCCGACCCGTCGTGCCGCACTCCCCCGTACATCGCACGCCGGGCGAAGGACACCGTCTCGGGCTGGCGCTCCTGGTCACGGCATCACGCCGACTATGAAGGCCCATGGCGTGAACAGGTGAACCAGAGCGGCCGGGTGCTGCGTGCGATGACGTACGCCCCCACCGGGGCCATCGTGGCCGCGGCCACCACCTCCCTGCCCGAGAGCATCGGCGGGGAGCGAAACTGGGACTACCGCTACACCTGGATCCGGGACGCCAGCTTCACCCTGCAGGCCCTGTCCACCGCCACCTGCGAGATCGAGGAGACCGCCTTTTTCACTTTCCTCGCCAACGCCTGCGCCACCCAGCTCGACCGGGGCGTCGACCTGCAGATCATGTACGGCGTGGGCGGCGAGCGCGACCTGAGCGAACGGCACCTGCCGCACCTGCGCGGCTGGCGGGGCAGCGCGCCGGTGCGGGTCGGCAACGACGCCTGGCGCCAGCGCCAGATCGACGTTTACGGGGAGCTGCTCGACGCGGCCCATCAGATCTATTGCGACACCGGCCCTCTCGAGCCGTTCACCTGCGCTTTTCTGGTCGGGGTGGCTGAGACCGCCGCCCGTCGCTGGCGGGAGCCCGACCAGAGCCTGTGGGAGGTCCGCGGGCCCGGCCGCCACTTCACGCACTCCAAGCTGATGTGCTGGGTGGGACTGGATCGGGCCATCGCGCTGGCCCCGATGCTGGGGGCCGACGCCCGGATCGCCGACTGGACGAGCACTCGCGAGGAGATCCGCGCCGCGATCCTGACCCGGGGCTGGAACGAGCGTGCGGGTGCCTTCACCCAGACGTTCGACGGCACCGACCTCGATGCCGCCGTGCTGGTCATGCCCATGGTCGGGTTCCTCTCCCCGGACGATCCGCGGGTGCGGTCCACCGTGCACGCCATCGCCACCCACCTGACCGACGATCGAGGCCTGGTGCACCGTTACCACGCCGCCGACGGGCTCCCCGGCCAGGAGGGCACGTTCCTGCTGTGCACCTTCTGGCTCGCACAGGCCCTGGCCCTCACGGGAGAGGGTGCCGCGGCCAGACGGGCGTTCGAGACCGCCGCGTCGTACGCCAATGACGTCGGTCTGCTCGCCGAGGAGGTCGACTCGGCCACCGGGGAGCCCCTCGGCAACTTCCCGCAGGCCTTCAGCCACATCGGCCTGATCAACGCCGCCCGCGCCATCGGCGACACCACCTGACTCCCGACGCCGGTGACGAGCCGGGCGTGCCAGGCAGGTGGCGGCACGCCAGAACGATCGAGCCGACGGAGCGCTCCATCGGCTCGTGGGCCGATGCCCCCGCACTCCCCGTCCGGCATGCGGTCCTGCTCGGCGGCCCTGAATACAGCCCGGCGTAGACTGGCCACACGCAGGACATTCGCGACGCACATGCGAGGGGATACCTGTATGAGAACGCGATCCACGGCCGCCGGCAATCTCCAGATCGCGGGGGCCTCCACGCTTCGTTTCGGACTGGCGCTCAACCTGGTGATGATCGGGCGGCTCAAGTTCGAAGACTACGAGGTCGAGAACATCCGCCCCTTGATCACCTCGAGCCCGCCGTTCTCGCGACTCGCCACCATGCTCGGCGAACGGCGGCTGGCCAGGCTCATCGGCGTGGCGGAGATCGTCATCGGATCGCTGATCGCGGCGAGGTCGTTCGCCCCCAGGGCCTCGGCGCTCGGCAGCCTGGCGGCGGCGGGGATGTTCACCACCACGCTCAGCTTCCTGATCACCACGCCGGAGGCCTGGCAGGAAAGGCGCGGGGAGCCGAAGCTCTCCCTCGCGGGCCAGTTCCTGGTGAAGGACGTCGTCCTTCTGGGAGCCTCCCTGTTCACCGCCGCCGAATCCCTGCGAGACGCCTCGCGCCCGTAGCCCCCGGTTCCGGCCGGGGTCGATGATCTCGGATGGCTTCGTCCTCGATCGGCGCGGGATGATCGCACGCGCCGTGGACACACCGAGGTGCATCGGCCGCTGCGCGCCCGCGACGCGGGCGATGTCGCGAACGAACGACCGGCCGGTCGGCTGATCAGCCGGTCGGCCGGTCGCGTTCGGGTTCCCGCCGTCCGCAGGATCGCTAGCACTCGCTGTCGGCGACGACCCAGTGGTTGGGACCGGTCTGCTTGAGACCGTGCGTGACGAGGACGTTCCACAGGCCCATGGCGTCGTCGGACCCGTTGGCGTAGGTGTAGCCGCCGGACTGGTAGGCCCGTCCGGCGACGGTGTGGGCGTAGTTGCTCGCCCTGACGCAGGTCTGGGGCCCCGTCGGGGTCGGGGTGGGGGTCGGGGTCGGCGTGACGGTCGGGTTCGGGGTCGGCTGCGTGCCACCGGTCAGGCCGAAGAACTGCGCGTCGTGGTAGGCGGAGCAGATGGTGTCGAGGAAGTAGGCCGCCGCGCTGCCGCACTGGTCGGCGGCGCCGCCGGGATCGATCGGCAGGCCGTGTCCCATGCCGGTGATCTCGTACACGCGCACCGCGTCGTTCCCGTACACCTTCAGGGAGGTGCCGCCGGTGAGGCTCCGCGTGGAGGTGGGGCTCTGCGAGACGCCCCGCACGTTCGTCCACTGGTCGCGCAGCTGGGCCGCGTTGGCCGGGACGACGGTGTAGTCGGACAGCCCCTGCCAGATCGCGACGCGCGGGTACGGTCCCGAGTAGCCGGAGTGGGCGTTGCGCACCAGGTCGCCCCACTGCTGCGGGGTCTTGCTGACCGGTCCGTACTGGCAGGTGGAGGCCTGGAGCAGGCCGGCGGCGCACCGGTAGGCGAGCCCCGCCCCGATCGAGCCGCCCGCGAAGACGTCCGGGTACGTGGCGAGCATGACGGCCGACATCGCCCCGCCCGCCGACAGGCCGGAGACGTAGACGCGCGCCGGGTCGGACCCGTAGGTGGAGACCGCGTAGGCGACCATGGCGCGGATCGAGGCGGCCTCGCCCTGGCCCCGGGTGGTGTCGCCGGTCTCGAACCAGTTGAAACAGCTCGACGAGTTGTTCGCGCTGCCGGTCTGCGGCAGCACGAGGGTGAATCCCGACTGGTCGGCGTACTTGCGCCATCCCGAGTTGGCGAAGTAGCCGCTCGCGTTCTGCGTGCAGCCGTGCAGCAGGACCACCAGCGGGCGTCCGGCGGTCGAGCCGTCGGGCCGGTAGCTGTACATGGTGAGGTTGCCGGGGTTGCTGCCGAACGAGCCGACCTGGACGAGGGACGCGGCCCGAGCGGGAGACGTCGTCGCGGTCGCCGCGCCGAGGAGTCCGAGCAGTCCGAGCGACAGGGTGAGAAGGATGCGGAGAAGACCCGCCGGAAGGGATGCTGCCATGAGGTGCTCCTTTGTGGCCCTGTGACCTGTATCACCGGCCCTTACCAGCGCACGTTAAAACCGTCGTAACCCGTTTGACATGTTCCCGAGACACACTCTTCGCCGCCGCGTTATGGATCACACGGTGGCGGGCGGGCCTCCCCTTCCCCGGATCTCACGAACCTCCGGACCGCGGACCGGCCGGACCGCCTGGGCCCCACGGCTTCCGCTGGCTCCACGGGCTTCCCGGGCTGTCCGGTCTCCTCGGGTTCCCCGGCCTCCACGGGCTCCAGGTGATCGCCGCGTCTCACCCGGTACCGGACTCGGGGACACTGGACGGGTGCGTTCCGACTGGTCCGGCCTACCCGTACGTCACGTTCTGCCCGAGTTGCTCGCGGCGCTGGACGGGCGGGGCGTCGCCGTGCTCACCGCTCCCCCGGGCACCGGCAAGACCACGCTCGTCCCGCTCGCGCTGGCCGGGCTCCTCGACGGCTCGGCGCCCAGGCGGGTGATCGTGGCCGAGCCGAGGCGGATGGCGGTACGGGCGGCGGCGAGGCGGATGGCGTGGCTGCTGGAGTCCGAGGTGGGGGCGGAGGTCGGGTTCTCGATACGCGGCGAGCGCAGGGTGGGTCCGAGGACGGTCGTCGAGGTCGTCACCACGGGAGTCCTCCTGCAGCGGCTCCAGCGCGACCCCGAGCTCGAAGGAGTGGACGCGGTCCTGCTCGACGAGTGCCACGAGCGCCACCTGGACGCCGACACCGCGCTGGCGTTCCTCCTCGACGTCCGCGCCGCGCTCCGCCCCGACCTGCGGATCGTCGCCACCTCCGCCACCGCCGACGCCGCCCCCTGGGCCCGTCTCCTCGGCTCCCCCGGCGATCCCCCCGCGCCCGGCGACACCGCCCCCTCCGATGCCTCCGGTGAACCCGGTGAACCCGGTGAACCCGGCGAACCCGGTGAACCCGGCGAACCCGCGCCGATCGTGCACGCCTCCGGCACCATGCACCCGGTCACGCCCGTCTGGGCACCGCCCACCGGGACCGTCGCACCGCCCCACGGCATGCGGGTGGACCCGGCGTTCCTGGCCCACGTCGCCGGTGTCGTACGGCGCGCGCTGGCCGAGCACGAGGGGGACGTGCTCTGCTTCCTGCCGGGCGTCGGCGAGATCGGCCGGGTGGCCGCGATGCTCCCTGGCCAGGCCGGCGTCGAGGTCCTCCAGGTGCACGGCCAGGCCCCGGCCCGCGTCCAGGACGCGGTCCTGTCCCCGGGCGACGGGAGGAGGGTGGTGCTCGCCACCTCGGTCGCCGAGTCGAGCCTGACCGTGCCGGGCGTGCGGATCGTGGTCGACTCCGGCCTGGCCAGGGAGCCCCGTACCGACCACGCGCGCGGTCTCGGCTCGCTCACCACCGTCCGCGCGTCCAGGGCCTCGGCCACCCAGCGGGCGGGGCGGGCGGGCCGCGAGGCGCCGGGCGTGGTCTACCGGTGCTGGTCGCGGGCCGAGCACGACCGGTTGCCCGAGCACGCGCGACCCGAGATCGCGCTCGCCGACCTGACCGGCTTCGCCCTCCAGGTCGCCTGCTGGGGCGATCCGGCCGCCACCGGCCTGGCCCTGCTCGACGCGCCGCCGGCCGCCGCGATGGACGCCGCCCGCCGCACCCTGTACGCCCTGGGCGCGTTGGACTCTCCCGGCACGCCGCGGCCACCGGGCGCGCCGGAGCACTCGCCCGATCTTCCCCCCGCGGGCCGGGTGACCGACCGGGGACGGCGGATGGCCGGGGTCGGGGTCCATCCGCGCCTGGCCCGTGCCCTGATCGACGCCGGCACGGACACCGGCGCGGACGGGATCGGCGCCGGGTCCCGGGCCGCCGAGGTGGTGGCGCTGCTGTCGGAGCAACTGCCCAGGGACGCGGGCGACGACCTGGTGGCGGTCTGGCGCTCCGCGCGCCGGGGCGGTGACGGCTTCTCCGCCCGCTGGCGCCAGGAGGCGGGACGCCTGGCGCGGGCCGTGCCCGGCACAGCCCGGCGTGCGGGCCGGAAAGCGGCGGGTGCCGTCCGGCCGGGGAACGGCGACGACGCCGTGGCCGGGACGGTCGTGGCGCTGGCCTACCCGGAGCGGGTGGCGCGACGGCGCGGCGGCTCGTACCTGATGGCCTCGGGAACGGCGGCGGAGCTGCCGCGCGGGTCGCGGCTGGAGACGGCGGAGTGGCTGGCCGTCGCGGTCGCCGACCGGCCCACCGGAGCGGCGTCCGCCAGGATCAGGCAGGCGGTGGTGATCGACGAGGAGATCGCCAGGCTCGCCGCGGCCTCCCTGTACAGCTCCGGTGAGGAGATCACCTGGTACACCCCGCCGGGAGGGCGGCGCGGCGACGTGTCGGCGCGGCGGGTGGAGCGACTGGGCGCGATCGAGCTGTCCAGCCGCGCGCTCCGCGGCGCCGACGTGCGGCCCGCCGTCCTGGAGGGCCTGCGCGCGGAGGGCCTGTCGATCCTGCGCTGGACACCCGAGGCCGTGGCCCTGCGCGAGCGGCTGGCCTTCTGCCGCCGCACGCTCGGCGACCCGTGGCCCGAGACGGACGACGACGCGCTGATCGGCGCGGCCGACCGCTGGCTGGAGCCCGAGCTGTCGCGAGCCCGCCGCCGGTCGGACCTGGAGCGCCTCGACGTGGTCTCCGCGCTGCACCGCCTGGTCCCGTGGAACGCCCGGCTGGCGGAGGTGGCCCCGGAGCGGGTCGAGGTGCCGAGCGGGTCGCGGGTCAGGATCGACTACTCGGGCGAGCGGCCGGTGCTGGCGGCCAAGGTGCAGGAGCTGTTCGGCTGGGCCGAGGCCCCGCGCGTCGCCGGGGTCCCGCTGGTGATCCACCTGCTCTCCCCCGCGGGCCGCCCGGCCGCCGTCACCGCCGACCTGGCCTCCTTCTGGCGCGAGGGCTACCGCGCGGTCCGCGCCGAGCTCCGCGGGCGCTATCCCCGGCATCCCTGGCCCGACGATCCCCTGTCGGCCACCGCCACCCGCCGTACCAATCCCCGCCGCTGACCCCGGCGGGCCGGAAGCCCGGTCGCGCCGGGCGAAATAACGCCGATGAGCCGGACAAGTCATCTGATTGAGACGTGGGACGCTTCCCCTTACGCACTCGCCAGACCACACTCGGTGCATGTCGTGGGTGGGAAGTTCCGCAGTGGAGATCGCGGATGCCGTGCGACGGGGGAAGGTCACGGCACCCGTGGTGGTCGCCGAGCACCTCGACGCCATCGCCGAGCGCGACGGGCGGGTCGGGGCGTTCCGCGTGGTCCTCGCCGAGCGGGCGCTGGCCGAGGCGCGGGCCCTGCAGGAGCGGGAGGACCTGTCCGTGCTGCCGCTCGCCGGGGTGCCGATCGCGATCAAGGACAATGTCGCGACCCGCGGGGAGGCGTCGCGCAACGGTTCGGCGGCGACGTCCGACGTGCCCGCGGACGAGGATCATCCCGTGGTCGCCAGGCTGAGGGCGGCGGGCGCGGTGGTCGTCGGCATCACCAACGTGCCGGAGCTGTGCCTGGCCGGATTCTCCGACAGCGTGTACGGCGTCACCCGCAACCCGTGGGATCCGAGCCGCACCCCCGGCGGCTCCTCGGGCGGGAGCGCGGCGGCCGTGGCGGCGGGGATGGTGCCGCTGGCCCACGGCAACGACGGGCTGGGCTCGCTGCGCATCCCCGCCGCCTGCTGCGGCCTGCTCTCGATCAAGCCGGGACACGGGCTGGTCCCGCCGCCGGAGCACGACTGGTACGGGATGTCGGAGAACGGGCCGCTGGCCACCACCGTGGCCGACCTCGCCCTCGCCCTCGCCGTCATGGCGAACGACATGTCGCTGGCGACGCCCGGGGAGAGCGAGGCCCTGGGCGTGGGCCGCGCCATCGACGACTATCCGGGCGGGCTCACCCTGTCGGAACCGCTGAGGCTGCGGGTCGCGGTCGCGCCGATGCCGCTGCCGCCGGGGCTCTCGGTGGACGCCGAGTTCCAGCGGGCGGTGACCGGGGCGGCGGAGGCGCTGGGCGCGGCGGGGCACACCGTGGTGGACCATGCCGAGCCGATGTCCCTCCGGGTCGGCGCCGCCGCCGTGGCCACCTGGTTCGCGTGCGCCAGGAGCGACGTCGAGGGCCTCGACCCGCGCGGGCTGGAGCGGCGCACCAGGTCCCTGGCGAGGATGGGCCGGCTGCTCGCCAGGTTCGGGGCGGACGGCGCGGCGGGCCGCGACCGCTGGCGCGCGTACGGCGCCGACCAGTGGTTCGGGAACGCCGACGTGCTCGTCACCCCGACGCTCGCCGCCGTGCCGCCGCCCGCCGAGCGCTGGGGCCGCCGGGGGCTGCTGGCCAACGTCCGCGTCAACCTGGCCTACGCGCCCGCCACCGCGGCGTGGAACATGGCCGGCTGGCCGGCCATGAACGTCCCGTACGGCAGGCACTCCAACGGCATGCCGATCGGGGTCCAGCTCGTCGCGGCACCGGGTGGCGAGGCGCAGCTCCTGGCCCTGGCCGGCCAGCTGGAGGCCGCCCACCCCTGGACCCGCCACGCCCCGCTCCCCTGACCACCGGCCCCGCCGGCCCCGCCAGGCCCGGCGGGGCCGGACACGGCGACGCCTGGCGCGCCGGACCCGGCGGACCAGGCGTCACGGACCGGACGCCGTGGAGCCTGGCGCGCCGGAGCCCGCGAGGCGGACCTGGCGGGGCCGGACGCGGCGGGCCGGGCGTGTCAGACGCCGGTGGGGTGCCAGACGGTCTTGGTCTCCAGGAAGGCCGTCAGGCGCCTGGTGCCGGGATCGGCGGACCAGTCGGTCGCGGTCGTGGCGGGACGGAAGACGCGCTTGAGGTTCTCCGCCGCCGCCTCCTCGCACGCGACCGCCAGGCCCTCGTCGGCGACCCCGGTGAGGTCGAGGGCGTTGACGTCCATGTGCGCGGCCAGCCAGGGGGCGATCTCGGCGACCGAGCCGGTGAGGATGTTCACCACCCCGCCGGGCAGGTCCGAGGTGGCGAGCACCTCGGCCAGGGTGATCGAGGGCAGCGGGGCTCGCTCGCTCGCGATCACGACGCAGGTGTTGCCCGTGACGATCACCGGGGCGATCACCGAGACGAGCCCCAGCAGCGGCTCGTCGGGGGCGACCACCGCGACCACGCCGGTCGGCTCCGGCGAGGAGATGTTGAAATAGGGCCCCGCGACCGGGTTGGAGGATCCGGCGACGGCGGCGATCTTGTCGGACCATCCGGCGTACCAGACCAGCCGGTCGACGGCCGCGTCCACGACCTCCCCGGCCTTCCTCGTCCCGGTCTCCGCCAGTTCGGCGGCGAACTGGGCCCGGCGGCCCTCCAGCATCTCGGCGACGCGGTAGAGGATCTGCCCCCGGTTGTACGCGGTGGCGCCCGACCAGCCGCCGAAGGCCTTGCGCGCGGCCGTCACCGCGTCGCGGGCGTCCTTGCGGGAGGCCTTGGAGGCGTTGGCGAGGAAGTCGCCCCTGGAGGAGGCCACGGCGTAGGACCTTCCGCTCTCGGAGCGCGGGAACGCCCCGCCGATGTACAGCTTGTACGTCTTGCGCACGGCGAGACGCGCGGACCCGCGGCTCCCCTCGCCCTCGCCGGTACGGTTCCCGGCGTCCTCGCCCGTACCGTCCGTCGCGGGGGCACCCGCCTGCTTGCCCGCCCGCGCCCGGCCCGGCCGCTCCGCCTTACTCATTTCCCAGCCCTCTCCACGAGCTCTCCTGCTGCGCCAGCCGGGCCGGCACGAAGATCTGACCGCAACGGCTCACGCCGCACCGGTGGGCGAACCAGCCCCGCAGCACCGGCCGTCCGGCGCGGGCGAAGCCGTGGCCCCGGGTGCTCTGGGCACGGCGGGGGCGGCGTCTGGCCCTGTGATGCTCACACATCGAGATACGCCTCCAGCCCGTGCCGCCCGCCCTCGCGCCCGTATCCGGACTCCTTGTAGCCGCCGAACGGCGAGGTGGGGTCGAACCGGTTGAAGGTGTTGGCCCAGACGACGCCGGCGCGGAGCCTGTCCGCCATCCACAGGATGCGCGAGCCCTTCTCCGTCCACACGCCCGCCGACAGGCCGAACGGGGTGTTGTTGGCCTTCTCCACCGCCTCGGCCGGGGTCCGGAAGGTCAGCACGGAAAGGACGGGGCCGAAGACCTCCTCGCGGGCGATCCGGTGCGACTGGGCGACGCCGGTGAAGATGGTCGGCGGGAACCAGAAGCCCTTGTCGGGCAGCGAGCAGGCCGGGGACCAGCGCTCGGCGCCCTCCGCCTCCCCCAGGTCGGACAGCTCGCGGATCTTGGCGAGCTGGGCCGCGGAGTTGATCGCGCCGATGTCGGTGTTCTTGTCCAGCGGGTCGCCCAGCCGGAGGGTGGCGAGCCGCCGCTTCAGCGCGTCGAGCAGCTCCGTCTCGATCGACTCCTGCACCAGCAGCCGGGAGCCCGCGCAGCAGACGTGGCCCTGGTTGAAGAAGATCCCGTTGACGATGCCCTCGACGGCCTGGTCGAGCGCGGCGTCCTCGAAGACGATGTTCGCGGCCTTGCCGCCGAGCTCCAGGGTGACCTTCTTGCCGGTGCCCGCGACCGACCTGGCGATCCGGCGGCCGACCTCGGTGGAGCCGGTGAAGGCCACCTTGTTCACGTCGGGGTGGTTCACCAGGGCGGCGCCGGTCTCGCCCGCGCCCGTCACGATGTTGACCACGCCGGGCGGCAGGTCGGCCTGCGCGCAGATCTCCGCGAACAGCAGCGCGGTCAGCGGGGTGGTCTCCGCGGGCTTGAGGACGACCGTGTTGCCGCAGGCCAGCGCGGGCGCGATCTTCCACGCGAGCATGAGCAGCGGGAAGTTCCACGGGATGACCTGGCCGGCCACCCCGAGCGGGCGCGGGCTGGGACCGTACCCGGCGTGGCCGAGCTTGTCGGCCCAGCCGGCGTAGTAGAAGAAGTGGGCCGCCACCAGGGGCAGGTCCACGTCGCGGGACTCGCGGATCGGCTTGCCGTTGTCCAGGGACTCCAGCACGGCCAGCTCGCGCGAGCGCTCCTGGATGATGCGCGCGATCCGGAACAGGTACTTGGCCCGCTCCGAGCCGGGCATCGCCGACCAGACGCCGAACGCCTTGCGGGCGGCCTGGACCGCCCGGTCGACATCGGCCTCGGTGGCCCAGGCGACCTCCGCCAGGACCTCCTCGGAGGCCGGGTTGACGGTCTTGTTGCGGTTCTCACCCTGGGAGTCGACCCACTCGCCGCCGATGAACAGGCCGTAGGACGGCCTGATGTCGACGACGTCACGCGACTCGGGCGCCGGTGCGTACTCAAACATGTGAACGCCTTAGTCGAGAGTGAAGTAGTCGGGACCCGCGTACCTGCCGGTGGCCAGCTTCTGGCGCTGCATCAGCAGGTCGTTGAGGACGCTGGAGGCGCCGAGCCGGAACCAGTCGGGGTCGAGCCAGCCGTCTCCGACGGTCTCGTTGACCAGGACGAGCATCTTGATCGCGTCCTTGGTGGTCTTGATGCCGCCCGCGGGCTTCACCCCGACCTTGCGGCCGGTCGCGGCCAGGAAGTCGCGGACCGCCTCCAGCATGACCAGCGTCACGGGGAGGGTCGCGGCGGGCTGCACCTTTCCGGTGGAGGTCTTGATGAAGTCGCCCCCGGCGAGCATGGCCAGCCAGGACGCGCGGCGCACGTTGTCGTACGTGGACAGCTCGCCGGTCTCCAGGATCACCTTCAGGTGGGCGTCGCCGCACGCGGCCTTGATCGCGACGATCTCCTCGAAGACCTTGAGGTAGTCACCCGAGAGGAACGCGCCCCGGTCGATGACCATGTCGATCTCGTCGGCGCCGGCCGCCACCGCGAAGGTGGTGTCGGCGATCTTGACGTCGAGCGAGGAGCGCCCGCTGGGGAAGGCGGTCGCGACACTGGCCACCTTGACACCGGAGCCCTTCACGGCCGCCGCGGCCTCGGCGACCATGTCGGGGTAGACGCACACCGCGGCCACCCTGGGCACGGAGGGGTCGGCCGGGTCGGGGTGGACGGCCTTGGCGCACATCGCGCGGACCTTACCCGGGGTGTCCGCGCCCTCCAGGGTCGTCAGGTCCACCATGCCGATGGCGAGGTCGATGGCCCGGGCCTTGGCCGTGGTCTTGATGGATCGGGTGCCGAGCATCGCGGCGCGCTGGTCGGCGCCCACGCGGTCGACACCGGGCAGGCCGTGCAGGAAGCTTCGCAGCGCGACGTTGGACGTTGCCACGTCGGTGAGCGAGGTCGTCATAGTTGACACCTCTCCAGCATGCCTACTGGTGTGATTACTTCCAAACTGGACCCTGCCCAGCGGCCCCGCCGGTTTTCGTCAACATCCGCCGACCGCCCCCCGCGCGCGGGGGCGCCCTGCCGCCCGGGGCCCGGCGGTGGCGCGGGGTCGTTCCGGGGGACACGGGGGCCGGGGCCCCTGCCGGGGAGGCGAATCGGCGCCGTCTAGGTAGTGCCGGGACGGCCTAGGCGTGATCTAGGTAGTGCCGGGGCGGGAAGCGTCCGGGAGATAGGACATCCTCCCGATGTGGGACCGGGGGCCTTAGGACGAACCTTGAGTCTGTAAGGAAAGCGCGCCGCGAGGCGCCACACCAGGAAGGAACCCTCATGGGTCCCGAGTTCCACCTTCAGATGATCGCCCACCGGACCACCGAACTCCGCGAGGAGGCGGACAACTACCGCCGCGCCCGCGAGGCGCAGGAGGACAGGAAGGCCCACTCTTCCGAGAAGCGCCGCAGGGGCTTCTTCGGCAAGATCATCCCGGCATGACCCCGCCCCGAGCGCCCGGCCGTCCCCATCTGCCCGGCCGGGCCTCACTGCCCCCCTGAACCACCGATTTCACCGAGCGAAAAATAGGGAGATCACATCTTTAAGGCATGACATGCTGGCAGACATGGTTGGTCGGGCGGTAAGTCCCGTCTTCGTGGGGCGGGAGCGGGAGCTTGCGGACCTGACCGAGGCGTTCGAGCAGGCCCGGAAGGACGCGGCGGTGACCGTGCTGCTCGGTGGCGAGGCGGGCGTCGGCAAGTCACGGCTGATCGGGTGTTTCGCGGAACGGGCCACGGCCGACGGCGCCCACGTGCTCAACGGGGGCTGCGTGGAGCTGTCGACCGAGGGCCTCGCCTACGCGCCGTTCACCGCGGCGATCCGCCAGCTCGTCCGCGAGTGCGGCGCCGAGGTGGTCGCGGCCCTGCTCCCCGAGGGCGGGGCGCGCGACCTGGCCCGGCTGCTCCCCGAGTTCGGCGAGCCGAGCGGCGACACGGAGAGCGACACCGCCCGCGCCCGGCTCTTCGAGCAGATCCTCACCCTGCTGGAACGGCTCGCGGAGCGCCACCCGGTGATCCTCCTCATCGAGGACGTCCACTGGGCCGACAGCTCCAGCCGCGACCTGATCGCCTTCCTCAGCCGGAACCTCCGTACCGCTCCCGTGCTGATGGTCCTCACCTACCGCTCCGACGAGCTCCACCGCCAGCACCCGCTCCGGCCGGTGCTCGCCGAGCTCGGCCGGCTGGACGGGGTCCTCCGGATGGACCTGCCCCGGCTCACCCGGCCCGAGGTGGCCGCCCAGATGGCAGGCATCCTCGGCATCGCGCCCGAGTTCGCCCTGGTCGACAAGGTCTTCCAGCGCAGCGAGGGCATCCCGCTGTTCGTCGAGGCGCTGATGGAATGCGGCGGCGACTGCACCTTCCCCGACTCCCTGCACGACCTGATCATCGGCTCCGTGGAGCGGCTCCCCGAGGAGACGCAGCGGGTGCTGCGCATCGCCGCCGCCGGCGGCATCCGGGTGAGCCACGCCCTGCTCGCCGCGGTCAGCGCGCTGTCTGACGTCGAGCTCGACGACGCGCTGCGCACCGCGATCGCCGCCAACGTGCTGCAGGTCGCCGACGGCCGCGCCTACGTCTTCCGGCACGCGCTGATCCGCGAGGCCGTGCACGACGAGCTCCTGCCCGGCGAGCACGTACGGCTGCACGCCCGCTTCGCCGAGGAGATCGGCAACGACCGCACGCTGGTGCCTCCCGGCCGGGCCGCCATCGAGATCGCCCACCACTGGCACTCCGCCCGCGACGACCTCTGGGCCCTCATCTCCGCCTGGGAGGCGGCGGGCAAGGCCGCCAAGACCTTCGCCCACCGGGAGATGCTGCAGCTGCTGGAGCGGGTGCTCACGCTGTGGAGCAAGGTCCCCGACGCCGCCGAGCGCATCGGCGTGGACCACACCACCGTCCTGGAGCAGGCCGCCGAGGCCGCGAGCGCCTGCGGGGAGGTCGACCGGGGCAGCAAGTTCGTCAAGGCCGCGCTGAACGAGCTCGACGAGCGGACCGAGCCCGCCCGGGTGGCGAACCTGGTCGTACGGAGATCGCAGTTCAAGAAGGCCAGGCGGCGGCCGGGAGTGCTCGACGATCTCCGCTACGCCGAGCGGCTGGTCCCCGAACCGGGGCTGGAGCGCGCCGAGGTGCTGTCCAAGCTGGGCTCGTACCTGATATTCAGCGGCGAGCTGGCGGAGGGGACGGCGCTCACCGAGGAGGCGCTGCGGATCGCGCGCGAGCGCGGCGAGGAGACCCTGGAGGCGGAGCTGCTGCTCAACCTCGCGCTGGGCCACTCGATCGCGGGGCACATCGAGGCCACGATCGAGCTCAACGAGGCCGCGCAGGCGATCGGCGAGCGCGTCGAGTCCGGCCGCAGCGTCCTGCGCGCCATCGCCAACAACGTGGACGCGCTGAACAACATGGGCCGCTCCACCGAGGCGATCGAGCTCGCGCTCGAAGGGGAGCGGCTGGCGAGGAAGTACGGCCGCTACCGGGACCAGGGCACGTTCATCGCCAACAACCGGGCCGAGGCGCTGGAGGCGCTGGGCAGGTTCGACGAGGCCGCCCGGCTGATCGAGCAGATCCTCGGCAAGGACCCCACCCTGCGCACCCGCCACCACCTGCGGCGGGTCCGCGGGGACGTGGCGGTCGCCCGCGGCGAGACGGACGTGCTCAGATCCGTCCTGGACGAGGTGGGCGCGTTCGGCACCGTCCCCGAGGAGTTCACGCAGGAGCTGACCGCCAACGCCCGGCTCATGATCGGCCTGCACATGCTCGGCGGGGAGCCGCTGGCCGCGCTGGAGGTCGCCGAACGGGTCGCCCGCGAAGCGCAGATCACGAGCAAGCCCATGCTGGGCTGGCGGACGCTCGGCCTGCTCGGCGGCATCTGCGAGACGGTCGAGGAGCTCGCGCCGGAACGGGTGGCGGCGCTGCGCGCCCACGTCGGCAGGGCCGCGGCGGCGATGGCCGTGGACAGTCCCGTCGCCGAGGCCTACCGGCTCGGACTCACCCGCGACCACGACGCCGCGGCCGCCGCCTGGGAACGGCTGGGCCGCCCCTTCCCCCAGGCGAAGTCGCTGCTGCACGGGGGACGGACGGCGGCCGGCGCCGGTGACCGCGACGGTGCCGCGTCCCGGCTGCGCGCGGCCCACCCGATCGCCGTGGCGCTCTCCGCCCGGCCGCTGGCCACCGAGATCGAGGCACTCGCCCGCAGGATCGGGATCTCCCTCACCGAGCAGGCCGGAACCACCGGGCAGGCCGGGGGCGAGGAGTCTCCGCTGACCCCGCGCGAGCTGGAGGTGCTCCGGCTGGTCGCGCTGGGACGGTCCAACCGCGAGATCGCCGCCGAGCTGTTCATCTCGGTCAAGACCGTGAGCGTTCACGTCTCCAACATCCTCGGCAAGCTGGGCGTCTCCACCCGGGGCGAGGCGGCCGCGGCCGCCCGCCGCCTCGCCCTGATCGGCTGACTCCCGCTCCCTCGCCGAAGGCGATCACCGACGACGGTACGGCTGGGCGGGGCGCTGCCCGTATCAGGGGCCGGCCTCCTCCGGGACGGCTCGGGCGGCGGTGTCACGACCGCCGGCGCCGATGGTCGTTCCGTCGTTCCCGGAAGCCGTGACCGGCGGGGGGTTGCACAGGGCGGGTCAGGACGGGATCTTGCTGGGGTAACCGATTCCCCCAGGAGACGACCATGTTGCCCCTCCATATGCGCCGCCGGGAGTTCGATCCCGATCCCGAACTGGCCGCCGTCCGCGAGCAGCCGGGCCTGCAACGGGTGCCGACGCCCTACGGCCGCGAAGCCTGGCTGGTCACCCGGTACGACGACGTGCGTGAAGTGCTCAGGAACGCCGAGCTGTTCAGCTACGCCAGCGGCATCACCCTGCCGCCCATGAGCGAGGAGCAGGCCAGGCGGTTGCGCGCCGGCGCGCTGCTCCTGATGGATCCCCCCGACCACACCCGCTTGCGCCGCATGCTGACCCCCGAGTTCACGATGCGCCGCATCCGCCGCCTGGAGCCCCGCATCCGCGAGATCGTCGCCGACCACCTGGACGCGATGGAACGCACCGGTGCCCCGGCCGACCTGATCTCCGAGTTCGCCACACCGATCCCGTCGCTGGTCATCTGCGAACTGCTGGGCGTGCCCTACGAGGACAGGGAGGCCTTCCAGGCGCGCACCCGGTCGATCCTCGACTTCAACCAGCCACCGGAGGCGCGCGGGAAGGCCCAGATGGAGGCCTCCATGTACATGGCCGAGCTGGTCGGCCGGGCCCGGGTCGAACCGGGCGAGGACCTGCTCGGCATGCTCATCCGCGAGCACGGCGAGGGGATATCGGACGACGAGCTGGCCGGCATCGGCGGCCTGCTGCTGGTGGCGGGCCACGAGACGACGGCCAGCATGATCGGCCTGGGCACACTGGCCCTGCTGCGCCACCCGGACCAGCTCGACCTGGTGCGTGCCGCCCCGGACAGGGTCAAGGGCATGGTCGAGGAGCTGCTGCGCTGGCTGACGATCATCCACCAGGGCGCCACCAAGGTCGCCTCGGCCGACACCGAGATCGCGGGCGTGCCGATCGCGAAGGGCGACGTGGTGGTGGTCTCGCTCCCGGCCGCCAACCGCGACCCGGCGCTGGCCGAGGACCCCGACCGCTTCGACATCCAGCGGCCCGACATGCCCCATGTCGCCTTCGGTTACGGCGCGCACCACTGCATCGGCGCGCCACTGGCCCGGATGGAGATGCAGATCGCCTTCCCCGCCTTGTTCGACAGGTTCCCCGGGCTGCGCGAGGCCGGAGAACCGGAGTTCCGTTCGTTCAATGTCGTGTACGGCCTGACGACCTTCCCGGTCGCCTGGTGACACCCCGGCCCGCTCAGCCGCCTGGCTGAGCGGGCACGTCAGTCTCCGGCCGGTGCGGGCCCAGGCCGGCGTACTCGCCGAGCGGGACGCGGTCGCCGTACTGATCAGACGAACAGTGGTTCGAGCAGCAGGATCACGCCGAAGACGGCGAAGGCCGCGGCGGCACCGTAGCGGATGATCTTCTCCGGCAGATGCTTGCCGAGCATCCGTCCGACCACGATGGCCAGGGCGTCGGCGGCGACCATGCCCACCGTCGAGCCGACCCAGGTGCCGAACCAGCCGTACTGGGTGGCGAGTGTGATGGTCGCGAGCATCGTCTTGTCACCCAGTTCGGCGAGGAAGAAGGCGACGGTCACGGCGATGATCGCCGACCGGGTGGTGCGCCGCGCCTTTCGCGACTCCTCCTCGGTCAGCTCGTCCCCGCGCAGCGTCCACAGCGCGAAGCCCAGGAATGCGATGCCGGCGATGATCGTGATCGCCGTGGTGGGGAGAAAATCGCCGACCAGCCCGCCCAGGGCGACGCTGAACAGGTGAACCACCGCGGTGGCCAGGGTGATTCCGGCGAGGACCGGCCACGGTTTGAACCGGGTGGCGAAGGTCATGGCCATGAGCTGGCTCTTGTCGCCGAGCTCGGCGACGAAGATCACGGCGAGACTGATCCAGAACGCTTCCAACGAGGGTGCCCTTCCCGCATACGCAGCCGGGCGGAAGGGCGGAACCCGGGGAGTCTCGGGCACGTCTTCGGCCCGGCGGCATCCATCAATGCCTGCCAGGCCGAAGGTCTCGTCCGCCACGGAGCCGAGCCGAACCGGCCGGATCCGAGGCCCGCGCGACCGGGCGCCTCAGGCGCCAGCATGTCGATCACGCGATTGGGACTACTCCCCTTCGGGTCTTTCCATCAGACCATATCAGCAGAAATCGGATGGCCATTCCCGCCTCAGAGAACCGCCGAGGTCCTCAGAGGTCCTCGAAGAACCTCGGAGGACGTCAAGGCGAGGAGCCCCGGAGGGCCTCGGGGAGCCTCGGGAGAATTTCGAAAGACCCCGGAATCCCGAGAGCCTCAGAGCCGGGTGCCGACCATCACGGGCTCGTTGACCAGGGTGACGCCGAACTTCTCCAGGACACCGTCCCTGACCTCGCGGGCGAGGTCGAGGAGTTCCTCCGTCGAGGCCACCATTTCCGGATTTGTCATGGCAAGGGTGTGTTTGGTGGAAATGCGGGCCGGGCCGCGCCGGTAGCCCTTCGGGAACCCGGCGTTCTCGATCAACCACGCCGCCGGGACCTTGACGGCCCCCTCCGGCATGTCCCAGCGGGGAAACCCCGGCGCCCGCAGCTCCAGCTCGGCGGCCTGCTCGGCGGTCAGGACCGGGTTGGTGAAGAACGACCCCGCGCTGCGAGTGTCCGGGTCGGCGGCGTCCAGGACCATGCCCTTGCCCGCGCGCAGTTCCAGCACCGCCGCCCGGGCCTCCGCGAGCGGCACCCGGTCGCCCAGGGCGACCCCCAGCCGGGAGGCCAGTTCCCGATAGGCGACCGGGCCGGACAGCGCGTCCCCGGCCAGCTCGTAGGTGACCGCGAGCACGACGTACCGCCCCAGGTCGTCCTTGAACGCGCTGTGCCGGTAGGCGAATCCGCACTCCCGCGCGGCCAGGTCCCGCACCTCACCGGCCCGGCGGTCGTAGGCCCGGACGGCGGTGATCGTCTGGGAGACGTCCTGCCCGTAGGCGCCGACGTTCTGGATCGGCGTGGACCCGACCAGCCCGGGGATGCCGGACAGGCACTCCACGCCCGACCGGCCCTCGTTCACCGCGCGCTCGACCAGGGCGTCCCAGTCCTCGCCCGCCTGCGCGGTGACCAGGTCCCCCTCGACCTCGACGCCCCGGGAGGCGACGCGCACGACCAGGCCGTCGAAGCCCTCGTCGGAGACGACCAGATTGCTGCCGCCCCCCAGCACGAGCACCGGCTCGCCCGCCCGGTCGGCCGCCGCCACCAGCTCGACGATCTCCTCGGACGACCCCGCCTCCACGAACGCCCCGGCCGGTCCCCCCAGCCCCAGCGTCGTGTACGGCGCCAGCCGCACCCCCGCCATCCGCTCCGTCATGCGCTTTTCCCCACCCGCGACCCGGCCGAAATCCGCGACCAGCCTACGGGGAGCGCAGCAGCCTCAGCACCCGGTCGTAGGTTCGCCGGGACTCCCCGTCGCGGTATTCGGGGTCCACGCCGTCGTCGCGGCGGTGCCGCTCCTGGTGGACCGGGAGATCCTTCCCCAGGGCGACGAGAGTGCCGGACAGCCTGAGCGAGAACTCCAGGTCGGCGTTGCGGTAGTAGCGGGCGTCGGCGGGGAAGCCGCCCGCGGCGAGCGCGGTGTCGCGCCTGACCGCGAACAGGTGGCCGAGCAACCCCCGGACCTCGCCGGGCTCGGCCTCCAGCCATTCCTTGCCGTCCTCGCGGGGATTCATCCCCTTCCACCCGGCCGCGGTCACGTCGTCGTCCAGCGCCTTGACCAGCGGGGTGACGGCGTCGCCGTCCAGGACCACGGAGGTGTCCATGACGACGTGCACGTCCGAGGTGTCGAGGCGCAGCAACCTGTCACGGCTCTCGCCCCACCCCGCGGAGCCGCCCTGCCAGTGCGGCGTCTCGGCCACGTGCCAGGCCTCCACCCGGCGGGGGAACTCCTCCACCAGCTCCTGCAGGACCGCTCCCGCGCCGTCCACGTCTCCCAGGTCGAGGGCGAGGATCCTCGCCTCCGTACGGGCGACGAGGGCGCGTACGCACTCGCGCAGCTCGTCGGGACGGCCGTCGACCAGCAGCGCGACGGTCACCGTCGGCCGCGCGGCCTTCGGTTCCTCGACGCCGGCCGGGGGAACGATGGTCTCGTCGAGCCGGGAGACCGACAGGCTGCCGTCCCACAGCAGCTGGGAGGAGACCATCCGCTCGGGATGGCCACCGAGGTCGTCGGCCCGGCCGACCAGCTCCGAACCCTCGGGCGTCTGCTGGGGCGCCGCCTCGGTCTCGGCGACCCGCTCGGCGTCCAGGTCACCGAGCCGTCCCGGGTGGCGTCCGGGATCCGCGGCCTCGGCGACCCGCCCGGGGTCGGCCGAGTCGTCCCGTCCGGCGGCCGCGCCCCCCACGTCCCCCGCGTCCACTCTGCCCTCGGCATCATCGCCGGCCCCGCTCGTGGCGCTCACCCGCCCGGGGGCCGTGGACGCTCCCGGCTCGCCGCTCGAACCGCCTCGTTCCGCTCCCGGGGAGCCCCCCTCGGGCAGGGAACTCACCGTGGGCCACACGTCGAAGGAGGGAGAGGGGATGAGCTCGAAGCCGTCCGCGGTGTCCCGGACGAGCCAGCCCTCGGTTCTGATCTCGTCACGGAGCGCGTCGGAGGCGGCATGATCGTGCTCGGCTCGCGCCTTGGCCCGCCGCTCGGCCAGGACGGTCACGTTAGGAGGTACTTCGCTCATGCTGGGGAGCTACCCCCGGACGGGGAGAAGATTCGGCCCCGGCCCACGAGCATGCCGCGAACCACGGCCAGGTCGGCGAACCGCACCCTGATCCGCCGCGAGCCGTACCGGCGGACCACGCCCCGACCCCACCGCGAGCCGTACCGGCGGACCGGCGCGGGCCGCCCGGGTGAACCCCTCCCGACCCACCGCACCCTGAACCGGCTCCGGGCCGGGCCGGAGCCGGGCCGGAGCCGGTTGGGCACCGGCGGCGCCCGCGACAGGGCCGCTACGGCAGGGTGCCTATGCCAGCTGGACCACCGCGCGAGCCTTGGACAGGACCCGGGAGTCGTTGGACCTGGCGGTCAGGGCGATCACCACGCGCTTGTCCTCGAGCTTCTCCTCGACGATCCCGCTCACCGTGATGACGGCGCCCTGGTCGTCGTCGGGGACGACCACCATGGAGGAGAACCGCACCCCGTAGTCGACGACCGCGCCGGGGTCGCCCACCCAGTCGGTGACGAACCGGCCGCCCTGCGCCATGGTGAACATGCCGTGCGCGATGACGTCGGGAAGCCCGACGGTCTTGGCGAAGCGCTCGTTCCAGTGGATGGGGTTGAAGTCACCCGAGGCCCCGGCGTACATCACCAGGTTGGCGCGGCGGACCGCGTATTCGGCGGGCGGGAGCTGCTGACCCGTCTCGACCTCGTCGTACTTGACCGTCGCGGCCATGTCAGCCCGCCCCTCCACGCTCGACGATGGTGTTGTAGGCCGTGCACACGAACTCGCCGTCGACGGTGCTGACGTCGCTCCTGACGGTGATCAGCTCGTTGCGGCCGATGCTGCGGATGTCGGTCACGGTGGAGACGCTGACCAGCTCGTCCCCGGCGTGGATCGGCCGCCGGTACTCGAAGCGCTGCTCGCCGTGGACCACCATGGCGAGGTTCAGACCGAGCTCGGGGTCGGTCAGGATCGACCCTCCGGCCAGGCTGAACACGATGGGGAAGGTCGGCGGCGCGATCACGTCGGGGTGCCCGGCAGCCTGGGCGGCCTCCCTGTCCCGGTAGATCGGGTTGTTGTCGCCGATCGCCGTCGCGAACTCTTTGATCTTCACGCGACTGACCTCGTACGGCGAGGAGGGCGCGGACGCCCGCCCGACGAAGTCACGGTTCAGAGCCATCGTGCTCCTTTGCGGATATCGAACCGGTGGGGCCGACACCGGCGGGTCGGACGAGACATTGACAGAACAAGATTCCAGTATGTGCCCTCTGGGGGACATCGGGCGGCGAGCTACCGGAAAGCGGTTCACCGGTGGGCGAGTCATCAGGAAACCGTAGCCCGGCCCGCTCTCGCACCGGATCTCTTCCGTGGTCAACGCTCGTGCCAGAAAACTGTACGGATACGACAAACCGGCGCCTCGTCTGAGGACGCCGGTTCTCGTGGAGTGTGTGCGTGCCGAAGCACTCATCTCCCGCCGCAGCGGAAGGCTTCGCGCAGACTAACGAGTCTCGCGGTGCGCCTGGTGCGTCTTGCAGTTCGGGCAGTACTTCTTCAGCTCAAGCCGATCCGGGTCGTTGCGCCGGTTCTTCCGCGTGATGTAGTTGCGGTGCTTGCACTCCTGGCAGGCCAGCGTGATCTTCGGCCTAACGTCGGTGGCAGCCACTTGGGAGTGCCTTTCTACGTTCTGGACAGTGGACAACCCACGACAGGACCTCTCTGGTGGGAGAAGCCCCGGATGGGTAGTAGCGGAGGCCGGACTTGAACCGGCGACACAACGATTATGAGCCGTTTGCTCTGCCTGGCTGAGCTACTCCGCCTTGAGGCCGACGAAATCGACCGACCCCGCAAGGATACCCGACCCGCAGAGTGCCTGCGTACTTGTGCAGGTCAGGGCGATCTCTTCTGGGTCGCCCCAGTATGCCCGCTC
This sequence comes from Streptosporangium sp. OZ121, assembly GCF_051918885.1. Classification (NCBI taxonomy): domain Bacteria; kingdom Bacillati; phylum Actinomycetota; class Actinomycetes; order Streptosporangiales; family Streptosporangiaceae; genus Streptosporangium; species Streptosporangium sp. OZ121. Next base: position 182,012 of record NZ_JBPXMC010000015.1, read on the forward strand.
GCGCGTCAGGAACCTTGAGTATTTTCTGGCCCGCCTTTACCTGCCTTCAAGGCCAACCAAGCCGAAAGCCCTAACCAGGAGGTTAGGGCCTTTAGGCTGTCGAGCCCCTTTACGGAATCGAACCGTAGACCTTCTCCTTACCATGGAGACGCTCTGCCGACTGAGCTAAAGGGGCCTGTCCGTGTCGCTCTCGCTTGCGGACAGGTGTAACCATACACGGCTCCGCAGCGGGATGCGAAATCAATTGAGGTCCACCCGGACCACCACACGTCCCCCCTCGAAGCGCCCGTGCCGTCCCCCGCGCCAGACCTCCGCCGGCCCCCGCACCGCCCCTCCTCACGCCGTCCCTCAAGCCGCCCCTCCTCACGCCGTCCCTCGCGCCGGGCCCCGCGCCGGGCCCCGTCCAGGATGAGAAGAAGCGGCCCCCTTCCCGTTCGCCAGGAAGTACGGGCCCGTGGCGGACGTACGCGGCGGCCGTCCCAGCCTCACCGGGCTCCGCGCCCCCGACGGCGCCCTGCCCGTCGGACGTACGCGGCGGCCGTCCGGAGCCGGATACCCGCCGAGGGGTGGCCGCGTAGGCCGGGGCGGCCGGCGTCCCGGGCGGCGGTCGCCCGGACCACGGGTCATCAATGAAACGATCGGCTGAGACCACGCGCCCGCCCGCCGCGACGAGCCTGGCCGCGCAGTCCGCCACAGTCCGCCACAGTCCGCCACCGGAGGCGCCCAGGTCCCCGTACGGCCGTCGACCTCCGCCTGGAGCGGTACCGAGAACACACACCACAGCAAAAGGCAAGTTATGCGCCTTTTAGCCTTTTTTGGCGACAGTATGCCTTTTGAGGAACGCCGAGCCTTTTGCCGAACACCAAGGAGCATGATGCTGCAGGATCGTCGCAGGGACACGATCCGGGCGCTCGACGAGAGCGACCGGCCGCACCTGTACTGGCACGGAGTGGACGGCGACGGCCACGTGTGGTTGTTCGAGACCGTCCTCGACAGCGGCGGGGAGTACTGGCCCGTGAGGCACGCCGAACTGGGTTCGGACGGCCTCGCCCGCAGATACTCGTGGCGGCACATCGAGGACGAGCACGGCTTCCTGGCCGAGGGCCCGATCTACCCCGGCGACTTCGGCCTGAACGCCCTGACCTCCGAGGAGTTCGACACCTTGTGGGCCGCGCTCGACGGGTGAGGGTGCCCCCCGCACCCCCTGTCACGCGCCCCGGCCGCCCCGTCACGCGCGCCTCGCCCCCGGCCGGCAGTGCCCGGGCGGCGCCCCGGCAGTGCCCCTGCAGTGTCCCGACAGTGCCCCTGCAGTGCCCCCGGCCGACCCGTCCCCGAGCCACGGGGCGGCCCGGTCACCGACCGTCCCGCATCGACACGTGAATGGCATTCATCATCCCTTTCCATCGATTTTCGACTGTTTTCGACCACTGGTCGACCCCTGTTTCGGCCGCGCCATAAGATCGCTGCATCCGGATGACAAAGTGGGTTATTTCGCATATATGCATAGGGGTAAGTTGCTCGCATGAGCGGAACGCCCGGCCTGAGGATGGCAGCCTCGGACATGACCGCGCTGAGCCTGTGGACCGCCGACGCGGTGGTGCTGTTCGACTGGCTCCTGAGCGTGGATCTCGACCAGCTCCCCGTCCAGCACATGGCACAGAAACAGGCCCTGATGGCTCTTCTCCAGCAGCTTGACCGGAGCGTTCCCGGCTACACCTCCGAGGACATCGAACAGGCGCACCTGCTGCTGACCCGCGAGATGGGCCTGTGATCACGCCCGGCCCGCCACGCCGCGACGGTGAGAGCCCCCGGCGGAGCCCGGTGATCCGTGCCGCGGCCATGAGAGCCCACCGCGCGACCACGTGATTCGCAGCGGGACCGCGTCTCGGCGGAGTCACGTGGCCCGGGACAGACCGTGTGGCTCGGGACGGGGTGGGGATCCCTGTCTCAGGGACGCTGGCCTAGAGTTTGATCTGTAGTGGTTTGCACTGCCCTGTGAGGCACAATCGCCTGCACCGGGCTGATTTCGGTGGCTCCGGGTATGAGCGGCGTGATCGTGGATGACGTACCCGGAAGAAGGCAGTCGCGCACATGGGCGTTGAGATCCCGGCGGCGGTGTTCGATCCCAAACGCCTGTCGGCGGTGTGGGCCACCGGCCTGCTCGACTCAGAACCCGAGCCGTCGTTCGACGACCTCGCCCGGCTGGCCGCGCGGGTGACCGGAACGCGGCGGGCGTTCGTGACCCTGGTCGACGACCGGCGGTCGTTCTGGAAGAGCGCGATCGGAATGGGCGAGCCGTCCATGTCCGAGCGGCAGAACGCGGTGGCCGACAGCCCCTGCCACATCCTGGTCGCCACGAACGAGCCGCTTCTCGTGGGCGACGCCGCCACCGACCCCCGCGTGCGCGACCTGCCGGCGGTGGAGCGGCTGGGGATCGGCGCGTGGGCCGGGTATCCCATCCACGGCCCGGACGGCGAGGTCCTGGGCGGGCTCTGCGTGGTGGACTCGGTGTCGCGCGCGTGGTCCGACGCCGACGCGCAGACGCTGGCCATCCTGGCGCGCGCCGTGTCGGGTGAGATCCGGCTCCGGGCCGCGCTGGCCGGTTCCGAGCGGCACGTGCTGGAGCTGCAGGCCGCGAACAAGGTGTCCGAGAGACTGGTCAGGACCCTCCAGGACAGCCTGCTGCCGCCGATGATGCCGACGGTTCCCGGCCTGCAGGCCGCCGCCACCTACATCCCGGCCACGGGCGAGGTGGACGTCACCGGTGACTTCTACGACCTGTTCCTGGCGAGCGGTTCGCGCTGGTGCGCGGTCCTGGGCGACGTGTGCGGGCACGGAGTGGAGGCCGCGCAGATCACCGCTCTGGCCCGGTACACGCTGCGGGCCGACGCGCCCCGCCACGTCTCGCCCAGCAGGGTGCTGGAGCAGCTGAACCGGGCTCTGCTGGCACAGCGGATCAGGGACGGGCGGTTCCTGACGGTGGTGTGCGCGATCTTCCGCCCGGACGGGGACGGTTTCACGGGAATGCTGTCCACGGCCGGGCACCCCTCCGCCCTGCTGCGACGGGCCGACGGAAGCGTGGAGTCCCTGAGAACGCCCGGCGTCGTGCTGGGCATCATGGAGGAGACGAGGCTCGGGAACATCCGTTTCGATCTGAGGCCCGGCGACACGCTGGTGCTGTACAGCGACGGCGTCACCGAGGCGCATCCGCCGAGACAGCAGGACCTGTTCGGCGACGAACGCCTGATCACCCTGCTGGCCGAGTGCCGGGATCTCGACGCCGGCGACATCGTGCGGCGGATCGGGGACGCCACGATCGCCCACAGCCGGGGACACATGACCGACGACATGGCCATCCTGGCACTTCGCGTTCCGGCTCCGTGACCGGACCCTTTTTTCGCCGGATGCCCGGCAGAATGTCGAGAACGCGGTCGCCTGCTTCTACCTGTGGGGGAGAGCGTCGACGAGGGCGCTCGAACATGAGGAGCGAAGACATGAAGTACATGATGTTGATGCAGTTCGGCGGGCAGACGCAGGACGAGGTGCCGCCGATCCACACCTGGCCCGTCGAGGACGTCCAGGCTCACATCCAGTTCATGCACGACACGAACAGGAAGCTCGTCGACGCCGGGGAGTTCGTGGACGCCCAGGGGCTGGCGGCTCCGGACCAGGCCAGGATCGTACGGGCCGGTGAGGGCGGTGCCGCCGTCGTCACGGACGGCCCGTTCCCCGAGACGAAGGAGTTCCTGGTCGGCTACTGGATCATCGACTGCGACAACCCGGAGCGGGCGGTCGATCTCGCCGCGCACGTCTCGGCGGCGCCCGGCCCCGGCGGCAGGCCGCTGAACATGCCGATCGAGCTGCGCCAGGTGATGTCGGCCCCGTCCGAGGAGCTGTGACCGCTGGATAGCCCGGCCGCCGACGACCTGCTGCGCCAGCTGGTGCCGCAGGTCGTCGGCGTGCTCACCCGGCGCTTCGGAGACTTCGCCGCCGCCGAGGACGCGGTCCAGGAGGCACTGATCGACGCCACGGCCCAGTGGCCGGAGGAGGGCGTCCCCGCCAACCCGCGCGGGTGGCTCATCCATGTCGCGTACCGCCGGATGACCGAGCAGCTCCGCAACGAGCAGGCGCGGCGCCGCCGGGAGGAGCTGGTGGCCACCCAGGCGCCCCCCGACCGGCGGACGGCGCCGCCGGCGGACGACGCGTACGAGGCGGACAGGGACGACACGCTCACCACGCTGTTCCTGTGCTGCCACCCCGCGCTCACCCCGGCGTCGGCGATCGCCCTCACCCTGCGGTCCGTGGGCGGCCTGACGACGGCCGAGATCGCCAGGGCCTTCCTGGTGCCCGAGCCGACCATGGCGCAGCGGATCAGCCGGGCCAAGCAGCGCATCAAGGCGTCCGGTGTCCCGTTCCGCATGCCGGCTCCCCCGGAACGGGCGCGACGGCTCGGCTCGGTGCTGCACGTGCTCTACCTCATCTTCAACGAGGGCTACGCCAGCAGCGCCGGCCCCGACCTGCAGCGCGTGGAGCTGGCCCGCGAGGCGATCCGGCTGGCCAGGATGGCCCACGGCCTGCTCCCCGACGACTGCGAGGTGGCCGGGCTCCTCGCGCTGATGCTGCTCACCGACGCCCGGCGCCCCGCCCGTACCGACGCGAACGGCACCCCGATCCCGCTGGCGGACCAGGACAGAAGCCTGTGGAACGGCGAGGCCGTCGCCGAGGGGGTCGCGCTCATCACCGGCACCCTGGCCAGGGGCGCGGTCGGCCCCTACCAGCTCCAGGCGGCGATAGCCGCGGTCCACGACGAGGCGGCGACGGCCGGGGAGACCGACTGGCCGCAGATCCTAGCGCTGTACGGCCTGCTGGAACGCATGTCCGACAACCCCATGGTCTCGCTCAACCGCGCCGTCGCCGCCGCCATGGCGCACGGCCCCGCGACCGGCCTCGACATGCTCGAGGCGCTCGCCGCCGACGGCCGGCTGGCGGGCCACCACCGCTTCTACACGGCCCGGGCCCACCTCCTGGAGATGGCCGGTGACCTGCGGGCGGCCGTCGACGACTACCGCGCGGCGGCGAGCCGCACGACGAGCGCTCCGGAGCACCACTACCTCACCACCCGTGCCGCCCGGCTCACCACGCCGGGCCGACCTGAGCGAGGATGACCGCCTTCCACCACCGCCGGATCGAAGACCTCCGCGACGCCCTCTCGCCCCTGCTCGACACGGCGGCCGCGTACGCTCGGGAGGGGCTTACCTGATCACGGTCGGCGACCTCGTCGCCGCCTTTCTCCCCGCTCCGATCATCCGGCCGGCGCCGCGGCCGGGGTCTGGGCCAGCAGCTCCCTCACCCGCGGCACGACCTCCTCTCCGTAGAGGCGGATCGTGTTCATCAGCTTCTCGTGCGCGAGCGTCCCGGAGCTGTACTTGAGTTCGAAGCGGTCGACGCCGAGCGCACCGACGGTTTTCGCGATCTTCGTGGCCACCGTCTCGGGCGATCCGACGTAGAGCGAGCCCTCGTCGGCCTCCGACTCGAAGCGGCCGCGGGTCGTGGGGCCCCAGCCGCGCTCGCGGCCGATGCGGTCGTGCATCGCTCGATAGTGCGGCCAGAGTTCGTCGCGGGCCTGGCGGTCGGTCTCGGCGATGTGACCCGGCGAGTGCACGCCGACCGGCAACCGCTGGAACTCGAACTGGTCGAGAGCGCGGTGGTAAAGGTCGACGTACGGCGCGAAACGCTCCGGCGAACCGCCGATGATCGCGAGCATGAGCGGCATCCGGTAACGCGCCGCGCGCACCACGGACTCGGGGCTGCCGCCGACGCCGATCCAGGTGCGCAGCCGGCCGGACTCCGTCTTCGGATACACGTGCTGGTCCTTCAGCCCGGGACGGAGGCGGCCCTGCCAGGTGACCGGTCCCTCCTCCAGGAGGTGGGAGATCAGGTCGAGTTTCTCCTCGAACAGCTCCTCGTACTGCGCCAGGTCGAAACCGAACAGCGGGAACGACTCCGTGAACGAGCCACGGCCGAGAATGATCTCCGCGCGGCCCTGGGACACCGCGTCCAGGGTGGCGAACCTCTCGAACACGCGCACCGGGTCGTCCGAGCTGAGCACGGTCACCGCGGTGCCGAGGCGGATGCGTTCGGTGCGGCCGGCGATCGTCGCCAGCACGATCTCCGGCGCCGAGACGGCGAAGTCGTCCCGGTGGTGCTCCCCGATCCCGATCGCGTCGATCCCCACGCTGTCGGCGAGCACGGCCTCCTCGACGACGTTACGGATCACCTGCGCGTACGACAGCCGGTTTCCGTCCGCGTCGACGGTGACGTCCCCGAACGTGTCGATCGCGAACTCCAGCGATGCGGACATCATCTCCCCCTCTTTCCAACGACTTCCCGACCGCTTCTCAACGGCGTCGGCAGTAGACGGAAACCATGGCGACGCGGTGAGAATTCCGGTCACCTCGGAGGCGTCCTTCAGGGCGCTGCCTCGGGAAAGGCCCGCTGTGCCGTACCGAAGGGATCGGTCGACGAGGTGGCGCCAGAGGGCTGCCCATGACGGGCCGTGGTCCGGAAGCCGCGCTAGGTGTGGCGGTCCTGCCGTACCGATTCAGGATTTTCCTCGTGCGGGGCACAGCCGTGCACGATGACCTGAACCATGCTCTGGACGACGTCTCTGCTGACGCTCCCCGGCGGCGCGGTGACCAGTGTGAACAGCGCACCCCCGTAGAGCGCGATCAGGACTGGCGCGGGCGCCCGCTGCTGATCACCGATGCGGTCCAGGCGCGGCAGGAGGTCGGAACGCCCGCCATCATCGACCGGGCGGAACTGCACCGGGCGCTGCGCGGCACGCCGCCCGGTGCGGACGAGGCACGCCGACAGATGCTGTCCCTGATGGCCGACCGGCACCCCCTCGTCACGGCACTGATCGAGGCCACCCCGCCCGCCGACGTCTACGTCGACCCGATCGCTCGCCTGGCCGAACCCCTGCCCTCGTTCACGGTCGGCAGGATCGCGCTCCTCGGCGACGCCGCGCACGCCATGCCACCCGACCTCGGCCAGGGCGCCGGCCAGGCCTTCGAGGACGCGGCCTCACTGACCCGCCACCTGGCCGGCGCGGAGCCGGCGGACGTCGCCCGGCGGCTCCTGCGCTACGACGCCGAGCGCAGGCCCATCGCCAACCGCATGATGCGGGCGGCGTCCCGGCAGTCGCGGCTGACCTCCCAGACCGGCGTCGCCGCGTGGCTTCGCGACACGTTGCTGCGCGCCGTACCGTCCCGGCTCGCCACCCGGCAGCTCGCCGCCCTCTGGCACGCCTAGTCGGTGGTCGCAGGCGATCGGCGATCGGGTGATGGGCCGGCCGGCGTGGCGGTCGTGCCGGACGGTGGCGGTCAGGGTCAGGACGCGCCGGGTGATGCGGGCGCCGATGCCGGTGGCGGTGCGGGCTCCGTGGAGTTCCGGACCGGGCCCGCCCGCTCAGCCGTACATCCCCTCCGCGTAGGAGGGGCCGTAGTAGCGCTCCAGCTCCTCGATCGGGTCCTCAGGCCGCTCCAGCGCCTGGGCGATGCGCGCCCGCGAGGGCAGGGTCTGCGGGTTCCAGCTCTCCGGGCGCCACAGCTCCGAGCGGAGGAACGCCTTGGCGCAGTGGTGGAAGACCTGCTCGATCTCGACCACGATCGCGAGCCGCGGCCGGTGCCCCTTCACCACCATCCGGTCGAAGAAGGGGGCCTCGCGCACCAGGCGCGCCCTGCCGTTGACGCGCAGGGTGTCACCGCGGCCGGGGACGAAGTAGATCAGGCCGACGTGCGGGTTGCGCAGGATGTTGTGGAACCCGTCCGCCCTGCGATTGCCCGGCCGTTCGGGGATCGCGATCGTCGAGTTGTCCAGGACCAGGGTGAACCCGGGCGGGTCGCCCTTGGGCGAGACGTCACAGGCGCCGTCGGTGTCCGAGGTCGCGACGAGACAGAACGGCGAGGCGGCCAGCCAGGCCCGGTCCAGCTCGTGCAGGGTCTTCCGCTCCTTGGCGATCGCGGCCGGTTTGGGGGTGCCGAGCAGCTCCCGCAACTCGTCGGCGGAGTCGATCGATTCCCAGCCCTCGGCCGCCATGTTTCTCCTTCATGCGGAAAGCACTATGCAGAAAGCACGGAAAGTCTATTTTGATGCCGTCCACGTTGGCGAGCGCCGCACCCGGTACGGCGGGCCTCGCGCGAGACCGCCATCGCGACCTCGGGCAGGGGCCGCGGCCGGTTGCGATCATCGACCGGGACCTTGCCTCGCCCGGTAAACGGCTCCACGATGTGGCCCGGCTGTGCCGGCGGCACGCCGGATGGCGGGAAAGGAGTGACCAGGCCGAGGTGGGCCCTCATGGCGGTCGGGGGTGCCGTCTGTCGACTCGACGCGTGCATGGCGGGGGCCACGGCGGGTATCCGTGACCACATGGCGTGCCGGATCAGCGAGTTGGTGCTCGACAGCCGTGAACCAGAGCGTCTTGCGGCGTTCTGGTGCGAGGTGCTCGGCTACGTGGTGCTCGATCGTGTCGACGGGAGCGTTGAGATCGGCCCGAAGGAGGGCTTCGGCGGCCTGCGGCCGACCATCGTGTTCAACCCGACCGATACCCCCAAGGCGGGTCGGCTTCCGCTGCACATCGATGTGAATCCAACCGATCGCGATCAGGCCGCCGAGCTCGACCGCCTGCTGAGCATCGGCGCCCGGCACGCCGATGTCGGGCAGACGGGCGAGGAGTCCTGGCACGTCCTGGCCGACCCGGAGGGCAACGAGTTCTGCTTGCTGCGCCGGCGCCTGAGCGGCTAGTTCCGTGGTCGGGATGTCCGTCAGGCCCGTGCGACGAGTCCCGTACACCGGACAGCACTACCAAGCCGTTCGGGGCTCGGGGCCGTACGACCTTGCTCCAACGACGACGCGCATACGACGCGAGCAACCGTAGAGCGCCGTTGACGACCATGAACAGCCGAGCGTGCGAGAAGAGCCCCTATACCGCGTTTCCGCTGGTGTGGGGTTGTCAGGCGAACTGGATGGTCAGAAGCTTGAAGATCCTTGAGTCACGTGAAGCAAGTACGCTGACCGCGATCGCCCGCGACGGTGAAGGAGCCGCCGATGACCGCCGACCCGACGATGGCCCGGATCGGCCAGGGGGTGGAACTGCATCACCACCGAGGTCAGCGTGAAGCCGCTCGCGACTTGTTCGCGCAGATCTGGGACGACATCGGCGGCGAGCAAGGCGACCCACTGCATGTTTGCGTCCTTGCCCATTCGATGGCCGACGTGCAGGATGACGTGCACCAGGAGCTGATGTGGGATCTGCGGGCGCTCGCCGCCGCCGATCTGGTCACCGACGAGCAGGTGGCGCAGGCCGGGGTGCCGCTTTCGGTGGCCGGCCTGTATCCGTCGTTACACCTCAACCTGAGCGACTGCTATCGCAAGCTGGGCGACCTCGGCCGCGCCCGCGAGCACCTCCAGCAGGCGCGAGCCGGGATCGGCGCACTGGGAGACGACGAGTACGGGCGGCTCATCAAGAGGGGCCTGGAGCAGCTGGCCGAACAGCTGGATGACGCCACCTGACCGCGTCCCGGCGAATTCTCCGCATCAGTCGTTGACCTTCTTCGCGGATGCTTCGAGCCGGGGTGCCCTCGGGTCGGGAGGCCCAGGGTTTCGGGCGTTTCCAGACTGTCGGCTGCCGCGCTGACATGCCTGGAGCCCCCCTGAATACCGGTGACGCAGGTACGCCCTACCTCACTTGCCTCAGGCCTCCCTGAGCCGGCGAACGGGCGGGAAGGAAGATCGTGATTCTCTCGGCTCGTCTCGAGGCCGGGAACTATCGTCGCGAGCATGGCCGAACACGATGTCCTCAGTACCACCCGCGAGGCTTACGACGCTGTTGCCCTCACCTATGCGCAGCTGTTCCGCGACACGCTGCGTGACAGTCCCCTGGACCGCGCGATCTTGGGTGCCTTCGCCGAGGTCGTACGTGCGGGTGGTGACGGTCAGGTCGCGGACCTGGGGTGTGGGCCTGGCCATGTCACCGCTCACCTGGACGAGCTGGGGCTGGCGGCGTTCGGCGTCGATGCCTCTCCTGCGATGATCGAGCTGGCTCGACAGGCCTATCCGGGCCTGCGGTTCGACGTGGGCTCGATGACCGCGTTGAACATCGCTGACGGCGTGCTGGGCGGCGTACTCTCACGGTGGTCCATCATCCACACTCCGCCGCAGGAAATCCCCGTCATCCTGGCGGAGTTCCATCGTGTGCTGGCACCTGGCGGACACCTTCTGGTCGGCTTCTCGGCAAGCGATGATCCGTCTCACCCGACGCAGGTCTTCGATCACACAGTCGCGCCGGCCTATCGGTGGTGGCCCGATCACCTCGCCACGATGCTGCGCGAGTCCGGGTTGTCCGAGGTGGCCCGGATGGTTCGCGAGCCTCAGCCCACCGACCGGCGGCAGTTCCAGGAGGTTCACCTGCTCGCCCGCAAAGCCTGGTCAGGGGCTGTCTGACCGAGCACATGACCGCGTCCAGCCTGCCGCACGAGGAGCCTCCAGGCGTCGACTCGTGATCAGAGCTCACCGCCCGTTCGAGCTCCGATTTGATCGAACGAGGGGACTCCGAGGAACACCCTCGACGACCCGCGCTCCTGGCGGGCATCGAACTGAGCGATCCTCCCTTCCGCCCCGGTGAGGCCGACCCGTGGCCCTTCGGCCTCACCGGACAGAAAGAGGTCGCCGGACAGAAAAAGGTCGCCAACAAGCGGATCGGTGACGCGCTGACCGCATGAGAAGCGCGCCGCACGATCAGGGTCCCGGCCACCACCGGACCCCTTCGGCGGCGGACACGTCCGTCGACGTTCGCGATCGTCCGCGCCCGTTGTCACGCGGCCGGCTACGGGATGCGGGAGATCGTCAACGCGATCCTCCACCGGGGCCGGACCGGCTGCCGGTGGGGATCCCGATCGCGGGCAGGATCGCCTGGTCGACTATCGCCGCGAGGTCCTCGTCGCTGGGCGGCGCCCCGGCGTCGATCAGACGCTTGGTGACGAGGGCCTCGCCGATGTCGGCCACGACCGGGGTGAGCAGCTCAGCCGGGAAGTGGCCCCGGTCGGCGTAGTGCCGCAGCACGGTGCGGGTGAACGTGCCGCCCCGGTTGGCGAAGACCCGCTCGAACAGGGCCTCGGACATCAGTGCGGCGCTTTTCGGATCGGTGAGGATCGCCGCGACAGCGCGGCCCGCCGGGCTGAGGGCCCAGTCCACCATGAGGCGCAGGGCGCGGATGAGGTCACCGCGCAGGTCGTCGGCCCCCGCCGTCGGCTCCTCGACCGGGTGCTGGTGGTAGAGCGCGTCGAGGAGCACCTCCAGCGGGTCCGACCAGCGGCGATACAGGGTCGTGCGGGGCGTGGCCGCGCGCCGGGCGATGCCGTCCATGGTCAGCCGCCCCGCACCGACCTCCACCACCTCTTCCAACACGGCGTCCTGGATGGCCTTCAGCAGTTCTTCTCCGCGCCGGCGCGTCCGGGCGTTGTGATCGCCCATCACCCCCCCTTGCTTAGCTGCACGACTGTAGCTTACTCTCAAACATTAGCTACACATCTGTATCTAATTTCAAGGGGACAACCATGTCCATCGCCCCACCGGCTCCCGTTCACGGGGCCACTCCGATCACCCGGCGCGCGCTCGCGCCCGATCTCGCGCGTGGGCTGATGCTGCTGCTCATCGCGTTGGCGCACGCGCACATGTACCTGTCAGGCCACGAGGCGGGCTTCCGCGGCTACGCGCTCGACGGCGGCCCCCTGGACCAACTGGTCGCCGGGACGCAGATCCTGCTGGTGGACGGACGTGCGCTGCCCATGTTCGCCGCCCTGTTCGGCTACGGCCTGGTGCAGCTCGCCAACCGGCAGCTCGCCACGGGCAGGAGCTGGCCACAAGTGCGCACGGTGCTGCGCCGGCGGAGCCTGTGGCTGCTGGCGTTCGGGTTCTGCCACGCGCTGCTGCTGTTCTTCGGTGACATCCTCGGAGCGTACGGGCTGGTCGGGCTCGTGCTCGTCGGGTTCATCCGGCGCGAGGACAGGGTCGTGCTACGGGCCGCCGTCGTAGGGCTGGTGCTGCACGTCGTGATCCTGTTCGGTTTCGGGCTGCTCACCGTCTCCGCGCCCAAGGGCGACACGCCCGCCGCCATGGCGGACCCGATCGAGGCGACCGTGATGCGGCTCGTCGGATGGTCCGCGATGACGCCCACCTACTTCGCCGCCAGCGTGGTGCCGGCCTTCCTGCTCGGGATCTGGGCGGCGAGGCGCCGCCTGCTGGAAGACCCCATCTCGCACCGGGACCTGCTCTCCCGGGTCGCCGTCCTGGGCACCGGGGCGGCCGTCGTCGGCGCAGTGCCGCTGATGCTGATCGACACCCGCGTCTGGACGCCATCTGACATGGTGGCCGTGTCTGCGTACGCACTGCACAGCGTGACCGGCATCGCCGGCGGGCTCGCGTACGCGGCCATCATCGGACTCGCCACCGGCCGGATGCGGCGCGGCCGTTCCGGCCCGGTCGTCAGGGCTCTGGCCGCGTGCGGTCAATGGTCGCTGACCTGCTACCTCCTCCAATCGGTGATCTTCGTAGCGGTGTTCGCACCGTACGTCGGAGGGCTCGGCACGCGTGTGGGCGACGCCGCGGCGTCCGGCATCGCCGTGGTGACCTGGCTGGCCACCGTGGTGCTCGCCGCGCTGCTGGCGCCCGGTGGGCGAAGAGGACCGGCCGAGGCCGCACTGCGGCGCCTCACCTACCCGCGCCGCTGACTCCCCCGTACGTCGGGGCACAGGGCCCGACGGGTCGCGACGGTCGGCCGGCGGACATCCCCCGATGCCAAAGGCCGCTTCCAACGCCCTGGAAGCGGCCTTCGACGGGGATGGGCGGCTCGTCGGCAAGGCGCTCAGGGCAGTCGTACCGCCTCGATCTCGGTCTCGGTCAGCAGCGCTTCGATTAGAACGGGCTGGTGTGGTGGCGGCTGGGTGTGAACGTCGTGGTGGCGGGGTGAAGATCATGGCGGTGGATCGTCTGTCAGCGGGCGACAATCAGCCGAACTGCCAGCCGAGCAGGTTCCAGTGCAGGCAGAACCAGACGAGGGCCAGCATTCCGGCCAGCAGGGTCACCTGGTGACCGCGGGCCAGGATGCCGATGGGCCGGTGTCTCCAGCCGATCACGGTGGTCGCGATCGCGGCGACGGTGAGGGCGAGGAACAGCGGGGGAAGAAGCAGCAGGACCCGGAGGGTCGCCGGCACGCCGTACAGAATGCTCGTCTCGCCGGTCAGCGTCAGCGCGAACATGACGACGAACACCAGCCCGACGGTGCCGGCCAGGCCGGCGAGGAGACGGCCGGCGCGCCAGGCGCGAGGCGTTCGAGCGGGACGTCTCCGCAGTCGCCGGAGCGCGGCGGCCGACGGCAGGCCGAGTACGGCCGTCAGGGCGGTGACGGCGAACACCGAGACGACGACGAGGTTGGCCGGAGGGGTGTCCCACCAGGGGATGAGTTCGTAGGCGGGCCCGTCGGTGGCCGCGTACGTGACGCCGGCGCCGTTCGTGACGAACACCAGCCGCTGGGAACCGCCGTCCTGCTGATAGAGCCCTGGCGCCAGCGGGCTCCACGTCATGCCCTTGAAGGCGAGTTTCCCGCCGTCCTCGACCCGCAGCCGGGAGGAGCCGGTGAGGGTGAGCACCTTCTCGATGGTCGACTCGACGGTGCGGGCCGGCTTGTAGAAGCCCGCCACGGGCGTGGCCGCCTTGCCGGGAGAGGCGGAGGGCGCGGCGCGGTCGCCGGGGAGGAAACGGTTGAAGAAAGCGGGTATGAGCTCGGTGACGGTATCGATGCCGCCCATGCCGTTGGTGGAGACGAACAGGCCGATATCGGCGTCGGGCACCAGCAGGAGCGCGCTCTGGAAGCCTTCCCAGCTGCCGTCGTGCATGATCACGCGATGCCCGTTGACGGTCTGCTCCTTGAACCCGTGGGCGTACCCGTCGATGCGGGGGTCGGCGGCGAAGGACCGCCGGTGCATGAGACGGGCGGTGGGCTCGTCGAGGACGGGCCCGTTCTCCAGATGGGCGATCATGAAGCGGGCCATGTCGTTCGCGGTGGCGCTGATCGATCCGTCGGGCGGGAGGTTGTCGAAGACGAAGGGCTTGCGCTGGTACATCCCGTCTTCGTAGTCATAGCTGCGTGCCTGGCCCGCGGCCAGGCGGGTGGGGACCGGCTCGGAGGCCGTGCTGTGCCGCATGCCGAGCGGGTCCAGGATGTGGTCCTGTACGTACCGGTCGTAGGGCTGCCCGCTCACCTGCGACACGATGTGTCCGGCCAGCGCCGCGCCATAGTTCGAATAGGCCGACACCTCTCCGGGCGGGCGTATCCGCGCCGGCATGTGCTCGGCGAGATACGTGCCCAGGGGCGGCACGTCTGCCTTGCGCCGCGCGCCCACGCCGATGGTGCGGTCCTCGAACCCGGCGGTGTGGTTCATCAGCTGCGCCAGCGTGATCGGCTGGGGGTACGTCGCGGGGACGCGGAATGTGGTGAGGTAGCGGTTCACGTCCGCGTGCAGGTCGAGCCTGCCCCGCTGCACCTGTTGCAGCACCGCGGTCCAGGTGAACAGTTTGGTGATCGAGGCGATCCGCACCAACGAGGTGCCGGAGTCGAACGGCGTCCCGTTCTCGCGGTCGGCCAGGCCGTACCCCTTGCTGAAGAGGGTTTTCCCGGCGCCCACCACTGAGACCACCGCGCCCGGCACGTGGTTGGCCTCCAGTCCTCTCGGCATGGCGGCGTCGAAGAAGTCCGCCAGTTGACGGGTGTCCGGAACGCGCGCCGAGGCCGCCGCCGCCGCGGCAGGCGGCCAGGCGGCCACCAGCGACAGCGCGGCGATGAGCAGCAGGCGTGGAAGGGCGACTGGCCACACGGCGTGACTCCTGACGTTGTCGGGAGTCATCAACGGTGCCGCCGGCGAGGGCGTGGCCGCATCGCCGGCGCGGCCATGGTCGCATCACACTTAAGTGGGAGATTTCCGGACGGACGGCATCGACGTTCGTAGGAGGTGACGCGCCGCCGCCCTGGCTACGCTGGGCCGATGGTGACGTACCGGAACGCGCTGCGGCGGGTCGTCACACTCGGCCCGCACGCGATCAGCGCGGCCTCCGTGGCGTTCTGCCTGGTCCTGGCCATCCTGGCGGTCAGGGTGCCGTGGGCGCCGCTGCCGCGCGTGGTCATCGCGTCCGCCGGGCTGGTCGCCACGGGTGCCGTGTGGTTCCGCGATCGGTGGCCGATCGCGGTCACCGCCATCGGGGCGGGTGCGTACGCGCTGTCGGGCAACCCCGGGCCGCTGCTGATCGGCCTGTTCTCCGGTGCGGGGGCGCGGCTGGGCCCGCGGTTCGCGGCGCTGGCGGCGATCGGCGTGGCGGGATTCCTGGCACAGCAGTGGGTCGGCGACGGCAGGTTCAGCACGGACGCGCTGCTCTCCGCGATGGCCGCCACCGCCGCCGTGCTGGTGGCCGGCGGGTACACCGCCACCCGCCGCGAGCTCACCAGATCACTGCGGGAACGCGCGGAGCGCGCCGAGACCGAACGGCACCTGCGCGACGAACAGGCGAAGGCCGCCGAACGCGGCCGGATCGCACGGGAGATGCACGACGTGCTCGCGCACAAGGTCACCCTCATCTCGCTGCACGCCGGCGGGCTGGAGGTCAACCCCGGCGCGGAATCGGCACGGATCGAGCGGGAGGCGGCGCTGATCCGGGTCACCGCGCAGGAGGCCCTCGAAGAGCTACGGAAGATCGTGGGCGTGTTGCGGGCCGGACATGACGACGGGTTTCCCGACCTGCGGCGATTGGTGGAGTCCTGGACGTCGGCCGGCAACGCCGTCACGCTGCACGGCGACCTCGGCACGTTGCCGGTGGCGACCGCCCGGGCCGCCTATCGGCTCGTACAGGAAGGGCTGACCAACGCGCACAAGCACGCCGCCGGAGCACCCGTCACCGTCTCCGTGACCGGGAGCCCGCAGGACGGCGTCACGATCACGGTCACCAACGAGCGATCGCTCCGGCCCGCCGCGCGCCCTTCCGGCGCCGGGGCCGGTCTCGTGGGCCTGGCAGAACGTTTCCGGCTGATCGGCGGAACGGTACACGGCGCGCCCGGCGATGCGGGAGGCTGGCGTCTCGAGGGCCGGTTGCCGTGGGACGCGTCCGCGAGGGACACACATGATCAGGACGCTGCTGGTGGATGACGAATCGCTGATCCGCGCCGGGCTGCGGTTCATCCTCGAATCCGCGCCCGACGTGGAGGTCGCGGGGGAGGCCGCGGACGGGGACGAGGCGGTCGACGCCGTGCACCGCCTGGGGCCGGACGTCGTCCTGATGGACATCAGGATGCCGCGGACCGACGGCCTCGCCGCCACCGAGGCCATCCGCCGGCTCGCCCGTGCGCCCGCGGTCGTGATCCTCACCACGTTCGACAGCGACGAGCACGTCTTCACCGCCCTGGAGGCCGGGGCCTGCGGATTCCTTCTCAAGGACACCTCGCCGCACGATCTGATCCGTGCCGTACGCCTCGCGCACAGCGGTGACGCGATGCTGTCCCCGCAGGTGACCCGGCGGCTGATCCACCGGGTCACCACCGACGTGCCCATCCGGCGTCGCCGCGACGCGCTCGCCCGGCTGGAAACCCTCACCGGCCGCGAGCGGGAGGTGCTCACCGAGGTGGGGCTCGGCCGCTCCAACACCGAGATCGCGGCCAGCCTGCACATGAGCGAGGCAACCGTCAAAAGCCACGTATCCCACCTGTTCGACAAGCTCGCCGTCACCAACCGGGTACAGGTGGCCATCGCCGCCTACCGCGCCGGCCTGGTGGACTGAGCATTTCCGTACGTGGACGCGGGTACCCGGCATTCCCCGTACCGCCGTGGCAGCAGAGCCGTCCCGGACTCCGTCCCCCACCACCGAGCCGGCTGAAGAGCCCCCTCGGCAGTCGCCAATCCGACGATCAGCGCCCGTCCCCTCCACGGAGAGTCGAAGGGCGAGCTGAACACCAAGATCCCCGCTCAGGAGACCGCCCATGCCCTGACCACGATGTGGCGAATGGTCATTCCCGTCGCCTTCGTCGTCGTCGCGCCCGCCGTGATTCTTCTCCTCGGGCCCAATGCGGGCCTGCCTCCGAAATGGATCGCCGGCCTTACTACGGGCAGAGGTAGGAGTGTCTCCTTCCCTGGTGGCAGGCGGGGATCATGCGTGTCGATCGTCTGTCAGCGGGTGTGCTCGGTGGTGGTCGGCACCATCGGAACGGTGGTGCGACATAGGGTGTCTGGCATGAACGAGGGTCGGCCGGGGCGATTGATTTTGCTGTGCGGGCTGCCTGGGGCAGGCAAGACATCTCTGGCGAAGCGACTGGCTGACCAGATTCCGGCCGTTCGCCTATGCCCTGACGATTGGTTGGCCCGTTTGGGAATCGACCTCCACGAGGCAGAGCCACGTGATCGGCTGGAAGGGCTGTTCCGGCAGCAATCAGAAGACCTCGTCCGGCTCGGAGTGAGTGTGATCCTGGAGTTCGGTTTCTGGGCTCGTGCCGAACGCGACGAGATGCGACTTCGTGCTCGCGCCCTCGGAGCCGCAGTCGAGTTGCACTACCTGCCGGTCCCCACTGACGAGTTATGGCGCCGACTGGAGGCCCGCAACAGGCAGGAGTCGCCGGGCGTAGCGGTTATCAGCCGGAGCATGATCGAGCAGTGGGCCGAGATCTTTGAGGCTCCCGATCGTAGCGAGCTCATCCTCTTCGATCACCCCTAGAAGCAGAAAGACGGGATAGCGCGCTCCTGCGCCTTTGGTGCCTCCGGCGGAGGCACTTCGGCTCCGGGATGATCGACGTCGCACCACGAAGGCCGTAGACGGTTGAGGTGGAAGCCGGATCTCACGGGAAACGGCGGGGAATCACGGGGAGTCGTAGATCAGAAACGAAGAAGCCCCCGCACCGCGTTTCCGCTGGTGAGAGGGCTTTTTCTGCTGGTGTGGCAGGTGCAGGACTTGAACCTGCGTAGGCTGAGCCGACGGTTTTACAGGACGTGACCGTTCTTCGAGTGACATGGCCGCTGACCTGGTTCGCAGCACGCTCACAGACCCCCTGCCACCATAATCATTGCACGCATATTGCACAGCCACAGTTTGGCCGAGGAGCCCACGACTCCCCCGGGAACCTGCGGACTACAAATGGCGGGCTTCCTACGCGGCGCGTGGTGCCGTGACCTGAAGTTTCGCGCCGCATCGGGTGTGACGTACCGAAACCATTCCGCCCATGTTCTGGATCTTCATGAGCCAAGGGCGTCAGCGGTAGGGATGGAGGTGGTCGGTGGATCCGATCAGAGCCGGATGAGCGAAACGGGCGGGAGACAGGTGGACGCCCGTGGCGCGTTCGGCAAGGGCCAGAGCGCTGGAGACGGGGTCGTCGGGGAAGTCGAGCTGGTCGCTGTTGATGTCCATGCCGAGGTCTTCGGCATCCGCCTGGAGCCGGTCAGGGTCGTCCCCCTCCCGGAAACGGTAGGAGTACAGACTGAACGTGGTGATCAAGCGGCCGTCGACAGAGTGGGTGAAGTCCCGGTTGTTGATGGTCGCCCGCACTGCGGCCGCGGCTGTGCCCTCCGACAGTTCCCTACCGCAGCCATAGATGATGCCGCCCCAGCCGTATTCGATCAGAGCGGTTCCGCCATCGGCCGCATAGGCCGCGACACCGAATCCGGATTCCCCCAGAGGCCCCGGGATGACGCCAATGCGTTGTAGGGCCTGCTCGGGGGACAGATCCCGGACGAAGCCGGCGAAGAGCCATATCTCTCCGAGGCCGTCACTGAACTCCTGGCAGAGCCACTTGTAGGCTGCCGCCGTAGCGCTGCTCATTCTCATGCCTTCCCACGAGAGCGATGGACACGAAGATCGTGGCAGCGAGGTCCGACAAACTCACGTGTTCGGTCCGTACGCCGTCAGCTTGGGAATCATCTGCTGACCTTGCTGTCCTGAGCTGGGAAAACGGGGGTGCAGGTCAGGAGTGGTCGAGTCCCCGTGGTTCCCCGTGAGTGACCGTGGTTCCCCGCCTGTTCTGGCACGGATCTGGCACGCGATCATGATGGCTCGATCTACGCGAGGTGCGGTAGCTCGCATCAGCGGGCAGCATGGCGGGGTGTCGGATTTGGTGTGGGATGAGGTTAAGAGTTTCTTCGATCCTGGCCTGATGGGGACGCTGCCGGATGTTTGGGTTACGGACACCTCGGTTGAGGACTGGCAGATGGTCCTCGATTTGATCGAAGTCCATGGTTGGAGAAGCGAGTATCGCGAAGGCGACGTCGTCATGCCGTTGCCCCGTGCCGAGCAGGTGCTATCCCGACCTGTGGATGCCGAGTGCGCGGAGCTTCGCGTTTGGCCGGCGCCTGATGTACTGGCGATCTTCCGGTTCATGGCGGATGACGCGATCGACTTCGACGTCGACCTGCGGGAGCTTCAGGGGCAGGAGCGGCTGGACATCCTGTGTGAGTTCATCACGGTGATCGGGCGGCGGCTGGGCAAGCCGGTGATGATGTCGCCGGAGGGGGACTGGGATCCGGGCAACCCGGTACTCGGGTTTGATGTCGAGACCGATCGAGTGGTGCTGTTGGCGCGGCCTTGGGCCGACTGACCTTGTCACGAACGGAGGACTGGAAAATGGAGCGGGTGACGGGAATCGAACCCGCGCTGTCAGCTTGGGAATTGTAAGGATCTTGGCTTGTAGGGGCGTTGACCTGGGTCTGCGGTCGGTCATGAGTGACCGTAGTTGCCCCCTCGTTACCGCCCTTAATGGCACGCTAATGGCACGACGATCAGCCCGCGACCTGGTGTTTCTCGCGCGACGCGCACACGCCGGCCGCCTGATCATCCCGTCTGTCGTCGACCCGCCCGAAGGGGAAGCGGGCCAGGGCCACGGGGTCAAGGTGGAGCGCCCCACCGGACGAACGACCTTGACCCCGTGGCCCTGGTCTGCTCGGCTTGTCCCGGGTCGATGGCGGGCGGGATGATCAGGCTTCCACCTCCGCCACCTACGGCCCAGACAGCGGACGCGGTGATGATCCCGGAGTCGGAGCGCCCCCGCCGGAGGCATGGGTTTGAGGGTCACCGGCGCTATGTCCGGTCAGCTGCGTTCAGTCCTCATTCCAGTTGTCGAGGATGATGACGGGTGCCTCTTCTACATCCAGCCATTCGCTTTCAAGGCGCATGCCGGTGGACGCCTCGATGAAGGCGAATGCCGCGCTGAGCTTGCCGCGGTAGTCCTCCTGGTCGAGGCTGTCGAGCATGGGCAGGAAATCGGCCAGGATGTTGGGGTCGCCCTCCTGGATGCGGTGCTCGGCGAAGATGAAGTAGCCCATCCGTGCCTTGATCTGGCCGTCGGCCGCCTTGAGGATCGTGTATCCCCCGTTGGTGTGCCAGGTCGTCATCCAGACCCGTGACGTCTTGCTGAGTTCGACGAGGATGTGATCGGGTGTGGCATAGCCGTAGCTGAACTCCAGGAAGCCGTAGGTTCCTTCGCCCCCGAAGGCGAAGAGCACCGGCAGATCCTCCCTCCAGGCCTCCTCCGTGGGATATTCCATGATGCGTTGCTGGGGGTCCCGGCCTCCGTTCAGCCGTCGCAGGAGGCCTTCCGCACTGATCTCTTCGTCGAGGGGTTGCACCACAGTCCAGCAGAGCGCGCCCTCTAACCACTGGTGCCGGTCGAACAGATTGCGGTAATGATCGATCACGGTGCTGATTGTCGCGGAAGACACCAGGATGCGGCGCGGCAACCGCGGCCGGTGCGTTCGATTGGTACGGCGGGGGCGGCGTGCGGTGCCCGGCCCGGTGTCCCGCCGCAGTCCGGGACCGGCCCCCAGGCCGCACGCCCGGACGGCGGGCGGGCGCAGGGCCGGGAGTACGGCGGCGCGCCGCGCCGTCGCCTTGATCCATACAAGATTAATTCGACAATGCTCCGCGGCAGCGCGATGGCTCTGTGCTCATGCCCGTGTACGTCGGGGATGTTGGCCTGCAACTTCGCTGTGTGGCTACCAACGAAGAGCGGTCGCGGTGGATCGTGCACGGGGAACGGCTCATCTATGACAACCGGTGGATCCGGTTGGGGCTCGTTGACGTGGCGATCCCGGACGGGGAGCGGTTCGAGCATCACGCGGTGCATCTGGATCGGGCGGCGATCGCCGTGGTGGTCGATGAGCAGAACAGGGTGCTGATGATGTGGCGGCATCGGTTCCTGTTCGACCGGTGGGGCTGGGAGCTGCCCGGCGGCCTGGTCGAAGCCGGTGAGGACGCGATCACGACGGCTGCTCGTGAGGTGGAGGAGGAGACGGGGTACCGGCCCAAGGAGATTGAGCCTTTGATCACCTACCAGCCGATGGCGGGCATGGTCGACTCCGAGCACAGTCTGTTCCTGGTGCGGGGTGCCGATCTGGTCGGGAGTCCGACCGGGGAGATCGAGGCGGATCTCATCGAGTGGGTGCCGATGGCGGAGATCCCGGCGATGATCGCCCGCGGGGACATCTGGACGTCGGGGACGTTGATCGGTCTGTTCGCGGCGCGGGATCGGCTCAGCGCAACGAGCGGCTGACGGCTCGGGCGAGTTCTTCGACGCGTCAGCGTTGCCGGCTGGATCCGGTCATTGTGGCGAGGTGCTGGGCGCGTTGGATGTGGGGTTGGGCGGCGTCGGGCTCTCCTCGGGCGAGGAGGGCGTGGCCCAGGTCGCAGCGGACGCCGGATTCGGCGCGGTTGTAGGTGCCGTCCATCCCGGCCAGTGCTGAGCGCAGGTCCTCGACGGTTCCCGGATCGCCGAAGCGCACGAGGCAACTCCCCCGCCAGCGGGCCAGGTGGTGGGCGTTGACCGACAGGTAAGGCATGTCGGGGTCGGTGTCACCATCGGGCAGGAATGCGGCGGCCTGTTCCAAGGCGGTACGGCAGGTCGTCTCGTCGCCAAGGATCGCGGCGCCTTCAGCTTCGGCCGCGGACATCCAGGTGCGTAGCCGGGCGGGGATGCGGTCGCGGTAGGTGGCGTGGATGTACTGGAGGAGTTCGGTGCCTTCGGCTGGGCGGCCGAGTTCCATCAGGACGTATGCCTGTTCGCCGGAGACGTAGGCGATGAGGGCGGGGTCGTCGGCTTCGCGGGCGGCGGCTTTGGCGTGCTCGTAGTGGTTCCAGGCGTCGTTGAGCGCTCCGGTGTGAATTGCCTGCCATCCGGCCAGTGAGGCGGTCTCGGCCAGGACGTGGGCGAGCTGGGCGCGGATGCCGGGGCGTACGGCGTGGCGGTGGGCGTGTTCAACGTGGGAGATCTGGGCGCGCATCTTGTCGGCGATGGCGATGCCGCCGAGTCGGCGGTCCATGAGGCGCAGGTTGTTGGTGTCGGTGGTGAGGATCATGACCATGGTGGGGTCGATGGCGGCGGCTGCTTCGATCCGGGCTGTCAGTTCCTCGCTCTGCTCCTGGTGGTGGTCGCCGTAGTTGCCAGTTGGTGATGCGGTGTCGAGGGGTGCCAGGCCGAAGAGCATGCGGGCGTGGTCGGGTAGGCCGAGACCGGGCCCTCACCCCGATGTGTGGACACCTTGAGTGCCGGATGATGGAAATCCGGAGACAAGGAGTTCCACGTGGCGAT
>NZ_JBPXMC010000016.1:0-204274 GCF_051918885.1 Streptosporangium sp. OZ121
AGCACGAGGGTGCCGAGGGCGCCGGCGACCAGAGCCCGGCGAAGACCGCCGAGGGGTCGCCGGGTGCCGGGCGGGGGTATGGCGTTTGTGCCCATGCCTGAGCCTCCATAACTGCGTCACGGGAAAGCGGAAACGCGGGGGACGGCCCCGCGAACTCGACGCCGCGCCCATTGCCGGGGAGGCACACCACCGGGGCGTCGCAGACGACGGCCCTGCTGCGTACCACCGGCCCGGCCGTAGGAGGACGCCTTGGGGACTCAGTGTGGAAACCTCCCCGAAATACGTCAAGGCGGCCCAGAAACTTTCGGATTCCCTCCTGAGGCATGCGGACTCGGTATATGTTCCAACCTTTGTCCCTGC
Organism: Streptosporangium sp. OZ121; assembly: GCF_051918885.1. Classification (NCBI taxonomy): domain Bacteria; kingdom Bacillati; phylum Actinomycetota; class Actinomycetes; order Streptosporangiales; family Streptosporangiaceae; genus Streptosporangium; species Streptosporangium sp. OZ121. The sequence continues at coordinate 361 of NZ_JBPXMC010000016.1, forward strand.
CTCCTGAAACCTTGCGGGATCATCGCGCCGGGGAGAGTCATGGCCGATGTAAGTTTCAGCACCGTGCCCGCAACGGTCAGGGGGTGGGGATCCCCGATGGCACCGGATGGGCCGTGCTCGGCCGAACGCGCTCTCGGCGCCCCGGGCGCCGGAGCCCTGACGGCGCCTGCGGCCTCACAGCGGGTCGGAAGAGGCGGATCCGGACAGGCGGCGGGTCAGGAACGGCGGGTGCCGGCGAGCAGCCGTTCGCAGGAGTCGAGCAGGCGCTGCCGCAGCGGCCTCGCCCGCTCGGCGAACCCCCGCTGCTCGGCGGCGTACTCGGCCCGTCCCTCGGGCGTCTCGATCCGGATCGCCCGTTGACCGAGCGAGCTCAGGTCGTACGGGCTGGCTCGCATGTCCACGGCGCGGATGTCGCGGGCCAGCGTGAAGCAGTCGGCGACCAGCTCACCGCTCACCAGCGGCGACAGCTTGTACGCCCACTTGTACAGGTCCATGTTGGCGTGCAGGCAACCCGGCTGCTCCAGCTCCGGCTGCCGCTCGCGCGTCGGCTGCAGCACGTTGAGCGGGCGCGCCTCGGGGGTGAAGAAGCGGAACGCGTCGAAATGGCCGCACCGCACCCCCCGCTGCTCCACCACCTCCGCGATCTCCTCCCCGCTGAGCCGCAGCGGCCAGGCCTCGTGCCGCACCTCCTCGGCCTTGTAGACCATCGCCCACTCGTGCAGGCCGAAGCAGCCGAAATATCCCGGCCGTGCCGCGGTGGCGGCCAGCAGCCGCATGATCCACTCGATGGAGGACCCGCGTCTGTCCATCAGCGCCGCGGTGTCGAGCGTGGCCCCCTCCGGAGTGTCGAGGTAGTCGCGGCCGAAGTCGCGCGCCCCCCTCAAGATCACCCCGGCTCCCGGATGCCACTTCCGCAGCCGCGCCGGCCGGTGCCCGTAGTAGGTGAACAGGAAGTCCTCGATGGGATGGGCCTCGCCCCGCGCCCTGCGCGCCAGGTGCGGCTCCGCCCACACCTCGACCCGGCGCCGGTGGGCCTCCGCCCGCGCTCGCCACTCCTCCGGTTCCAGAACCTCCACCGCTGAATGGTACGCGCGGGCCGGCGGTACCCTGCGGGCGGCCCGCACGCCCAACCCGGCACGGACGCGCGGGGGTGGTCGTCACCCGACGCGGACGCGCGGGGCGACCGCCTCCCGGCGCGGACTCGGGAAAATCCTCGCGCGTTCGCGGGAGGATTTTCGCATCGCCTCCGGATCGGCCTCGACGGGTTCCCAGCTGGGAGAACGGCGTTCCGGCCGGGCGGAGGACCGGGGCCTCGGGGTCTCCGGACGAACTGGGCGCTTGACTGCACCTTTCTCCGGGCGTAAAAGTGCGAAAAGAGTTGGATAGCGCTTTCCCACCCTTCGTCCCAGAGCGTCGTGACGGGTCTGCTCGGCGTACTCCGCCGCAGGTCAGCAATGCCCAAGGCCCTCAGCCAGGGGGTTTTTGGGCGGGCTCGCACGCCGCCCGACGGACATCGCTCGCCGGGGCCCCGGCGACGCCGGCGCGTGACCGCGGAACGCGGCACGCTCGCGTCGCCGGTTCGGTCCCGGCGCGAGGCCATGGCCGACCGGGCCGGGAGCACGGCCGGTCGGCACTGACGGAACTTGGAGGTTCCACGGTGCGAAGAAGGAAAGGGCTCGGCGGTTCGCCGCTCATCGCGCTCGCGACGTCCCTCGCTCTCGCGGTGATCGGGGCGCTGGTGCTCGTGGCGATGCCCAGCGCGTTCGCCGCCTCGTTGTTCGCCGACGACTTCGAGGACGGCAATTCCAACGGCTGGTCGAAGTCCGGGGGAAGCTGGTCGGTGGTGGCCGACGGCTCCCAGGTGTACCGGCAGTCCGGGACAGGCGCGGACGCCAGGACGGTGGTCGGCACCGGCTGGTCGGGCCAGGCGGTGCAGGCACGGGTGAAGCCGATCGCGTTCAACGGCGGCGGGCGCTACGTCGCGGTGCTGGCCAGGGCGCAGAGCTCCGGCAACTACTACTACCTGGGGTTGAGCAACTCGGGCTCGGTCGTCCTGGGCAAGCGGACCGGCGGCGCCCCGGCGACCCTCGACTCGGCCGCGGCGACGGTGACCCCGGGCACCTGGTACACCCTCAGGCTCGAGGCGTTCGGCACGACGCTGCGCGGCTTCGTGAACAACGTGGAGGTCGTCTCGGCGACGGACTCCACCTTCTCCTCCGGCAAGGTGGGCCTCGCCGGTTACTACGCGAGCGCCTCGTTCGACGACGTGCAGGTGACCGACAGCGGCGGGCCGAGCGAGCCGCCGGTCACGCCCACGGTGACGCCCACCGTGTCGCCGCCCCCGGGCTCCTGCCCCACCTCCGGGACGCCCGCCGGGTTCGCCTCGGTGAACGCCTGGGGCCGTAACGGGACCACCGGCGGCGCGGGCGGGCCGACCGTCGAGGTCGACACCGCGAGCGAGCTGATCTCCGCGATCGGCCAGAGCGGGCCGCTGAACATCTGCGTACGCGGGATGATCACTGTTCCGGCCGGGATGCACAACGTCACCTCCGACAAGTCGATCGTGGGCATCGGCTCCACCGGCGGCATCAGCGGCGGCGGCCTCAACATCGGCCTCCCCCTCGACAACTCGGTCACCTCGCCGCCGGCGAACGCCGTGAACAACGTCATCATCCGCAACCTGTCGTTCCGGAACGCCAACGACGACTCGATCAACGTGCAGATGTTCTCCCACCACGTCTGGATCGACCACAACGACCTGGCCGACGGGTACGACGGGCTCATCGACATCAAGCGTGGTTCGTCGTACATCACCGTGTCGTGGAACCACACGCACGACCACACCAAGAACATGCTGCTCGGCCACGACGACGGCAACAGCGCGCAGGACGTCGGCCGGTTGAAGGTCACCTACCACCACAACTGGTTCGACCGGACCCCGCAGCGCAACCCGCGGGTGCGGTTCGGCGAGCCGGTGCACGTGTTCAACAACTACTACGTCTACAACACCGACGCCGGGGTGGTCTGCCAGCTGAACGCCGGTTGCCTGGTCGAGGGCAACTACTTCGAGAGGGTCGAGGTCCCGGTGACGAACACCTACTCCGGCACCGCCGGCAGGTGCGTCGCGCGGAACAACGTGCTCGACGCCTCAGATCCGCCCGAGTGCGGCGGCAGCGTGCAGGAGGCGAGCTCGTACTACGGCTACACCCTGGACGACCCGAACTCCGTGAAGGCGATCGTCAGCGCGGGGGCCGGGGTCGGCAAGATCGGCACCTGACCTCCCGGGACACTCCGGGGCACCCCGGAATTCCGCGAAGTCCCATTGAGTCCCTTTAAGTCCCTTGAACCGGGTCCCGGCGGGCGGCTCATTCCCGCGCCCGCCGGGACCCGGTCCCGTCCCGTGCGGCGCGCCGGAAATCTTCGAGGAAAACGCGATGACATAGCGCCTAATACACCGATTGTCCATTCATGTCGACGCATGGATGGATGATCGTTTCAACGTTCCAGGAAAGAGGTTCGGCGGCGTTTCCCCAGGCAGAACGATGGTCCAGAGAAAAAGGACATTTCATGACATAGGCACATCACGCCAGCACGACAGGAAATTCCCACCTGCGATAGATCATTATGAACACTACCGTAGGCCGCATATAAGTTGTTAAGATCCCGCGGGTCTGCCCGTTGACCGCGTGGGAGCCGTCACATGGTTTCTTTCGACAACAGGACCGCCCGGCTCCAACGGATCGACCAGGGCCAGGAGAGTTACGGCGAGGGCGATCCGAAGTCCCAGGCGGTCCGTTTCTACCTGGACCATCTGCTCGACGACGTGGTCGAGCGGATCACGAAGGAGGGCGGCCGAGCTCCCCGCGAACCCGTCGAGCTTCTGATCAGCCTCTCGGGCTTCTCCCCGCTCACCACGATCATCACCCACAAGGTGATCAAGCCCCGCAGGCTCCTGGTCGTCTCCTCCGAGACCGCTCAGGACAGCATCGACGTGATCGCCGAGTGTCTGGTGGGCCCCGGAGGGCTACGGCAACGGGACTTCGCCCACCGCCCGTGCGTTCCCACCGATCCGCTGGGCATCTACCGGATCGTCAAGGAGGAGCTGGACAGGTTGCGCCCGGCCGACGGTTCCCGGCCGTACGCGATCATCGATATCACCGGCGGCCGGAAGGTCATGAGCGCGGCGGCGGCGCTGGCCGCCTGGCAGCTGGGCCTGGATCTGTGTTACATCGACAGCGAGTACGACCCCGTGCGGCACCGCCCCATCCCCGGCTCCGACCGCCTGCTCCTGCTCGACAACCCGACCGCTCTCTTCGGGGAGCAGGAGATGGCCGGAGCGCTGCAGGCCTTCGCCAGCGGCGCCTTCGAGAGCGCTCGGCAGCGGTACGACGAGTTGTGCGAGAGCCTGGCCGCACCGGGCCGGGCACGTTTCATGCGGGCCTTGTCGGACCTCTACCGGGCCTGGTGCGACCTGGATCTCGATCGCCTCCCCGCGTGCGTGGAGACGGTCGCCGCGGCGCTCGGCCACGAGTCGTACCAGATCAGCGCGGAGACCGCCGACCGGCTCGAACGCCAGATCGGCTTCCTGCGGCGACTGGCCGCGGGAGACGGGGACAGCCTCGTGATCAGCTACTTCGTCCTCGGCGAGCACTACCGGGAACTCGGCCGCCACGACTTCGCCGCGCTCCTGTCCTACCGGACCATCGAGGGTTGCCTGGCGGGCCGGCTGGAATCGCTGGCGCCCGGCTTCACCTGTGACCGGCCCGACTACTCCCTCCTCACCGATGACGTGCCGGGCCTGCGGGAGCGGTACGGGCACATCCAGCGCTCGCTGGGCCGGACGGGCGCGACGAACACGCTGCCTCCCGTCATCGGGCTGATGAGCGCGGCGGTCCTGCTCACGGCGCTGGAGGACGCGCTGCCCGCCAGAGCGGGCATCCGCGAGACCTCGGCACTGTCGCATCTCAACACGCTGGTCACCGCGCGCAACAAGTCGATCCTGGCCCACGGCGACCGCCCGGTGAGCCCCAAGGACAGCCAGACGCTCGGAAACAAGGCCCGGATCGTCCTGCGCGCCGCCTGGGAGCTGCGCGGAGCCGCCGAGGACGTCACGCGACTCTGCGACGACCTGCGGTTCGTCCGCACCGACCGGTAGGGGCGGCATGCTCGGCGCGACGCTGCTCGTGGGGATCCCGCTGCTGTGGCTCATCGAGTACACGCGCGAGGTTCTCGCCACCCTGGACGCACCCGAGGGGGCGATCCGGCTCCCCCTCACCCACCGGGCGGGCCTGCCGGAGAAGCTGGCGAGGATCGGCACGAACCTCGGCGCCGTCGAGGCGGATCTGCGGGCGGGCTTCGTGAGCGACAGGCGGACCGGTCGCGACGAGGACTACTTCTGCCTGAGCGGACCCCGGTACGACGTCTTCGTCAGCAGCCAACCCGAGTCGGACAGCGGTGAGCCGCTGGCGGTCGTGACCTCGGTGAAGCCGCGTACGAGGCCACCCCGCTCGGAGTTCACGGTCAGTGGCGCGGTGACCTTCCACTCGCCCTACGAGCGGCGTATCTGCGACATGGAGGCCGTCCACCGGGAGGTGCGGGAACGGATCCGCGCCGCCCGCCGCGCCCGCGACCTCGCCGCGAGGGGCCTTGGCTCACCGGACGAACAGGTCATGGAGAACGCCCGGCTCCATTCGGGCGTGCGCCGGTACTACTCCGCCCTGCTCATGATGATCGACCTGCTCGCGCTCCGGATCGAGCGGGAGGAGAAGGTCAGCGTCCGCGGTGTCCTTCTCGACCCGTCACCGCTGTTCCCGCCCGACGCTTTCCCGATCCGCCTGCACGGCCCGGCCGACGGGTTCGGCGTCGGCACCTCGGTCACGGTGGAGGCCGACGGGAGGAAGGCCGGGGTACGTGTCCAGTCGGCCGACGAGGGCGTGCTCCACCTGACGCAGACGGACCGTCTCGTCCTCCAGCCGGGAACGCCGGTGACCGTCACGAGTACCGCGCGCTTCGGCCTGACACGGCACTCCTACGCGCTCAACCGGTTCCTGCGGGAAGAGGTGGTCGGCGACTGGGACGTACTGGCGCGGATGCTCAGCGCCCCCGCGTCACTCCCCGCGCTGCCCACGCTTCCCCCGCCCAGGGGCTTCTTCGACACCGAGCTCAACACCGAGCAGCGCGCGGCCGTCACGGGGGCGGTGGGCAGCCCTCACGCGTTCTTCATCCAGGGGCCGCCGGGGACCGGCAAGACCACGGTGATCACGGAGGTCGTCCGGCAGCTGGTGGCCCGGGGGGAGCGCGTGCTGCTGCTCGCCCCGATGCACGTCGCCGTCGACGAGGTGCTGCGGCGCCTCAGTGACGTCGACGGCGTGTTCCCGCTGCGCGCGGGATGGGACGACTCCCGGGTACGGCCGGAGCTCCGGCGGTTCATGAAGACGGAGATCGTGGGAGAGATCGCACGCAGGGCGCGGCGGCCGGAGGATTCCGGGGCCTCCGGATGGCGTGCCGAGGCGAGTCGCCTCGCGGACGAGCGCACCCGCATCGAGACCTACGTCCAGGCCCGGCGAGCGGAGGCCGGAGCCGCCGCCCGGCGCGACGAGGCGTTTCACCGGCGCCACCACCGCCGTGCGGAGCACCGCACGGCCATGGAGGAGGCCGCGCGCCGGCTCTCCCTCGCCGTCGCCGCCGACCGGGCCGCCGCCGCGCGGCTGACCCACGCCGGGCACGACGAGCGTCTGGCGCGCGAGGCGCTCGACCGGCTCGAAAGCGGGGCGACGATCGGGTCGCGGACGCTGGCGTGGTTCGGGGCCGGCGAGCTGGGCCGGTCGCGCCGGACCCACCGGGCGGTGCGCGGCGATCTGGAGGCGGCCCGTCGCGAGCGGGAGCGCACCGCCGCGGCGTGCGCCGAGGGACGACGGTACATCGACTCCCCCCAGGCCCGGGACGCGGATCTGGAGATCCGCGACGGCCGGGCGTGCGAGGAGACGGCACGGCTGGCCGAGGAGGCCCGGCACGCCCGGCTCCAGGCACTGAACCGGCTCGAGGACCCCGGCATCGCGGACGCCGGCGACGCCGAACTGGCCACCCGGGCCAGGCGGAACCAGGAACGGGAATGGCGCCTGGAGCGATACGCCCACCTCGAACAGCGCTGGTTCCAGCTCACCGGTCTGGACCGGACGGCCGGGCAGCACGAGCAGCGGGGCCTCATGACGAAGCTGGGCGAGCAGCTGGCCGCTTCGGCCAATCTCGTCTGCTGCACGACGGTGGGGTTCGGCGGCGACGAGGGCCTGCGCGACGAGGAGTTCGACACCCTCATCGTCGACGAGGCCAGCCGGGTCGTCGACAGCGAGTTCCTCATCGGGGCCAAACAGTCCCGCCGCTGGGTCCTGGTCGGGGACGAGAAGCAACTACCTCCGTATGTCGAGGCCAAGGACGAGCACTTCCTGCACGCGCTGAGCGCGCTCAACATGGCGGACCGGGGCGCCGTTCCCGACGTCCACGCAGCGGTCGCCACCCTGGGAGGGCTGTGGAAGGAGGACGAGGAGCTGCACCGGTTTCGCGCCGATTCGGTCCTGAAGATCGCCGAGCGTCTCCGCCTGCAAGGGCACTGGCCCCGGACGTACGAGAAGGAGTTCGCCAAGGGGCACCGCAGGCTTCGGGCCCAGGGTGCCGACGCCGACCGGGAACTGCTCGGCGCCATGCGCACCCATCTCGTGCGCAGCCTGTTCGAGCGGTGCGTCGTCGAGGGCCCGCCGTCCATGCGTCAGGAGTTGATCGAGCAACGCAGGATGATCGACCCCATCGCCGCCCTTGTCAGGGATCCCGTGTACGGGGGGCGTTACGTCAGCCCGCCGGCGGAGACGCTCGCGGCCTCGGGTGTGACACCGCTCGTCGCCGGTCAGACGTTCCATCGGCCGCTGATCTTCCTGGACACGTCCGACCATCCCCGGGCCGGTGAGGAGCTCGTGGGCACGGGATTCGTCAACCCTCTCGAAGCCGACCTCGTCACCTCGGCCTGCCGCACCTGGGAGGGGGAGCTGCTGGCCCGCGGGGAGAAGGCGGTGACCGTCAGCGTGCTGACCTTCTACCGTGCCCAGGCCCGCGCGATCAGGGAACGGCTGGAGGCGCCCGGGCAACCGGCCTTCCGGGTCCTGCGGTTCGAGGTGATCGACGCGATCGACAGGATCCAGGGGCAGCAGAGCGATCTGGTCATCGTCAGCTTCTGCCGCACCCGGCGCGGCCCGTCCCGCGAGCGGCCGGGCTTCGCCCTGTGGCTGCAGGACGTCCGCAGGCTCAACGTCGCGTGCAGCCGGGCACGTCGCTCGGTCATGCTGGTCGGCCACCTCAACACCCTCACCGGCCTGCGGGGGGTGCCGGAGGCGGAGCGCTTCTACGCGAACATGGCCGCCCAGTTCTCCCCCGGCAACCCCTCCTCCCTGCTGCTCAAGCATCTTGAGGTGACGTCCCCGTGAAGCTCCGGCGCATCACGCCGCCCTTACTCGAAGGCGACGCCGTCGCCGTCATCTCCGAGTCGTTGCTGCCGATGCTGTACTGGCGTAGCGTGCCGGTGCTCCGCAGGCGGTCCCGCGAGCTGACGTCACTGGAGCGCTTCGTCCTGGAGATGGGGCTGGCACTCGGCACGATCGAGCCCGCCGACTTCTCCGCGGTGACGTCGCTGCCGCCCAGCGTGCTCGCGGGAGCGGCGTGGCGGCTGGTCGCCGACGGAGTGCTGACGCCCGACGGCGCCGGTTACCGCGTTGATCCCGGGCGCTCGGTGGAGGCTCTGACGCAGCAGGCCGTTCACCGGCTGGTGCGTTCCACCGCCGACTTCGTCCTGTTGCCACGCACGGGTGACCTGTTCGTCGTCGCCTCCGAACAGAACAGCTGGTTGCGCGAGCTCGAGCGCAAGCAGCTCGCCGCGGATCAACGAGCACCCGTCCCCTCCGAACTCAGGGCGTACGGCAGAGCCGCCTACCTCGGCATGCGCGTCCGCGAGGGCACGGCGGGCACACGCGGTTCGGGCATCGCCGACGTGCCGATCCCCGACCACGGTGACATCCCACTGGTGGAGGACCTGAAAGGCGGGCCTGGTCAGCCGGTCCTGCCCGGTTTGTGCCCCGCCTATCGCTGCCGCGCCGTGATCCGGACGGCCCCCGACGCCGGCCACGTCGCGGACGTCACCCTGACCGGGTCCCGCAGGCGTTCCGGGAAGGACGGCGAGCAGGTCGAGGTGACCGCCCGGCTGGACGGGGCCGACGGCCTGCTCGGCCGGTGGCTGGAACTCGCCGGCCACCTCGACGACCCGGTCGCGCAACAAGCCGCCTGGCGCGAGCTGGGCCTGGTAACCGAACGGGGCGAGCCACCGCTCTCCAGGATGCGAAAGCGCGGTCCGAGCGCGTGGGAGCTGCTTCTGGAGGGCGAGACCGCCCGGATGATCTGTGACCGGGGCCGGATGCCGGCCGAGCCCGCGGGACTCGCCGTCCAGGGGGAGGAGGCGGTGGCCGAGGTCTCCTGCTCGTTCTTCCCCGCCGACGACGAGGCCCGCCTGCTGTTCGCCCGGGACGACGTCGTCACGTCGGTGATGTCGGCGCGCGACCCGGCCGGAGAGCTGGAGCGGGCCTGCGCGGAGGCCGGGCGCCGTTACGGGACCACGCTGACCGAGGAATCGGTACGCGAGCGGATATGGGCACTGGGCCATTACGCACTCACCTACGAGCTGCGCCGACGCAGGGACTTCGCCTATGACTGACCGGATCGATCTCGGCGGGCTCACCTTCGACGAAGGTTTCTTCCTCCTGCGCGACGCCGGGCGGACCCACGGACCGTACTCGCCGGGCGAGGACGCCCCCGGCGGCTACCGGCATGTCTTCACCTACGCGGGATCTCGCAGGACCATCAAGGAAGCGGCTCTGGAACTGATCGGCCGAGCGCGCGACAAAGTGTTCGTGGCCAGTTACCTGCTCGGCGAGACCGACCTGCTGGAGGCCCTGTACGCCGCGGCGCGACGCCTGCGGGGCGGTGTCTATGTGATCTCCGAGCTCAGCGGGCAGAGCCTGCGGCGCCGGCTGGCCGAACTGGAGGACGAGCAGGATCCCGACGACGCGGCCCGCATCCAGCGCAAGCATTTCGCCGAGTTGACCCGGCGCGGCATCGCCGTGCGAGGACGTCCCGACTGCCACGCCAAGTTCGTCGTCGTGGACGACCGGTTCGCGCTGATCTCCAGTGCCAATCTCGACACGAACGGGCTCAACAGGATCGGGGAGAACGGCGTCGTCGTCGACGAACCGGCCGAGGTCGACCGGATCGCCCGGTTCTTCGTCCGGCTGTGGCACTCCTGTTCCTACGAGATGCCGCCGGGGTCCGCGACCTACTCCGTGCAACGGCGCGAGCCGGAACCGAGCTCCTGCCGGGTCCCGCTTCCCGAGAAGCCTCCGGGACCGGGCGTCATCTGGACCCATGACGACGAACGTTTCATCCTGGACCACCTGCACGATGTGATCGACCAGGCGCGCAACAGCATTCTCCTGGCCACCTTCTCCCTGAACGGACTCGTCGACCGGCCGGAACTGCTCCTCGGCCCCCTCGAACGCGCGATGAGGAGGCGACCGCTACAGGTCGACCTGCTGTGCCGGGGACGTAACAACATGGCCGCCCATCGGGCCGACGCCACGGCACTGGCCGATCTGGGGGTGCGCGTTCACGCCGACTCCCTCAACCACGCCAAGGGCGTCATCGCCGACGGCGGCAGGGGAGCGCTGTTCTCGGCGAACTTCGACGCCGCGCACGGCCTGCTCGACGGTGTCGAGACCGGGGTGAGGCTGGACGGCCGGACCGCGCTGGACGAGGCCGTCCGCTACTTCACCCACGCGATGGCCGAGGCGGATCTCTCCTTCGCCCGGCGACCGACTCAGAAGGAGATGAACAGCCGGTTGGCCGCCGGCTGGCGGAAGCCGTGGCCCTTCGGGACGACGCTCAGGATCGACTGCGCGGAGAGCGCGTGGCGAGAATTCTCCGCAGACGTCAAGAGACCACCGGTTCTCTACACCCGGGAGCGGGGAGGACGCCTGCTCCTGCACGCGGGAGAGGCGGTGTGGGAACTCTCGGAACCGAGGGACCGGGGGACCTGGAGACTGACTCCCCTGCAGGGAGGGTCTTCGCCCGGCGCCGGCGCCCTCCTCGGGAACTGGCTGTCCAGGCCACGTACCCGAGGCACCGGTGACCCCGAGGCCCGGGGGATCTGCCCGGCCGTTCTGGAACGCCGGTGAGAGGCGTCGCTCCTTCCGCCTCCCGCCGGTCGGCGTCGAACCCGTGACGTTCACCGGCGGGGGCGCGACCCGCCCCCCGTGTCCCCTTCACGGAACAGGTCCTGGCCGAGGCGTACGGTGACCGTGTTCGAGCCGCCGCCCCGGCCCGCCAGACGTCCGAAGGTGAGCGTGAGGCCCGCGCCGGTCGTGGCGCCCGCCAGGAGGGGATGCCCGCGGAGCACCTCGGTCACCGGCCGGTTCCAGGTGACGGTCAGCTCGTCCAGGTCGCGCCGGGGATCCGACACGGTCAGCGTGGCCGTACCGTCGCCGCCCTCCCTGACGAGGACCGCGCACGGGGCGGAGGCGGCGAGGTCCCCGGCGGCTCCGTCGTTCCAGAAGTTGACGGCGGTGATCCCGAGTGACGGCACCCGGACACCCTGCTGCCTGGCGGTGTTGGCGAGCACGCGCGCCCAGCCGGGGTCGGCGGCACGGGCCCGGGTGTCCGCGAGGCTCGCGCCCGGCAGCAGCAGGTACACGTAGCCCGCCGAGACGGGATCGACACCGTGGTCGAGCCAGAGGGTCACGTAGCTCCGGGTCACCGGGTCCCGTCCGCCGGCGCGTTCCTCGCGCAGCGTGCGCAGGCGGGTGCCGCAGGGCAGGACGTAGCCGCCGTGTCCCTCCAGGTGCGCCCAGCCCTTCCCGTCGTCCACGGTGAGAACCGCGTCGGTCCTGCGGTTGTCCACGATGGTCTCGACGGGTACGCCGTCCTCGGCGGTGATCCCGGCACCGAGGCAGACCACCGCGTCGTCGAGGAAGAACCACGACTTGAAGGCGTCCAGGGTGCTCTCGAAGCCGTTCAGGTGCTGGCCGGCCGTCGCGTACACGCCGTCGGTGGCGCCGCCCACCCAGCGGCCCGGCGGACAGGTGTCGCCCCACGCCTCACCGGCGCCGTCGGCCAGCCGCCGGGTGGAGACGGTCGTGCCCGGCAGGCGGTAGGGGTCGACGGTGGTCCAGAAGGAGTCGGAGTACTGGTCGCCGTGGCCGCCGGCCCACCAGTAGAGCATTCCCGAGCCGGTGTGCCAGCCGCGGAGGTTCTCGCCGTTGCCGTGCTCGTAGTGGCCGACGCGGTGGGAGGCCATGCTGAGGCCCGCGCACCAGCCCGGCCCGCGGTGCACGGCGCGGGCGCTCATCGCCAGCAGCCGGTGCCCGGCGGGTTCCTCGGCCGCGGGGACGGCGTCGTCGCCCAGGATCGCGGCGAGGCGGGCGTGGAATCCCAGGTCGTCGTCCTCGGCCGCGTCGAGCATGGGCCGGTGGGTGTCCCGCAGCGCCCACCCCTTGACCATGCCCTGCCAGCGGGACCGCTCGGCGGCGGAGGCCGTCTCCCCCAGCAGCAGGATCGCGGAGGCGATCGCGCGCCCCCTCCGGTGGTCGCCGTACGGCTGCCTGCCGATCGCCCGGCCGCTGACCAGGTCCATGCAGAAGCCGTCGTGGACGACCGGCGCGAACGTCCTCTCGACGCTGTCGAGAACAACCTGCCTGTTCGGGTCGGTGACCTCCCACGGCGAGCCGCGCAACACCGCGAACAGCGTCGCGAGACCGGACAGCAGCGTCGCTCCGTACGTGCCCTGGTAGGGGATGGTCGTGTGCTGGACGAAGGAGCCGTCCCGGTAGAACCCGTCGCCCTCGGAGACGTAGGGGAAGACCGGGGAGAGCGCGGAGACGGCCAGCGCGGCCTTCGCCGGGTCGGAGCCGAGGATGGCCCGCAGCAGTGTCACCACGCACAGGTCCACCCGGTTGGCCCCGGTGCTGGTCCCGCCGTAGTCGTCCAGGCGGCACTCGGGCAGGAAGTGGTCCACCGCCTCCCGCAGCGCCCCGCTCTGCCGCTCCGTCAGGTGCGGGCCGATCAGCAGGGCCGCGTCGAGGAGGTTCCTGGGGGTGCCGATCTGCCAGTACCACCAGTTGCCGACCTGGTCGGCGCCCGCGGCGTACACCCGCCGCCGGTAGTGGTCGACGCCACCCGCGACGGCCGCGGCCAGGCTCGCGTCGCCGGTCAGGCCGGTCCCCGGCAGGGCGTACGCGCGGGCCATGGTCCGCAGCCGGGCCGGGGTGGCGCCGAGCGAGGGGAACGCCAGGTCGGGCCAGAGCGACGCGCCGGCCGGCGCCATGGCGTCCCGGTACCCGGCCGCCCTCCTCCCCAGCGTCGCCAGCCGGGTCCGGTACGGCTCGGCCGTCGCGTCGAACCCCGACCCCGCCGTCACGTCCCGCCACCGGTGGCGCAGCGGGGCGAGGGGGTCGGCCGGCGCGCGCGGCGTGGTTTCCGGGTGCGTGGTTCCGATGCGCGCCTCCACATGCGCGGTCTCCGTATACGCGACATGCACCGGGATCAGCGCCCCCGTCGCGGCGACACCGCCGAGCTGAAGAAACGATCTCCGGGAATGTCGGTTCACGCCTAGATTGTCAGGTGGAAATCGTCCTCACCGCGGATACCACGCCGCATCGCTCCCGTGTGACCGTCCTCGGGGATCAGAGATCCACGTCGCGGGAGGCGACCACGCGGACCCCCTCGGGTTCGTGACCCGCCGGGGTGACCACGACCCGCCTTCCCTCGTCCTCGTAGCCGTGCTCGGTCAGCCACAGCAGGGTGTACGGGTCGAGCCGGCTGAAGTCGACCGGGGAGGCGGGCGAGAAGATGTCGTCGCCGGACGAGACGTCATCGGTGTCGCCTTCGACGATAGAAAGGGTGTACGCGGTCATGGCAGCCTCCGGGCCGTGGTCTTCCTCGGAGAGGTCCATACCCCCGGGGACGACCGCACTCCCCTGACCTGTTGATACCCGCAGTCGCACGCCGTTGCCGGCCCGGCCTCCGGCATGAGGGCGATGCGGGGGAAGGCGCGGCGCGGCCGTACCGGCCGGCGGTTGCCTGTAACGCACATCACACGAAAATATGACAAAAGCCACATAAGGTATGTAGCGGACAAATCTCCCCCGTGAAGGGCTTCCTCCCGGGGCGCGTAACGGCCGGTCGCGAAGAGCGGCTCTTCCCCGGCGGAGGCGAGTCCCTCCCCGATGCCGCCCGGAGGCCCCGCCTTTCTCTCCGGGCCCCCTCTCCGGCGCGCCCGCCGGCCGACCGGAAAGTCATGCGGTGAACCAGGACGGCACCAGCCCACACACCGACTTCGAGATCGACCTCACCCTTGAGGAGACTCGCCGCCGCGCCGCGGTCATCGCGGCGCTGGAGCCGGGCTGGGACCCGGTGGCGGTGATGCGGAGCGAGGAGGAGGCGTACGACCTCCTCTACTCCGGCCTCGACGAGCGGCAGCAGGAGACCTACGACATGCTCGTGGCCGCCGGCGTTCTCCCCCGGAGGAGGCCCGGCCGTGCTGCCACTTGATCCACACGCCGACCTCGGGCGCAGGGCATGGGTGCCCTGTCCCGCCTGCCGGGACCACCGCGACTGCGACGACTGCCTCGGCGGGCGCAACTGCGGGGAGCACTGGCGCTATCTCCTGGCCAACACCGGGAGCCTGCTGCACCTGCAGTGCCCGGGATGCGCCCACCTGTGGAACCACGAGACGGGTTTCGGCGCGGGCGGCGGAGCCACGCCCCGCTGACTTCCCGAAGGCGCCGATCGGACGGCAGGCCACGTCCCGCCGAAAGCGCCGAGCGGGCGAGAGGTCACCCCGTCGACCCGCCGAAGGCACCGGCCGGACGAGGCCGGGCGAGGCCGGGCGGGGATCGCCCCGGACGCCCCGCGGCCCCTGGAAGGCGACGTACCCGTTCTTCCTCGTCTCTTCCTCGTCCCGGGCGATCGCGTGCCCGCGCGTCCCGCCGGGCGGCCCCCGAGGGCGGAAGGCCGCCGCCCGCGCACCCCTGGAAAAGCGGGGGTTCCAATTACCCGAACGCGGGCCGGGAGCCGAACCACCAAACAGAGGAAACGCATACATATCAAGTTGCTATGACGGCTTGCACCAATCAGAAGTGGGAAACGGTATCGCGATCTTCCCGTGCGCGACGAGAGCGCGGACGGCCGCCGGAAAACCGAACAGGAGACGAACGCCCGGCCCGCGTCAGGGAAATGGCAGCTCAACAAGAAACGTGAAGGATCATCCGAAACCCCGGTAAGGCCACACTTCTCTAGAGAGCCGGTGGCACGGTCCACCCGAAGGATGGCAGCAGGTGGGGGCATTGCCGGTTTCGGACGGGCCATATATCTACTTAGGTGTTATTTATAATCCAATAACCATAAGTGGCAATTACTGAGCCCTTTACCTTCCAAATAGATCACGGTCAGTCTAATATTTGGACCTATGTCATGGCGTGCATCAGATTTCCCAGATGGACAGGCTGGGTCCTCTGGCCGTGGCAGTGGTTCCTCTAGGCACGATTCCGAACACGCATCCGACTGGCATCCCGAACGCCTCCTGTCATTCGATTGGCGGAAGGTTATTCTGTTCACGGCCGTGTTAGCGATCATCGCCGTGGCGGTGTTCTGGCTCGCGACCAGAGCGCCCTCCGGTTCGTCCCTGGCGGCGAACCCCACCCCCGACCCTTCGGACACAGGCTGGGAGAAGGCTCCTTCCTCGCCCTCACCGACGCCGACCCCCGCCCGCTCCACTCCCAAATCGACCCCGAAACCCGCCGGAAGCGGCACGGCCAAGTCCCCCCGTCCCGAGGCCACCCCCACGAAGCGGCCACGGACCGAGACCAGAACCACCCCGCCGCCCGCCGACCCGCCGGCCGGATCCCGCTCGCCCCAGCTCACCGCCAAGGAGGCGTACGGCATCCACGGCCGCTACCAGCGGGGGTTGTCGGCGGCCCAGGCCAGGAAGGACCAGGCGGCCATGGCGAAGCTGGAGCACGGGCTCGCGCTGGAGATGACGAGGGCGGGTTTCAAGACCGCCGAGATGCAGGGAACCTCACTCGCGACGGGGATATGGCCCAACCCCCAGGTGTGGATCCCGCGTCACGTGGAGGGCGCCGCCGACTGGTTCGTGGCGGTCTCGTACGAGCCCGGCGTCGCACGGATCGTCGACGTGATGAGCTCGGCCCCCGGCGGCTGGCGGCTCGTCGCCTCGGCCGCCGACACGCGCGCCACCCCGGCGCGGTTCCCCAAGATAGCGACCGACGGCGAGGGGTACGCGACGAGCCTCCCGGAGAACGCCACCGGGCTGAGCTCGACCCCTCGCCAGATCGCCCGCGCGCATCTGGCGAGCCTGGAGAACGCCGAGGTCGACCCGCGGTTCGACGAGGGGCCGTGGACCAGCGAGGCCGCGCTGTTCTGGCAGCAGGAACGCGTCCGGCTGGAGCAGGCCGACTGGAAGATCACGCTGTCGTACCGGCTTGAGGGACCGGTACGCGCGCTCAGGACCAGTGACGGGGGCGCTCTGGTCTGGTACGGAGCCCGATCCACCGAGCTCCGCGAGGCGGTGCGGGAAGGGGCGAAGGTCAAGCTGAAGGGCTCGGCCGCCGTCCGCACCCGCAACAAGGCCTTCGCCCACTCGGTGAGCGCCACATACGGCCGCATGTATGTGACACATGTCCCCCCCGCCGGCTCGAACGAGCCCGCTCGCGTGCTGGGCGAGTGGAGCGACGTCCTGGAGAGCCACGGCGACTGACGTTTTCACCGGAAGAAAAGGAACATTCTAATGACACCCTCACGTAAGCCATCGCGCGCGACGGTGATCACTGCGAGTGTCGCGATCGGTGTCTTCGGTGCCGGCGCCGGGCTGGGAACCGTCATCGCCATGCGCCCCGATCCCGGCGAAGGGCAGGTGATGCGGCTGGCCGCGGGCACGTACCTCCTCGACGACCAGGCGGGAGCCTGGACGTCGAGCGCGGCACCCGGCGGCGACCAGCCGCTCCCGCTCTCCGGCGCCGACGCGGGCAGCACGATCGCGGACGGCGCCAGGCCGGCCGCCGCCGCCGGGGACCAGCGGGTCTGCCTGACCGCCACCACCGACGGGCACGCGCTCGGGGGCTCCGCGGAGGGCTGTGTCGCCCTCCCCGTCCTCGGCGTGGCAGCCGCCGCGGCGGCGGCGCCCCTCCAGCGACCGGGAAACCCCAAGAGCACGCCGACCCCGCCTTCGGCCCCCAAGACGACCGCGCCGACGAAACCCGCGACGCCCAAGAAGGCCGACCCGCCGCCCAAGCCCGACCCGGCACCGGTACAGCCCGCTCCCAACCCCGGGCCGGTGCAACCCCCCGCTCAGCCCCCGCCGGCGAACAACCAGCCCGTCCAGCCTCCCCCTCCACCGCCTCCGACCCCGACGAAGAAGATCAGCGGCAACATCTCGGAGAGCGAGAACGAGAGCGGCAGCGTCATCCAGCGCCCCGTGGAGAAGAAGGTCGAGCTTGTCACGCCGCCCAAGCCGGCTCCCGAGTCCGGCGGGACGAGGTCCTCGGGCCCGTCGCGGCCGTCGCAGCCCAACGGGGGGAACGGGCGGTCGCAGCCACCGGCCACCAACGGCGACAGGCAGCAGCAGCCCCGGCCCACCGGCGGTCTCAAGCCCACGCAGCCTCAGCCCACCGGCGGGAACAGGCAGCAGCCCCAGCCCACCGGTGACGTCAGGCCCCCGCAGCCCGGGGACAACGCCAGGAACCCCCGGCCGACGGGCACCCTGAAGCCGGCGATCCGGTCGGGCCCCGGCCGGCCGCTCGTGCCCTCGGGCGAGGTAACCCTCCCCACGGCGCCTCCCGAGACCAGGCCGACCGGCGACGCGCCCTCGGTGGCACCGACCGCGCGCGGCGGCAGCCAGGCTCCGGTCCAGCCGCCCGGTGGCCAGAGGCGCTCGCAGGCGCCCAACCCCTCGCGGACGCCTCCTCCGGCCGGACCTTCCCGGCCCGCGCAGCCGCAGCCGTCCGTCGGCCCCGGTGAGAACGCGTCGCAGGGTCCCGACGGGACCGTGCTCATGCCGGCCGACCCGCGGCTTCCCGGCGGCGGGCCCGACGGCGGCGTCTCGCTGCCGGTCTTCGAGAACCCCGAGCTCCTGCGGCGCGCCTACGAGGCCCTCGGGCTGGACAGGGGCATGCGCTACACGGACGAGAACGGCGTGTGGGACCTCAACATCGCCCCGCCGGGCACCCCGCCGTGCCGCAACTACACCACCGAGGAGATCCAGGCGCTCAGCGCGTCCCAGGGCCCGAGCCCGTCCTCGGGCGCCCAGGCGATGATCCCCCGCGACTCGTGCCTGTGGCCCGCCTTCATCCGCTGGCTCTACGCGGAGCCCGCGCCCGGTCAGATCAGCAACTGGACCAAGTTCACCGGGCTGCCCCAGCGGAACCTGGAGCTCGTGGTGACCGATCCCCCTCCCGTCCCGCTTCCCAGCCCGATCCCCAGCGAGAGCGTCGTCCCGCAGCCTGACCAGGGACAGCCCGACCAGCGGCAGCAGGGCGTCCCCGGCGAGGAGGAGCCCTGGCAGCCGGACACGGGCGGGCTGGACCCCGCCCAGCCGGGACCCGAGGACGCCGTGGCCCCCAGGGACCCCGGAGACGGCGGAGACGACGTCCCCGAGCAATGGCCGGGCGAGAACACCGCTCCCTTCCGGTCCGACCAGGGCCGGTCCGACCAAGGCCGGGTCGAGCCGGACCCGGTCGAGTACGACGGCCGATGAGCACACCCACCGGAACCGGGCGTCTCACGCCCGGCCC
The DNA here is from genome assembly GCF_051918885.1 of Streptosporangium sp. OZ121. NCBI lineage: Bacteria > Bacillati > Actinomycetota > Actinomycetes > Streptosporangiales > Streptosporangiaceae > Streptosporangium > Streptosporangium sp. OZ121. The sequence goes on from NZ_JBPXMC010000016.1 coordinate 19,251, forward strand.
CGGCCAGGGGGCGGCCTGGGTGCGCGAGCACGGCGCGCACCTGATGGACTACGCCGCCTCCCACCTCGAGTCCGGCCGGGCGCGCGCGGCGGTCGTCGCCGCGCTGGCGGCCGGCCGGGTCGAGGCCGCTCCCGGGGACGTCACGGCCCGGGGGCGGCTGCTGGCCGCACTGCGACGTGACTGCCGCACCTCTCCGGGGTACCGGGAGCGGTACGTGCCGGGTTCGGGGCCCGGCATGCCCGACGCCTCGCTGATCGAGCGGGTGTGGACGATCGTCGACCCCCTGGGCACGGAGACGCTCAGGCTGACGTACCGCCACGCGCTCGGCATGGAGGATCTCTCCCATGTGCTGGCGATGCCCGTCGACGAGGTCGGCAGGCTCGCCACCCGCACCCAGGACCTGATCGAGACCCTGGTGAGCGGGCTGGACGCGCTCGCCCACGGGCGGCGTACCTGCCCCGAGCTCGCCCCGCTGGTGGAGACCGTCTTCCCCGGCGTCTTCCCCGCCGGTCTCCCCGAGGGCCCGGCGGGCGGGCGGGCGGCGTCCCCTCCCGCCGACCCGGAGGGCTCCCAGGCGCGCCTGCTCTCCCACATGATCAGGTGTTCCGTGTGCACGCGGCCGATCAACATCCGCTACACGGTGCCGCAGATGATCTCCCATCCCCCGGTCGCGCCGCTCTCCGCGGAGGAGCGGCAGCGGCTCACGGACGCGCTGCCTCCCGAGGTCTCCACCGAGGCGTCCGCGGAGGCGGCTCCCGAGGTGATCCCGCCCGCGCGTCCGGCCCGGGACGGGTCTCCTCTCCTGTCCGCCCCTCCGGGCGGGGGGCGGTCCCCGGTCCTTCCCGCGCCCCCGCCGGGGGGCCGGACCCCCGCCCCGCCCGGGCACCGGTCTCCCGCCTCGCCCGCATCCCCGGCCGGGAGCGGCGTCCCGGCACCGTCGGCCGCGGCGTCGCCACCCTCGCCCACTCCCAGGGTCCGCATGCCTCCCTACCCGCCGGTGGCCTCGAAGCCTTCCGCGAAGCCACCGGCCGCGACGCCGTCGAGCACGGCACCGGGCACGGCACCGGGAGACAGGCCCGCGACGGGCTCCTCCGACCCCGCCAACCCCTCGGGACTGCCCCCGCTGCCCGCCCTGCCGCCTCGCAGGACCCGGCCGGCCCGCCCGCCGTCCGCGCCACCCGTACCCGGGCACGACACCCCGCTCTACGACGCCCTGCTCACCCAGGCGTGGGCGCGCGAGGTCCTCGCCCAGAGCGAGGAGCTCACCGGCACCATCCCCAGGCAGGCGCCGCCCGCTCCCGAACCCGTCGTCAAGCCCGAACCCGTCGTCATCGCCGGGCAGGCCTCCGTCGAGATGCGCGACACCGCGACACGCGAGACCGCGAGACGCGAGACCGGCGTACGCGACGCCGCGACACGCGAGATCGGGGTGCGCGACGACGCCCAGGTTCCCGCGCTGCGCTTCCACACCGAACCCGACGACCGCCCCGACGAGGAGCGGATCGAAATGGGGATCCGCGTGCTGGAGGCGCTCAGCTGGGCGGGCGCCCGGATCAGGAACACCACGATCAAGCTCGTCATCATCGTCGTGGCGGGCGCGGCGGGCACCCTGACCGGGATGAACCTGCTCGGCCCCGCGATCGAGTCCGGAGAGCCCGCGAGCTCGCTGCAGGCGTCCACCAGCCAGGCCACCCGGTCTCCGCCTCCCACGGCCGGCGCGCCGGTGCGGCAGGACGGGCTCGCCTCGCGCCTGCGGGTCCCGCCCGTGGTGACGCTGGACGAGTTCGGCCTGGGAAGCATGGTCCTCACCATCTCGGGAGAGCCGCTGAAATGGCGGATATCGGCTCCCGGCCTGGCGGTGACCCCTTCCAGCGGCACGCTGCGGGAAGGGGTCACGCAGGTGATCAACCTGCGCGCCCACCGGGTCCGCAACTGGTGCGGCGCCCCCGCCTCGGTCACCGCCCCGATGACCGTGCACGGCCTCGACGACTCGGTCAGCACGACGGTGCGCTGGCGGACCTGCTGACCTTCCATCCCCCCACGATCGCTTTTCGAGAAAGGACCAGGGCAATGACGGATACCTCTCCCCACATCCAGACATCGCCGCCCACCCCGCCCGAGCAGTTCCACGAAACGGTCCCGCTCACCGCGGAACACCTGCTCACCAACCGCCGCCCCGAGCCCGCCGGAGGATGGCGCCGTCTGGTCTGGCAGCTCTCCGGCAAGCGCATCATCCCCGCGGAGTCGGCGGCGGAACTGGAACGGCGCACGCTGATGGCGCAGGCCCAGACCCCCGTCGCGAGCGGGCACCACCGGATCGCGGTCATGAGCCTCAAGGGCGGGGTCGGCAAGACCACGACGACCGTCGCCCTCGGCAACACGCTCGCCTCCCTGCGCGGCGACCGGGTGATCGCGATCGACGCCAACCCCGACCGCGGGACCCTCGGCATCAAGGTGAAGTCCGAGACGGCCGCGACCATCCGCACCATGCTGGCCGAGGCCCCCCACATCCTGCGCTACGCCGACGCCCGCGCCTTCACCTCCCAGTCGCCGGCCCGGCTGGAGGTCCTCGCCTCCGACACCGACCCGGCCGTGAGCGAGGCGTTCAACGCCGAGGACTACCGCACGGTCGCCGGGCTCATCGAGCGCTACTACTCCATCTGCATCACCGACTGCGGGACCGGCCTGCTCCACGGGGCCATGGGCGCGACACTCGAACTGGCCGACCAGATCGTGCTGGTCAGCCTGGTCGCGGTGGACGGGGCGAGTTCGGCCGCCGCGACGCTGGACTGGCTGACCGCCCACGGCCACGCCGATCTCGTCAAGAACGCCATCGTCGTGCTGAACGCCGTGGAACCCAAGTCCGACGTGGACCTGGACCTGCTGGAGCGCCACTTCACCTCCCGCTGCCGCGCGGTGATCCGCATCCCCTACGACCCGCACCTGAAGGAGGGTGCCGAGGTGGACCTGGTCCGCCTGCGGCCCACGACGCGGGGCGCGTACCTCCGCCTGGCCGCGGCGGCCGGGCAGACCTTCGGGCAGCGCCCCGACCGGAGCCACTAGTGCGGCCGGTCGCCGACGATCCCACGCTGAACTGGGATCTGGGCCCGCCGCCGAGCGCCCGGCGGCGGATGCTCATCGTGGTCGTCTCGATCGTGGGGACGATCCTGCTGGCGGCCGGGGCATGGCAGCTCCTTCAAACCGAATCCACCCCCGTGAACGCCTCCGCGCCGAAGGCCGTCGGGGACACCGTTCTCCTCGCCCCGCCCTCCGGCTACGAGGGCGCGGCCGGTTACCCCGTCGGGTTCCCCCGCACCGAGCTGGGCGCGGCCTCGGCCGCCGCCGCGGCGCTGGAGGCGGCGTGGACCCTGGACGCCGAGCAGGCCGAGCAGGCCGCGGTGCTGTACGCGCGTCCCGAGCAGCACGACGCGGCACGGGCCGGCGCCCGCGAGGCCGTCGCGGGATGGCGGGAGATCCTCGGCCTTCCCAAGGACGGGGCACTGCCCGACGGCGCCGCCATGCGGACGCGGACGATCGGCGTCCAGTGGAAGGCCCGCGCCCAGGACCAGGTGCTGGTCTCGGTCCTGGTCCAGGTGACCGCGACCAAGGGCGTCGGCGACACCGATCCCACCTATGCGAGCCCGTACGCCATGAGCCTGCTCATGGTCTGGCAGCCCGGCATGCGCGGTGCGAACCAGGGGGACTGGGTCAACGTCCCCGACCCCCTCGCCACCTCCGTGCCGCAGGTCGCCCTCCCGGGCACCCCGGAATTCACCGCCGCGGGCTGGAAACCCATCTCCGGCCCAGAGCCCACCCCATAGATCCAGGAAGAGCGATCAATGCCCCCACGCAGCTCGTCCCGGCGTGTCACCTTACTCTCCGGCCTTCTGCTGGCCGCGGTATCCGCTACGACAAGCGCGGTCATCGCCCAGCCGTGGGCCGCCCTGGCGGATCCCGGCGTGAGTTCGGGCTCACCGTCGCAGGAGTTCGCCGTCCCTCCCGCTCCCCCCGCCGCCCCGCCCCCCGCACGAGAGGAGTCCCCTCCGGAGACCACCGTCCCCGAGACCGGCAACACCTCCGGGCCGGACGAGCGGTCTCCCTCGAACCGCGACTCCGGCTCGACGCCGGACGGTAACCCGCCCGCGGAGGGCGGCTCATCCTCCCGCCCCGACCGGAACCCGCCCACGGAGAACGCGTCACCTCCCGAGGCCCGCAGTTCCCCTCCCACGTCCCGTAGCAGTCCCGGCCAGCGGAACACCGCCCCCCGCACGGAGGAGAACGTTCCCGCCGAGCAGTTCTCCGCGCCTTCGCGGGAGAACGTGCGGACCAGGAACGCGGTACCGACGAACCCGCCGTCGAGGAGGGCACGCCCCGCCGAGGAACCGCCCGTGAACACCAGGCCCACCGCGGCTCCACCGGCGGCCCCGAGGAACACCAGGCCCACCACCCAAGCGTCTCCGGAGACCAGGAGGGCCACCGAGGCGCCCCGGAAGAACACGGCGCCCACGAACGCGCCCCCGGAGACCGGGAAGGCCACCCAGGCACCGCCCAAGAACACGGCGCCTCCCGGTAACACGAAGCCGTCGGCGACCTCCGCCCCGAACACCCCGGCGCCGCCGGCCGACACCACCTCCTCACCCACGTCGAGCGCCACGGCGACCGGGAAGCCGCAACCGCCGAAGGCGACGCCCGAACCCCCCGGCCCCGAACCCTCCGACAAGGCCACCAAGCCCGCGCCGGACCCGTCGCCCACGCACCCGGGTCCCAAGCCTCCGGCCCCCAGCGCGACGGCGACGGCGACGGCGACCAAGCCGGCGCCGACCGCCACCGCCGCGCCCAAGCCCACCCGGTCGACGTCCCAGCGGCCCACCACCCCGCACAAGGGGACGCCGAAGCCCTCGGCGAGCCCGACCTCCACCCTCACCGCCCCGCCGCGCACCGGTCCGCCGAGCTGGGCGACCAACGCGCCACGGTCCGCGCCCACGCGGACCGGCGCCTACGAGCCCTCCCTCCTGACCGAACCGGTCCAGAGCACCCGATCCCCGATGGCCGCCCCGTCCCCGGCGCCCTCGATCCCCACCGTCCTGCCCCTGCCCCCGCTCAAGCGCTCCACCTCCGACTTCTGTAAGCCGGAGGACATCGCCTCGTGCTGGAGCCTCGCGCCCTGGCGGGGCCGTACCTCGGAATCCCCCGTCCTGCTGATCGCGAACCAGGAGCCGGCGGGCGCACCGCGCTGGGTGTTCGGGCCGCCGGCCTCACCCGCCCAGCCGCTGCCGAGCCCGACCGCGTCGTCGATCCCCAGCCCGACGAGCACCGGCTGCTGGAGCTTCAGCCCCTCCACACTCTGCGCCAGATCCTGGGAGGAGTAATCATGATCACCAGATCCCACGTGCGGGTGGCCGTACTCAGCATGGTGGCCGCGCTGACGGTGAGCACCCTCAGCGCGGCCCAGGGAGAGGTGGTCTCGGCGGCGCCCTGCGCCCCCGCCGCCACCGGCGAGGCCAGCGCCGCGCAGGCCCTCAACTGGGGCGCACCGTCCTGGTGCGCGGAGTTCGACGACTACCTCGACGAGTCCGACTGGGTGTTCTACGACTCGGCCGGGCACGCCGGCAACGGCCGCCGTTCCCCTCAGCAGCTCTACCTCGGCAACGGGGCGCTCTACCTCTACGGCCGCGAGGACGGGACCACGGCCGGCCTGGCCGCCCGTCACGACCAGGCCTACGGGCGCTGGGAGACCCGTATCCGCCTGTACCCGGGCGCCGGGTCGTACCACCCCGTCGCCCTGCTGTGGCCGAAGGAGGGCGGCGGCAACGTGCGGAGCTCCACCGGGGAGGAGATCGACTTCCTCGAGGTCATCGACGACCCGCAGAGGCAGCGGCCGAACTTCTTCCTGCACACCCCCCAGGGGCAGGAGCAGGCCCACGCCAACATCGACATGACCACCTGGCACACCTACGCCGTGGAGGTCACCCCCGACAGCGTCGTCGGCTACATCGACGGGCAGGAGTGGTTCCGCTCCGGCAACGCCACCCGCAGCTCGATGTCGGTCTGCCTGCAGCTGGACTGGTTCCCCGGCCAGGGCAGCTCGGGAGAGGCGTGGATGGAGGTCGACTGGCTCCGCATCTACCCGGCCTCGACGGGCACCGCGGGCTGAGTCCACCCGGCAGGACAGGAGGGTGCGGGATCCGTGGGAACGGGTCCCGCACCCTCCTCGCGTCTCCGGCTTCCGAGACTCCCCGGTCCGAGAACTCAGCCCGGGAACCTCTTCAGGCGAGCTGGGCGCCCTGCAGGCCGGCGTAGGCGCCGCGCAGCCGCATCAGCTCCTCGTGGGTTCCCGCCTCCTCGATCCCGCCGTCGCGCATGACCACGATGCGGTCGGCGCCTCGGATGGTCGACAGCCTGTGGGCGACGACGAAGACCGTACGCCCGGCGACCAGGCGGGTCAGCGCCTCCTGGATGAGCGCCTCGGAGCGGGTGTCCAGGGCGGAGGTGGCCTCGTCCAGGATCAGCACGCGCGGGTCGCGGATCAGGGCGCGGGCGATGGCCAGGCGCTGGCGCTGCCCGCCCGACAGCCGGGCGCCCCGCTCCCCGACGACCGTGTCGAGGCCTTCGGGGAGCCGGTCGATGAACTCCAGCGCGTTGGCGTCCCTGAGCGCCCGCCGTACCCGCTCCTCGGAGACGTCGGCCATGCCGTAGGTGACGTTCTCCCTGACGCTGCCCTCGAACAGGATCGACTCCTGCGGCACGACGGACAGGAACCTGCGGTAGGTCCGCAGGTCCAGCGTCTCCATGTCGCGCCCGTCCAGCAGGATCCGGCCGGAGGTGGGCCGGAGGAAGCCGATGACGAGGTTGAGCACGGTCGACTTACCGGCTCCCGAGGGGCCGACCAGCGCGATCGTCTCGCCGGGGGTCACCGTGAGGTCGAACCCGGTGATCGCGGCCTCCTCGCCGTAGGAGAACCCGACGTCGCGGAACTCGATCTCGCCGCGGACGGAGGCGACCTCCTCCTTGCCCGCGTTGTGCTCCAGGTCGGGCGCCTGGAGGACCTCGCCGACGGACCGTACGGACGCCAGTCCCTTGCTGATCATCGGAGTGAGGGTGAGCAGGGAGGTGACGGCGGCGGTGAGGGTGGCGAAGAAACTCGTGAGCATGACCACGTCGCCCGCGGTGATGGGGATGACCTGGTAGTAGGCGACGAGCGCGGAACCGGTGAGGAAGGCGACGCCGAGCGCGTTGAGCAGGATCCAGGCCAGCGAGCCGAAGCTGCCGTTGAGCAGGTCGAGCCGGAGGCCCTTGCGCAGCACCTTGGTCAGCGTGCCGTCGACGCGGTGCAGGGCGTCCTGCTCCAGGCCGTGCGCGCGGGTGATCGGGATGAGCGTGGTCATCTCGCTGACCCGGCTGGACAGCTGCTCGACCTCGCGGCGGAAGTTCTCGTTGTCGTCGCGCAGCCGGGTGCGCATGTGCATCACGAGCAGGGCCGCGGCGGGTACGACCACCAGGAAGACGGGGATCGCGGCGGGCACCTGCACGGCGATCACCACCAGGCCTCCGGCGAGCATGGTGAGCGCGGACAGTCCCATGTCGGCCGCCTGCTGGCTGGTCTGCTCCACGCTCTCGACGTCCCGGATGACCTTGGTCTGGAGTACGGCGGCGCTGACCCGCGCGTGGTAGCCGATGGAGAGCTGCTGCATGCGGCGGCAGAGCGCGGAACGCAGGTTCGTCCCCATCCGGCGGATGGCGCCGTGCGTGCAGCGGACGTAGAGCAGGTGGAGGGGATAGTTGAGGAGCAGCAGGGCGAGCAGCACACCCGCGTTGACCCACAGGTGGGCGATCGGGGCGCGGGCGACCACGATGTCGACGACGTTGGCGGTGATCAGCGGCAACAGCCAGGTCGGGCTGTGCTTGACCAGGAAGGCGAGCACCCCCGCGAACAGCCTGAGACGATCCTCCCGGAAAAGGTAGGCGAGCGTGCGGATCGGGTGCTCACCGCGATAGCGGTGATCGAGAGCGCCAACCACAAATCCCCCAAATAGCGGCAAATCTCCGGCAATACTCTCGTACCAAGATTTCGCGCGCATGACACGCCCCGGTGAATCGGCACGTGACGTCCCGTCACGTGACCGCTCCCGGTACGACCCCGCTCGACACGGGCCGCGCGGCGCGGATCGTTCGGCACGGCGTACACGGCACGCACCGCTCGGCACGGCGTACACGGCACGGGCCACGCGGCACGGACCGTTCGCCGACAGGGGTCGCTCGACACCGGCCGCCCGGCGCGGATCGTTCAGCCCGTGGCGGCGGGAAGCCTCGCCTCCAGGATCTGGCCCGGCCAGTCTCCGACCTTGAAGCTCTCGGTCCTGGTGAATCCCCGGCTCTCGTAGTACGCCACCAGCCGGCCGTCGTCGCCGGCGTAGCAGTCGACCCGCAGCAGCGCGACCCCCAGCGAGGCGGCCTCCGCGCGGGCGCGCTCCAGCAGGACGGCCCCGACCCCCCGGCCGTGGTGTCTCCGGTCGACGACCAGCCCCTGGACGTACAGCTCCGGCTCGGAGGCGGGAGGGACGTAGGGCATCGCGGCGCCGACCACCAGGCAGCCCGCGGGCCGGCCGTCGAGTTCGGCGATGCGCATCCCGCCGGACATCGCCCACGCGGTGATGTTCTCGACACGGGCCGCGTTGAGGGAGAACGGCTCGCTGCCCCACTGGCCGGTGCGGCCCTGGGAGGACAGCCACGCCACCGCGCCGTCGAACATCGCCAGGACGGCCGGTACGTCGCCGAGATACCCGTGACGGATAATCACCGGCGGATCGTAACAGGGAGCCGCACCCCCGCACAGGACAGGTGTATGTACCCTCACGCAGGGCAGACCCGCCCCGGACCAGCCGTACCGGGAGGTTAGTAAACTCTGCGACGGCCGGAATACGGCTCCTCGGTCACGGGCGCACGCCGTGGCCGCCTTCCCCCGGGAGTCACGTGAGCAGCGGGTTGATCGACGCATTCCCCGAACCGCCCCCCGAGCCGCCGGCGCCGCCCGCCCGGCGCTCGTGGCGGCCGGGCCGCAGGTGGCTGTGGTGGCTGGTGGCCGCCGTCACCGCCGTGGTGCTCGTGGCCGCGGGGACGGTGGCCGGCGCGTACGTCAAGCTGAGCGGCAACGTCAAGCACGTCGAGGTCTCGGCGGAGGACCTCGGGCGACGCCCGGTCAAGGCCGCGGGCAAGGCGATGAACGTCCTGGTCGTCGGCTCGGACCAGCGGGGCGGCAAGAACGCGCGGTACGGCCGGGTGGCGGGCGAGCGGACCGACACGATCATGCTCGCGCACATCTCGCCGAAGCGGGACAACGCGATGGTCGTCAGCTTCCCGCGCGACTCGATGGTCCAGCTTCCCGCCTGCCGGGCCAGGCAGGGACTGCCCGGGCAGCGACCGCACGTGGGCATGATCAACGAGTCGTTCAACTCCGGCGGCATCACCTGCACCTGGAAGACCGTCGAGTCGCTCACCGGCATCCACATCGACCACTTCGTGAAGGTCGACTTCACCGGCTTCAAGGGCATGGTCGACGCGGTCGGCGGCGTGGAGGTCTGCGTACCCGAGGCGATCAACGACAAGAAGGCACTGCTCCACCTGGCGGCCGGGCGCCAGAACCTCGGGGGTGAGCAGGCCCTGGGCTACGTCCGGGCCCGCTACAGCCTGGGCGACGGATCGGACATCGGGCGCATCCAGCGCCAGCAGATGTTCATCGCCTCCATGGTCAAGAAGGTCATGAGCGGCGAGACGCTCACCGACCCCACCCGGCTCTTCGGCTTCCTCGACGCGGCGACGAAGTCGGTCACCACCGACCCCGGCCTCACCCCGGGCGTCATGCGGGACCTGGCGACCAGCGCGCAGGGACTCGCCGCGGGGCAGATCCACTTCATCACCACCCCGTGGCGCTACTCGCTGGTCCACCCCGGCCGGGTGGAGTGGGTCCAGCCGCAGAGCGGCAGGCTGTTCAAGATCGTCGCGACGGACCGGGCGATCAGCGGCTCCGGGGTCAAGGGCGGCCAGAGCAGGGTGCCCCGGTCGAAGATCCAGGTCGAGGTGCGCAACGGGACCATGCGGTCCGGCCTGGCCACCCTGGTCGCCGTCCAGTTGGAGGAGCGCGGCTACCACGTCGCCAGGATCGGCGACGCGTCGCGCAAGCCGTACCCGACGACCACGATCGCCTACTCGCCGAACGGCGCCGCCAAGGCGCCCACCCTCAGCCGAGACCTGCTCGCCGCCAGGCCGCTGCCCGTCCGCCGGGCGACCACGGGCAGGCTCGTCCTGACGATCGGCGACGACTGGAAAGGGCTGAAGCCGCTTCCCCGCGGCGACAACGAGAGCCTGAAGGGATTCGACGCGACCCACGACTCGTGCGCCGGAGCCTGATCGTCCTGCCGGGGAGACTCGGCGGCGATCCGCAGGGGAACGAGCGACCCGCCGCGGAGGGGCCGGAGACAGCGACCACCCTCCGCGGCCCGGGCTCGTGGAAACCGTGGCCCTCGCCGCCGAACGCGCTGAGAACTTGGCCACGCTTTGCCTGGGGATTAATACCGGTCACCTATAAATGATTAAAAGCGTCTTTAGGGAAGGAAAGCCGCTTTTCGGGGGGTATACGTATTGCGACGTCCGCGTTCGATCCGGGGTCGGGTGACCCTCGTAGCGATCGTCGTGTTCGCCCTGGCCCTGGGGACGGGCGCGTTCGCGACGTGGCAGATCGCGCAGAACAGGCTGGTGGCCGACCTCGTCGGCGCGACGGCCGTAGCGGCCAGGAAGACGGGCCTGGACATCCAGAAGGGCCGTCCGAACCCCGTCGTCCCCCCGGTCAACCGCATCGACCGCATCCAGGTCGTCGCGAACGACGGCCGGGTGGTCGCCGCCAGCCCCGCCGTACTCGGCTCGCCCCCGATCAGCCGCATGCGCCCGGTCGGCGGCGACATCCAGGTGGACGGGACGTCGTGCGTGGGCTCCTCGGCGGAGAAACGGGAGTGCTACATCACCGTGGGCCTCCGGATGGCCCACACCGTCTACGGCGACGTCATGGTCTACGCGGCGGCACCGGAGCCCCCGGTCCTCCGCACCAACTCCCTCGAGGTCGCGCTGGCGCTCTTCTCCCTGGGGCTTCTCGCGCTGCTCGGCTGGGGCACCTGGCATCTCGCCGGCCGTACGCTCGCGCCGGTGGGACGGATCCGTACCGAGATGGCCGAGATCACCGCCTCCGACCTCAGCCGCCGGATGCCCGTTCCCGAGTCCGGGGACGAGATGGCGCAGCTCACCGAGACCATCAACGCGACCCTCGAAAGGCTGGAGCGGGCCGTGGAGAACCAGCGCCGCTTCGCCTCCGACGCCTCCCACGAACTTCGCACCCCCCTGACCGGGCTGCGCGCCAAACTCGAACTGGCGATCTCCGATCCGGAGGCGGAGAGCCCGCTGAGCACGATGTGCTCCGCGCTGAGGGACGTGGAACGGCTCCAGGCCATCATCGAGGACCTGCTGCTGCTCGCCCGCCTCAACGCCGGCGTAGCAGGCCCGCCGGAGCCGGTCGACCTCGCCGAGCTGGTCACCTACGAGGCGAAGCGCCATTCGTCCCGGCACGAGCTGCTGCTGGAGCGCGACCCCGGCGTCGTGGTGCGAGGCAGCAGGCTCCAGCTGGGCCGGCTGCTGACCAACCTGCTGGCCAACGCCGACCGGCACGCGGTGAGCGAGGTGCGGGTCCGGGTCCGGAGCGAGCGGGGCGAGGCCGTTCTGGAGGTCACCGACGACGGGCTCGGCATCCCCGCGGAAGAGCGGGAGCGGGTCTTCCAGCGGTTCACCCGCCTGGACTCGGCGCGCAGCCGCGACGCCGGGGGAACCGGCCTGGGCCTGCCCATCGCCAGGGACATCGCCGTGGCGCACTACGGCCGGCTCTACGCCGCCGACAGCACCACCGGCCGCGGCGCCCGGCTCGTCCTCCGCCTGCCGCTGTTGAGCGCGTTCCGCTCCTGAGCTCGCCGCATGACAGAGGCAGACACACCGCGACGAACCGCCCGAAGATGGCCGATACCTTTCATGTGTAAGAATCGGGTCATGCACAGGATCGTCACGCTCGCCCTGGACGGTGTGATCCCCTTCGAGCTGGGCATCCCGCCGCGCATCTTCGGCGGCGCCGAGGGCGCGGACGGCAGACGGCTCTACGAGGTGCTCACCTGCACCATCGACGGCGCCCCCGTACGCACCGACGCCGACTTCTCGATCGCGGTGGAGCATGGGGCAGAGGCCCTGGAGGGCGCGGACACCGTGGTGATCCCGGCCACCCACGCCCTCGGCACGACCTCCAGCGAGGGAAGGCTCCCCGAGCCCCTGGCCGCCGCGATCGCGCGTATCCGGCCGGGCACCCGCCTGGTCTCGATCTGCACCGCCGCCTACGTGCTCGCGGCGGCCGGACTGCTCGACGGTCGTCCCGCGACCACCCACTGGAGCGGCGCCGACCACTTCCAGAAGCTGTTCCCCAAGGTCAAGGTGAACCCGAGCGTGCTGTTCGTGGACGACGGGGACGTGCTCACCTCGGCCGGGGTGGCCGCGGGGATCGATCTCTGCCTGCACATCGTCCGGCGTGACCACGGCACCGAGGTGGCCAACCGCGTGGCCAGGCGATGCGTCGTCCCTCCGTGGCGCGACGGCGGCCAGGCCCAGTTCATCGAGCACCCGCTTCCCGCCCCGACCGCCGCGACGACCGCGGCGACCAGGGCCTGGGCGCTGGAGCGGCTGCACGAGCCGCTCCCCCTCAGCGAGCTCGCCGCCCACGCCCGGATGAGCCGCCGTACCTTCACCCGGCGCTTCCGCGACGAGATGGGCCTCAGCCCGGGGCAGTGGCTCATCCTGCAGCGGATCGAGCTGGCCCGGCGGCTCCTGGAGACCAGCGACCTGCCGGTGGACGGCGTCGCCCTGCGCTCGGGGTTCGGCACCGCCGCCTCGCTCCGCCAGCACCTGCAGGTGGCCATCGGTGTCTCACCGATGGCCTACCGCCGCACCTTCCGGCTCGTGGACGCCTGATCCGGCCACCGCGGAAGAGCCGCCACGGAAGAGCCGCCGCGGAAGAGCCGCCGCGGAAGAGAGGCCGTCACCGACCGTACCGGGGAACCGTCACTGGCCGCGGGCCCACTCCTTCTGCAGGCGGTCGGCCGCCTTCTTCGCGGTGGTCCGGCCATGGGCGACGTCGAGGATGGCGTCACCCTCGGCGCGCTCCAGGAAGACCTCGTCGGGGACGTTCAGGGAACCGCCGTCCCTGATGAGTTCCTGGATCGCGGCGTAGCCGTTCTTGCCCTCCGGGGTGGCGAAGACGGACGAGTCCATCCGGAAGTCCTCGCGAGAGGGGACCATCGTCAGGTCTCCGGCCCAGCCGGAGACGCCCTCACCCGCGGTCAGGAACTCGATCAGCGTGGCCGCCTCGGCCACGTGCTTGGAGCTCCTGGGGATGGCCAGGCCAACTTCGACCGTGCTGCGGACGGCGGGCTCGGCACCCGGCAGGATGGTCGGGAAGGGACCCGCGCCGACCTTCTTGACGGAGGCCTTCGTGGTCTCGCGGTAGGACGCGGACAGCATGGAGCTCCGGTCCGAGCCGTCCACCAGGAACAGGGCCTTGCCGGCGCGGAAGAGCTCGGCCGGGCGGTCGCCCTCAAGGGTCAGCGCCGACCTCGCCAGCACGCCCCGGTCGAACAACGACCCGTAGGCCGTCAGGGCCGAGACCGTCTCGGGGCCGTTCCACGACTTGTCACCGGCCAGCAGGTCGTCGGAGAGGGTCGGCTGGGTCTGGCCCGCGATGGTGAACAGCAGTTCCTCCTGCCGGCGCGGCTCCCCGGAGAAGACGACCGGCCGGAGGCCGGGTATCTCCTTCTTGACCCGCATGACGATGGACTCCAGATCGGCGGCCGTCTCGGGGAAGGACTCCCCGAGCTCGGACAGGAGATTGGCGTTGTAGTACATGACCGCGCCGCCGCTGGACCCCATCGGGACGGAGTAGAGCTCGCCGTTCTTGGCGGCCTTCCTCGTCTGCTTCACCGCGCTCTCGTCGAGCTCTTCGACCCAGCCGCCGGAGACCTTGTCCTTCCAGTCGTCGACCGGGCGAAGCCGGTCGACGACCGCGCGGGTCATCGTCGGGACCTGGATGCCGACGACGTCGAGTGCCTCGTCACCGTCGAGCGCCTTGGGCAGCCGCTTGCGGTAGTCGGCCTCGTCGAAGGTGCGCAGCTCGACCTCGATGCCGGGGTTCGCCTGCTCGAACGCGGTGATCGTCTTCTTCAGCGCGGCCGCGGGCGGGGCGAAGGTCCAGTACTTCAGGGTGACGGGTCCGGCCGGCTTCCCCGGCTTCTTGGTCTCCTCACCGGCCTTGGGGACGGACTGCGCGACCGGCCGGCCGTCGACCGGCCCGCCCGCGCTGCAGGCGGTCAGCCCGAGGGCGAGGGCCGCGGTGGTCATGGCGAACGCACGAGCGGTACCACGCATGCATACCTCCAGCAGAATCACGGGGCGGGTGACGGTGTTCAGCCCGGCGGGGTCGATCACGGTCAGTCCGGTCGATCCGGTCGATCACGAAAAATGATCTTATGTGGTCCTCTGCCGCGACAGAGGACCGTCAAACTCCCGACGGAGCCGCGTCCCCAGACCGCGACGGCGCTTCAGGCGGAGACAGCGCTTCAGTCAGAGACGGCACTTCAGCCGGAGACGGCACTCAGTGGCTCGGCGATGTCCTCCAGGCCCTTGCCCTCTGCCTTGACCCCGAGGAAGAGCTCCACCAGCCCGGCGGCGACCATGAGAGTCGCGCCGATGCAGAAGGCCAGCGCGGTGTCACCGGGCCTGCCGCTCTCGACGAGGCTGGCGAAGATCAGCGGCCCGGACACGCCACCGACGAAGGTGCCGATCGCGTAGAAGAACGCGATGGCCATGGCCCGGGTCTCCATCGGGAAGATCTCGCTGACGGTCAGGTAGGCCGAGCTCGCCCCCGCCGAGGCGAAGAAGAGCACGACGCACCAGCAGGCGGTGAGCGTGGTCGCGGTCAGCACCTCCTGGTTGAACAGCCAGGCCGTGCCGAAAAGGAGCACCCCGGACAGGATGTAGGTGCCGGAGATCATCGGGATGCGGCCGATCGTGTCGAAGAACCGACCGAGCAGGAGCGGGCCGAGGAAGTTGCCGACCGCGATGACGGCGAAGTAGTAGCCGGTCTCGGTCTCGATGCCGAAGAAGGTCGACAGGATCTGCGCGTACCCGAAGGTGATGGCGTTGTAGAGGAACGCCTGGCCGATGAAGAGCGACAGGCCTAGGACGGTGCGCTTGGGATAGCGGGCGACCATGGTGTGCGCGATCCGGCCGAACCCGATGGACTTGCGCTGGTGGATGGTCATCGACCGCGAGGGCTCGTCGAGCTCGACGCCCTTCTCGCGCTCGATCTGCTTCTCCACCCCGTCGACCAGCCCCTCGGCCTCCTCGTCACGGCCGTGGATGAACAGCCAGCGTGGACTCTCCGGCACGTGCCTGCGCACCAGCAGGATGGCGAAGCCGAGCACCACGCCCATGCCGAACGCGACGCGCCAGCCGATGTTCAGCGGCAGGTTGTTGAGCAGCGGCACCGTCAGCAGCGCGCCGCCCGCGGCGCCGAGCCAGTAGCTGCCGTTGATGATGATGTCGATCCTGCCCCGGTGCCGGCTCGGGATGAGCTCGTCGATGGCCGAGTTGATGGCGGCGTACTCGCCGCCGATGCCGAACCCGGTCAGGAACCGGAACAGGAAGAACCACCAGGCGGAGAACGAGAACGCCGTCGCGGCGGTGGCGACCAGGTAGACGACCATCGTGATGATGAACATCTTCTTGCGGCCGAACCTGTCGGTGAGCCAGCCGAAGAACAGCGCCCCCAGGCACGCTCCGGCCACGTAGAGGGCGGCGGCGGTGCCCGCGACCTGGGCCTGGGTGATCGCCAGGCCGCTGCCCTCCTTGGCCAGCTGGGCGGAGAGGTTTCCGACGATCGTCACTTCGAGACCGTCGAGGATCCAGACGGTGCCGAGTCCGATGATGACCATCCAGTGCCATCGTGACCATGGCAACCGGTCCAACCGCGCGGGGACCTTCGTGGTCACCGGTCCCGTCCGAACGTCGCTCATGGCGGCACCTGCTACCCCCTCACGGCCGGCTCATACCGAGGTGATTTCCGTCGTTTCGTTGTTCTCCTCCCTCCCATTTGCCCCCTTCACCTCCCCGCGATCAGGACAAATCACCGTGTTTTAGATACATTGCGCGAGCATGGTGAGACTTGACGCTGTTCAGGGAGATCAATGAAAGCCCGGATCACGGGCGTCGCGACGTATCTGCCGGAGCGGACCGTCTCCAGCGCGGACGTCGAACGGCGGATCGAGGGCTACGTGCCCCACGGAGGCGTCGTCGAGCGGCTGACGGGAATCCGGCGCCGCCACGTGGCCCGCGACGACCAGCAGGCGTCGGACCTCGCCGCGGAGGCGGCCCGCGAGCTCGACCACTCCGACGTCGACCTGCTCGTCTTCGCGTCGGCCTCCCAGGACATGGTCGAGCCCGCCACCGCGCACATCGTCGCGGCCAAGCTGGGACTCTCGTGCCCGGTGTTCGACGTCAAGAACGCCTGCAACAGCATGCTCAACGGGATCCAGATCGCCGAGGCGCTGATCCTCACGGGCGCGCACCGCAAGGTGCTGGTCTGCTCGGGTGAGATCCCGTCGCGGGCGATCCGGTGGCGGGTCAGGGACCGCGCGCAGTTCGTCGACTCGTTCGCGGGCTACACGCTGTCGGACACCGGCGCCGCGGTAACGGTCGCCGCCGACATGGAACGTGGCATTTTCTACCGCGACTTCGCGGCCGACTCCACGGCCTGGGCGGTCGGCACCCTGCCCGGAGGCGGTTCGGCGCACCCCCGCGACCCCGAGTACTCCTACTTCCGCGGCGACGGGCGCAGGCTGAAGGAGGCCTTCGAGGCGATCGGCCCGGACATCTTCCTCAACGCGCTCAAGCGCACCGGCCTGACCTGGGACGACTTCGCCATCGTGGCGGTGCACCAGGTGGCGCTGCCCTACCTGCGCTTCCTGGCCGAGGTGCTCGACATTCCCGAGGACAGGCTCGTGGTCAGCCTGCCCGAGCACGGCAACTGCGCCTCGACGACGCTGCCGCTCCAGCTCGCGCTGGGCGGCTGGCGGCCGGGTGACCGGGTGGCGCTGCTCGGGCTGGGCGGCGGGATCAGTACCGGTGTGATGCTGGCGGAGATGTGACGGATCAGCACCGGCGTGATGCCGGCGGAGATGTGATGGACCTCTGGGTGATCGTTCCCGCCTACAACGAGGCCCCCGGCATCGAGGCGACGCTGCGGGCGCTGGCCGAGCAGGACGACCGGGACTTCACGCTGCTCGTGGTGGACAACGCGAGCACCGACGACACCGCCGAGGTCGTACGGCGGCACGGCGTCCAGGTGGTCGTCGAGACGAGGAAGGGCACGGGCGCCGCCTCCGACACCGGCATGCGCCACGCCATCGCGCACGGGGCGACCCACCTGGCCAGGACCGACGCGGACTGCCTGCCCCGCCCCGACTGGGTGCGCAACATCCGGCGGGCCTTCGGCGACGGGCTGGAGATGGTCGGCGGGCAGTTGCGGCCCCGGACCGACGAGTTCCGGCTGAAGTTCTGGGAGCGCCACCTCATCCCGTTCGTGGTGGAGGTGGCGGCGACCTTCGGCCGCTTCCGGCCCGGCAACAGGGACCCGCGCTACCGGGGCCCGTACGTGATGATGCCCGGCGCCACCCTGGCCATCACCGCGGACCTGTACGAGCGCGCGGGCGGCTTCCCCAGGACCGCGATCGAGGAGGTCCACGAGGACCGCGCCCTGGTCAACCGGGTGCGTACCCTCACCCCCGCGTACGCCTCGCGTCGCGACGTGGTGGTCTTCGGCTCCGTGCGCAGGCTGCGGGCCTACGGCCTCGCGGGCACCCTCGCCTGGTACGCCGACCACCACTACCGGCCCGAAGTGATCGACGTCCGGTGAGGCACGAGACCCGCCTCTACCTGGCCGCCCACCCCTTCGCCTACCCGCTCATGCGGCTGCTGGCCCGGCTCGGGCCCGTGGTGCGCGTCCCCGGGCTGGGAGTCGTGGTCAACGACGCCGCCGTCGCGCGGGCCGTGCTGATGGACGAGCGGTTCCGCAAGGACGGCCCCGGATCCCCAGGCGACCTGTGGACACCCGTGCTCGGCCCCTCCGTGCTGCTCAACATGGAGGGGCCCGGCCATCTCGCGCTCCGCAGGAAACTGATGCCGCTGTTCACCACCGGCTACGTGTCCGCGCTGGTGGACGACGTGCTCCGCGGGCCGCTCGACGATCTCTCCGCGCGCCTGGAGCGGGGCGAGACGGTCGACCTGGTGGACGCCATGCGGCTGATGGCCGGGGCGGTGATCTGCCGGGTGATCGGGCTGGGCGAGGTCTCCGAGGCGCGGGCCAGGGAGCTGTTCGCGGACGGGGAGCGGGTCGTCTCGATGGTCTCGCTGCGCTCGCGGCGGCTGTCGGACCGGCAGGTGGCCGTCGCCAGGCGGGTGCTCGACCGGATCGGGGACATCGCGCAGGCCGCCTACGAGGCCGGGGACGAGTCCACGGTCATGGGCCGGATGCGGGCGCAGGGGCTGTCCGCGGCCGAGGCCAGGGGCGCGGCCGGGGCGTTCTTCCTCACCGGTACCGAGACCGTCGCCACGTTCGTCCCCCGGCTCGTCGCCCTCCTGCACGACCACCGGACCCCGGTCGGCGACCTGGACACGGTCATCGAGGAGGCCATGCGGGTCACCACGCCGACCCCGCTGATGCTGCGCTCGGTGGCCGCTCCGGCGCGCGTCGGCGGGACGCGGGTGCGCCCCGGCGACCGGGTGCTGATCGTCACCCACAACTGCGCCAGGGCGTACGGCCCGTTCGACCCCTCCCGCGCCCACCCGCCCGAGCTGCGCAGGCTCTGGTTCGGCGCGGGGCCGCACTTCTGCATCGGCTACCCGCTGGCCCTGGCGGAGATCCGGGCGGTGGCCTCGGTCCTGCTCTCCCACCGGCTTCGCGTCGTACGGCGACGCGCGGCCAGGGGGGTCCTCATCCCGACCTACGAGCACCTGTGGGTCGGCCGGGCCGGTGCCGCGTGAACGACATCAACGACATCAACGACATCGTCAGCGGGATCATGGCGGTCGCCGCGCGGGAGCCGGGGCGGACCGCCATCGTCGACGGCCGGAGCCGCGAGATCGCCTACGGTGAGCTGGCCCGCCGGGTGTCGGCGGTCCGCGACGCGATGGGCGGGCCGGCGCCGGAGGGCCGAGGACGTCCGGGAGCCGGGGCGGGTCCGGAGGGCGGTGCGCGGGCGGAGGGCCGGACGCGGCGGGGAGCCGGGATGCGGCCGGGGGACGGAGCCGGGATGCGGCCGGGGGACGGGGTGCTGTTCGCGGTGCGGCCCGGGGTCGACGCGGTGGCGCTGGCGCTGGGGGCGGTGGCGGCGGGCGGGACGCTCGTCCTCGCGGACCCCGGCCTGGCGCCCGACGTGCTCGCGGCCCGGATGGCCGCGACCCGGCCCGCGTGGGTGGTCAGCGAGTCCCTGCTCCACACCCTGAGCGGTCCGCTCAAGGGCCTGGCCCGCCGCCGGGGCCTGCTCCTGCCGGACCTCGCGAACCCGCTTCCCGGCCACCCCGTCCGCCACCTGTACACGGGCCCGTGGCTGCCGGGAGTCCCCAGGGGGGCGCTGCGGCTCTCCCGGATCCTCCGGTCGTCCGGCGGCCCCACCGGCCCCACCGACCCGGCCGGTCGGGACCGCCGGGACGGCGGTCGGGGTGGCGAGGCCGTCGGCCGGGAGGCCGGTCCCGCGACCGGTCCGGCGGCGTACGGGACAGACCCGGACCAACCAGCGGCGGTGATCTTCACTTCGGGTACCACGGCACGCCCCCGAGGGGTGGTGCACACCCGGGGGTCTCTCGCGGCCGGGCTGGAGATGTTCCGGAGCGTGTTCCCGCTGGGCCCCGGTGACGTCGTGCACACCGACCAGCTGATGCTCGGACTCCCCGCCCTGCTGGCCGGGGCGACCTGGTCCCTGCCCGGGGGCGGTGACCTCGCCGCGGAACTGGCCGCGCGGCGGGCCACCCACACCTTCGCCGTCCCGGTCCACCTGGACAGGCTGCTGCGCGAGACCCCCAGGCTCCCCGCGACCCTCCGCTACCTCCTGCTCGGCGCCGCCCCGGCCCCGCCGGGCGTACTCCGCCGGGCGATCGAGGCCGGGCCCGAGGTCCTGTCGGTCTACGCGATGACCGAGGCGCTCCCCATCGCGATCGCGTCCGCCCGGGAGAAGCTGGCCCAGGCCGGGGGTGATCTGCTCGGGGTGCCCCTGCCGGGCGTCGGCGTCCGGATCGCCGAGGACGGCGAGCTGTTCGTCTCCGGCCCCCACCTCGCCCAGCGCTATCTCGGCGAGGAGCCGCTGCGGGAGATCGCCACCGGCGACCTGGTCCGGCTCGAAGGAGACCGGCTGGTGCTGCTCGGCCGGAAGAAGGACATGATCCTCCGCGACGGGGTCAACATCTACCCGGGCCTGTACGAGTCCGGTGTCGCGGCGCTGCCCGGGGTGGCCGAGGCCGCGATCGTCGGGCTCCCCGACCCCGAGACCGGGGACGAGGAGGTCGTGCTGGCCGTCGTTCCCGCGGACGGCTACGACGAGGGCCTGCTGCGAAGGGCGCTTCCCGAGATCGTGGACGCCGCGGCCCTGCCCGACCGGATCGAGCCGCTCGACGCCTTCCCCCGTTCGGGCCGGGCCGACAAACTCGACCGGGCCGCCCTGCGGGACCTGGTCGCCCGCCGTGCCTGAGCGGCCCGTGCCTGAGCGGCCCGTGCCTGAGCGGCCCGCGCTCGAACGGGCCGCGCTCGAACGGGCCGCCGGGCCTCGCGGACCTGGCGGGCCCACCGGGCGGCCACCGAGGATCGCGGTGACGGGCGCCTCCGGATTCGTGGGGGGCGCGGTCTGCCGCGCGGCCGTGGCACGGGGCTGGACGGTGTCGGCCTTCGGCAGGCGGCCCCGGGTGGACGGCGGGCACGTCGGCGGCGCGCCGTACACGTCGTGGGATCTTCTCGGCCCCCGGCCCGTGACGTTCCCGGGGGAGGTGGACGTGGTGATCCACTGCGCCGGGAGCGTCACGGACTGGGGGCCGCCGCGTGACATCTGGGCCGCCAACGTGGACGGCACCCGCAACGCCGCCGCCGCCTTTCCCGGCGCCAGGTTCGTGCACGTCAGCACGGCGAGCGTCTACGACCCGTTCCTGCCGACCGTGATGGCCGCCGAGGACGCCGCCCCGGTCGGGCGGTACGCCAACGCGTACGGCGCCTCGAAGGCCGCCGCGGAGCGGTGCCTGGAGCGGGCGGTCATCCTGCGGCCGCACGCGGTCTACGGCAGGGGGGACACCACGCTGCTCCCCCGGGTCCTCGGCGCGGTCCGGGGCGGCAGGCTGCTCGCGGTGGGCGACGGACGCCAGCGGGTCAGCCTGACCTCGGTGGACAACCTGGTCCAGGCCTGCCTGCTCGCCGCCGAGGGCCCGGTCGACCACGGCGTCTTCAACGTGACCGACGCCGAGCCCGTCGTACTCGACGACGCCCTGCGCGCGATCCTCGGGGAACGCGGCATCGACGCCGAACCGTACTACCTGCCGCTCGCGCTGGTGGACCCCCTCGCCGCCGTCGCCGAGACCGTGTCACGGCTGCTCCGGCGCCCGCGCCCGCCCCGGCTGACCCGCTACGCCGCGGGCCACCTGGCCGTCGAGCGGACCCTCGACATCACCGCCGCGCGCACCCGGCTCGGCTATCACCCCTCGGGGACGTCCTTCGAGGGTGCCGCGGACTGGTGAGCGCGGGCCTCGAACGCCGCCGCCGCTAGCCTGGAACGGACGAGCCTGCCCCTGACGAAGAAGGTCACCGCCGCCATGAGCAGGCCCAGCGTGAAGATCATCCGAAGGCCGTTCCTCAGGAAGGCGGTCAGCGCGTCGAATATCGCGACCACGGCGGCGTACGACAGGCCACCGGCGACGGCACCGGGCAGGTAGACGTTGCGAACCGCGGACATGGCGATCGCCAGCGCGAGCATGCTCGCGGCCAGGCCGAGCCCGGCGCCGATCAGCGCGGTGCACCGATCGCGGATCAGGGCCACCCCCGCGACGATCAGGACCGGCGACAGGCCCAGCAGGACCCATCTCAGCGAGATCAGCTCGTCGTAGCCCTTGTCGATCGTGACCATGGCGGAGGTGGGCAGCAGCAGGGTGACGGGGTGCGCCTCGGGCAGGCGCGAGGCGTCCCCCATGCCGGCGACCTGCAACCTCCGCTTGGCCAGCTCGTACACCGGGGCCAGGTCGTAGCCGACACCGTCTTCCTGCACGCCGGTGTTCGGGGAGTGGCCCAGGATCGCGAGGAACCGGCGGTGCGTCAGCTTGTTGATGTCCACCCAGGCGACGGCGAAGTCGTCGTTGACGCCGGCCTTCACCGTCTCGCGGATGAGCTCCCCGCCGACCGAGATCCCCAGCCCGCGCAACCGCACGACGATCTCGTCGGTGACGCGATTCGTGACGGCGCTCTTGACGGCCGGGTGATCGGCCAGCGGGGTCACGTTGCGGAGGTAACGGCTGGGGTCCGCGATCTCGTTCGCCGCCCAGTGGGCGGTGAGGGCGAAGGGAGCGAGAAGGCATCCGAGCGCGATCAAAATCGAACCGATCACTCTACGCACGGGGCCCCCTAACCGCTTTACCTGGGAATCCCCGCGTTTGCCGGGCAAAACCGGTTACGGACTCTTTTTGACGCGAACTTGGGGATCAGCGTCATCGCGACGGCGAGATCTGGTTTACAAACCTTGACCCACCACCCCCAGCGCGTCGAACAACCACATAGCCGATTCAACCGAAAACCGTTACTAACCTGCGACGTATTGGGCTGACGGACAGGAGATGTCACGGCTATGGCAGGCAATACGGGGCGAACAGGCGTCGGATCGAGCCTGGCACTGACGCTGGGATCGGCTGTTCTGTGGGGCCTGGCCCACATCTGGGTGGGCCGCCGCCTGACCGGCGCCTTCCTGATGGGCATCGAGCTCACCCTCGCCGGAGCCGCCGCGACCGCCGTGCTGACCGCCGGGCCCTCCCTGCTCTCCCTCGCCGTGCAACCGGCCTGGCTCTGGGTCTTCGCGCTCACCGCGATGCTGGTCGCCACGGTGGCCGTCGCCGTGATCATCCGCTCCTACCTGCTGGTACGGCCGGAGGCGGCGCCCCCCGCGGCCGAGTACCTCTCGGCCGCCGCCATCGGCGTGCTGTGCGTGCTGGTGATCTCTCCCATGGTCTACGCGGCCCGGCTGGCCTACGTCTCCCACAACGTGGTGACCTCGGTGTTCGCCGAAAGTGTCACGCCGATCCCGGTGGACCCGTGGAAGGGCGTGGACCGGCTCAACATCCTGCTCGTCGGCGCGGACGCGGCGGCCAACCGGGTCGGCGTACGCACCGACAGCATGACCGTGGCCAGCGTCGACACCCGGACCGGAGACACCGTGCTGTTCGGCCTGCCCAGGAATCTGGAGGACGTCCCGATGCCGCCCGGCCCGGCCCGCGACCGCTTCCCCTACGGCTTCCAGGGCGAGCCGCCGTACACGCCGGGCCTGCTCAACGAGGTCTACCAGTACGCCGAGGACTACCCCGAGATGGTTCCCCGGCAGAACAAGCGGCACCGCGGCCCGACACTCCTGAAAAGGACGATCAGCGGCATCCTCGGGCTCGACATCCCCTATTACGCGATGGTCGACATGAGGGGTTTCATAGAAATCGTCGACGCGATAGGCGGCGTGCGGGTCCGCATCAAGGACCCCATCGTGTACGGCAGGCAGAACGAGGGCCTCATCGAGGCGGGCAGGCGGAAACTCTCGGGCGAGGAGGCGCTCTGGTACGGCAGGTCCCGCACCGACAGCGACGACTACGTGCGGATGGGCCGCCAGAAGTGCCTGCTGAACGCCGTCGCCAAACAGGCCGATCCGATGGCGGTCTTCCAGAGCTTCGAGAAACTGGCCACCGCCGCCGTCGACGCGATCTCCACCGACATCCCGCGACAGCTGCTGCCCGACCTGGTCGAGCTGGCGGAGAAGGTGAAGGACTCCAGGATCAGGAGCCTCCAGTTCGTCCCCCCGCTGATCTACTCGGGCGCGCCCGACTACCACCTGATCAGGCGCGAGGTCATCGCCACCCTGGCGGCGCCGCCCGCCCCGCCCCGTTCCGTGCCCGCGCTGCAGGCCGGGAACCGGAGGAACGCGGGCGAACGCGCCGAGACGAACGCCGTCATCCTCGACTCCGCCTGCCACTGACGACCCGGCGGGCCGACGAACCGGTGGGCTGACGGGCTGTCGACCCGACAGGCCGGCGAACCGGCGGACAACGCGCTCGGCGTGTCCGGCGCGTTGAGAGCACCCACGAGGGTCGGAATGCTGTTATGGAGTGATTACTTAGCGTCACCATGGAGGTTCGAGGATGAAACGTCATCTGGCGAGCGTGGGTCTGCTCGCCGCAATCGCCGTACCCGCTCTTGGATGGCCCCTCGCCTGGGCCGATCCGGTCCCCTCGGTCTCCATCTCCCTCGACGACGGGGCGAGGGAGACCGCTCCGGGCGCGGAGAACACGTACACGCTCCGCATCAGCAACCAGGGGACGGCCCAGCTGAGGCGCGTCCTCCTGGTGCAGTCCCTGCCGCCGTCGATGACCTTCGTGAAGGCCGACGCCGGAGGGCGGGTGAAGCAGGGCGAGGTGGCGTGGACGGTGAACGTCCCGCCCCAGAAGGACGCCGTCGTCCACGTGAGCGCCCGGGTCGGCGCGGTCGCGGGGGCCGCGGTGCAGAACCTGGCGACGACGGCCTGCGCCCGCAGGAGCGCCACCGGACCCGTGCTGGTCTGCGCCACGGACATCAACACCGTGGCCGCGCCGGAGAAGCCGGCCGACTGGGTCCTGCCGGCCTCGCTGGCCTCCGCCGCCGTCGCGGGGCTGGTCACCGGCGCGTTCCTGCTCCGTCGACGCCGTCGGGTCCAGCCGGTCTGATCCGGCGCGCCGAGAGCCCGGCTAGGGCCTCCCTCGCCGGGCACCCAGCCGCGGGGCCAGACCGAGGCCGAAGAGCAGGAGTCCCGCCAGGACCGGCCAGAACGGCAGGCCCGTGAACGGCAGCGAGGGACCGGCCGGCTCCACGCGAGACCAACCGGCGGGACAGGGGACCGAGAAGGACCGTCCCCGCCCCGGCACGCACGACGGGTCGGAGGGCGGCCCCGGCACCCGCGCGGGCACCGGCGTCCGCTCCGGGCGGGGAGCAGGCGTTCCCCCCGAGGGGGAGGCGGGCGCCTGTGCAGGACCGGGAACCGGCGCGGGCTCGGGTACCGAGCCGGGAGCGGGAATCGGCGCGGAATCCGGGTCGGGCGCCGTGTCGGATGCCGGGTCGGGGACGGTCTCGGATGCCGGGGCGGAGCCGTCGGCGGCCGCCGGGGCGGGAACGGTCTCCACCGGCCGCCTCTCGCAGCCGGGGCCGGCCGACCCCGCCGGGCAGCCGGACCCGGGCTTCGCGTCCACCACGACGTCACCCGGCTCGGACGCCTCGGGTGCGGGCGCCCCGGTGCTCGCCGTCCCCTCGACGGCGACCCGCTGCGCGCAGCCGAGACCCGCGCCGGGAACGGGAGCGGCGAGCCTGGCGGACCACGGTGCCGGGTTCGGGCAGTTCGTCCCGCCCCCGGGAGCCTGGACGGCGCTGTCCAGCACCCCGTCCCCGGTGGCCGGGGTGCCGACGGTCACGCTGTAGGTGATCGTGACCGTCTCGGCCACCGGGATGTCGCCGGTCCAGGCCAGCCTCGGCGCGCCGTACGAGACGGTGCCTCTCGTGACCCGCGCGTCGCCGTTGTAGGCCGCGTCGTCGAGGACCCGGGAGAGGTCTCCGGTGAGCGTGGCCCCCGGATAGACGGCGTTGCCGACGTTGCCGACGGTGATCGTGTAGGTGACCACCTGGCCGGGAGCCGCGGTCTCCCTGTCGGCGGTCATGAGGACGTACAGCAGCGGCAGGCCGGGCGCGCCGAGGTTCCCGCAGGCGGGATCGGCGGAGCCGGCCGCGCAGTTGGACCCCTCGGGACCGACCAGCTCGCCGGAGAGGCGCAGGTCCCCCGCCGGAGGGTCGTCCACCGTGACGCCGTAGGTGACCGTCACCGTCTGACCGGCTGCCACGTCACCGGTCCAGGTCACCTCGGGCGCGGTGAAGGAGACCGTCCCCGAGGTGGCCGACTGGTCGTGGTCGAAGTGCGCGTCGTCGAGCAGGCCAGACAGGTCGTCGGTGAAGGTGAAGTTCGACCGACCGGTATCACCGGTGTTGCGAAGTCTGATGGTGTAGGTGACCTTCTGGCCGGGCTTGGCGAGGATGGGCGAGGCCGTCTTGGTGATCTCGACCCCCGACTCACCACCCGCCGACTCGCCACCCGCCGGCTCCTCGACCCCCGGCTCACCACCCACCGACTCCTCGACCCCCGGCTCACCACCCACCGACTCCTCGACCTCCGACTCGCCACCCGCCGATTCTCCGGCCCTTGCCGTCGAACGGCCCTCGTCGTCGGCGGCGCCCCGCGCGACCCGCTTTCCCGTCACGGACGCGGGCGAGGGCCTTCCCTTTTTCGTCACCGTCGTCGTCACCGCCGAAGGCTTCCCCCTGACCACCGCCACGGGCGAAGACCTCCCCCTCACCACCGGAACCGACGGGGACTTTCCGTCCGCGGCCGTCGTCGAGGGAGTTTCGGCCTTCGTCCGGACGGACGGCGAGGACGGCGAGGACGGCGAGGACGGCGAGGACGTCTCCGCCCCACCCGTCCCGGACGCGGCGAGAACGGGCGCCGGCGTCACGAGCACCGCGAGCGCGACCCCGCACGCGGCGAACCCACCGGCCCGCCGTCCGGAGACCAACCGCCAGGAAAGCCGCCGATCGGGGACCCTCCGCGCGGGAAACCGCCGCCCGGAGACCCTTCGTGCGGAAAACCGCTGTTCAGGAACCCGCCGCGCGGAAACGCGACGCGACCAGGTACCGATACGTACCACCAAAGCCCCTTGCTGACCCTTGTCCACGATCTTGCAGGGGGTCAAGATCAACCGACTCGGGGTGGGATACCCGGACCGGCCGGATCTCACCGGCGCCGGTGGTAAACATCCGCCCCGCCGATCGCCAAGAGGGCCGCCGATTCCGCACAGGAGACCTCGAAGCGGTAACAGCGGATCTTTGTCACCGGTCATGACATGGCAGGTGTTTTCTCTCGCCCCTTTCATCCGTTCCTGTTCTGAAAGATTACTTTTATCCGCATTCGCGACACGAGAGCGTCTCTCCTTCTCCTCGCGATATGCGCCCCGCGCCCCCACCCGTCGTGGCATGATGGGCCCCCAGAAGTATTGAAATGATTTTCATAATCAGATTGGATCGTCGTTATGAGGGTGGCGTTCGTTGGCAAGGGCGGCAGCGGCAAGACGACCCTGTCGGCGCTCTTCGCGAGATACACCGCGAGCCGGGGCGGCCCCGTCGTGGCCGTCGACGCCGACATCAACCAGCACCTGGGCATGGCGCTGGGGTTGGGCGAGGGTGCGCTGCCGAGGCCGATGGGCTCGCACCTGACCGAGATCAAGGAATACCTGCGGGGCGACAACCCCCGCATCTCATCGGCTTCCGCGATGGTCAAGACCACCCCGCCGGGGTCCGGCTCGCGGCTGCTCCGCCTCGACGAGCAGGACGACCCGATCCACACCCGATTCTCCGCCGCCACGCCCGAGGGGCCCCGGCTCATGGTCACCGGGCCGTTCAGCGAGGACGACCTGGGGGTGGCGTGCTACCACTCCAAGGTCGGCGCCGTGGAGCTCTATCTGAACCACCTGCTCGACGGCGCGGGCGAGTACGTCGTGGTCGACATGACGGCCGGGGCCGACTCCTTCGCCTCGGGGTTGTTCACCCGCTTCGACATGACCTTCCTGGTGGCCGAGCCGACCCGCCAGGGCGTGAGCGTCTACCGGCAGTACCGCGACTACGCCGCCGACTACGGCGTGCCGGTCGCGGTGGTGGGCAACAAGATCCACGGTCCGGGAGACGTGGCGTTCCTGCGCGACCAGGTCGGCGACGACCTGCTGGTCTGCCTGGAGCACTCCGCGGCGATCCGCGCGATGGAGCAGGGTCGCCCCTTCACCCTCCGGGACCTCGAACCGGCCAACTCCCGGGCTCTGGGCATGATTCTCGACCATCTCGACGCCCAGGAGAAGGACTGGTTCCGCTTCGGGCGCCAGGCCGTGCAGTTCCACCTCCGCAACGCGGAGGCCTGGGCGAACAGGGCCACCGGCGAGGATCTGGCGGCCCAGATCGATCCCGGCTTCGTCTTCGGGCCCACGCGAGTGTCGCTCTCCCGCTAGATGGAGCGATCCGTAGGCCCGACCTAGTGTCTGATGAATCCCCTTCTGTGAGGAGAACGCAGCATGTCGCTGACCGTTTCGAACGATCTTCTCGACCAGGCCAAGGCCGGTGAGGTGGAGGACGCGGCATTCGTCACCTGTGTCAGAGACTCCCTTCCATACGCCTGGTCGCTCATCAGCGACCTGGTCAAGGAGCGCGAGCACACCGGTGCCGAGTTCGCCGACAACACGGTGCCCCCGCCGGACGAGGCCGCTCGTGGCCAACTCCTGCGCGCTCTCGCCAGCGACGCCATGCGCGGTGCCCTGGAGCGCCACTTCGGGGTGAGGCTGGCCTTCCAGAACTGCCACCGGGTCGCCGTCTTCGACCCGTCCGCCACCGGCGCCCACGCGGAGTTCGTCACCGCCAGGTCACAGATCCTCAACCAGACGCCCGAGCTGGTCGACTGCTGACGGCCTCGCTCCGAGGCGGACCGCCTTCCCCGGTTTCGTCCCGGTCTCAGGACCGGTCTCATTGCGGTCCGAAAAGTCCGAGTTGGCCCTCTCCGGCCAGCGGGTTGCGATGCCTCTTGAGGTGGCGCCACCGGGGAAGGTCGTCCAGATAGGACCAGGACAGGCGGTGATGCTCCGTCGGGCCGAGGGCGGCCAGAGCCGCCTGGTGGACCGGTGAGGGGTAGCCCGCGTTGTCGGCGAACCCGTACTCCTCGAAACCCAGCGAGGCCATGTAGGTGTCCCGCCGAACCTTGGCGATCACGGAGGCCGCGGCCACCGAGACGCAGGAAAGGTCGCCCTTGACCTCGCACCTGACCGGCCAGGGCGCGCCCAGATAGTCGTGCTTCCCGTCCAGGACGACCACGTCGGGCCGGACGGGAAGCCCGGCCAGCGCCCTCCTGGCCGCCCTGCGCAGGGCCTCGGTCATCCCGAGCGCGTCGATCTCCTCGTGGGACGCCTCGCCGTACCCGATCCCGGCCGCCCAGGCGGTGATCTCGGAGACCATGGCGGCGCGGCGGGCGGGGGTGAGCAGCTTCGAGTCGGTGAGCCCGGCGGGCGGTTCCGACAGGTCGGTGACCACGGCGCAGACCGCCACCGGACCGGCCCAGGCTCCGCGCCCGACCTCGTCCACCCCGGCGACCAGTTTGGAACCGCCGTCGTTCAGCAACCGCTCAAGCGCGTAGGTGGGAGGCACGTGCCGACGTTACCGGGCCGCGAGCCTCCGGACGCCGTCCCGACGGAACACCGCCCCGGTCAGGCGTCATCATCCCGATACGGGCCTTCGGTCGTCACCTCATCCGGGGCTTCGAACTCCGGCTGAGCCTCCGGGCGTTCCCGGGAGGCCGGTTCGACCCCCTCCAGGTCGGCGGCGAGGAGCCGGGCGGCGACGTGGACGGCCCGGAGCGTGACGGAGACGGCGGGGCGGTGGACGCTGGACGATCGGGCGACGGCGTGCACGACCCGGCCCACCGGTGGCCCGGGGAACCGGCGGACGGCGATGCCGCGGACCCCGCTGGCCAGTGCCAGGGCGGGGACGGCCGCGATGCCGATGCCCTTGGCGACCAGGCCGATGATCGTGCCCAGTCCCTCGAACTCCCAGGGCACCGGCCGGTGACCGCCGACGTCGGCCATCAGCCGGTCCACCGCCAGCCGGGAGGGCTCGCCGTCCGGGGTGGCCATCCAAGGCTCGTCGCGCAGCTCCCACAGGTCGACCGGGACGTCGGGGGAGGCGAGCCGGTGCCTGCGCGGCACTACGAGCACCAGCGGATCGTGCAGCAGCGGGAAGACCCGCACGGTGTCGGGCTCGCGCATCCGGCCGTGCCAGTCGTCGATCAGGGCGATGTCCACCTCGCCCGACTGCACCTCGCGCATCCCGCGCCCCGAGCGGCACTGTCCCATCCGCAGGGTGAGCTCACCGTGCCGGCGCAGCGTCCTGGCCAGCGCGGGCGCGAAGGCCACCGCGGCGGTCGGGAAGGCGGTCACGGTGACCCGCCCCGACGGGGTCGCGGCCTGGGCCGACAGGTCGGACTCGGCGCTCTCCACCATGGCCAGGATGCGCTCGGCGTGCTCGACCAGGCGCCGCCCCGCGTCGGTCAGCTCCGCGCTCCTGGCGGTCCTGTCGATCAGCACGGCGCCCGCCTGGCGCTCCAGAGCGGCCAGCTGCTGCGAGACCGCCGAGGGGCTGTAACCGAGGGAGGTCGCGGTGGCCGCGATGCTGCCCCGGCGAGCGAACTCACAGATCAGGACGAGTCTCCGTAAATCAAGCATCAGTTTTCCTTACGCCCACCCACGACAACCGAAGCTTGTCCTGATGCCCCTATCCCACCAGGCTGGAAGGCGTTCCACAACGGCCCGCGCTGTTCCGCGGCGGTCCGTCCTGCCCGCGAACGGCCCGCACTTCTCCCCGGCACGATCCGCACTTCTCCACGACACATTCCGCACTTCCCCGCAGCGCGTTCCGCGCTTTCCACGACGAGGTAGGGATCCCGCGATGAGCGTCACACTTTCCGCCACCCTGGCGGCCAACGAGGACATCGAGCGAAGACGGCGCGCCGGTGAGCGCGTGCTGCACCTGGCCTTCGGCGAGGCCGGCCTGCCCGTGCATCCGGCCCTGAGCGAGCGGCTGGGCGCCGCGTCCGGGCTCAACGGCTACGGGCCCGTCGCCGGCGCGCCCGCGCTGCGCGAGGCGGCCTCCGGCTACTGGTCGCGGCGCGGCCTGCCCACCGACCCCGACCTGGTGGTCTGCGGCCCCGGGAGCAAGCCCCTGCTGTACGGCCTGCTGCCGGCGATCGGCGGCGACATCGTGCTGCCGATGCCGAGCTGGGTCAGCTACGCCGCCCAGGCCGAGCTGGTCGGGGCGCGCTCCCTGCTCGTTCCGACGCCCCCCGGCGAGGGTGGGGTGCCGGATCCCGAGCGCGTGACGGCGGTGGTCAGGCGCGCCCGCGCCCAGGGGCGCGACGTGCGCTCGCTGCTGGTCACGCTTCCCGACAACCCCAGCGGCACGCTGGCCGGGGCGGCCACGATCCGGCGGATCGCCGAGGTCGCCCGTGAACTCGACCTGACGATCATCTCCGACGAGATCTACCGCGACCTGGCCCACTCCCCGGACACCGGTTTCCTCAGTCCCGCCGACGTGGCTCCCGAGCGAACCGTGATCACCAGCGGGCTCAGCAAGAGCCTCGCCCTGGGCGGCTGGCGGATCGGCGTGGCCCGGCTCCCGTCACCGGCCCTGCGCGACCGGCTCCTGGCGGTGGCGAGCGAGATCTGGTCCAGCCCCGCCGCGCCGGTCCAGCAGGCGGCGGCGTACGCCTACACCGAGCCGCCGGAGCTCGTCGAGCGGGTGAGCCGGAGCCGCGAGCTGCACGGCGCGGTGGCGCGGGCGGTGTACGAGCGATTCGTCCGCGCGGGCGTGCGGGTGGACGCGCCGCGGGGTGGTTTCTACCTCTACCCCGACTTCACCGGGCTCGACTTCGCGTCCTCCGCCGACCTGGCCGCCTGCCTGCTCGACCGGCACGGCGTCGGGGTGCTCCCCGGCCACGCCTTCGGCGACGACCCGGCGGCCCTGCGGGTGCGGGTGGCGACCAGCCTCCTGTACGGCGAGACGACGCGGCTGCGGCTGGCCGCGCTCGACGCTCCCGACCCCCTGGCGCTGCCCTGGATCTCGGCCTCGCTGGACCATCTGAGCGAGGCGCTGACCGGCCTGATCGCGGGGCGGGGAGCACCCACGCCCCCCGCGCGCGTCCCGCTCGTCGCGGGCCCCGCTGCGGGGTGATCGCACCCCGCCGGGCCCGCTCGGGCGGCGGAGGTCTCCGGGGTGGCGTCAGCGGCTCTGACCTGGTATCTCTTACCCCGAAGACCCGCGGGCCACGTGCGTTCCTCGATGCTCACCAAGATGTCTCGTGTCGTTTGGTATCAGGCAGGGGAAAGAGCCCTCATTATGTGCTCATGCCCGCTTTTGTCACCTTGTCCGGGCGCCTCGTGCGCCTGGAACCGCTCAGCCTCGCGGTCGTCGACGATCTCGTCGCCGCGGCGAGTGAAGACCGTTCTACCTACGCCTTCACTCGCGTCCCCCATGGCCGGGACGAGATGGTCTCCTACGTGGAGGCCGCTCTGGCTGAGCAGGCGGAGGGCCGCACGATGCCCTTCGCCATCCGGTGGCTTCACACCGATCGCGTGGTCGGTGCCACCCGTCTCATGAACCTGGAGTACTGGCAGGGCCCCATGCCCTGGCCGCCGGGCGCCCGTGGGGCGGTGGGCGATGTCCCGTCCGTGGCGGACATCGGTTACACCTGGCTCTCCGCCTCCGCGCAGGGAACCGGCGTCAACCGCGAGAGCAAGTATCTGATGCTCTCCCTCGCCTTCGAGACCTGGCAGGTCCACCGCATCACCCTCAAGGCCGATATACGGAACGTACGCTCCCGGGCCGCCATCGAAGCCCTCGGCGCGCACCTCGACGGTGTGCGGCGGGCGGAGAGCCGAGGCGCCGACGACACGGTCCGAGATACCGCGTACTACTCCATCCTGAGTGACGAATGGCCGGTCGTCCGAGAACGGATGCACGCGCGGATGGGC
Source organism: Streptosporangium sp. OZ121 (assembly GCF_051918885.1). NCBI lineage: Bacteria > Bacillati > Actinomycetota > Actinomycetes > Streptosporangiales > Streptosporangiaceae > Streptosporangium > Streptosporangium sp. OZ121. The sequence continues at coordinate 52,284 of NZ_JBPXMC010000016.1, forward strand.
CTGGCCGAGGCCGCGTGAGACGGACACCTGCGTGCGGTAATACGAGGAACGGTGAACGACCAAAAGGATAAACAGCTAGAAATTACACAGAAAGCACATAGCGTCAAAAACAGTATTCTAATTACTTAATGGAACAAAAGGCCCGCCCGAAGTTTCGGGCGGGCCCGGTGTTCGCCCGATGTCGCACGCGAATCGCGGCTCGCGTGGTCAGCGGGTCGAACGGAGATCGCGGTTGAGGGGAGGATGCCCGTCTGCCGGCACCACCGGTACGGCCACCGGACGGATCCACCGGATCCACCGGGCCCCGGGGTCACTCCTCGTCGGACTCGACCTCGTAGATGTAGCGCCACTTACCGCACAGCGTCTTCTTGGCGTGGTGCCTGTCCCAGTAGCAGACCCTGACCTGCAGGTTGTCGATCTCGTCCGCGACGTAGTGGAAGCGCTGGTAGCCGCTGGTGCCGCACTTGCGGGCCCAGGTGTAGTTCTCGTCGCCTTCGTGGGTCTCGAACTTGAACTGGACGTAGCCGCAGAGCCGGCCCGGCGAGTACTTGTCGTAGAGCCTGCCCTGGATGTGGAGGCGGTCGTCGTCGTCGACCCACACGGTGCCCCTGGCAGCGGCGCGGGAGTCGTCGTAGTACTTGGAGTAGTAGTAGCCCCAGGGCTCCTCGTCGTACCCGCTCGAGGCGGTGAGGGTGGCGGCGGAGGCGGGAGTGGCGAGGGCGGGGACGCCGATCGCGATGACGGCGGTGGCGGCGGCGAGACCGAGAAGTTTGGTGATCGAGCGGCGCATGGTGGTTCTCTCCTTGAGGGGTGCGGCTCCCGGCTTCCGAAGGAGCCATGGCTCATTGATAGGCCCGGGTCCCTGCATCGCACTTACCGCGCCTTTATCCACGCCTGCAATCCACTGACATGTCGGGCATGGCCGCCCCCGTATGGGGCCATGCCCGACGACACCAGCATTGGGGGCACGGCTCAACAGCCGATTGACGTGCAATCAACGTCTCGGCGAACAAGCAAGCCTCTACCTACGGGGTAAGCAAGGGAGGATCTATCATTTGGCCATAAAACTTCCCATTGGGCGGAGATTCAAGAAATGGCTGTTCAGGGCAGCGAAGACGGACTGCGGTTCGCGGTGCTCGGTCCTGTCCAGGCATGGCGCGACGGTTCCGAGCTCGATCTGGGCACCCCGCTGCAACGTTCCATCCTGGCGATGCTCCTGCTGAGGGAGGGCCGGGCGGTCACGCCGGCCGAGATGATCGACGCGATCTGGGGGGAGGACGCCCCGCCCCGCGCGCTCGGCGCCCTGCGTACCTACGTCTCGCGGCTGCGCGCCGTGCTGGAGCCCGGCAGGTCGCCGCGCACCCGTCCCGAGCTGCTCACCTCCGTGGGCAGGGGGTACGCGCTGCGGCTGAACGGCGGCTCCCTCGACCTGCTCGTCTTCGAGCGCGGCCTTCAGGAGGCGGAGACCGCGCGCCGCGAGGGCGATCTGGCCCGGGCCGCGGAGAGCCTGCGCGCGAGCCTGGCGCTCCACACCGGCGAGCCTCTCGCCGGGGCCGTCGGCCCGTACGCCGAACACCAGCGCGGGCGGCTCGCCGAGCGCCGGATGAGCGTGATCGAGGTCCTGATGGACCTGGACCTGGAGCTGGGCAGGCACGCCGACGTCCTGTCCGAGCTGATCGCGCTGACCGGCGACCACCCGCTGCGCGAGCGGCTCCGGGCCCAGCTGATGCTGGCCTACTACCGGTGCGGGCGCAGGGCGGAGGCGCTGGCGGCCTTCGCCGACACCCGCGCCACGCTGATCGAGGAGCTGGGCATCGAGCCGGGCTCCGACCTGACGAGCATGCACCAGCGCATCCTCACCGGCGACCCGGCCCTCACGCCGGCCCCGGCCGGCCCGCCGGCGCGGCTCGCGCCCGCCGCGCCCGCCGGGGTCGGCAGGGCCGCCGAGGCCGCGGAGGCGTCCGCGCGGGAGGGCTCCCCCCAGGAGGCGGACCCGGAGGCCGCGAGGACGCCGGAGGCGCAGGCGGCGGCGAGCCCGGAGCTGCCGCGACCGGCGCAGCTTCCCGCCGCCGTGAACGACTTCACCGGCCGCCGCCAGATCATCGCGCGGCTGCGCACGCTGCTGTCGGCCCAGGACGGCTCCGAGGGCGTGCCGGTGGCGGCCATCTCCGGTATCGGCGGCGTGGGCAAGACGGCCCTGGCCGTACACGTCGCCCACGCCATGCACGACCTGTTCCCCGACGGCCAGCTCTACGCCGACCTGCGCGGGTACGGCGAGGAGCCGACCGCGCCCGAGTCGGCGCTGGCGGCCTTCCTCCGCGGGCTCGGCCTGCCCGCCGACGCCATCCCCGACGGCCTGGCCGAGCGGTCGGCGCTGTTCCGCTCGATCCTGGCCGACCGGCGGATGCTCGTGCTGCTGGACAACGCCCGCGACGCCGCCCAGGTGAGCCAGCTGCTCCCCGGCTCGGCCGGGTGCGCGGCGATCGTGACCAGCCGGGGCAAGCTCGCCGACCTGGCCTCGGCCAGGCTGATCGACCTGGACGTCATGGAGCCGGACGAGGCCCTCGCGCTGTTCGGCATCGTCGCCGGAGTGGAGAGGGTGGAGGCCGAGCGCGCCGCCGCCATGGACGTGGTCGCCGCCTGCGGTTTCCTGCCGCTCGCGGTGCGGATCGTGGCGGCGCGCCTGGCCGCCAGGCCGGCCTGGACGGTCGCCTCCCTGGTGCCCCGGCTGGCCGACGAGCGCCGCCGCCTGGACGAGATGCGCGTGGGCAACCTCGCGGTGGAGGCGACCTTCGCCCTCGGGTACGGCCAGCTCAACCCCGCCCAGGCCCGCGCGTTCCGGCTGCTCTCCCTGCCCGGGGGTCCGGACATCTCGATCGGGGCCGCCGCCGCGCTGCTCGCGCTGGACCCGATGGACACCGAGGACGTCCTCGAGTCCCTGGTGGACACCAGCCTGCTCGAAGCCCCCGCTCCCGGCCGTTACCGCTTCCACGACCTGCTCAAACTCTTCGCCCGCCGCGTCGCGGAACGGACCGAGAACGCGACGGAGGAGAGCTGCGCCGCGGGCGAGACGAAGCGGGGAGAGCGGCGCGGGTCCGGTGTGAGCGTGACCATCGGCGGGGAGGGCGAGGCGGCACTGCGCCGGTTGCTCGACTTCTACCTGGCGTCCGCGCGCTCGGCGCACCGCCTCGCCTACGAGGGCAGCACGATGGCCGACCGGCTGGGAGTCACCGGGACCGGTCACGCCTTCGCCTCCGCCGACGAGGCGGTGGCCTGGCTCTCGGTGGAGGCGGAGTCGCTGTTCGCGTCGATCGCCCAGGTGACCTGCGCGGACAAGGCCGACGAGCTGCTGCCGGGAGCCGACCTGCTGCTCGCCATGGAGCCGCTGCTGGAGTCGGGGAGCCACGTCCGGGAGTTCGAGAGCCGGACGCGGGAGATGCTGGCCGTCGCGCGGCGGATCGGCGCCGTCTCCAGCGAGCTGCGCTGCCGCTACGTGCTCGGGCGGGTGCTGTTCGGCGCCAACCGGCTGGCCGAGGCGGAGGAGGAGTTCCGTACGTCGCTGGAGCTGTCGGCCGGAGGCGACCGCATCGTCACCGGCGAGGTGCTCAACGCGCTGGCCGTCGTGGCCGGGCGGCGCCGCCGCCACGAGGAGGCCCTGGCCTGGTTCGGCTCGGCGCGCGAGGCGTTCAGGGAGGTCGGGGCGCGGGGCGGGGAGGCCCTGACGCTCAGCTACTCCGCCCGCGACCACCTGTTCCTGGAGCAGCCGAAGGAGGCGATCGCCGCCGCCGAGCAGGGGCTGGCCCTGTTCATCGAGATGGGCTCCAGCGCGGGCACCGCCAGGGCCCGCTACCACCTGGGGATGATCCTGTCGCGGGTCGGCCGGCTGAACGAGGCGGTCCACCACCACGCCGAGTGCCTCGCCTTCTTCAGGGCGAGCAGGCAGCGGGTCTGGGAACAGCGGGTCTGCTCCCGGCTGGCCGAGACGTTCATCAACGCGGGACGCTTCACGGACGCGGCCCGTCACGCGGAACAGGCGCTCACCGTGAGCCGGGAGATCAGCCACCCGTACGGCGAGGCGCAGGCGCTGTGGGTGTTAGGCAAGGCGCTCAACGGTCTCGGCAGGGTCGGGCGTGGCAGGGACTGCCTCGAGCGTGCCCACGACCTGTTCGGCAGGCTCGGAGCGCCCGAGGCCGAGGATCTGCGTCTTCTGCTGGAGCGCGACCAGGTCGACAGCTGATCCCAGGCCGTCGTACAGGTCGTCGTCGAGACGCGTCATCCAGACGTGGTTGATCACCGGCGTTCCCCTCGAAGTCAGGCCCCGTCGCTCGGGATGGGTGTGGAGGTCCGGCCGGCCGTCTGACCCGGGCGACGCGTAGGGGGCCCGGTCATCCGGTGCGTCGCCCGCGGGTCGGCCGCCTCACTGTGACAGCCGGCCGGACGTGGCACGGACCCTTCACCCCCCGGGTCCGTGCCCCACGACCAGAGCTTCTCCCACGGCGTTTGCCATCCGATTGACAAGCGATAGCGACGATATCCACAGCCTGTGGACGATCACCCTGTGGATATGTGGAAAAACCCTTCCGCGATCAGCGGGCGGAGGGCGGCGGGAGCCTTCGTCCGCAGGTCATCGTGGTCCTCACCGGTCAGCTCCGCGATCGCGGCGAGCAGCGGGTCCAGTGGATAATCGCCGTCGCAGACCCCCGCGAGGGCGGCTTCCACGGTCCCGACCGCCACGCTGCGGCGCAGCCCCCCGGTCTGCCGCAGCACGATGCGCGCCGGGTCCTCGGCGCCCGGCGGGCCGACCCGCTCCTCCAGCACCCCCTCTGCCACCACGAGCCTGGAGCCGAGCAGCTCGGCGTCGGTCAGCCGGTGTGCCGTGGTGATCGAGCCGAGCACCTCGTCCACGTATCCGCCGACCGGCAGCTCCACCGGCCGCCCGTACTCCTCCACCCGCACGACGGGGTCGAGACTCCCGGAGTCGTTCAGCGTGATCCAGCCGAAGCCGATCCCGGTGACGTTCGCCGCCTCGAACCAGCCGAACCAGTCGTCGTAGAGCTCGCGGTGGCGCGGGGTGCCCTGCTCGGCGGCGTCCCGCAGCCACAGCTCGACGTACTCGGCGGGATCCTGGACGTCGCGCTGCACCACCCAGCCGTCGCAGCCGGTCCCGGCGAGCCAGCCGCCCACCCGGTCGCGCCAGTCCTCGCCGTCGACGTGCAGCCAGTTGGCCAGCAGGTGGCAGGTGCCGCCGGGCGCGAGGTGGCGGGGCGCCCGGCGTACGAGGTCACGGCAGAAGTCGTCGGCGTGGAAGCCCGACTCGCGGTAGGTGAACCGGCCGGCCGGGGAGATCACGAACGGCGGGTTGGCGACGATCAGGTCGAAGCGGTCGTCCTCTACGGGATCGAACAGCGAGCCCAGCCGGGCGTCGACGCCGGTGATCCCGGACAGCGCCCAGCTGAGACGGGACAGCTCCAGGGCGCGCGGGTTGACGTCGGTGGCCGTGATCTCCTCGGCCCTGCCGGCCAGGTGGAGGACCTGCACCCCGCACCCGGTGCCGATGTCCAGGGCACGCCCGGCGGGGCGGCGGGAGGCCAGCTGGGCCAGGTTCGCCGAGGCGCCGCCCGCGCCGACGACGTGGTCCGGGCGCAGGGCCGGGTCGCCCGGCCTGACCTTGCGGTCGGAGACGACATAGCCATCGGGGCCACCGGAGCCGTCGGCGCCATCGGTCTCCCAGGGCTGCAGATGGACCGTGGAGGTGACCCGGCCGCCCTCGACGGTCACCAGGCCCGCGGCGGCCAGTTCCTCCACGGGAAGGCCCGCCGGCATCCCGCGCGCCTCCACGGGAGCGCCGAGCCACCACAGCCGGATCAGGGTGGCGAGCGGGTCGCCCTCCGCGGTGGCGCGCAGCGCGGGGACCGTCTCCTCACGGGAGAGCGCGGTGGCGGCGACGTCGCCGAGGCGCTCGCGGACGCCGTCGATGGTGTAGCCGGTGTCGAGCAGGAGTCCCCTGAGCCGGCCGAGCAGATCGTTCACCGGGCAATCCTCGCACCGGGCACGTCCGGATGCTCCCGGTGATGAGACTGTTACCCATCGGGGTAAGCGTTCTGCAAGCGGACTTCAAGTGGAAAGCGGTACTTCTTGGTAGCCGCACCACCCGCTCCAAAGGATCCATGATGCTGATCCCCTGTTTCGCCTGCGAGTCCCGTTTTCATCCTGACGAATATTTCCGCGCTTGCCACGACTACCACCGTGGCAAGGATCTGGTCGCATGGACCTGCCCGCGGTGCGGCAACCAGGATGATTTACGGGTCTTCCCGGGGGAGCTGGGATTCGGCTACGCCCGGCGCGGCAGGTTCGACGTCTCCGACCGGGTGCGGGTGCCCGGCCTGCGGCGCCGGCGTCAGGACCTGCGGTTGGACATCTCGCTGGACGAGGACGTCTGGCGGGTGTCGACGCGGACCCGCCAGCTGGTGGGAGCACACTGAGACCGCTCCGGCCCGGAAAAGCCCCCGTGATCCGGGCCGGAGTATCGGTGACACCCGCCGGACGGGCGGCGCTCGCAGTGGTCGGACGGGGACGACGGCGGGCGGCGGTCAGGGGGTCTGCTGGGGGGCCTGCTGCCGCAGGCTCTGCCAGGCCGCCTCGCGCAGGCCGCCGATCTCCTCGGGGGTGGGCTGGTGCGCGCCGGCGAACCACAGGCGGCACATCTCGGTGGCCGGTCCCAGCCAGAGCACGTAGCACATCGTCGGGTGGACGGGCTGGAGCAGGCCGTCCTTCATGTGCGGGCGCCACCAGTCGGAGACCTTCCTGAAGAACGCCCTGCGCGACTCCGACACCTCGGTGCCGCCCGGCTCGTCGCGCCTGGGCGGCCGCTCGCTGATCAGCAGGTGGGCGCGCTCGCGGTGCTCGCCGCACCAGGACATGTGCAGCGCGACGATGGCCTCGATGCCGCCCCGCGCGCTCTCGTGGCGCTGGAGCTCGGCGAGGAACGCGTCCTGGTACATGCGCAGGGTCTCGGCGTACAGGACGCCGAAGACGTGTTCCTTGCTGGCGAAGTGGTGGTAGAAACTGCCGACGCTGACGCCGCTCTCCTCACGGAGGCTGGCCAGCGTGGTGGCCGAGACCCCGTCCTGGCTGAATCGGCGCAGGGCACCCTCGACGATCCTGGTGCGGCCGTCGCGTCCGCTCTTGGCAGTCTTCACGGATCCCATGGTGGAGCAACAGAACCTTGTTCCGCAAACTGCTCGGGAAACAGCTTGGACCACGTCGATCGTACCGCCTTGATCCGGCAGCCCGTATCGCCACCCCGGATGACCGGTCCGCCCGGTCCGGCGGCGCCGCCCTCCGGGCTCCCGGTCCGGAGCCCCATCCCGGCACGCCCCCGGTGAGACCGCTCGACGAGCCCGGGTGGGGCCCGCGCGGGAACCGGCCAGGACGGCGCTAGCGGAGAATCCTCGCGGTCACCTCGACCGTGCCCGAGGAGACGCGCATGGTCGCCTCCGGCCACGTCCTGCGGACCATCGCCAGGACCGTGCGGTTGTCCCCGAGCACGTCCATCCCCACGGTCCTGGCCCCCCTGGCCTCCGCGCGGCGCATCAGCGTGCGGACGAGCCGGGAGCCCAGTCCCATTCCCTGCCACTCGTCGCCCACCACCACGGCGATCTCGACGTCGGACTCCTCGCCCCGGTAGCTCATCGCGTGCCCGACGAGAAGGTTCCCGTGCACGGCGAGCAGGGCGTCGCGCCGCTCGTCCACCGTGAGCAGCGTTCTGACGAAGCTCGCGCTCGGACGGCCCATCCCGGCGAAGAACCTCCGCGCCTGGGTGCGGGGCGACAGCCCCCCGAGGAAGCGGCGGATCCCCTCCTCGTCGTCCGGCCGCGCGGGCCGGATGTCGACGGCCCCTCCGGGCACGGTCGCGACGTCCCCCGACGTCCGTGTGAAACCACCGCACGCGGCCGGGGCGTCCCCTGTCGCCGGGACACCACCCGGCGGCACCGCCTGAGTTCGCATCATGGACTCAGAGTCCCGCGAGACAGCTGAGTATGTCAACTAGACTTAGGTGAACGTTGGAGGTGCTGCGATGGCGACTTACGATTCGCACATGAACGAGGCGGCTCCCGGCAACCTGCCCCTGCGATTGGACAACTGCTCCATCGAACGCGCCCTGGGCGTCGTCGGCGAGAAGTGGACGTTCCTGGTGCTGCGCGAGGCGTTCGGCGGCGTGCGGCGCTTCGCCGACATGCAGGCCGCCACGGGGGCGCCCAGGCAGGTGCTCAGCGCCCGGCTGACCCGGCTGGTGGAGGAGGGACTGCTGCGCAAGGTCCCCTACCGCGAGCCCGGCCAGCGGCAGCGCGACGAATACCGGCTGACCCAGATGGGCCTCGACCTCTATCCGACCCTGGTGGCCCTGATGCAGTGGGGCGACCGGTACCTCAGCGACCACGAGGGACCGCCGGTGCTCATCACCCACCGCGGCTGCGGCGCCCCGGTCGAGCAGCACTTCCGCTGCGCGGAAGGGCACGAGGTCGCCGGCCCGAGAGAGGTCACCCCGCTGCCCGGCCCCGGAGTGCGCCTTCGCCCTACGGCCTCCGCGTCTCCAGGCTCTCCGTCCCTCGCGTCTCCAGCCTCCGCAGGCAGTGCCTGAGGCTGAGCACCGAGACCAGGGCCACGCCGCCGAGCAGCACCGCGACGGCGGAGGTGCGTACGAGGAGGTAGGTCTCCAGGGTCTGGCTGAGCAGCAGCCAGAGGCTCAGCGCCCCGTTCAGCAGTTGCGCGCAACCCCACAGCACCGACTGCGACACGAAGAAGCGACGCATCCGCGGGTGCTCCATCACCTGGTCGGGCAGCGGCACGAGATCGGCCACCACCCGCCGCATCAGCGGCCTCTGCAGCGGCGCGGTGAGCAGAAAACCCATGCTCACGCAGAACACCCCGAGGCAGGGCTGCAGGAAGAACACGATGGGGTTGCCCGTCGCCACCGTCAGCACCACCCTGACAGTGATCGTGCCCGCCGCCAGCAGCAGCGTGCCGGGCGCCTCGTCACCCCTGACCAGCCGCCAGGCGACGCCGCCGTAGACCCAGGCCGCCGCCACCGCCAGCGCGATGTTCGCGTTGGTGAGGACCAGTGCGACGTAGAAGACGAGAACGGGAAGGATCATGCTCTCGAACACCCTGGGGGCGGCGTGCCGCAGCAGGGCCCCGATACGGGGGAGCACGAGCGGAGCCGGGGGGGCGGGCATGAGCACAGTCATCAGGGGCGGGCTCCGGAGGTGGTGGAACATCCCGGGGGAAATCTCACCCGACCGTACGCGATGTCCGGAGTGTCCGGCGAGCTTTTCCACGACATCCGAGGATCGGGCGGTCCCGGGCACCTTACTACGCCCAAAGACGCACCCGGCCCCTCCCAAAGGCGCACTCGAAGGACGGGGCGGTGCCCCCGGTGCCTACCCTTGATGACGTGTACCGGTTCCTGCTGACTCCCCGATGGCTGGCCCTCCACGTGGTGGTGCTGCTGGTCATCCCCGCTTTCGTGCTGCTCGGCCAGTGGCAGTTCGGACGCTTCGAGGAGAGGTCCACCAGCAGCGACCAGATCACCGGCAACCTCCACGCCGTCCCCGTCGCGGTGGAGAAGCTCACCTCACCCGGCGGCACCGTCTCTACGCAGGACAAATACCGCACCGTTCTTGCCAAGGGGACATACGACGCGAACGCCCAGCTCCTGGTCCGGCGCCGCGTCCAGGACAAGGCGGTCGGCTTCTACGTGCTGACCCCGCTGGTCACGGCGGACGGCACCGGCGTGCTGGTGAACCGGGGCTGGGTCAAGGCGGGCAGTACCGCCGACGCCCTCCCCGAGGTCCCGGCGCCCTCCTCGGGTGAGGTGACTGTCACCGGCAGGTTACGTCCCACCGAGACCGAGGAGAGCTCGGGCATCCGCGACCGGGCGGGCCTGCCCGCGGGACAGGTCCTGCTGATCAACACCGAGGCGATCGGGCGCCGCCTGCCGTACAAGCTCCTCGGCGGGTACGTCGAGCTGATCGAGCAGTCGCCGGCGGCGGCCGCCGCGCCCGCGCCCGTCCCCACGCCGGACGTCGGCGAGGGAGGCGGCCTCAACCTGGCCTACGGCGTGCAGTGGTGGCTGTTCATCGGTGTCGCGATCGGCGGCTGGGCGCTGCTGATCCGCAGGGAGGCCGCCGACCTCAGGGCCGCGGCCTCGGCACCGGCCGGCGGCCCCGCACCCGGTGACCCGGGGCCCGAACCCGGGCCCGGCGAACCCGCCACGCCGGGGAAGCCCTCCGCGTCCGACGAGTCGTCCACGCCCGGCGACCCCGCCGACCTCCGCGCCTAGTTCCTGAGGAGGTTCAGGAGATAGCCCGCGGCCACCAGCAGGCCGAAGGAGAGCAGGCCCAGCCCGATCGCCGTCAGGAAGCCCCATCCACCGCTCAGCCGCTCGCGCGGCGCGGGACGCCGCCCGGCCGCGAACCAGAGCGGGCGAGGTTCGAGCAGCAGGAACAGGAGCGCGCCGGTCTGCCCGACGGTGAAGAGCCAGAGCCAGGCCCACCGGTTGCCCAGCCGGGGCGTCGAGCCGAGCATGATCAGGAACGCGAGTATCCAGCCACCCATCAGCCACGGGCCGCCGACGGGCCCCGGCATGTCGGCGACCCAGGCGGGTATCCACCCCGTCCCGCCGGAGTGGTCCCGCTCGACCACCCTGGCCCGGCTCTGTCCCAGGTCCTTTCTCAACTCCGCCCATACGTAGGCGGGCGAGCCCTCCGCGGGCGGTTGCGGCCTGAACTCGCGCCAGAGCAACGGGCCCTGGGCCCACAGAACACGGGAGATGGCGCCGTTCTGCCCGTCCCCTCCGTCGTACCCGTCGTGCTCGACGAAGGAGACGCGGTCGGCCGCGGCCGCGGCGCGGAGCTCGGCCCGCGTCCCCTGCAGGGGCGTGATGCTCAGCGTGAAGACCAGAACTCCGAAGGTCAGGCAGAGCAGGAGAACCGACCGGATGGTGATCCCGACGATCCGCCAGCCACGACGCACCTCGACCGCTTCGGAAGTCATGCCCCCTTTACTACCCGGCGATCACGCGTTGACCATCGCCATGCCGAAAAGAAGCGCCACCGCGATCGCGAACCCGCGCGTTCCGTCGAGCTTGGCCGGTGCGGGCAGCGTCTCGTACGGGTCCCGCCACAGGGGCCTCGGCTCCAGCAGGACGTAGAGCAGCGAGCCGCCGGTGAGGAACATCCAGAACCACGCCCAGCGGCTGGCGTAGCGGGGGTTCGGCCGGGTCAGCATGAGCAGCCAGGTCAGGATCTCCGCCGCCACCGCCACCGGGCCGAACGGCTCCCACCACCGCGCGTAGGCCGGCGAGCCCGCCAGGGCCCCGAAGCCGCTGGAGCGCACGATCTCCACGGAGGGGTCGGCGGCGGCGCGCACCTGGGCCAGGAAGGCCTCCTGGCGGCGCTCCAGGGCCTCGGGGACCAGCCGGGTGGTCCGCGGATCCCAGACGTCGTCGGGCTGGTCGAAACGGGCCTGGCTCCAGGAGAGCGGCCCGTGGGACCACGTCAGCGTGCCGTAGGCGGGCCAGTTGCGGTCGTAGACGACCTTGGTCACCTCGCCCGCCCGCAGGTCCGTCACGAGCTCCGCGGCGGGTCGCAGGGGAGGTGCCTGGTTGATGTGGACGATGATCGTGGACAGCGCGAGCACGAACAGCAGTGCCACCCGCACGGCGTACGGGATGTCATCCCGTGCCGGAATCACCACTCGCATCCCTGCCCCCATTACGCGAGACCCACCGCTGGATAGGTTAGAGGGCGTGATCCGGCATATCGAGTTCGCGCGGCTGTACAACTTCCGCGACGTGGGCGGCTACCGGACGGACGGCGGGATGGAGGTGCGCTGGCGGCGGCTCTACCGCTCCGCCTCGCTGCACATGCTCGCCGACGACGACCTCGACCGTTTCCACGCGCTCGGCGTACGCACCGTGATCGACCTGCGCCATCCCGACGAGGTGGCGTACCGCGGCCGCGCCCCGGAGGGGCCGGGCTACCACAACCTCCCGGTCGAGCACCGCAGGTGGGACACCGCCGGCGACTACCACCCCGACGCCGGGATCGCCAGGTTCTTCGCCGACCGCTACCTGGAGGTGGCCCAGGACGGTCACGCCGAGCTCAGGAGCGCGCTGGAGGTGATCGCCGAGGCGGACAACGCGCCCGTGGTGGTCCACTGCGCGGCGGGCAAGGACCGCACGGGGCTGCTGGTCGCCCTGGTCCTGCGGCTGCTGGGGGTGTCCGAGGAGGACGTGATCGCCGACTACGCGCTGACCGGGCTGGCCAGGCCCCAGATGGTCGCGTACTGGGAGAGGGAACATCCGGGCGAGCCCCGGTGGGCGGGGTTCGGACAGGCGCCCGCCGAGGCGATGCGCCTCTTCCTGGGCGAGCTGGGCCCGGTACGGGACTACTGCCTGCGGACCCTGGGCGCGGACGAGAGCGTTATATCCGCTCTTAAGAATCATCTTTTGAAAAATCCCGATATTGAGGCGATCTCTGGGTAGGCGCTCTCGCAGGGCCCGCCATGGGCAGCACCCTCCGGCGGGCCCGCCCCCCGGGGCCGCCCTACCCCCCCTCCGGTGGCCCCGGGGCCCGCCCGCCCGGCCGCCTGCCGAAGACGTCACGGCGAGCATCGCGGGAGACGTGGGAGGCGTCGTGAAGGACGTCACGGCGAGCATCCCGGGAGACGTCGTGGGAGACAGAGATACCAAGCGGAGACCTTGCGGCTTGATGAGTGTTATTCCAGCGGAATACGGTTGACCGTGTGACTACGCCGCTGCTCCCCGACCCCGAGCCCAGGCGGCGGGACTATGTGATCATCTCAGCCGACGACCACCTGATCGAGCCACCCGACATGTTCGACGACCGGCTCCCGGAGAAATACGCCGACAAGGCGCCCAAGGTGGTCGAGACCGACTCCGGTCACCAGGTCTGGCGTTACGGCGGGGCCACCTACCCCTGTGCCGGGCTCGACGTGGGCGCCGGCCTGCCCCGCGAGCAGTGGACGCTCGACCCGGTGCGGTTCGAGCACATGCGTCCCGGATGCCACGACGTCGAGGCCCGGATCGAGGACATGGACCGCGCCGGCGTCTGGGCCGCGCTCTGCTTCCCCGGCATGCTGGCCGGGCAGTCGGGCATGGTCTTCGCCAAGACCCGCGACCAGGAGCTGGGCCTGGCGGTGCTGCGCGCGTGGAACGACTGGCACGTGGAGGTCTGGGCGGGCACCTACCCGGAGCGGATCATCGCCCTGCAACTGCCCTGGCTGACCGACCCCGAGGTGGCCGCCAAGGAGATCCGCGACAACGCGGCGCGCGGCTTCAAGGCGGTGCTCTTCCCCGAGTTCCCCACCCGGCTGCGCCTGCCGTCCATCCACAGCGACCACTGGGATCCGTTCTTCCAGGCGTGCGAGGAGACCGGCACCGTCGTCTGCCTGCACGCCGGCGCCGGTTCCTGGGCCCCGGTCCCGTCTCCGGACACCCCGATCGAGGCGATCACCACGTTGATGCCGGCGAGCGCCATGTTCGCCTGTGCCGACTGGCTCTGGTCGGGCGTCCCGCTGCGCTTCCCCGCGCTGCGGATCCTGATCGTGGAGGGCGGCGTGGGCTGGCTGCCGATGCTGGCCGAGCGGGCCGACTACGCGCTCGACCACCCGGTGGCGGGGGAGGCCTCGTGGGAGGGCGGCCTGAAGCCCAGCGAGGTGCTGCGGAGAAACTTCTTCTTCGGCACGCTCAACGACCACGCCCTCTCCGGGGTGCGGCTCGCCGTCGGGCTGGAGCACGTGCTGCTGGAGAGCGGCTACCCGCACTCCGACTCCACCTGGCCCGACACCCAGCAGGCCGTCGCGACGAACCTGGGCAGCCTGCCGCCCGCCGACATCGCCCGGGTGGCCTACGGCAACGCCGCCCGCCTGTTCGGCCACCCGCTGCCCTCGCGCGCCTGGCTCAGGATGGAACAGATCTGACCCGTTCGCGCGTCCGGCTCAGGACGGGGCCCGCGCGGACCCGTTCGAGCTCCCCGCCAGGGGCGGAGCAGCCCTGACCCGCCCGCGCCCTCGGCTCAGGGCTGAACGGACCTGACCCGCTCGCGCTCCCAGTCGACGTAACGCCCGCCCTCGCCGAGCAGGGAGCCCATCAGCCAGAGGAACACGCCGAAGTCGTCGGCCACCCCGAGAAGAAGCAGGAAGTCGGGGACGACGTCGATCGGCGAGATGATGTAGAGCACGCCGAGCCCCATCATCGCCAGCTTGCCCTTGCCCATGCCGGAATACTCCCCGCGCATGACCGCGCCGACCATCCTGGGGAGGGCGCGCAGACGAGCGCCGAGACCGGGCGAGCCCGGCTTCGTCACGTCCTTGTACGTCCGCCACGCCTGCGCCGCGCGCGCCGCCTTCGCCATGGAATCCTCCTCGGAACCACGTTCGCCTGGCGGCGTACTACCCCACCGCCTCACGATATAACGCGTGACTTCCGGACAGGGTTCCCGAGGACGGTCAGCGCATCGCCGCGTGCCGGAAGGGGCGTTCCTCCTCGATCTGGGCGGCCACCCGGATGAGCAGGTCCTCCCTCCCCGCGGCGGCGACCAGCTGCACTCCCACCGGCAGCCCGTCCGCGGTGTGATGCAGCGGCAGGGAGATCGCGGGCTGCCCGGTGGCGTTGACGGGCGAGGTGAACGACACCGCCTGGTTGGTGCGGCCCCGCGAGGTGCTGACGTCGTCGGGAGGCAGCCAGCCGAGGTGGAAGGGCGCCACCCCCAGGGACGGTGTGAGCAGCAGGTCGTGCGAGTCCCACCAGGCGGCCATCCGCCGTCTGAACCCGTCGATCCAGTCGCGCGAGGTCACGTAGCCGACCGCGTCGAGCTCACGGCCCGCCGCTCCCAGGATGCGGTTGCGCGTCTCCAGCTCGCCGAGCTCGACGGGCCTGCCGCGCCAGCGCCCGATGTCCTGCACGTCGGCGGCCACGTGGGCGGCGACGATCGTGCCGAAGTGCGAGGCGAAGCCGTCCTCGGCGAGCGCGGAAGGTCCTCCGGGCTCGACGTCGTGGCCCAGCGCCTCCAGCAGCCCGGCGGCCCCGGTGACCGCGGCCACCAGGTCCGGGTCGGACGGGACGTCGCCGCCGGGGTGCTCGGTGAGGAAACCGATCCGCAGCCGCCCGGGGTCCGCCCCGACCTCCTCGGCGAGCGGGCGCCTCCAGGCGGGCGCGCCGTACGGGTCGCCCGGCATCGTCCCGGCGATCACGTCGAGGGTCGCCGCGCTGTCCCTGACCGTACGGCAGAGCAGGCCCGCGGCCGAGAAGCCCGCCCAGGGCTCGCCTCCGGAGGGGCCGGCACTGACCCTGCCCCTGCCGGGCTTCAGCCCGACCAGCCCGCACATGCTCGCCGGGATCCGGATCGACCCGCCGCCGTCGCTGGCCGAGGCCACCGCGACCATGCCCGCCGCCACCGCAGCCGCGGACCCGCCGCTCGATCCTCCACTGCTGTAACGGAGGTCGTACGGGTTGCGGGTGGGACCGAACGCCACCGGCTCGGTGGTGATCGCGGTGCCGAACTCCGGGGTGTTGGTCCGGCCCAGGATCGTGAACCCCGCCCGGCGCAGCTTGGTCACCGCGTAGCCGTCGCGCTCGGCGAAGATCCCGTCAAGGGTGCGCGACCCCGCGCGGTACGGCTCCCCCGCCATGCTCCAGCCCAGGTCCTTCAACAGCGTCGGCACGCCCGCGAAGGGGGCGTCGGGGTCGGCCTCGCCCGCCTCCGCCAGTGCCCGCTCGAACCTGCGGTGGACGACCGCGTTGATCGCGCCGTCGCACGCCTCGATCCGCGCGATCGCCGCCTCGGCGAGCTCCCTCGGGGAGATCTCTCCCTTCCTCACGGCCTGCGCCTGTCCGAGCGCGTCGAGCTTCAACAGGTCGTGCAAGGGTCACTCCTCGACGGGGGCCAGGTCTCGTACGGCCTGGGCGATCGGAACCCCGCCCCCGGGGATGGGGGCGAGGACCGGCGTGTTCAGGCCGTTGCGCACATACTCCCGGATCCTGGCCCGGCACGTGGCGGCGTCGCCGTGCACGATGAGCTCGTCCACGACCTCGTCGGGGATGGCCTTGAGCGCCGCCTGCCGGTCTCCGGCCGCCCAGGCCTCGTGCATCGGCCGCAGCACCTCGCCGCGTCCCAGCCAGTCGTGGAAGGCGGCGTAGACCGGGACGGTCAGGTAGCCCGCGAGCATCCGGCGGCCGAGCTCGCGCACCTTCTCCGCGTCCTCGCTGACGCACACGAACAGCCGGGCGATCAGCTCGGTCTCCTCGCCGACCTCGGCCCTGACCTTCTGCACGTCCAGCGGCGAGAGCCAGTTGGTGATCGCGCCGTCGGCCTCCTCGGCGGCCAGGCGCAGCATGCGGGGGCGCAGCGCGGCGAGCACGATCTTCGGCGGGATCTTGGGGGCGCGCTCCAGCTTGAAGCCCTTGACCTCGAACGTCTCGTAGCGCTCGCTGACCTTCTCGCCCGCCAGGGCCTTGCGCAGGAAGCGCAGGGTGTCTCTGGTCCTGGCGAACGGCTTGACGAACTCCCCGGCGTTCCAGCGTTCCACGATGGCCGGGGAGGAGGCCCCGACGCCCAGGACGAAGCGCTCGGGGGCGAGGTCGGCGAGCGTGGCGGCGGACATGGCGAGCAGGCCGGGACCCCGGGTGGAGACCGGGACGATCGCGCTGCCGAGCCGCAGCTCCGGGGCCCATTCCGAGGCCATCGCCAGGGGTACGAAACCGTCGACGCCGTTGACCTCGGCGGACCAGGCGTCGGTATAGCCGAGTCCGGGAAGCTCGGCGATCAGATCCCTGGAAGCGGCCAGCGAACGGTCGTAGAAGGGGACCGTCATACCCCAGCGTGGGCCCGTGGTCATGTGCCGCCTCCGTGTCGGTGCTCGCCGCCGGGGACCTTCCCCAGAACGATGTTCTGATGTAGCTTGCCGCACCCGCTCGGGGCGCCGTCAATAGCTTGACCGTACCAACCGGACGGTATGTCAGAAAAGAATGATCTCCACCGACCGGCCGCTTACCCCCTCATCACTTTCCGTATGATGTTAGAAACTTTACGTGACGAAGCATCGGCGGAGGAACCAACGACGGGGCCCGCTCGGCGTGGCGGTCCTCGCGACCTGCATGGCGGCCCCCGTTCTGGCCGGAACACATCCCCTCGCGGCGGAAGGCGGCTCGGGGCCGCCCCCACCCCCCGGGGTCTCGCACGCGGCCCTGAGCCTGGTCTCCGGCCGATCAGCGCTCCCCGAGCCCGAGCCGTCATCCCCGGCTCCCCCGGCGCAGGACACCGGCCGCTCGGCCGCGCTGAAACCCGAACCGGACTACCCGACCGCGCCCCCGCCGGGGGCGGGCGACCGGAAGGTCCCCTGGTGGCACTGGTGGAACTGGTGGAAGCCCACATCGGACCATCCGGCGGACCTCCCGGCCAGGCCGAAACCGGAGCCGAAACCCGAACCGAAGCCGAAGCCCGAGCCAAAGCCCGAGCCAAAGCCGGAACCCAAGCCGAAACCCGAGCCGGAGCCGAAACCGGAGCCTGCGCCCGAACCCGAGCCTGAGCCTGAGCGGCCGACGCCCACCGTGCCGGTCCCTCCCACCGCCCCCGCCCCGGAGCCTTCCGCACCCCCCAGGCCCCGCGTCCCCGCGCCCCCGCCCCTTCCCGTCCCCGTCCTCGAAGTCGTCGTCACGCCGACACCGACGCCGAGCCGGAGCCGCACTCCCCGGCCCAAGGCGACACCCTCCAGCGCGCCCCCTCTCCTACGGCAGCGACTGGTGCTCGATCGCTACGCCGAGCGACGCAAGGGCACCGACAGAAAGCTGGTCCTCCTGGTGATGTTCACCGGCGTGATCTCGGTCGCCGCGGTCACCGCCCTCAACCGCAGGAGCCGCGGATGATCCGGGCGGCGATGATCCGGGCGGCACGGACGGCGAAGCCCGCCGGCGGGCTTCCGGGCCGCCGTGCGCGCCGGACCGCGGCCCGATCGCCGATGAGGGCTACGGCTGGGCGGGGAAGTGACCGTCGATCTGGTCGTACTGCCGCTGCGCGGCCTTGAACGCGTCGGGCTCGACGGCGCCGAGCCCGCTGAACGGGTGGCTGATCAGGATGATGAAGCACACGCCGATGACGACGACGCCCACCCGGACCAGGTCGGCGATGATCGACGAGGTCGTGGGCCGCGCCCCGATCGTCCAGGGCAGCACGATCACCAGCAGCCCGGAGATGATCAGCAAGATCACGAAGGTGTTCTCCAGGCCGGTGCTCGCGTCGTCGTTCCGCACGATGCGGGCGTGGAAGACCTCGGAGATCCGGTCGAGCGTGGCCTGCTGGAGGTTCTTGCTGTCGTCGCCGACCGGGCGGAGCCTGAGCACCGTGGCCCGCATGTCCGCGAGGGTCTGGCCGGGAATCGGGGACATCTCGCGCCCGGCCATGAGCGGCCAGTCGAGGTCGATGGTCTGCGCGGTGTACTGCCGGATCTGGGACCGGACGGGTGCCGCCTCTGGGATGGGCGCCACCGACCAGTACATCTCGGTGAGACTCTCGGCCTCGGCCTGGACGTCGGCCCCCGACACCGACAGCCCGTCCCGGCACAGGACCGCGGCGTAGGCCAGCACCAGCAGGTAGACGGCGAGGGCGAGATTGGCGGAGAAGTCGACGGCCGACGAGCCGTGGTCGCCGTCCTCCCGCCCCTTCCTCCTGAGGACGCGGAACGCGATCAGCACGATCGCGACGGACACCACCACCAGCACGGCTACCCAGCCCATGGGACTCCCTTGAATCCGTCATCGAATCAGCTACTCAGGGTAATCAGATCGATACGGTTGTTCATGGAGTTCCGCCGGGAATCACTCGCGAAGTTCGTGAACCCCCGCGATGAAGTCACGGGCGACCCCGCGCAGGCCGGGCAGGTGTGAGAGCCCCACCAGGCGGTCCACCAGCGGCACGGTGAGGTCGATGAACCGGTGTGTCCTGCGGCATCCCTCCGATTCGTCGTGCACCCAGAACAGGACGACGCCCATCGACATCAGCCAGAGCAGCTCGGGCAGCTCGGCCCGCAGCTCGCTGTCCATGCGGTCGGAGGACCCCTCCACGACCCGTCGGTAGATCGCGATCGACGCCTCCCTCGAAGGCGAGGACTCGGCGCTGAACGGGTTGAGCGGGTTACCCGGCTCGGCCGCGTGCTTGAAGAACTTCACCGCGAACTCGTGGTACGGCTCGGAGACCCGCACCCATTCCCGCAACACCCCCGCCAGCCGCGCGGCGAACCGGTGCTCGGTGGCCAGCAGCTTCTCGCACGCCGCCTCGTGCTCTGCCTGGGCCCGGTCGTAGTACGCCTGGACCAGGATCTCCTTCGAGGCGAAGTAGTAGTAGGCGTTGCCCACCGACACCCCGGCCTCGGCGGCGATGGCCCGCATGGTGGTCGCCTCGTACCCCCGCTCGCGAAAAAGCCGCAGGGCCGTCTCCACGATGACCTCACGGGTCTTGTCCGATCCACGGGTTCTCTGGGGCGGCTCGGTCATGGGGTGCTCGTCACCTGTCGATTGGAGCTGGGAGAACGGGCTCGTCTGGTCTTTTCCCGCTGAACGAACCCTAGATCATCCGTCCCGCACCACCGGGGATGAGCCTCAGTGAACGACCCTAAGCGCGCCACATTGCCCTCGCCACTCATATCCGTGATCGCTCCCCCACGTCTCGATGCCGCCCCGCCCCGCACCGTCCGCCGAGGACGTGACGATGGTGCCGTACGCGGCAAATACTGACATGTCTCCTATCTCTGGAACTGCCGTCTCAGCAGGTCATCGGGCCGCCCGATCATTCCCACTACCGGGCAAAAATCACTCTTCGTGAGGGATCATCCGGGTTCGGGAGTGGGATTGATCCTTTTGGCGGAAGGGCTCCCACGACAAGGGATACATAAATGGGGACATGTCCCTGTAGACAGCGGGCTGCCCGGTTTGCCGCCGGAGCACTGCTCGCTCTGCAGCTATCTTTCATCGCATCGGCCCCGCACCACAGCGCGACCGCGGAAAGCGGTAACGCGTCGGCCGGCGCCGCGATCGTGAGCCGGCCCGTCGCGGCAGGCCCGGCGGAAGGACGCCGGTCCACGATCATCGGAGTGTACGACATCGGCACCCTGGAAACCGCCGGGCGCTACATGCGGGAATTGTGTCACCCGGGTCACCCGGCGGCCGCCCAGCGGGGCCGGGAGACCGCGGTTCCCCTCTGGCCGGAGAGCGCCGCTCCCGCGGACACGCCGCCGCGGCCCGCCGAGACCACCGCGACCACCGAGACCACCGCGCGAACACGGACCGCCGCCCTGGCGGGCGAACACCGTGAACAGGCGGCCCCCCAACCGCCCGAGACCACCGCGCGAACACGAACCGCCGCCCTGGCGGGCGCACCCCGCAAGCCCGCGGCCCCCCGGACCCCGCGAACCACCTCCCGGACCCCCGAGAAGACACGGGCGTTCCAGGCCCAGGGAAGCGTGCAGGCTCCTCCGGCCGCCGTCACCTCGGGGGAGCAGGCTCCCGCCGCCCTCGAAAAGCCGGCCGAGGCCCACCCTCCCCAGGCACAGCAGGCCCGGCAGCCCACGCGGCTCCAGCAGACGGACGCCAAGCGGCTCCTGCGGGCGGCGGGCCTGCGCTGGACCTCCTCGGGTAAGTGCGCGAACCGCCAGGGGCGGAACTGCACCTCGCTGGAGGCCGTACGGTCCGCGACCGTCTCCAGCGCCATCGAGCTGAAGCGGCGCAGCGGCTGTCCCCTCGTCGTCACCGGCGGCACCGAGGTGGGCCACGCCCCCGGGCCCTACAGCCACTACGCGGGCTACAAGCTGGACATAAAGCCCAACGCATGCATCAACCGCTACATCACGAAGAACTATCCGTCACAGGGGGTACGGGGGGACGGAGCCCGCCTGTACGGCCAGTCAGCGACGTCGGGCCCCCTCTTCGCCCGCGAGGCGGACCACTGGGACATCCTCTTCCGCTGACCCGGCGGATCACCCGGCCACGCGAGGGCACGGGCCCCCGATCCATGATCAGGCGAGGTCGCCGGCCCTCGGTCCTGGAGTGCGCGGGGCCGGCGATCCTCGATCCCGCGACCACGCGGGATCGCCGATCCTCGAAGTGCCGGTCCTCGGCCTTCTCACCGTCGCGTGGAACCCGCCGCCCCGGCGTTCACGCCCCCGTGACCGCGAGGGCCGTACGGCGACGTGGCGTCATCGGACACCGCGCCGCCGTACGGCCCTGGAGAAACCCCGGGAACCCCGGAGAGAACCGGAGAAACTACGCGAACTCGGCCGCGACCAGTTCGGCGATCTCCGCCGCGTTCAGGGCCGCGCCCTTGCGGAGGTTGTCACCGCAGACGAACAGGTCGAGGGTGTTGGGGAAGTCGAGCGCCTGGCGGATCCGGCCCACGTAGGTGGGGTCGGTTCCGACGACGTCCGCCGGGGTCGGGAAGACGCCGTTGGCCGGGTCGTCCATGACGACCACGGTCGGAGCGGCCTCAAGGATCCGGTGGGCGTCGGCGACGGTGATCTCGCGCTCGAAGGTCGCGTGCACGGCCAGCGAGTGGGTGGTGATCACCGGGACGCGGACGCAGGTCGCGGAGACCTTCAGGTCGTGGATCCCGAGGATCTTCCGCGACTCGTTGCGGAGCTTGATCTCCTCGGAGGCCCAGCCGCCGTCCTTGAGCGAACCCGCCCACGGCACGACGTTGAACGCCACCGGCGCCGGGAACGGCGACTCCTCGTCCCCGAGCTTGTTCTGCAGGACCTTGCGCACGTCACCGGCGGTCTGCCCGACCGTACGGTCACCCGCCAGGGCCTCGATCTCGTCGTAGAGGCGGGCCGAGCCCGCCACGCCCGCGCCGGAGACCGCCTGGTACGAGGCGACCACCAGCTCGCGCAGGCCGTACTCCTCGTGCAGGGCGCCCATCGCGGCCATCATCGACAGGGTCGTGCAGTTGGGGGTGGAGATGATCCCCAACGGCCTGGTGCGCGCGTCCTGCGGGTTGACCTCCGGCACGACCAGCGGAACCTCGGGGTTCATCCGGAAGGTGCCCGACTTGTCGATGACGACGGCACCGCGCTCGGCGGCGATCGGCACCCAGGTCGCGGAGACCTCGTCCGGCACGTCGAAGATCGCGATGTCGACGCCGTCGAAGACCTCGGGGGTCAGCTCCTGGACGACGAGGTCCTCGCCGCGGACCCGCAGGACCTTGCCGGCCGAGCGGGCGGACGCGACGAGCTTGATGTCGCCGTAGACGTCCTCACGGTTGGAGATGATGTCGCGCATCACGGTGCCGACGGCACCGGTCGCGCCGATCAGGGCAAGGGTGGGCTTGCGGCTCATCGCCCGCTACCTCCATAGATCACGGCTTCAACCTGGTCCGCGTCGAGATCGAACGCGCGGTGCGCGGCGCTGACAGCCGTGTCCACCTCGTCCTGTCCGACGATCACCGAGATGCGGATCTCCGAGGTGGAGATCATCTCGATGTTCACCCCCGCGTCGGCGAGGGCGGCGAAGAACGTCGCGGTGACGCCGGGGTGCGAGCGCATGCCCGCCCCGATCAGCGAGATCTTGCCGATCTGGTCGTCGAAGAGCAGCGACTCGAAGCCGATGCGCTCCTGGATCTTCTTCAGCGCGGTGAGCGCGGCCGAGGCGTCACTCGTGGGCAGCGTGAAGGAGATGTCCGTCCGCCCGGTCGTCGCCGCCGACACGTTCTGCACGATCATGTCGATGTTGATCTCGGCGTCGGCGAGTGTTTTGAAGATCGTCGCAGCCTCGCCGACCTTGTCGGGCACCCCGACAACGGTGATCTTGGCCTCGCTCCGGTCGTGCGCGACGCCGGAGATGATCGGCTGCTCCATCTCTGTTCCTTCGCTGTCGGGGTCGGAGACGACCCACGTGCCTTCCTTGGTGCTGAACGAGCTTCTGACGTGGATCGGCAGGCTGAAACGGCGAGCGTACTCGACACAGCGCAGGTGCAGGATCTTCGCACCGCACGCCGCCATCTCCATCATCTCGTCGTACGAGATCTTGGGGATCTTGCGGGCGGCCGGGACGATGCGGGGGTCGGCGGTGAAGACGCCGTCCACGTCGGTGTAGATCTCGCACACGTCGGCGTTCAGGGCGGCGGCGAGCGCGACCGCCGTGGTGTCGGAGCCGCCCCTGCCGAGCGTGGTGATGTCCTTGGTGTCCTGCGAGACGCCCTGGAAACCGGCCACGATCGCGATCTGGCCGCCGTCGAGCGCCCCGCGGATCCGGCCGGGCGTCACGTCGATGATGCGCGCGCGGCCGTGCGAGGAGTCGGTGATCACGCCGGCCTGGGACCCGGTGAACGAGCGCGCCTCCTGACCCAGGTTGGCGATCGCCATCGCCAGCAGCGCCATCGAGATGCGCTCACCCGAGGTGAGCAGCATGTCGAGCTCGCGGCCCGGTGGAAGCGGAGAGACCTGCTGGGCGAGGTCGAGCAGCTCGTCCGTCGTGTCGCCCATGGCCGAAACGATCACCACGACGTCGTTGCCGGCTTTTTTCGTCGCGACGATCCGCTGCGCGACCCGCTTGATGCAGGACGCGTCGGCGACGGACGAACCACCATACTTCTGAACAACGAGCGCCACGAGATGTCTCCGAAGCAATCTAGGGCTGTGGAGCTCACAGTCTACTGGCGCCCTCGCTGAGGCCTTCTGATCAAACCAGTATGTGGACGATCACACCGTCGTGCGCTCCTCGGCGACATCGAGCCGCGTGTGGGCGACGAGCGCCTGAAGTGCCCGCATCGCCGCGCCGGCGTGGTTGCCCCAGGTGTTGAAGTAGGAGTACTGCCACCACCAGAGCGCCTCCAGGGGGCGCCCCGCCCTGTGGTGCCGCAGACCGTGCAGGAGGTCGGCGGCCACCGCCGTCAGGTCGTCCGACAGGCGGTACGGGGTGACCGCGGTGTCCTTGTAGGGGTCGAAGACCTCGGCGTAGTCGTCGACCGGCCCCAGCCGCTCGGCGAGGGCCGTACGGACGACGTCGACGTCCGGGTCCTCGCCCAGGTGCGGCTCCCAGTTGCCCGACAGGATCACGTCCTGGCTCGCGCCGAGCTGCGCGCCGGCCGAGCTGACCTGCGCGACCTCCACCAGCAGCAGCGGCAGGATGGCGTCGCCGCCCTCACCGCCCGCCAGGCGGGTCAGGCCGTCGATGTAGTTCTTGGCGTGCTCCGCGATCCGTTCCGCCAGAGCGCTCCACGCATCGTCAGACATCAAGGAGCCTTCTTCCTTCGAACGCGCGGCCCAAGGTGACCTCGTCCGCGTACTCGAGGTCACCGCCTACCGGCAGACCGCTGGCCAGTCGTGTCACTTTCAGTCCCATCGGCTTGACCAGACGGGCGAGATAGGTCGCCGTCGCCTCCCCCTCGAGGTTGGGGTCGGTGGCGAGGATCAGCTCGGTGACCTGGCCGTCCGCCAGGCGGGTCATGAGTTCTCGGATGTTCAGGTCGTCGGGGCCGACGCCGTCGATCGGGCTGATCGCCCCGCCGAGCACGTGGTATCGGCCACGGAACTCGCGGGTCTTCTCGATGGCCACGACGTCCTTCGACTCCTCGACGACGCAGATCACGTGGAGATCGCGCCTGGTGTCGCGGCAGATCCGGCACTCCTCCTCCGCGGCGACGTTGCCGCAGACCCGGCAGAAGCGGACCTTCTCCTTGACCTCCAGCAGAGCGTGCGCGAGCCGTTTCACATCGGCCGGCTCCGCGGCCAGCAGGTGGAACGCGATGCGCTGCGCGCTCTTGGGACCGACGCCGGGAAGCATCCCCAGCTCGTCGATCAGGTTCTGGACGACCCCTTCGTACATGACCTAGAACCCGGGAAGCTGGCCGAGCCCGCCCCCGCCGCCCAGCCCCTGCGCGAGGGGACCGAGCTTCTCCTGCTGCAGGTCGGCGGCGGCGCGCACGGCGTCGCGAATGGCGGCGATGACCAGGTCGGCGATGGTGTCGGCCGTCTCCTGGGGGTCGCCGGGGTCCACGGCCTCGGGACTGATCTTGAGTTCGAGCAGCTCGCCCCCGCCGTTGACCGTGGCCACGACAAGTCCGCCGCCCGCGGAGCCCTCGACTTCCGCGTCGTTCAGCTCCTGCTGGGCGCTCACAAGCTGCTGCTGCATGAGCTGTGCCTGCTCCAGCAGCTGCTGCAGGTTGACATCCCCTGGGTTCACCGTCGTTGTGCTCCTCGTCCGTGACATCGGTCGTCACGAGCCTACGGGGTTCGGGCCGGGTGTTGTACTGCAGCGAGCACGCGTTCCCCCAGTATGGGGATTAAACCCCCGTCGGGCCCCGGGCCCCCCTCCAGACGTCCGAGACCCGACGTGACACGCGCCGGAGCGGCCGCACACGACAGCGTGTGGTCGGAAGGTAACCCTACGAAGGTTGCACACACGTTGCGATCGTTCACTCACCCTTCGCACACCCTCTTTGGCCGAACGGGTTGCGGGCGGGGGTCTCGACCACCGATGCTTCGGCCATCGGCTCTATTCCGGGGGGATATGTGCGCGACAGCCACCGGGGAGCTGTCCAGGCGGCCGATCTCGACTCCTACTCGTCACGACTGCGACGCCTGCACGAGGCGCTGATCAGGGGCGAGCGGCCGACGGGCGAGGGCCCCAGGAGCGTGATCTCCGCGTCGTGGCGGCGGTCCCTGGACGCCGGGGTCGACCCCGACGCCAGGTCGGCCCCCCTCGCCTTCGAGGGCGAGGACATCCGCGAGGTCCGCTCGGCGCACCCGATGAGCGGGCTCCTGCCGATCATCACCGGGACCCTCCTGGAGGCCGTCGACGCGGACGACCAGATCCTGCTCGTCACCGACGCCCGCGGCAGGGTGCTCTGGCGCGACGGCAACCACCGGACGATGGAGAGCGCCGACGAGGTGGGGCTGGCCGACGGCTTCGACTGGAGCGAGGACGCGTTCGGGACCAACGGTCCGGGCACCGCGCTCGCCACCCGGCGGCCCCTGCACGTCTTCTCCGCAGAACACCTGGTCAGGGCGCTCCACTTCTGGTCGTGCTCCGCCGCGCCGATCGTCGACCCCGACAGCGGCGACCTGCTGGGCTGTGTCGACATCAGCGGCAGGACGCGCTCCATGCACCCGGCGAGCGTCGCCCTCGTCGAGGCCGCGGCACGGCTGGCGGAGAGCCACCTCACGCTGCGCATGCTCGAACGCGACGAGCGGCTCAGACGCCGTCACGAGCGGCACCTGAGCGCGCTGCGCGGCGAGCCGGGCGCCCTGGTCACCACGACCGGGCGGATCATCGCCGGCGACGACGCGCGCCAGTGGGCTCCGCGCATCCGGCTGCCGGAGGCGGGCGACCGGGTGATCATGCCCGACGGGCGGAGCGCCTTCCTGGAGGTCCTCGGCGACGACGGCTTCCTGCTCCGCCTCGCGGGCCCGGCCAGGGGCCCCGTGCTCGCCCTGTCCTTCCTCGGCGCCGAGCATCCCTCGGCGTACCTCGACGGGGCCCGCCTGTCGCTCTCCCTGCGCCATGCCGAGATCCTCGCGATGCTCGCCCTCAACCCCCGGGGGATGACCGCCGCCCAGCTCTCCTTCCACCTGTACGGCGACGCGGGGAACCCGGTGACCATCCGCGCCGAGATCCACCGCCTCCGCGCCCAGCTCGGCCGTACGATCGCCGCCAAGCCGTACCGCCTGGCCTGCGTGGTGGAGGCCGACTTCTTGGAGCTCAAGCGGCTGCTCGCGGGCGACGAGGCCGCCCCGGTGGCCCGCGCCTACCGCGGTCCCCTGCTGCCCCGCTCCGAGTCGCCCGCCCTGCGCCTCGAACGCGAGGAGCTGGAGGGGCAGGTGCGGGCCCGGCTGCTGCTGCGGGGAGGTCCCGAGGACCTGTGGGCGTACGCGGAGACCGAGCACGGCAGGAACGACATCCAGATCCTCGAACGCCTCGTCACGGCGCTGCCCCGCCACGACCACCGCGCGGTGGCCGCCCGGATCCGCCTCAGCGGCGTCGACCTGCCCTGAGCCGGCCGTCCCGGCGGGTCCGGGACCTCGCCGGGCGCGGCCTCGTCGGATGGCGCCTTGTCAGCCGAGACCTGTCATGTGAGGTCTTTTCAGGTGAGGTCCTTCAGGTGGTGCCGGCCGTCAGGTGTGGTCGATCTCGCCGATGACCTGGCCGCCCAGCTCCCGCTGGAGGAGGGCCATGCCGGTGAGCGCGTCGACGTCGGCGTCCGCGTCGTTGAGCGGGTCGACCTCGTCGGTGTCGGGGGTGGTGCCGCGGGCGGGGATCGCGTCAGGCCAGGCCGCCGCCTTGGCGCCGGTCTTGACCGCGGCCTTGGGCCCGGCCTGGGCCGCCGCCCTGGCCGCCGAGCGGGCCGCGGCCAGACCGGGGCTCGGCATGGAGCTCGGCGGGGGAGGCGAGCCGGGGTCCTCCGGCAGGGGGGCGTCCGGCCAGGACTCGTCCGTCGCGGGCGGCGCCTGCCTGGGCGTGGCCTCCCGCGAGTCCGCGGGCGCGGGCGACGGCCCGGGAGCGGGCGCCTGGGACGGAGACTGGGGGGGCTGTGCCTGCGGGGCCTGCGGGGCCTGGCTCTGGGGCGCGGGGTGCTGCGGCGCCGGGGGCTGCCTCGGAGCCGGGGGGCGGCTCCCGCCCGAGGGAGCGGGCCCGCCGCCGACGACGGCCTCGACCTTCCAGGTGCCGCCCAGAACCTCTTGCAGCACCGCCGCGACGACCGCGTCCTTGCCGCCGCCGGTGAAGTTCCTCATCGCGCCGACCTGGGCGAACCCGAGGGTGACGATCTTGCCTTCGACCCCGACGACCTGGGCGTTGGTGTTGACGTTGGCCCACACGACGATGCTGCGCCGCTTGAGCGCCGCGAGCACCTGGGGCCACGCCTGCTGCACGGCCCCGGCACCCGAACCGGACGCCGGCGCCGTGTCGACCGGCGTGGACGTGCCGGGAGCCTGCTGGACCGGGGCCGGTGCCCGCTCTCCCCGTGCCTGTTGTGCCTGCTGTTCCTGAGCCGGCGCGCCGGGCCTGACCGCCACGGGCCAGTCGTCGCCCTGGCCGCCGGACCGCTCGGCGGGCGCGACGGGCATGGCGGGCGCGACGGCGGGTGCCTCCGCCTGCGGCGGGGAGGCCGCGTGGACCACGGGCGCGGGGGCGGGAGCCTGGTGCGGGAGGGACGCGGGAGCGGGAGCCGCGACGGCTCCCCCCCTCTCCAGCCGCTCCAGGCGGGTGAGCAGCGCCGCCTCACCCTGGGCGGCGCCGGGAAGGAGGATCCTGGCGCACATGAGTTCGAGCAGCAGCCGGGGCGAGGCCGCCCCGCGCATCTCGGTCAGGCCGGCGTTGAGGATCTCCGCCGCGCGGGTCAGCTCGGCCGGGCCCATCGAGGCCGCCTGGACCTGGAGCCGTTCCAGCTCGTCGCCGGGCCTGTCGAGCAGCCCGCTGGTGGCCGCCTCCGGCACGTTGGCCAGGATCACCAGGTCGCGGAAGCGCTCCAGCAGGTCCATCGCGAACCGCCGGGGGTCGTGGCCGCCCTCGATCACCCGGTTCACGACCTGGAACACCAGCGCCCCGTCACGACCGGCGAAGGCCGCGACCACGTCGTCGAGCAGGTCCCCGTCGGTGTAGCCGAGGAGGGAGACCGCGCGGGCGTACGTGATGCCCGCCTCGTCGGAACCGGCGAACAGCTGGTCGAGGATCGACAGCGAGTCGCGGGCCGAACCCGCGCCCGCCCTGACCACCAGCGGGAGCGCGGCGGGCTCGAACGGGACCTTCTCCGAGGTGAGGATCTCCTCCATGAGCGCGCGCAGCGCGGCCGGGGGGATCAGCCGGAACGGGTAGTGGTGGGTCCGGGACTTGATCGTCCCGATGACCTTCTCCGGCTCGGTGGTCGCGAAGACGAACTTCAGGTGCGGGGGAGGCTCCTCGACGAGCTTGAGCAGCGCGTTGAAACCCTCGCGGGTCACCATGTGCGCCTCGTCGATGATGTAGATCTTGAAGCGCGACGACACCGGCGCGAAGAAGGCCCGCTCGCGCAGGTCGCGGGCGTCGTCCACGCCACCGTGCGAGGCGGCGTCGATCTCGATGACGTCGAGGTGGCCCGGGCCGGTGGGCGCCAGCGCCACGCAGGACTCGCACTCCCCGCACGGGTCGGGGGTCGGGCCCTTCTCACAGTTCAGGGAGCGGGCCAGGATGCGCGCGCTGGACGTCTTGCCGCAGCCCCTGGGCCCGCTGAACAGGTAGGCGTGGTTGATGCGCCCGCTGCGCAGCGCCTGGCGCAGCGGATCGGTGACGTGCTCCTGACCCTTGACCTCGGCGAAGGTCCCGGGCCGGTACTTGCGGTACAGCGCAAGACTCATGCGGCGATCCCACCTGCGAGGGGTCTCAAACGAAGAGACCCCTCGCACACCCGCCAGAGCCCGCTTATCCTTGCTGCCTTCCGGCCCTGGGGAGGTTCACAGGATGACGCCGCGCGAGGGGTCGGCCCCCAGTCTAGCCTCAGATCCGAGTGGTCGGTATCGGAAAAGATCAGAGTGGTCGGTGTCGGAAATTAATGGTCCGTGCCGCTCGGAAAGTTGGGTAAGCTTCTCCACGGAGGATTCGCCTAGTTGGCCTAGGGCGCACGCTTGGAAAGCGTGTTGGGGGCAACCCCTCAGGAGTTCGAATCTCCTATCCTCCGCCACCTGAGAGGGGCCGGACCGCGCACGCGGTTCCGGCCCCTCTGGCGTTGCCCTCCCCTTGCGTGGCGGCCCCGCCTCCGGCCCTGGTCGAGAGAGCCTCCGGTCCCGGCCTGGAGAGGTGGCCTCACCTCCGGTCCCTGCTGAGAGATCCGTCGAGGTCGCGCAGCCTGGTGCGGACCCGCTCGGCGTCGGAGTGGCCGAGGTCGTCGAAGATCGCCAGTGCCCGCTCCAGGGCGGCGCGGGCCTCCCGGGGGCGGCCGTCCGCGAGATAGGTCGTGCTGAGCCGGGTGAGCGTGTCCGCCTCGGCGTAGCGGACCCCCAGCCGCCGGTACAACTCCAGGGCACACCGGTAGCCGGCGATGGCCTGCTCGTGGTGGCCGAGGTGGTGGTGGGCGTACCCCAGGCTGTCCCAGGTGTCGGCCTGGCCGTAGTGGTCGTCGAGTTCCTCCAGCAGGACGAGGGCCTGCCGGCAGTGGCCGAGGGCCTGCTCGTGGTGGCCGAGCAGGGCGTGGTACCAGCCGACCGCGTTGAGCGCCGCGGCCTGCCCGGCCCGCCGGCCCGCCTCCCGGAACAGGGTGAGGGCCCGCTGGGCGTGGACGAGCGCGCCGCCGTACCTGCCCTGCTGTTCGAACACCCAGCTGAGCCGGCGGTGGGTGTGCGCCTGGTCGTCGACGTCTCCGGCCTCGGCGAACAGCGCCAGCGCGCGTTCGAGGTGGAGCCGTGCCTCCTCGTGGCGGCCCAGGTCGGCCTCGGCGCGGGCGAGCCCCCGGTGGGCGTGGGCCGTCCCGACGGGGTCGCCGAGCCGCCGCGCGGTCCTCAGCGCGATGCGCTGCGAGGTCACCAGGTCGTGCCAGTGCCCATGCCGGTCCATGAAGTGCTCCATGGTCCAGGCCAGCCGCCAGGCGTAGGCGCCGAACTCGGTGTCGGCGACCGACCCGAGGACCGCCAGCAGAGTGGGGTGCTCGGCGGCGAACCAGGCTCTCGCCTGCTCGCAGCCGGCGAGATCCTCGGGAAAGACCCCCGGCGCCGGGGCCGTCAGGGGGATCGGGTTCCGGTGCGGGGAGAACAGCAGGGCGGCGCGGTGCGCGGTGTGCAGGTAGTGGTCCAGCAGGCGGCGGACCGCCGCGTGGCGCTGGCTCTCGGTCTCCTGGTCCCGGCTGCGCTCGGCGGCGTATGAGCGGAGCAGGTCGTGGCAGCCGTAGCGGCCGGGGGCGCGCTCGACGAGGAGGTGGGCGCGGGTCAGCTCGTCGAGCAGGAGGCGCGCCCGGTGGACG
Source organism: Streptosporangium sp. OZ121 (assembly GCF_051918885.1). NCBI lineage: Bacteria > Bacillati > Actinomycetota > Actinomycetes > Streptosporangiales > Streptosporangiaceae > Streptosporangium > Streptosporangium sp. OZ121. Next base: position 83,273 of record NZ_JBPXMC010000016.1, read on the forward strand.
GGGACGGCTCCGAGCGCGGCGGCGGCGGGCACGCTGAGGCAGGGGCCGGGATGCAGTGCGATGAGGCGGAACAACCGGGCGGAGGCCGGGGTGAGCGCACGGTACGACCAGGAGAAGACCGCGCCGACGTCGGGGCCGTCACCGCCTGTGAAGGCGTCGAGGCTGCCGTGGACCGCCCGCAGTTCGGCGGCGATGACGGCGAGCGGGAAGGCCGGCCGGCTCGCGGCCCGCGCGGCGGCGACCGACAGCGCGAGGGGCAGCCTGGCGCACAGGTCGGTGATCTCCTGTACGGCGGCGGGGTCGGACGCCACCCGGTCCGCGCCGAGCCGCAACGTGAGGAACTCCCGCGCCTCGGCGTCGGAGAGCAGGCCGAGAGTGAGCGAGCGGGCGCCTTCCGCGGCCACCAGGCCGGAGAGCTGGTGGCGGCCGGTGACGATGACCAGGCAGCCGGGCGCGCCGGGAAGCAGGGGCCGTACCTGCTCGGTGTCGCGGGCGTTGTCCAGCAGGATCAGCATCCTCCGGTCGGCCAGCAGGCTGCGGTACAGCGCGGCCTGGTCGTCCAGGCGGGCGGGGATGTCCCGCGACGGGACGCACAGCGCCGCCAGGAACCCGCGGATCGCCTCGGTCGGGTCCAGAACCGTCCCGCCGGCGTCGAATCCTCGCAGGTTGACGTACAGCTGGCCATCGGGGAAGAGGTGGGCGACCCGGCGGGCCCAGTGCACGGCGAGGGTGGTCTTGCCGACCCCGGCCATCCCCTCGATCGCGATGATCGTCACGGCCGCCGCGAGCCGCGGCCCCTCCGGGAGCAGGTCGGAGACCTGGGCGAGTTCCTTTTTCCGGCCGGCGAAGGCGGGCAGGTCGGCGGGGAGCTGGGCCGGGCGCGGCGGACCCGTGACGACCGGCGTGGCCGGGGGCGCCTCGGACGCCGTCTGCCCGAGCACCTGCTCGTGGGCGAAGCTCAGCTCGGGGCCGGGGCTGATGCCCAGTTTCTCGGCCAGCCGTGAGTACGCGGCCCGGTAGGTGCTCAGTGCCTCGGCCCGGTGGCCGGTGGCCGCCAGGGCGAGCACCAGCCGGGCGTGGAGCGGCTCGTCGAAGGGGTTGAGCGCCGCGGCCTGCTGGAGCATCGGCACCAGCGGGGTCACCGGGCCGCCGCGCAGCACCGTGTCGGCCGCCTCTTTCAGCACGGCGAGGTGTTCCTGGTCCAGCGCCACGAAAACCGGGTGGGCCCGTACCTCGGCGGCGATCCCCTCGGCGGCCGGTCTTCGCCACAGCTCCAGGGCGTCGACGAGCAGCCGTCCGGCCCGTGGCCCGTCCGGCCCTGCCTCCCTGGCCTTCTCGACGAGGTGACGGAACCGCAGGAGGTCAAGCGTGTCGGCGTCGACGTCCAGCCGGTAGCCGCCGCCGCTGCGTGTCAGCCACCGTCCCACCGCCCTGCGTGGCAGGCCGGGTTCGAGCAGCCGCCGCAACGCGCCGATGTGCCGCTGGACCACGTTGACCGCGCTGTCCGGCGGGTCCTCGCCCCACAGGATGTCGACGATCTCGGCCAGGCCGATGGGGCGACCGGCGCAGGCGAGCAGCACGGCCAGCAGCGCCCGCTGCCGGGGCGGTCCCAGGTCCAGCTCCACATCCCCCCGCCGGCCCAGCACGGGTCCCAGGATCGCGAACCGCACGGGCTCGCGCGCGGACTCTGTGGGCGTCATCCCAGCTCCCCGGCATCGGTTTCCCTGATGTCAGCGCCCGCTCACAGAGATGTCCGGAGCGCGGCCTCCCTTCCCAACCATGTCCATTATGGGTGATTTATCCATATTTTCGGAAGCGAGAGGCTACTGCGGCGTCGCCTTGGCGCCGTGGGGCGCCACCGCGAACCACGATCCGCCGACGCCCTGGCCGTTCGCGTCACCGGGCTTCTCGTCCCCGGAGAAGCGGTAGATAGGCCACCCGCCGATGGTGAGCTGCACCCCGCCGTCGCTCCGGCGGATCGCCCCGACACGCGACGGGTCGACGCCGGCCACGTAGACGCGGCCTCCCTCCTTGACGGTCACCGGAGGCCAGGTGACGGCGCAGTCGCCCTCGCAGTTCGACCGGGAGGGGTCCGCCGTGTCCTTGTCGAACCTGTAGAGCGTCGACCGGTTGACGTCGACCAGGTGGGCGCCCAGCGCGGGGGAGGCGACGGCCGAGAGCTCCACCCAGACCGGCGGCCGCTCCTGGACCGCCGCCCCCCTCACCGTCCCGCCGTCGCCGCTCAGGCCGTTGTCCGCGGCCGAACCGTTGACCAGCTGCGGCGCCGCGCCACTGGACGGCGGCGCGGTGTCGCCGGCCGCCGGGGCGGAGGAGGCCGGGGGGGTCGAGGGGGCCGGAGCCTGGGGGGTCGCGGGCGCCGAGGCCGCCGGCGACCCGCCGGCCGGCGCGGCGTCACCGATCGTGATGACCTTGCCGCAGCCGGCGGCACCCGCCAGGCCGCAGAGAAGGGTGGTCACGATCAGCGCGCGGGCGTACGGCCTGCGCGCCGTGCTGCTGTTGCTTTCGAGTGTCACCTGCGGAACACGCGACGAACAGCCCCTTTGGTTCAAGGGGATATGACCTTTATGAACCTAATCACGTTCTTTTTCGTGTTCCGCATGGAGACCGCACTCACGACCGCACTCACGACCGCACGAGGGGAGCCACGATGGCCGACATCAAGATTCCGGGATCGGAGCTCGAGGAGGTGTCGAGATCACTCGGGTTCGTCCTCGACCACATCGACACCGACAGGTCCGGGATCGACATCGACAGGGCGGTGGGCTACCCGCTGGTCGACCAGGGTGAGCACTTCGAGAGCCGCTGGAACGACGGCCGCAAGCAGCTGCACCGGCAGTGCGAGGCCATCAAGAAGGCCGTCGACCAGATCCTGGAGACGTTCAAGGACACCGACGACAAGGCCGTGGCCCACCTGGAAGGTGGCTGATGACGACCGTCGACCGCTTCGTGCTGGACGTCCCGGACTCCTGGACCGACCTCGACCTGTCCGGGAGCGTGCTCGCCGAGACCCGCGCCGCCGCCCTCGCCCTCGCCGGCAGCCCGCGCGAGCAGGTGGCGGTCAACGACCTGTTCCGGCAGGCCCGCGAGATCAGCCGGGCCGCCCGCCGTCGCGGCGCCCTGTTCGCCGCCGGTACGGCCGTCATGTTCGACGACGGGCTCTTCCTCGGCTACGCGATGGTCTTCGCCGTCACCGTGCCGCCGGGCCGCGAGCTGACGCTTCCGGTGCTAGCGGCCCAGCTGTCGTCGCCCGCCGCGAACGGGCCGAAAAGCCGCAACGCCCCGAAGGGGGGCGGCAAGGAGCCCGCGGACCGTACCGTCTCCGCGGTGACGCTTCCGGACATCGGGCAGGTGGCCAGGATCACCGGCGTCGAAGAGGCGCCGCTCACCGCCGACATCTCGATCCGGATGCTGACCATGCACACCGTGGTGCCCATCCCCGAGTCGGCGCGCGACTACCTGATCGTCACCTGCGCGAGCCCGAACCTCCCGCTCGCCGAGGAGGTCTACGAGCTGTTCGACGCGATCAGCGGCACCTTCCGGTTCCTGCCCGCCGAGGCGTCCGCGGGCGCCTGACTCCCCCCGGGGGCCGGACGGGGGCGGGGACGGCGGGATCGCCCCGGCCCCCGTCCGGCGCGTTCACCCGGTGATCGCCGTGTTCGGCACCTGCACGGTGATCAGAGTCCCGTCGCCCAGGTGCAGCAGGCCCCGGCCGGGCTGGGGGGCCCGTCCGACCAGGCCGCGAGAGAGCTTGACGCCGATCACCTCGCCGTCGCTCAGGCTCTGCGGGGACAGGAGCATCCCGGAGCGGTTGCGCTTGACCTGCCCGACCCAGCCGGCGAGGCCGTAGGAGAGCGCCTCGGCGTTGCCCGCGAGGACCAGCCCCCACCCGTTCCCGGCGCCGCCGCGGGCCAGGAGCGCGAGGTCGGCGTCGATCTCCGACTGCATGAACAGCTCCGCGTCGTCCACCATGATCACCGCGTTCTCCTGCGGCACGTCGCCGAGCACCGCGCGGAAGGCGGCGGCGGACACCTCGGAGTCGATGATGACGGCCGCCACCCCCGGCATGCCCTCCAGGTCGCGCAGCGGCGACCTCCGCGGCGCGAGCACGATCAACCCCGTCCCCTGTTCCAGCAGGGAGCGGGCCATCGTGACGAGCGCCGTGCTGCGACCCGTACGGGGCGGCCCCGCGACGACGAACGTCGGCACGTCCGCCAGATCGGGTCCCAGCCCCGCCAGGGTGTCGCCCCCGACACCGGCCAGCGGACGCATCGGCCCGGGGTTCGCCCGCAGCGCGAACGCGGCCGGGTAGGAGACCTGGTCGGGAAGCACGTCCAGGCGCATCGGCCGGCGCGACTGCGGGACCCCGGCCTCGCGGAGCGCCAGTTCCTCACCCAGCGCGACAAGGACGGCCGCCTGCGCGGTGCCGGAGAGATCCGGGCCGAGGACCGCGATCTGCACCTCGCTGGTGTCCTGCGTCCTGATGCCCCGCCCGGGGGGCGGGTCCGACGGGGCCTTCCGCTGCGTGAGGCCCACCGCCGAGTAGTCGGTACGGTCGTTGAGCCGCAACACGATCTTGTCCTCGGTGGTGCCCGCGAAACGGGCCGAGCCCAGGACGCGGTCACCGGCCAGCACCAGGTGGATGCCCACCCCCGCGCCGTCCCGCAGCAGGCGCATCAGCCGTTCCAGGTAGCTGCCGTTGTCGAAGGAGACGAACTCCCGCTCGAAGACCTCGAAGCGGTCCACCATGACGACGATGTGCGGCGGCCGCTCGCCGGCCGGCGCCATCCTGCGGTACTCGGCCAGGTCGGCGGTGCCTCGCGCGCCGAGCAGCGACTGGCGGGCGCTCAGCTCGGCGGTGAGGCGGTCCAGCAGCCGGCCCAGCCGCTCCGTCTGGTTGCGGTCGATGACCGCGCCGCAGTGCGGGAGGGCGGTCAGCGCGTTGAGGGATCCGTTGCCGCAGTCGATGCCGTAGAGATGGACGTCCTCCACACCGTGGGCCCGGCCGAGAGCGGCGGCCAGGGTGCGCAGGGTCTGGGAGCGCCCGCTGCGCGGCGAGCCGATGATGTGCAGGTGGCCGGACCGGTCGAGGTCGAGGACGAGCGCGCTGCGCGCCTGGTCGGCGGGCAGGTCGACCAGGCCGTACTCCACGGCCGGCAGGGCCGGATCCCGTTCCCCCGATGGTTTGGGCCCGGCCGGTTCTGTCCAGCGCAGCACCTCCGGCAGCGGCGGCAGCCACGGGCTGGGCTGCCGGGGCACGCCGGCCACCAGGGCTGCCTCCGCGACGACCCCGGCCAGGACCGCCAGGTCGGTGACGGCCTCCTGTGCGCTCGCGGCACCGGCGGTCCCGGCACCGCGCGGCACCGGCCCGCCCAGCTCACGCCAGCTGATCTCGTGGACCCGTACCGGCGCCTCCACCTGCGCGGCGACCAGTCCGGACGGCCGCCGGCCGCCCACCCGGCCCGCTTGGAAGGGCAGCAGCGCCGACGGGCCCAGCCTCGCGTACGCCCGCCCCGGCGTGCCGGGGGAGATGTCGCCTGAGTCGGGCGCGTCGATGATGTCGCGGCTCTCGCCCGCGTCGGTCGTGCGCAGCGCGATCCGCAGGTTGGTGTTGGCGCGGATGTCCGCCGTCACCGCGCCGCTGGGCCGCTGGGTCGCCAGGACCAGGTGGATGCCGAGCGACCGGCCCCGCTGGGCGATGTTGACCAGGCCGGAGATGAAGTCGGGCAGCTCGCGGGCCATGGACGCGAACTCGTCGATCACCAGCAGCAGCCGGGGCAGCGGGCCGAGCACGTCGCCGCCCCGCGCCCGCTTGTCCAGGTAGTCCTCGATGTCCTTCGCGCCCGCCGCCGCCAGCAACTGCTCGCGGCGGCGCAGCTCCGCCCCCAGGGAGACCAGGGCGCGCTCCACCAGGTGGGTGTCCAGGTCGGTGACCAGGCCGACGGTGTGCGGCAGGTCGGCGCACTCGGCGAAGGCGCTGCCGCCCTTGTAGTCGACCAGGACGAACGTCATCTCGTCGGGCCGGTTCACCACGGCGAGCGTGGCGACCAGGGTCTGCAGCAGTTCCGACTTGCCGGAGCCGGTCGTCCCGGCCACCAGCGCGTGCGGCCCGTCGCGGACCAGGTCCACCGAGAAGTCGCCGTCGTACCCGGCGCCCAGGATCGCCCGGGTGCTACGGCCGCCCAGTGCCCAGCCCGCGGCGACGGCACCGGCGGTCGGCGGCTCGATCCCCAGCAGGTCCAGCAGCCGCACCGAACCGGGCAGCGCGCTCTCGTCGCCGTCCCCGACCCCCCGCAGCGGCGCGAGTGCCCGGGCCAGGTGCTCGTACCAGCCGGCGTCGGGAGAGTCGACGCGCACGTTCTCCGGCGGCGCTCCCGGACCGGTGCGCACCAGGACGCCCTCGGGGCCGGCGGCCACCACCGCGGTGCACTCCTCCGGCAGCAACCGCTCCTCGCGGTCCAGGCAGATCGTGTAGACGCCCACCGAGGGGCCGTCGCGCAGCAGCGCGACGACTCCCGGCAGCGACCGCGCCCGGCGGGCCTGGTCGAGCACCACCAGGATGTCCGGGGAGCCCGCGGCACCGCCCCTGGGCACCCCGGGACCCGCCGCCATCCGGGCGGCGACCAGCTGGCCCAGCTCGCCGATCCTGCGGGCCATCGAGTCGGCGGTGCTGCCGACCAGCGCGTAGGCGTCCTCGCCCTGCGGCCGGCAGTGCGGCAGCCAGCGCACCCATGACCAGCCCTCCTCGCCGTCGGGACCGGCGAGCACCAGGATCCGCAGATCGGCGGGGCTGTGCAGGGCAGCGGCCTGGGCCGCCATCCAGCCGGCCAGGTTCGCGGCGTCCCGGCCCGCGACGCCGGTCACCCCGGCGCCGCGCAGCGAGATCGGCACCGGGACCTGGGTCAGCGACGGCACCGTGGTACGGCGGTGCTCGTCCAGCGCGGGGTCCTCCACGGTCAGCGAGGAGGGCAGATCGGCGGTGCCCACCCGCACCTCGAGGAAGTCCGGGTCCTGCCACCGGCGTTCCCACAGCCGTTCCGAGGGCTGGGAGGCCATCTGGAGCAGGGACGCCGGGTCGGGATGGGACAGCCGGAGCACATGCTGCTCCCGCAGCACGGCGGTGTCCACGTCGGCGCGCACCCGCGTCATGGACTCCTCGTACTCGCGGAGTTTCTGTTCGTAGCTGAGCTGCGTCTGCTTGCGGCTGCCGAACTGGGCCGCCAGCGCGCCGATCGGCGACAGCAGCGCGAGGAAGATGAACGCCCAGTTGCCGGTGACCAGGATGGAGACCAGGGCCCCGCCCGCCGGGACCAGCAGGATCGGCAACAGCGGGATGGGCCTTTTCTCTGGTTTGATCGGCGCGCCCGGCAGCCGGAAGCGGGCGGCACCGCTGGTGGCGCGAAAACGCGGCGGCCGGTTGAACTCCAGCCCCAGTCCGTCCGCCGCCGGGGTGAGGGGCACCCGCGCGGTCGTCGGCACGGCCAGTTCCAGCAGGGTGTCACCGGCGGCGAGCTGGCTTCCCTCGGACCAGTCGGCCCAGTCCTCGGCGCCGGACAACTCCCTGCCGTCCAGCAGGACGTGCTCGACCGCCGTCACCCGTACGGTCCGGTCGACCCGGACGCGCACCCTGGCGGCGATGGCCGGCGCTCCGGGCGGCAGCGGGATCCGGCAGGTGGCCGCACCGCCGATCTCGTACTCGCCGGGCGGCAGCCGGAAGGCCGTTCCCGCCCCCGGGCCGCTGACCACCCTCAACTCCACCAGGCCCTCGGGCTCCGGCTCCCGGGGTACCGGGGCGCCGAGCCCGAGGTCCAGGCCGTCTCGCACGCCGGCGGCGTACAGGGTGGCCTCGGGGTCGGCCGGGTCGGAGCCGATGTAGAGGACCGGCCCGGTTCCCGAAGGGCCCCCGTCACCCTCGGGATCGACGGCCCGCGCCAACTCCACGGCCAGCCGCCCCACTCGCGCGGAGGGTTCGGCGTCCACGACGACGGCCGTGGAGGCCCCGTCGTCCCGCGGGTTCCGGACGCTGATGTTCAAACGCACGGCAATCGATTCCTCGTATGTGAGTGGTGTGGCGCTGTGAGTGGTGTGGCGTGCCTCGACGACGACGCGCGGCCGGCCGTGTCCCGGCCCGGGACACCGGGCCGGTCCCGTTACGACAGGTTGGAACCCAGCTGCTCGTCGGTCTGGGAGAACGCGTCACCGACGGCCTTGACGTACTGGCCGATGCCCTGCAGCGACTGGTTCACCTGGTCGAAGCCCCGGGCGAACTCGTCGAAGAAGGGCTGGAACTTCTGCTGGGCCGCCGGGGTGCTGTACCCCTGGGCCAGCAGGTTCTGGATCTTGCCGCGCACCTCGGTGAGCTTGTCCTGCAACTGGGAGAAGTCGTTGAGGAGCGCAGTGGAGGTCGAGGCGGTCTCGTCGGAGTTGACTGCGAAGTTGGGCATTGGTTTCTCCTGTTGTGATTCGTTTGTCATCCGTCCACCGGCGGTGGAGGTCTGTGAGGCCCTGCCGGGCTGCCCGATGGGAGCTTCAGGGAGTGGTCGGCGAGAGCGGGAGGGGGTGTTCTGCGGCTAGGTGGAGTCCGAGGCGCCCTGGGAAGGTTGGGAGGACTTGGGCGGGCTCGTCGGCGACGGGGGCGGACTCGGGCTCGTCGGCGACGAAGGCAACGGGACGTTCGCCGGATCGACCGAAGCGGGCCTGGACCCACCCGTCGGCGACGGAGGCGGACTCGGGCTCGTCGGCGACGGAGGCGGACTCGGGCTCGTCGGCGACGGAGGCAACGGGACGTTCGCCGGATCGACCGAAGCGGGCCTGGACCCACCCGTCGGCGACGGAGGCGGACTCGGGCTCGTCGGCGACGGAGGCAACGAAACATCCGCCGGATCGACCGAAGTAGGTCTGGACCCACCCGTCGGCGACGGAGGCGACGAAACATCCGCCGGATTGGCGGCGGCGGGCGCCGGTGGCGGGGTGCCCTTGATCGGGATGAGCGAGTCGATGCCCTGCGAGGCGGCGCGCTTGCCCACCGGGCCGGCCGCCAGCGGGAGGAAGTTGCCCGCCTCGTTGAGGATCGCGGCATTGGGATCCTGGCCCTCCGCGACCGCGACACCGACCTTGGCACCGCTGGAGGCGCCTTCCTGGATCAGGCCGAGCCCCTGTTCGGTGGCCTTGTCGCCCAGGCTGGGAGGCGGCTCCGGAGCCTGGACCTTCCCGGCACCCCCGGCCGCGGCACCGGCGGCCCCCGCGGAGCCTGCCGCACCCGTGGCACCTGCCGCACCGGCGGGGCTCGCGGCGCTCGCGGGCGGGGGAGTGAAGGCGCCCCCGGCGAACTCCCCGTTCTTGGCGGCACGCCCTCCCTTGATGCCCGCCCCGACCAGGGCTCCCGCGGCGGCACCCGCCAGCAGGTTGCCGGCGGTGATCTCTTCGCCGTTGAGCTTCTTGACGACCGCCTCCTGGCCGACCCGCACGCCGAACTCGCCGACCGTTCCCACGGCCAGCTTCCCGGCCGGGCTCTCGAAGACCACCGCGACCGCCCTGGAGCTGGTGATCGTTTCCGCGAACTTGGTGATGCTCCCGGGAACCACGCGGACGAAGCCTCCCGGCGCCGAGGCCCCGCCGGCCAGCGCGGGGGTGAGCTTGCCGAAGCCTCCGGCCGCCCTGCCGCCCAGTTTGAAGAGAGCGGCGCCCGGAACGAGGGCGAGGATCCCCGCCGCGAAGTCACCGGCTTTGAAATCACCGGTGACGATCTGTTGGGCGGTCTGGAAGGCGAATAACGCCGCGCCCAGGAGAAAACCGGCCACGGGGAAGAAGACGGCGACCACCGCGACGAGGATGTCGATGAGGATCTTGACGAACGGGAAGTCCGCGAAGAAGTCCGCGATCTTCTGAAAGAAGTTGCGCTCGGGGATCGCCTTCGCCGCCGCGTCGTCGAGTTCCTGGCCCGCCCGCCGGGACGCCTGCTCGCGGAGGTTCCTGGCGTCCTCGGCCAGGCGCCTGGCGGCCGACATCGTCTGCTGGGCGGCGTCGATGCCGTCCTGCTGCCGGCGCGCGTCCGCCCGCTGCTGGTCGGTGGCGTCCGGCGCGAGCGTGGGGACGCTCTGGCCGGCCGTGCCCGCCACGGGTCCGGCCTGGTCCATCGCCCTGTCCACCTGCGACTGCGCCTCCTGCAGCTGCCCGGCGTAGGTCTCGTACGCGCCGGCCGCCTGGGAGAAGGACTGTGCCGTCTTGTTCAGCTTGTCGGGCAGTGACTTCAGCTGCTTGCGCAGCGCGTCCATGGCCTTTCCCGAGCCCTGCTCCACGGCGCCGCCGCTTCCCAGGATCCGGTTGGCGGTCTCGGCCTGCCGGCCGACCTGCCGGTAGCGGTCCGCGAGGCGCCGGATCTCGTCGGGATCCCCCGGGGTGGGGTCCTCCGACATGCCGAGCACGTCGAACCCTGAGCTGTGTCGTCGCGGCACCTGATCCCCCCGGATGATGACTGCTTGCCCGACGTACACGGACTCTCTACCGCAAAAGGTTCAAAACCGACTTAAGTGAAATCGCGTCGAACCCTTTTCCCGTCCGCCACGTGTGCCCTGTGAGGCGCGGTGGGGCGTCCAGTCCCCCGGGTGCCGGACCAGGGCACGACGGGCGCCGAGAAGATGGGTGGAACCACATGGTGAGGAGCGGCGGCTCCGGCGCGGTCCACCGGTCCCGTACGGGGTCCGGACGGGCGGGACGGCGTGGACGGGCGGCCCTGCGACGGGTGGCGGCCGTCGTGCTGCTGGCCCTGGGGTCCGCCCTGTACCTCAGTTGCCTCGCCGGGGCGGCGGTCGCCGCGGACGGCGACGACCTCGTCAAGGTGTACGTGGTCAAGACGGCCGAGCAGAACGGCGGGGCGCCGGACACCCTGGCGAACGCCGCCGCGCGCACCCTGGGCGACCCGAACCGGGCCGGCGAGATCTTCGAACTCAACCGCGGGCGCGTCCAGGCCGACGGATCCGCCCTGCGGAACCCCGCCGACCTCAGGGCCGGCTGGATCCTGAGGCTCCCCGCGGACGCGCGCGGCCCCGACGTGCGGCTGGCCAGGGAGACCGGTGGCGGCACGGGACAGCCCGGCGACGCGGGACAGCCGGACGCCTCGGGGCGCCCCGACGACACGGGACAGCCCGGGGACACCGCGGGCACACAGCCCGGGGACACCGCGGGCACGGCACCGGCCGGGGCCCGGTCCCCGCAGCGGGACTCCGCCGCGATCGTGCTCCCGCTCCCGGCCGTGCTCGCGGGGCTGGGCACCCTGCTGCTGGCGCTGCTGACCGCCGGGATCATGGCCAGGCGGCAGGTGCGGCGCGCGTTCGGCGCGGTGGCGCGCGCGATCCATCGCCTCGGGGAACCGGCCCGCCGGGCGCGCAGGCTCAGGTTCAGGAGGTCGCTGACGACGGCCTTCGCGGGGGACGGCGAGTCCCCGCGGCTGGCCTACGGGGCCCTGGCCGAACTCACCGGCTCCGGGGAGCACGCCGTGCACGCGGTCTCCGTCGGCGACGAGGGGGTCACCGCGTGGGTGGCGACCACCGGCGCTCCGCCGGCCCCCTGGCAGGATCTGGGCGAGGCGCGCTGGTGGCGCCCGGCCGGCGCCTTCGCACGTCCCGCCGCCCCCCGCCCGGACGTCCCCGCGCCGTGCCTGGTGGCGGTGGGCGTGGACGAGCGGGGCGGGAAGGTCTTCGTGGACCTCGGCCGGCTGGACGGGGCGCTGAGCGTCACCGGTGACCGCGGGGTGGCCCGCGACGTCGTGCAGGGACTGCTCGCCGGGGTGGCCCGCGGCAGGCCGACGGTGCCGGTGGCCGTGATCCAGGTGGCGGACGGCCTGGCCGTCGCCCTCCCCCCCACCATGCCGAGGGTCGAGCCCCCCGGCCGGCGTACCGCGGACGTCCCGGCCGCGGCGCGCGGGACCGGCACGCTGCGGGCCACGGCCCACCCCCGCCCGCTGGAGGCGCTGCTGGTCGTACCCGGCACGCCCGCGGCGCGGGAGAACGCGGACCTGGCCGCGCTGAGCGGTCCCGGAGGGGCCGGCTGGACCGCCCTGGTGTGCGGGGACGCCGACGGCGCCCACTGGCGCTGGCGGGCGAGCCCGGACGGCTCGGTGGAGATTCCCGTCCTGCGCCTGGCGGTGACGGCCCCGGCGTGACCGCGGGAAACCTCGGCCGTACGAAACCGTGACCGCGGGAAACCTCGGCCGCGGGGAACCGCGACCGCTGTGAACACGGCAGGCCGGCCACCCGCCGAGGGCGGACGCGGGCGGGCCGCCCGCCCCGCCTTCAGGCCGCCGCCCGCGGCCTCTCGTACCTCCCGTGCGTCCGCAGGTGGTTCAGCGCGTAGTACTGCCGGGACTTCACCGTGCCGACCGGTATGCCGAGGACCTTGGCCGCCTCGCTGACGGTGCGTCCCCGCAGGTAGGTGTGGACGAGCACCTCGCGGTGCTCCACGGAGAGCGAGTCGAGCATCTCGGTGACCGCCACCGCCGCCACCACCATGTCCGCGTGGTCACGCTGCAGCACGTCCAGGGTCTCGGTGCCGATCACCTCGTAGCGGTGGAAACCACTCCGGGACCGGTCGATCACCAGGTTCCTGGCGACCGTGAGCAGCCAGCCGCGCACCGACCCCTGCGAGTCGTGCAGGCGCTCCGCGTGGTGCCACGCGCGGATCAAGGTCTCCTGCACGATGTCCTCGGCCAGGTGGCGGTCGTGCAGCAGTTTCTCGGTGTAGGCCAACAGCGCCTTCTCGTGTTCGCGTACGAGTACGCCGAGGTGGTGCTCCCGCGAGGTTTCCGGTGACGGGGACCTCCCCTGGAGGGTTTCCGGCGGGACGGCAGGCGATACGCGCAGCTGGGACGTCTTCATCTTCTCTTCCGGAGGGGCCACGGGCGAGGCCGTCGCCGGCGGCCCCTGCCGCCGTGCGACCGATGCACGGCCCGGGAGGCCCCGTACCGTGCGGGCGAGCAGAAAATAGGCGAACCCTCGTGCCGGGAAAGTGCCGAAACCGGTAACGGCCCCCGAACCGCCCGGCGGGGCCGCGTTCCGGCCGCGTTCCGGCCGCCTCGCAGGCCCTGACCAGCCGGTTGCCCGCGTAGACGAACGCGTGCGGGGAACGTCCAGGACAGCGAAGGGAGAAGTCCGCTCCGCCCGGTCGCCCGATCGCGGCCCGGCGGACGAGACGGGACCCGCGGGCGCCCCGCCCCGGTCACCCGATCACCTCATCACCCGAGCCACGGTGCCTTCCCCGAGGGGGTGTCCGGCCCCGTCGGCATGGCCGGCCCTCCCCTGGGCAGTCGGAGGGTCTCAAGCGGATCGAAGGGACGTCGGCGATGGATTTCAAGGATGACGCCCAGCTGGACAGCTCGCAGGTCGAGAGTCGCGGCGGTGGGGGGAGGATCCCCGGTGGTGGGCTCGCGATCGGCGGCGGCGCGGCGGGGATCATCGCGCTCATCGTGGCCCTGATATTCGGGATCAACCCCGGGGACATCACCGGCGGCTCCTCCCAACCGGCCCCGGTGGGTCCGAGCTCCGATCTCACCGCCCAGTGCAAGACGGGGCAGGACGCCGACCAGAACGAGGAGTGCCGGGTGGTCGGCGTCGTCAACAGCATCCAGGACTACTGGCCGAAGGCGGTCCAGGGGTACGAGCCGGCCAAGACCGTCATGTTCTCCGGTCAGGTCGACACCGCGTGCGGTGCCGCCGACTCGTCCGTCGGGCCGTTCTACTGCCCGGCCGACCGCCAGGTCTACCTGGATCTCAGCTTCTTCAAGGAACTGGAGAGCAAGTTCGGCGCCAAGGGCGGTCCCTTCGCCCAGGCTTACGTGATCGGCCACGAGTACGGTCACCACGTCCAGAACCTTCTCGGTACCAACGCCAAGGCCCAGGAAGGTCCGGAGCAGGGCCCGGAGAGCGGCTCGGTCCGGCTGGAGCTGCAGGCCGACTGCTACTCGGGCGCCTGGGCCAAGAACGCGTACGAGACCGGCCTGTTCGAGAAGCCGTTCACGAAGACGGACATCGAGGAGGCGCTCAGCGCGGCCTCGGCCGTGGGCGACGACAGCATCCAGGAGCGGACCCAGGGCCGGGTCAATCCCGAGGGCTTCACCCACGGGACGTCGGCGCAGCGTGTCAAGTGGTTCACCACCGGTTACCAGAGCGGCGACCCCGCCAGGTGCGACACTTTCGCCGGGAGCATCTGAAAACGGCCTGTGAGCTGCGACGAGAGAAACCCGCCGGGCAGGAGGCGGGTTTCTCTCCTAAACTACATACCGTGATCTTTAAGTTGGTCGGCGACGAACGGCCCTATCCCGAACACGGCCTCTCGCATCGCGAGTGGGCGCAGATACCGCCGCGACAGGTCCGGCTCGACACCCTGATCACCACGAAAGCGGTGCTCGACCTGCATTCCCTGCTCGCCAAGGACTCCACCTTCTACGGCGACCTGTTCCCGCACGTGGTCCAGTGGCGCGGCGACCTCTATCTGGAGGACGGCCTGCACCGGGCGCTGCGCTCGGCCCTGCACCAGCGCTCGGTCCTGCACGCGCGGGTCCTGGAACTGCCCGCGGAAAGCTGAACCCTCCGCGGGCGAATCCTGGACCCGCCCGCGGAAAACCGATCCCCTCCGCGGGCGGACGGGATCGGTGCCGCCCGAGCATGGCGGTGATACGCGAAGAGCCCCTGAGCCGCGTACGCGGCTCAGGGGCTCTTTCTGTGGCGGTGGAGGTGGGATTTGAACCCACGGATAGGTTGCCCCATCACACGCTTTCGAGGCGTGCGCCCTCGGCCACTAGGCGACTCCACCGCGGAGCAGCTTACCGGATAACCGCTATTGCTCGCGCATCCGGCGAGCGGTGAAGAACTCGGTGAGAACCGCCGCGCATTCACCGGCCAGGACTCCTCCGAGGACCTCGGGACGGTGGTTGAGGCGGCGGTCCCTGAGCACGTCCCAGAGCGATCCCGCGGCGCCGCCCTTGGGGTCCGCCGCACCGTAGACGACGCGATCGACCCGGGCGAGCACGGCGGCCCCCGCGCACATGGTGCAGGGCTCCAGGGTGACCACCAGCGTGCAGCCGCTCAACCGCCACTGGCCGCGCGCTCTCGCGGCCTGCCGCAGGGCGAGCATCTCGGCGTGCGCGGTGGGGTCGGCCGAGACCTCCCTGTCGTTTCCCGCGTGCGCCACCACGGAGCCGTCGGGACCGAGGACGACCGCGCCGACGGGCACCTCTCCACGGGCTCCGGCCTCGACGGCCTGCGCCAGGGCGAGCCTCATCTCCCGGACGTACCCCACGGGCACCGAGCCGGTCACCGTACGCCCACCGGCGCCGGGCCGTTCAGCGTGCATCCGCCGACATCGGGCTGGTCACGGCGCGCCGTCAGCGCAGCCGGTCGAGCTCGTCGGCGAAGGCCAGCCGCTCGGCGATCACCGAGAGCGTGTCCGCGGGGAGGGCTCCCTCCTCCATGCTGAGCTCGACGAGCTCCTCGGAGCTCAGCCCGAGGTCGTTCAGCAGCTCGAAGTCGCCCGCCGGCCGCACGCCCAGGTCGGGGGTGTCCTTGTCGACCGCCACCCCGGCGAGCTCGGTGAAGAGCTCACCCAGGTCGTCGGAGAGACCCGCGTGGGCGTCGGACAGGAACGTGCGCGGCTCCAGGTCTCCCTGATAGCGAACGATCGCGAACCACTCGTCCTCCACCTCCACGCACAACAGGGCCAGCTCGTCACCGGTGAGTCCCAGATGCTCCTGGACGGCGTCGCCGAGATCGTCGGCGATCTCCGCCTCGCTGAGGTCGACCTCCGCACCGTTCCAACCGTCCGTCGTGCGGACGAAGGCGGCGGAGAACACACTGTTGGATGGTCTGGAGGGCATGGCCGATCTCCCGAGGTCAGCCGAACACAGAGTCGATGGCGCGTTCGAACGGCTCGGAGAACCCCAGCCGCGCGGCGATGCTTGACAGGACGTCCTCGGGGAGGAGGTCGATATCCCCTGACAGGATGCCGAGCTCCATCTCGTCGAGGCCCAGGTCGGCGAAGATGGACAGGTCGCCCGCGGGGAGCGCCGTCTCCTCGTCCTGGAGGATCGCGTCGAGTTCGTCCTCGTCGGGAACCGGCACGTCCAGGTATTCCAGCGCCTGCTGCGCGAGCGGGAAATCCCAGGACGCGGCGATGTCGGAGAGGAACACCTCGACCCTCTCCCCGAACACCCGTAGCGCCACGAAGAACTCATCCCCAACGGCGACCAGGCCAATCGTGCCGTTCATGCTCGGCTGCTGGCGCAGGGCGTGGATGAGACCCTCGAGGTCGGAGGTGAGTGACACCGGGAGCATCTCCGCCTCCCAGCGGTCGTCCTCCCGGTAGATCACGATGGCAAAGTCCAGCGAGTCTTCGTCTGACATGGCCATCCCCACCGAATGCTTTCTCTACGGAGGTCAATGCTTTCAGAAGCGAAGCACCGACGTGGGCCTCTCCGACCAAATTGTGATCAAATCCGAGTGAGCGGGCGATGTCGAACAGGTGTGGCCCGTCTTCCCCCCGGCTCATCGCCGCCCGCCGGCCCAGGATACCTTTGACCACCATGGAAACCCTGGTCGTCGACCATCCCCTGGTGGCCCACAAGCTGACCGCGCTGCGGGACGTGAACACCGACTCCCCCACTTTCCGGCGTCTCGCCGACGAGCTGGTGACCCTGCTGGCCTACGAGGCGACCAGGCAGGTCCGCGTCACCGAGTGGTCGGTGGAGACCCCGGTGGCCCCCGCCAGGGGCGTGCGGCTGGCGCACCCGTATCCGCTGGTGGTCCCGATCCTGCGCGCGGGGCTGGGGATGCTGGACGGCATGACCCGGCTGCTGCCGACGGCCGAGGTGGGTTTCCTCGGGATGATCCGCAACGAGTCCACGCTGGAGGCGGAGACCTACGCCACCCGCCTGCCCGAGGACCTCTCGGGCCGCCAGGTCTACGTGGTCGACCCGATGCTGGCCACCGGCGGCACCCTCGCGGCCGCGATCAAGTTCCTCTTCGACCGGGGCGCCGACGACGTGACCGCGCTGTGCCTGCTGGCCGCGCCCGAGGGGATCGCCCACCTCGACGAGGCCTTCGCCGGCACCGGCAAGCCGATCCGCCTGGTGACCGCGGCCCTGGACGAGCGGCTGAACGAGAACGGCTACATCGTCCCCGGGCTGGGCGACGCGGGAGACCGCCTCTACGGCGTCGTCTGAAGCGCTCCCGGCATCCCGTCCGGCGCCCGTCCGGACGCCGCGGCTCCCGCCTCCGAGATTCCAGCACCATCCTTTTCCCTTAAAGGATGGTTCTTCTACCCACCGACCGTTACATAATGCGGTTCCCCGGGTACTAAGCGTGGCGAAGACATCTCTTCTGTGTCCCCGGTCCGCCGAGGCCGCGGGCGCACACCAGGGAGAACCATGAGCGAGCGAATCATCCCGGACACCGAGCCGGACCCGTACGCGGACTTCAGCGCCGCGCTCAGGGACGAGTTCTCGGAGATCCATCCGGCGACCACGGTGACCCGTTGCATAGAGGCGGCCCACTACGGAGCGCTGGAGGTCGTCGGCCACGCCCATCCGGCACTGGTCGAGCGGATCGCCCGCAAGCACCTCGAGGTCCTCGCGCTGGTCGCGAGCGAGCGCGGGTGACGCGGGCGGCGGACTGATGGCGGGCGCGCCGGCGGAACGTGACCCGCGAGGACCCCGGACAGGATTCTCGCGACGCGCACGAGACCGAATCGGCCGATGCGCTTTACCTCGGCATGGCCCTGGGTAATGTATATGGCGGGTGCAGTGGGTGAGCGGTAGTAGGAGGCCAAGGTGCAGGTCAAAAAGGTGCTGACGTACGGCGCTGTCGGATTCGTGGCGTTTTTCCTGTTCACACGACCAGGTGACGCGGCCAACGCTGTGAAAGGTGCCATGGACACGGTTTACACGGCGGCCGATTCTCTGGCCCAATTCGTCTCACATCTGTCATGAGGCTCGTGACCCACGGGGACTCCGCTCCCTCGTCGGTCAACCGCTACCTGCTCCCCCACGAACACCAGGTCATCATGGTGCGGCGCCACCCGGCCGTGCTGCTTCGCGCGGTCGCCGAGGTTTTCGGCGGCCTGATCCTCGCCGGACTGCTGAGCAAGTGGTTCGGCGACCAGGGCGGTGGCGGCGCGCTCGTCGTCGTCTGGTGGGCCTGGCTGCTGTTGCTGATCCGCTTTGTCTGGAAGGTCGCCGAGTGGTCCGTCGACTACTTCGTCGTCACCTCCAAGCGAATGTTGCTCACCACGGGGCTCATCACCCGCAAGGTCGACATGATGCCGCTCGGCAAGGTCACCGACATGAGTTTCCAGCGCTCGATTCTCGGCCGCATGCTGGGCTACGGCGAGTTCGTCCTGGAGTCGGCCGGCCAGGACCAGGCCCTGTCGAGGGTCAATTACATTCCGTACCCGGAGACCCTCTATCTGGAGGTCTGCCAGATGCTCTTCCCCGGGGGTAACGATTCAGATGATTAGCGTCCTGCGTCCGCAATGGCGCAGGAATCATGGATCCGCGGGGCATGAGGGCTGTTGACACTTTCCGGTGAAGATTTTTCACTCGGGGTTACCTGATTCGACCGCTTCATGCAATCATGGCGAGAACATTGACCATCCCCCGCCCTGAGAGATCAGATGCCGAGTCAGGGAACCATCGGTGACCGCGTCCGCGGACTGCGCCTGAGCAGGCGCATGTCCCAGGCCCAGCTCGCAGGGCCGGACCTTTCCGACAGCTACGTCTCCCTCATCGAGTCCGGCAAGCGGACCCCGACCCCCGTGGTCGCCCGCCTGCTGGCCGAGCGCCTGGGATGCACCACCGAGTTCCTGCTGCACGGGATCGAGCCGCGCCAGCGCATCGACACCGAACTCGGCCTGCGCCACGCGGAGCTGGAGCTCCTCCACGGGAATCCGTCCGTCGCGGCGGACCGCTTCGGCGAGATCGTCAAGGTCGCCGGCGAGGAGAACGCCATGCTGGCCGCGCACGCGCGGTTCGGCCGGGCCCGTGCCCTGGAGGTCCAGGGCAGGATCGGCCCGGCGGTGAAGGCGTTCGAGCGCCTCCGGCGCGAGGCGGCCACCCATCCCGAGCGTCTGGCCGACCTGCCGCTGGCGGTGGCGCTGAGCCGCTGCTACCAGCGCGCCGGAGACATCCTCCGCGCCCGCGACCTGGCCGTCCACGCGCTCGGGGAGATCAACCGGCTGCCCCTGGCGCAGGGAGAGATCGCCATCGAGCTGGCCGCCTCCCTGGTGGGGATCGGCGGCACCCGCGGGTCCGGTTCGCCGAGCATGTCCTACGTCCGGAACATCCTGTCGGTCAACGGCGTTCCCGCCGTGGTCAACCGCACCGCGGAGATCCACGCCCTCTGGCAGGCGAGCATCACCGCCGCCGACGGCGAGGACTCGGCGCTGGCCGTCCGCCTCGCCGACGACGCGATCGCGACCGGCCGCCCGGCGCGGATGGCCTCGCAGCTCGCCCTCATCGCGACGGACTGGGCCCGTCTCGCCGCCGCCGGCGGTGACGAGCCGCTCGACGAGGCCCGCGAGCTCGCGACCGCCGCGAGCGAGGTCTTCGCCGTGTTCCCCGAGCACGTCCACGAGTACGTCAGGAGTCTCGTCGTGCGCGCCCACCTCCAGCTGGGGGCCGGAGACGTGCTGGGCGCCACCGCCCTGGCCGGAACCGCCCTCGACACGCTGGGTGACCAGGCGGGTGCCGTCGGGGCCGGCGTGCAGCTGGTCCTCGCCCGTGCCGCGCTCACCCGCGGCGAGGACGACGCCGCCACGACGGCCCTGAGCGCCGCCAAGCAGATGCTGAGCGGCGTCCGGCACGAGCTTTCCGGTCCCGACCGGGAGGCCGCGCGGACCTGGCGTGACCTGGGAGACCTGTACGGCCAGGCCGGTGTGGTCGAGGAGCAGACCAGTGCGTATCGTAGGGCTCTTGAGACTGCCGGAGTGCGCGATGCGATGGTGGGCATGACAGTCGATTCGGCTCTGGTCCGTTAAGACGGTCCCACTTCTGGAGTTCCAGATTTGTTTTTGCACCTCCGGAATAACTAGGGTCTACCAGTCATTGACTCGTAGGATGATTGGTTTCTCCGGAGGAGGCGGACGGTGAGTCTGCGTACGGCGCAGCGAGCATCCCTCGTCGACCAAGTGATCGACCAACTCAAGGAGCAGATCACTTCTAACTCCTGGCAGATGCACGCGAAGATTCCTACCGAGACCGTGCTCGCCGAGCAGCTCGGGGTGGGGCGCAACACCGTGCGCGAGGCGGTGCGTGCCCTCACACACGCCGGGTTGCTGGAATGTCGCCAGGGCGACGGGACGTACGTCCGTGCCACGAGCGAGCTCTCCGGGGCCATGCTGCGGCGGCTGCGCACCGCCGAGCAGCTCGAGATCCTGGAGGTGCGGCGCGCGCTGGAGGTGGAGGCCGCCAGGCTGGCCGCCACCCGGCGCACCGACGCCGACATCACGGGGATCGAGGCGGCGCTGGCCGAGCGGGAGCGGGCCTGGGAGAGGGGAGAGCCCGACGCGTTCGTCGAGGCCGACCTCGCCTTCCACATGGCGGTCGTTCGCGCCACCCACAACCTCGTGCTGATCGATCTCTACGAGGACTTCTCGGCGGCGCTGCGCGCCAGCATCACCGCCGCGGGCACCTCACTGAACAGCACCCTGAACAGCACGTACATCCCGCACGAGGCGATCGCCCGCGCGATCGCCGTCGGTGACGCCGCCGCCGCCGAGCGCGCGGGTCACGCGTGCATGGAGCACATCCTGATCGCCCTGACGGAGGAGCAGGAGCTCTCCCTCTGACCCTGTCCTCCTTCGCCTTCTCATGATGTGGGCCCCCTCACCGCCGGTGAGGGGGCCCACATCATGAGAAGCACCGTCCGTTGCCTCGCGCCCGAGGCACCGGACGGGTCAGGTCAGGCGCAGGGACATCACGAGGTAGCGGAAGGAGGGGGCGGCGTCGCCGGGAACCTCCGTGATGAGGGCCGGGCGGCTCGGCGACTCCATGTTGAGCCGGACGAGCTCGGTCTCGACCCCGCTCAGGCCGTCGAGCAGGAACTGGGACTGGAAGGCGATCTGGATGTCGGCGCCGGACAGCTCGGCGTCGACGACCTCGGTGCCCCGGCCGATGTCACCGTCGCCCGCCTGGATGAGGACCTGTCCCTGGCCGAAGGAGAGCCGGACCGCGGTGTTGCGCTCGGCGACCAGCGTCACCCGCTTGATCGCGTCGATGAACGGCGCCACCGGCAGGTCGGCCCGGATCGACCAGTCGTCGGTCAGCCGCGAGCGGTAGTCGATGAACTGCTCGTCGAGCAGGCGGACCGTGGTGGCCCGGCCGACGCTCTCGAAACCGGCCACGCCGTCGCCCAGCGCCACCGACACCTCGCCGCCGCGCAGCGACCTGGCCACGTCGACGAGGACCCGCGCGGGCACCATCGCGGCGGCCGTGGCACCGGCCACCTCGGGGCGCCAGCCGAACTCCCTGGCCGCGATGCGGTAGCGGTCGGTGGCGGCCATGGTCACGTCGTCACCGGAGATGTCGACCCGGATGCCGGTCAGCATGGGAAGGCTCTCGTCGCGGCTGGCCGCCGGAGCCACCTGGCCGACCGCGCTCGCGAAGACCACGCCGCCGACCGCGCCGATCTTCGGCGGCATCTCGGGGAGGGAGGGGAAGTCCTCGACCGGCATGGTCAGCAGGCCGAACTCCGCGCTGCCACAGGTCAGGACCGCTTCGGAACCGCTGGTGAGAACCTCCACCACCTCGCCGGGCAGGCTGCGGGTGATCTCCGCGAGGATCCGGCCCGGGATCAGCACCCGGCCGGGCTCCGCCACGACCGCGTCGATCGAGACGCGGGCGGAGACGTCGTAGTCGAAGGCCGACAGCACGAGGTCTGCGTCGTCGGCCTCCAGGAGCAGGCCGGAGAGCACGGGAATGGCCGGCCGGTTCGGCAGCACCCGGGCCACCCAGGCCACCGCGTCGGCCAGGACATCACGGTTAACCCGGAACTTCACCTGATCATCCCTTCGTCCCGAACGGCACCCCCACACGCGGAAGCCGTACTTCAACAGCACGTTATCCGCTGAGACCGACAGAACCGCTACCCGGTCGGGGAAAAGGGAACGGGCAGCCTCAGCCGCGGGCGGCGTTGAGGTAGGTCAGGACGGCGAGCACGCGGCGGTTGTCGTCGTCGGAGGGGGCGAGGTCGAGCTTGGCGAAGATGCTGGCCGTGTGCTTGCCGACCGCGCTCTCGCTGAGGAACAGGCGCTGGGAGATGGCCGCGTTGGAGCGGCCCTCGGCCATCAGCTCCAGCACCTCGCGCTCACGCGGGGTCAGCGCGCCGAGCGGCTGGTGCCGGGCGGTGCTGGCCAGCAGCTTGGCGATCACCTCCGGGTCCATCGCGGTGCCCCCCGCGGCGACCCGGCGGACCGCGTCGACGAACTGCTCGGCGTTGAAGACCCGGTCCTTGAGGAGGTAGCCGATCGCCCCCGAGCCGTCGGCCAGCAGCTCTCGCGCGTACAGCTGCTCGACGTGCTGGGACAGCACGAGCACCGGCAGGCCGGGGACGGCCCGGCGCGCCGCCAGCGCGGCCTGGAGCCCCTCGTCGGTGAACGTGGGCGGCAGGCGCACGTCCACCACCGCCACGTCGGGCCGCAGCCCGGTCAGCGCCCCCAGCAGCTCGGGCCCCGACTCCACGGCGGCCACCACCTCGAAGTCGTGTGCCTGGAGCAGGTGGACCAGGCCGTCCCGCAGGAGATACAGGTCTTCGGCGATGACGACTCTCAGGCTCACCGGCCCAACCATAGGCGGACCGGCAGGGCATCCGCCAGCCGCTGCTGGCGGGCGTGCATGACGGGAATGAGCATGCCCGCGGCGTACATGGACAGGCCCAGGAGGATGTTGAAGACGATCAGCGGCCACTGCAGGAGCTCGGGCAGGTAGAGCGCGAGGAACCAGCTGCGGTTGTCGGTGTCGACGAGCTTCATGATCATCGTCACCAGTCCCTGCGGGAAGAGCGGGAGCCAGCCGATCCCCCAGCAGATCCCGACGACGGCGGCCTTGCCGCGGGGCAGGGACGGCTTGCAGTCCGGCCCCTTCTCGCTCAGAAGGGCGTAGGGCAGGTCGAACGTGGCCGTGGTCGGGCCGCCCCGCGGGCTGCTGACCGCGAGCACCCCGTCGAAGGCCGCCAGCCTGCGCTCGATGCCGCGCAGGCCGCTGCCCAGGGACGGGTCGGCGCCCCCCGAGCCGTCGTCGGTGACGACCACGCGCAGCGCGTGGTCGTTGCTGCTGATGTCGATCCACACCCGCTCGGCGCCGCCGTGGCGGGCCGCGTTGGTGAGGAGCTCGCTGATGGAGAAGTAGGCGGCCGACTCCACGGGCGAGTCGGGGCGGCTGTCCAGGTCCACGGTGACCGTGACCTTCAGCGGGCTGTCCAGCGCCAGGGCGCGCACGGCGTCGCCGAGGCCGCGCTCGGCCAGGACCGGCGGGTGGATGCCCTTGACGAGGTCGCGCAGCTCGACGAGCGCCGTGGAGGAGGCCTCCCTGACCTTGGTGAGCAGGGCCTTGGCCGCGGCGGGGTCCTTGTCCATCAGCTCCTCGACCGCGCCGAGCGTCATGCCCATCGCGACGAGCCTCGCCTGCGCCCCGTCGTGCAGGTCGCGCTCGATCCGCCGCAGCTCGGAGGCCTGGGAGTCGACCGTCGCCAGGCGCGCCTGGTCGAGTCGCTGGATCCGCGCCGCGAGCACGGACTTGTCCGTGGGAGACAGCAGCTGCTGGTTCCACCACGCGTACCCCCGCAGCAGGCGCGGCGTCGCGGCCAGCGCGACGGCCGAGGCGCATCCCAGGACCAGGGGCAGCGCCGGGGGAGCCGCGGACCACGCCGCCAGGACGGCGCATCCGGCCAGGGTGAGGGGCAGCAGCGGGAGGGCGCAGACGACCACCGGGTTGAGGTAGAGCCAGAGCCCGTCCCGCCAGGTGGCCGGGTCGCCGACGATCCACTTCCAGCGGTTGTTCCAGTCGGGCCACCGCGGCGTCTTGTAGAGCTGGCGCTCGTGGCGGTACCAGCCGTCGGGCTGGGGCCGTGTCGGCAGCGGCGGGGGCAGGTAGGGCGCCGGCACGGCGGTCCCGAGCCATGTGCCGTTCAGCCTCCTGGCGAGCGCGGTGCGGTGCCTGATCAGCTGGGCCGCCGGGGGGAACATGAAGACCATCCCCAGGCCGAACGCCAGCACGAACGCGACCAGGGTCACGACGACCAGGACCGTGTCCAGCAGCGCCATCGCTCCCAGGGCCAGTGCCCTGCCGGCCGTCACCGCGTACGTCTTCATGGGTCAAGTGTCGGTGATCCGGCCGGGCGTGCCCAGTGGTGACGGGTGCCGTGAGGGGGTGGGGGTAACCACACCCCCGGTGGGTGCCTGGCCCGTCCCCGCCGGGGGTTTAGACGGATTCTCCGGGCGCGTCGCGGCTCGTAGCGTCGGTGAGCATGAAGGTCATCGAGGTCAGCAACCTCCGCAAGCAGTACCGCGACCAGCTGGCGGTGGACGACGTCTCGTTCACCGTGGAAGAGGGCGAGATCTTTGGAGTTCTCGGCCCCAACGGCGCCGGCAAGACGACCACCGTGGAGTGCGTCGCCGGCCTGCGCGTCCCCGACTCCGGCACCGTCAGCGTGCTCGGGGGTCTGCACCGCGCCGAGCTCAAGGAGCAGCTGGGGGTCCAGCTGCAGAGCTCCACGCTGCCGGAGAAGCTCAAGGTGTCGGAGGCGCTCGACCTGTACGCCTCCTTCTACCGGAATCCGGCGAACTGGGAGGAACTGCTGGAGCGCGTCGGGCTCACCGGCAAGCGCGACACCCCCTACGGCAAGCTCTCCGGCGGCCAGCAGCAGCGGCTCTCGATCGCGCTGGCACTGATCGGCAACCCCCGCGTGGCGATCCTGGACGAGCTCACCACCGGCCTGGACCCCCAGGCGCGCAGGGACACCTGGGAGCTCATCGAGCAGGTCCGCGAGGACGGTGTGACGATCCTGCTCGTCACCCACTTCATGGAGGAGGCCGAGCGGCTCTGCGACCGGCTCGCGCTGATCGACTCCGGCCGGGTGGTCGCGATGGACAGCCCGTCCGGCCTGATCGCCCAGGTCGGCGGGCAGCAGACCATCAGGTTCCGGCTGTCCGGACCGCTCGACGACTCCCGGCTCAAGGCCCTGCCCGAGGTGACCAGGGTGAGCCGAAGCGGCGAGCAGGTCGCGGTCACCGGCACCGGCAACCTGCTCCTCGCGGTCACGACCGTCCTCTCCGCCGCCGGTGCCGTGCCCACCGACCTGCGACTGGAGCAGGCCACCCTCGACGACGCCTTCCTCAGCCTCACCGGAAAGAAGATCTCCTCTTGACATCTTCCCCACGGCCGATGCCAGGGGATTCCAACCCTCGCGGGTTGGGCTTCCTGTTTCACGGAGCCGTGCCCTCGCTGCTTTCGCAGGTCGGGTCCTGTCAGCCCTCCACAGGCGTTTCGCCTCTCCGCCAGCCCGGCGGCGAGAATGCTTCTGATCATGTGAACAGCGGCTTGGTTATCGCCACCGTCGAGCAGGTTACCGAATCGAGCGGCACCGTGCCGCGTTTCCTCCCCAGGGCTACCCCCCGGGGTCTCCACGCTGGAGGTATCCGATGAACAAGATGCTCCTGACCGAGGCCAAGCTCTTCCTGCGGGACCCGGGCGGCCCGATCTTCTCGATAATGCTGCCCCTCGTCCTCCTGCTCGCGCTCGGGCAGATCCCCGGCTACCAGGAGAAGGTCCCGGAGCTGGGCGGGGAGCGGGTCATCGACACCCAACTGCCCGCCATGATGGTGATCCTGGCGGTGGTGACGATGGCGCTGACCGTCCTGCCGGCGACGCTGGTGACCTACCGGGAGAGCGGCGTGCTGCGCCGGATGTCCACCACCCCGGTCAACCCGGTCCGGCTGCTGGTCGCCCAGATCGTCAACAACCTCGCGGTGGCGATCGTCGCCACCCTCCTCCTGGTCGGCCTGGGCTATCTCGTCCTCGGCTCGGTCCCGCCCAAGAGCCCGCTCGCCTTCGCGGGGGTGTTCGTGCTCGGCACGGCTTCGATGCTGGGCCTGGGGTTGCTGATCGCCGCGTTGGCGCCCAACGCGAAGGTGGCGCCGGGCATCGGCTCGCTGCTGATGTTCCCGCTGATGTTCATGGCGGGGATGTGGATCCCCCGGGACCTCATGCCCGAGGTGGTGCGGCGGATCGGGGACTTCCTGCCGATGGCGCCGTTCGCCGACGCGCTCCGTGACACGTGGGCCGGACAGGCTCCGCAGCCGCTGCACCTGGTGGTGATGGCGGTGACCGTTCTGGTCACGGTCGGACTGGCCACGCGGCTCTTCCGTTGGGAGTAGCCGGTGGGCACCGCCTCCGATCCGCTGTGGCCCGTCTCTTACCAGGGGCAGAGACGGGCCACGGCTCGTTCGACCGATCATTCCAGGTTGTTCTCGTTTCCTTCATGGTGAGGACGAAGGAGTTCGATCCGGACGCCGCCCGACTCGCGTCGTCCCCCGTTCCGCCGGCTCTCCCTCTCACACCGGCTTTCCTCGCCCGGTGCGTTCCCGGCCTCCGTTCCGGATGCCCGGCGACAGGAAGCCGGATATGTCACTCTTGATTGATGCTGATCCTGGCGCACGTAAGTGACGTCCACATCGACGGTTCCCCCCGCAGCATCGACAGGACCCGATCCGTCATGCGACACCTGGAGAACCTGCCCGGCCCCCTGGACGCGGTCGTGGTGACCGGCGACATCGCCGACAACGGCCTGATCGAGGAGTACGAGATCGCGCGCGAGCTGCTGACCACGCGCCATCCGACGATCATCTGCCCGGGTAACCACGACGTCCGTTCGGCGTTCCGCAAGGCGCTGCTCGACCTCGACGAGGACGGCGACGGACCGATCAACCAGGTCCTCAGGCTCGACGGGCTCACCGTCGTGCTGTGCGACTCCAGCGTCCCCGGGCGGCCGGAGGGCTTCCTGGAGGACGAGACGGTCACCTGGCTGAACGGCGTGCTCGCCGAGACCCCGGACACCCCGGTCATCGTGGGCATGCACCACCCGCCGGTGTCGCTGGGCACCCCGTACGTGGACTCGATCCGGCTGCGGAACCCGGAGCGGCTGGAGGCGGTCGTGCGGCGGCACCCGCAGGTGGTGGCCGTCATCACCGGTCACGCCCACACCGCGGCGAGCACCACCTTCGCGGGCCTGCCGCTGTCGGTCGCCCCGGGGGTCGTCTCCACGTTGCGGCTCAACCAGGAGCTCGACGCCCCGGTCCCCGTCGACTACGACCTGCCGCCGCAGATCGCCATGCACGTCTTCGACGGCGGCCGCCTCATCACCCACGTCCGCCCGGTCCTGTGACATCACCGCGGCCCGCCCCTCACGGCGTGCCGCGGCCCGAGCGGCACGCCGCACGAGACCGGCCACCCGATGTCCGCACGACGATCTGTCGCGCCCCGTACGAGGGCCGGTCCCGCACCCCGTACCCGCCGTGCCCGGCCGGGAGACACCATGGTGGCTCACCGGTTCGGAGAGATGCCTTTGCCGGGAATTAACCGATTTTTCCTCTTATGAGAGGCTAGTTCGGCTAATAATCGAAAATCCACGCGATCCGTTGAACCTCCTGGGATCCGGCGCCGTACTGCCTGCCGACACCGGAAAATCGTCCGGCGGCCGACCCCCGGAGGGCACAGCGTGATCGTGAACGCCCTGCGGCGGCCCGCTCCAGCGGGCACCGCGGTGATCGCGGAACCGCCGTCCGGCATCCGCGCCCACGATGAGGCAGGCGATACCGCCCCGTGCACCCGTCACGACCCCCCGGCGCGAACCGCGGGGCGCGCGTGATGACGCGGCAGGACGCCTGCCCCTCCCCGCCGGCCGATTTCTCCGGAGAGAACCTCGACGTGAAAGCCTCCTCCTGGCCCGGTGACCGGCGGAACCGGTCCCGCCGTCTGCGACCGGTCGACGCCCCCGACGACGAGCTGATCGTCGCGGAGCTGTACCGGGCGTACCACCGGCCGCTGCTCTCCTTCGTCGTACGGCTCACCCGCGGTGACGTGCAGTGGGCCGAGGACGTGGTGCAGGAGACCATGGTCCGGGCGTGGCGCAGCGCGGACCGGTTCGACGCCGACGTGTCGTCCCTGATGCCTTGGCTGGCGACGGTCGCCAGGCATATCGTGATCGACGACCAACGCCGTAAGGACGCGCGTCCCCACGAGGCGGGTGAGGGACCACTGGAGAGTGTGCCCATGCCCGATCAGATGGAAGATCTCTTGCGACAGGTCGTCGTGTCGGACGCGCTCGACTCGCTGTCTCCCGCCCACCGCGAGATCCTCAGGGAGACGGTCCTGCGCGACCGGTCGGTGAACGAGGCCGCCGAGACGCTCGGCATCCCGGTGGGCACGGTGAAGTCGAGGGCGTACTACGCCCTCCGCGCGCTGCGCGTCGCCCTTGAGGAGAGAGGGGTGACGGCATGACCTCGCAGGTGGAGCACACCGACGTGGGCGCGTACGCCCTGGGCATCCTCGAAGAGCCCGACCGGACGGCTTTCTCGAACCACCTGGCCTCGTGCCCGTCCTGCACCGCAGAGCTTCAGGAGCTGTCCGGGGTGGCGGGCGCCCTCGCCGGCATCGGACCCCTGGAAGACGAGCGCGACGACGCCGACACCGGCGACCGGGGTCCCGCCGAGGTGGTCAACCTGCTGCGCCGCCGCAAGGCGGCCGACCGGCGCGCCCGCAGGGGCACGTTCGTGATCGGCGCCGCCGCGGCCGTCACCCTGGTCGCCGGTGGGATCGCGGTGGGCACCTCGATCTCCGGCGAGAGCGGGAGCGCCCCCGTCGGCCACTCCGCGCACGGCCCCGCCGAGGACGCCTACCGGTCCGGCACGCCGCTCGCGGGCACGGGTGCCTCCGGTGTCACCGGCGGCCTGGTGCTGGAGACGAAGGGCTGGGGCACCCACGCCGCCCTGGAGCTCAGGGGCGTCAAGGGGCCGCTGGAGTGCGAGCTGGTCGCCGTCTCCCGGAGCGGCGAGCGGCGCGTGGTCACCGGATGGGCGGTGCCCGAGCGGGGCTACGGGGTGCCGGGCTCTCCCGAACCGCTCTACGTGCACGGCGGGGTCGCCTGGGGGCCGGCCGGGATAGACCGCTTCGAGGTGCGCACGACCGGCGGCGACACGCTGCTCACCGTCATGGTCTGAGCGGGGCATCCTAGCCCTTCCCCGGAACGGGAGCGCCTCTCCGGGGCCGTTTCCCCATGTGCTTTTTTACGTATTTGAAGATTGAACCATATGTAGCCGTGGCGCCGTACCACCGGCAGAAGCACGCAGCAGCCCCTTACAGCTACGAGAGGTTCACGATGTCCAAGCGCACCCTCACCGTCTCCGGCGTGGCCATCGCCGCGGCCCTGCTCTCCTCGGCCCTCGCCCCGGCCGCGCAGGCCGCACAGGCCGGCACAGCCTCGGCCACGCAGTCTGATACCGCGAGCACAGCCGACGCCTACTTCGCGGGCACCCTGCTCGGTAAGAACGAGGTGCCGGTCAGCGGCGGTCCCGCCGTCGGCGACAAGAACGGCAAGGCCATCGCCGTGGTCCGCATCCGCGGCAACGAGGTCTCCTACGCCGTACGGTGGGAGGGGACGGCCACCCCCACCGCGTTCCACATCCACCAGGGCAAGGCCGGTAAGAACGGCGACGTGAAGGTCGGCTTCTTCATGGAGGCCCTGCCGGGCGGCAGCAAGGCCATCCTCGGCAGCGTCAAGGTCAACGACGGCGGCCTGCTGTCCGGGATCAAGAAGAACCCGAAGAACTGGTACCTCAACCTGCACACCGCCGAGTTCCCGGGTGGCGCGGTGCGCGCCCAGATGCACCGGATCCACCCGACCAACCTGGCCAACGTGCTGGCCAGCGGGGTGCACCCCAGCTACCACTCCAACGCCGACGGCCGCCAGGAGGTCCCGGCCCCCGGCAAGAAGGTCGGCGACCCGAACGGCCGCGCCGAGTGGCTTGTCGGCATCAAGGGCACGAAGGTCTACTACGCCACCATCTGGGAGAAGCTCGCCGCCCCCACCAACGGGCACATCCACCGTGGCAAGAAGGGCAAGAACGGCGATGTCGTGATCGACTTCTTCGCCGACACGAACGGCCTGCCCAAGGGCGTCACCGGCATCGCCGGCACCGCGTCGGTGAAGTCCGACATCGCCCGGGGCATCAAGAAGAACCCGAAGAACTGGTACACCAACCTGCACACCACCGAGTTCGGCGGCGGCGCGGTGCGCGGCCAGCTCTACCGGTCCGGCAGCGGCTGGTAGAACGACGTCCGGGGATCACGCGGCGGTCGTGAGCGTCCGGACGCGGAGGGGATCCACGGCGGCCACGAGCCATCCGTGACCCCGGAGACGACGGCGCCCGTCACCCGGAACACGATTCCGGGCGGCGGGCGCCGTCGCGCGTGGCGGCCGATGACGCGCTCGGATTCCGCTCGGGCCCGCTGGACGGGCCCGCACGCGTGACGGTCGGCGACACGCCCGGGTCCGCTCAGCCCACCTGGACGGGCCCGGGTTCCTCGGCCGCGCGGAGGTCGTAGAGCTCGCGAGCGGCCATGATCTCGGCCACGTGCTTCTCCGACCAGCTCTTGACGCCCTCCATCAGCGTGACCACGCTCCGCCCCAGCGCGCTGAGCTCGTACTCCACCCGGGGCGGGATCGTCGGGTAGACGGTGCGGGTCACCATCCCGTCGCGTTCCATGTTCCGCAGCGTCTGGGTGAGGCTCTTCTGGGTGATCCCGTCGATCCTGCGGCGGAGCACCCCGAACCGGACCGGGCCGTCCCGCAGGGCGTCCACCAGCAGGCACGTCCACTTGTTGGCGATCGCCTCCAGGACCTTCCGCGAGCCGCACTCCCGAAGGTACGCGTTCGCGGCGCCGTGCTCCCGCAGGCCAGAAGTAGTTTCCATGAGGTACCTATATATCCAAAAGGTGCCTTCTTTCAATGAGATACCGGTGTCGCCGACGATTGATCCCGAAGAACTTCCCTTCAGAGGAGATCACGATGCGCGTCATCACCCAGTCCGCCGTCGGCGACCCTTCCGTGCTCGATGTCGCCGAGGTCGACCGGCCGGAGCCGGATCACGGGCAGGTCCTGATCAAGGTCAGGGCCGCCGGGGTCAACCCGGTCGACGGAGCGGTCCGCTCCGGCCTCTTCCCGCTGCTCGGCCCGCCGCCCTTCACCCTCGGCTGGGACGTCGCGGGCACGGTCGAGTCCACCGGGCCCGGCGTGTCCGCGTTCGCCCCCGGTGACGAGGTGCTGGGCCTGCTCGCCTTCCCCGGCGCCGGCAACGCCTACGCCGACTACGTGCTCGCCTCGCCCAACGAGATCGTCCACCGGCCCGCCGCGCTGCCCGTGGAGCAGGCGGGAGGGCTCCCCCTGGCCGGGCTGACCGCCTGGCAGGCGCTGGTCGGCATCGCCCGTGTCGCCGAGGGACAGCGGGTTCTCGTGCACGCCGCCGGAGGAGGGGTCGGCCACCTCGCCGTCCAGGTCGCCGCCTCTTTCGGGGCGCACGTCACCGGTACCGCCCGAACCGCCAAGCACGACCTCCTGCGCGAGCTCGGCGCGGACACCCTGGTCGATCACACCACCGCGGACTTCGTCGCGGAGACCGCACCGGTGGACGTGGTGTTCGATCTGGTGGGCGGCGAGTACGGGGAACGTTCCGCCGCCGCGCTCAAGCCCGGCGGCCTGCTCGTCGGAGCGCTGGGGGGCGACCTCGGCATCACGCGGGAACGCGCGGCCGAGCTGGGCGTACGGCTGGCGGTGGTGAGCGTGCGCCCCTCGGCGGCCGACCTGTCACGGCTGACGGCCCTGGCGGAGTCGGGCCGGCTCAGGGTCCACCTGGATCAGGTGCTGCCGCTGGCCGAGGCGGCCAAGGCACACGAGCTCCTGTCGACCCGCCGCACCACCGGGAAGATCGTCCTGACCCCCTGAGCCGCGGCGACCAGGCGGCCCCGCGGAGCCTTCCCGCGGACGTGGCCGCGGTCGAGCCGGGCGGCGAGACGCCGTCGCTGCGGGAGCCGACCGAACCTCGGGCGCCCCTGCCCCCAAGCCCGACCAGAGCGGACCGGAGGCGTTCTCCCCGACCGGGCAGCCCACCGACGTGCCGGCGGCCGGCGCGGGCACAGGGCGGGGCGTACCTGACGACCGCTCAGGGCGCACGGCCGCCCGACACCGACCACTCGCTCAAGGCCGGCCCTCGGGGTCCGGCCTCGGAAAAAGGGGCCGGGACCCGAGCCGGGCCGCGAGGGAGGCGATCGGTGTTTTTTCGCGGACGTGTCGGGCACAAGGCCTCATATGGCGCTAAAAATGGATGATTCGGTCAGCATCACCCCGTGTGAGGATGGGCCGCTGCTGATCCGGGGGCCGTTCACCCTGCTCACTCAGGACGGGACCGTCATCGATCCCGGCCGGGCGACGGTGGCGCTGTGCCGCTGCGGCCGATCCTCGGCCAAGCCGTTCTGTGACGGCTCGCACAAGCGGTCCGGTTTCCGGGCCGCGAGCGAGCCCGACGCGGTGGCCTGAGCTCGCGTCCTGAGCCGGCGGGACGAGTGCGCGGCGAGCGGTATCCGGCGCCCGGCATAGAAGATCCCGCCGCGCAGGAACCGGGCCGCCAGGGCCGGCCAGCTGCAGACGGCCCGCTCCAACAGCCACACCGGGGCGAACAGGGTGGTGGTGAAGGGAAAGACCCGCCGCCCGGCCGCGCGGCGGCGGCCGAGCTCGGCCAGGCCCATCGCCATCCCCGCACCGGCCAGGACCGGCCCCGGGCGCCGCCGCAGCAGCGCGACGGCCAGCGCGGGCACGATGGCGAGAAAGAACGCCATGCGGGCCGGTTGCGCGAGGTCTTCGTAGGCCTGCCGCACCCGCTGGGACCAGAAGTGGCGCGGATCGGGCGGCAGGCGGCGGACGTAGAGATCGAGGGGGCGCTCCTCGCGGCCGCCGTGAGCGCGGACGGTGCGGATGAGTTCGAGGTTCTCGAACATCACGTTCCCGTCGTAGCCGCCCATCGCCAGGAAGGTCGAGCGGCGCACCCCGAACGTACCGGGGTAGTCGGCGCCGAAACCGCGGTTGAGCAGGATGCGGGCGCTGTCCCAGCGAGCATGCCACGGCATCGGGTCGAAGTGGTTCTGCGGGCGGACCAGGTCTGCTTTCCGCAGCAGGGCGTCGAGGCGGGCCAGTTCGCTCTCGCCGTAGCGGACGTCGTCGTCGGCGATGATCACGTGTTCGGCACGGGCCAGGCGCATCCCGGTGATCACTCCGTTGACCTTGCCGTTGGCGAAGTCGAGGTCGCCGTCGGGTCGTACGTGCAGCGCGAGGCCGTCCCAGCGGGCGGCGTGCCGGGCGAACAGCCCGGCCGGGGAGTCGTCGACGACGATGACACGGACGCTGGAGCGCAGCCGACGCAGGTAGGCGGTCAGCTCCGCCAGCCCGGCGTCGTCACTCCAGCGCAGCGGCAGCACGTAGTCCGTGTCGAGATCCGTCTCCCGGCCCGTTTCCAGGCCTGTCACCGGGTCCCTGCCATCAGGTCCGCCTCACGCGCCTCACGCAGTGAGGAGACACCGCACCGCCAGCGATCCATGACGTGCTCGGCGAAGAGCCGGTCCAGGGCCAGGGCGCAGGCCGCGCCGTACAGGACGTCACCGGCCCGCGAGGGGTGCTGCGCCACGAAGCCGCCGCACATGTCGTGCGCCGCGACCTGCTCGTGGACGGCGTCGGCCTGCACGTGCTCGTCGTAGAAACGCCGCGCCGTCTCATCGCCGCCCAGCCTGCGCAGGCCCAGGGAGTAGCGGTGGTTGGGCGCCGAGGAGGTCATCTCGAACGCCGCCAGGTGGCCCAGCAACGCTCCGAGGTGGCGCCGGTGCAGCCCGAACAGCGACATGGTGTTGGAGATCGCCAGCGTGCTCGCCGGGACCCGCTCAAGGTAGGCGCCGTAGGAGTCGTCCAGGCCCAGCCCGCGCATGGTGGCCCGGAACAGCTCCGAATGCATCCGCTCGACGCGCCCGCCGCCGTACTCGTCGGCCTGGATCTCCACCAGCGCCGCCTTGGGACGGCCGCTCAGCCGGGGAATCGCCCAGGTGTGCGGGTCGGCCTCCTTGAGGTGATAGATCGACCGGTGCGTGACGAACTCGCGAAACTGTCCCAGGTCGGCCTGCCTGGCCAGGAACGCCGACAGGCGGGGCCCCTCGTCGGCGGCCACCAGCTCGGCCAGGGCGCGGCGCATGGGCACACCCGGCATGAACGGCGGACGCGGCACGGCCCGCGCCAGGCCCTCCTCCCATCGCCGCTCCAGCGCCTTCCTGGCCGCCAGCAGCGACGGCTCCCACTCCCACTCCTGCCGCACCTCCTCGAAACCCTGGTAGTGCAGTTCGTAGCAGGCGAAGAGCGCCAGCTGGAGGTCCTCATCCTCGACGGCCGGCCCTCCGGCCGGTGCCGACGGCGGATCGAAGGTGTGCGGCGGGTGCCTCAGCCGTTCGAAGAGCGCGGCGGTGAGAGGACCTCGGGGCGTGGGAAGCTGCATCACGATCTCCCATGGCGACGAAAGGCTCAGGTGAAGGACTCGGGGAAAAACTTGGCGGTCTCATCTTCTGGAAGGGCGTCTCGTCTTGGGGTCGCGCCGCCGGATCGCTCCCGACCCGATGGAGGTGCATGCCACGGTGACGGCGCGACCGTCGGTGCCGATGCGGCCATATACGTTCATATACGGACTTATCGAACACACGTACCGTACGCCCCTGATGCCCTCGTCTTTCCCGAGCTAACCTCCCGGCCGTACGCATGGTGAGAAAAATCGTGATCAACAACGAGAGACGGCGTGCGCGCGGCCTGTCATTCCAGGCACCGGTCTGCGGGCAGGAGGTCGGCGCGCATGTTGCGCTCCATCATCCGCAGTGACGCCTCGGCGAGGTCGGGGTGGATGTGGGCCACGCAGTCGTTGGCCACCCGGACGGAGAAGTCGCGCACGTAGGCGTCCAGCGCGCTGTAGAGCACGCACTGCTCGGTGACCTGTCCGGCCAGCACGACGGTGTCGATCTCCTCGCGGCGCAGCAGGTACTCCAGTGGCGTGCCGAAGAACGCGCTGTGGCGCACCTTGGGCATGAAGGCGCAGTCGTCCGGGGGAAGCACCGGCTCGACCAGGTCGGGGCGCCGGCCCTCCAGGGCGCGCCGCCGCAGGTCCTCGGTCGTGGCGGCGAAGTCGCCGTGGTTGTCGTTGACGACTATCAGCCGGGCGTCTCGATGCCGGTGGGCGCGCCTCATCAGCCTCGCCAGGGGCTCCACGATCTGCTCGACGCTCTTTTCCAGGGTGTCGGCGTCCTCGTGGTCGTAGGGATTCAGCATGTCCACCACGATCACCGCAACAGCACCCATGCCCTCACCCCCTCATGATCAGGCCGTATGTGATCACGGCCGTCCGTACGAGAAACCGTGATCACCCGCGGGTCTCAGCCCTGTCCCGTCTCTTCCTTGCCGTAACCGAGGGTCTGCGCCACCTCCGCCAGGGTGGCGAAGGTCTGCTCCGGCAGTGATCGCACCGCCTTGAGCACCGCGTCGGGCACGTCCTGCTCCTGTCCCCCGGATGCGCCGCGACCCCACCCCCGGGCCCCGACGCCTCTCTTCTACCTGCGAGTTTTCTGCCTGCGAGCGGGCTCTTACCCGCTCCCCAGTGGGCAAACATCCACGTGAGCGACACAGGCCCGCCGATCCGGCGGGCGCGGCGAAGACGCGGACGGGGCGGAGAGGAAGAGCAAGGAGAACAGGGCCGTGCGGCGGCCGGGTGAGCTCCAACCGGCACTCGTGGATCACCGAACCGCGGGCGGTGGCCCAGCCGCGGGAAACGAGGACCCGCGTCGCGCGAGGTCTAGTGAGGGGCCATGTCGACGAAACGGCTGTAGTGGCCCTGGAAGGCCACGGTGACCGTGGCGGTGGGACCGTTACGGTGCTTGGCCACGATCAGGTCGGCCTCGCCCGCCCTGGGCGACTCGCGCTCGTAGGCGTCCTCCCGGTGGAGAAGAATGACCATGTCCGCATCCTGCTCGATGCTTCCGGACTCGCGCAGGTCGCTGACCATGGGCCTCTTGTCCGTCCGCTGCTCCGGGCCACGGTTGAGCTGGGAGATCGCGATCACCGGGACCTCCAGCTCCTTGGCGAGGAGCTTGATGGCCCGGGAGATCTCGGAGACCTCGTTCTGGCGGCTCTCGGTCTTCTTCGGCGAGGACATCAGCTGCAGGTAGTCGATGATGACGAACCGCAGGTCGTTGCGCTGCTTGAGACGGCGGCACTTGGCCCTGATCTCCATCATCGACATGTTGGGCGAGTCGTCGATGAACAGCGGGGCCTCGGCCACCTCGCCCATCCGCCGGGCCAGCTTGGCCCAGTCGTCGTCGGTCATGGTGCCGGACCGCATGGCGTGCAGCGCCACCCGCGCCTCGGCCGACAGCAGACGCATCGTGATCTCATTACGCGACATTTCCAGCGAGAACACCACAGTCGTCATACCGTGCTTGATAGCGGCAGATCTCGCGAAATCCAGCCCCAAAGTCGACTTCCCAATGGCCGGACGGGCGGCCACGACGATCATCTGGCCGGGGTGCAGGCCGTTGGTGAGGGAGTCGAGGTCCTGGAAGCCGGTGGGGACCCCGACCATCTGGCCGCTGCGGCCGCCGATGGCCTCCAGCTCGTCGAGGGCGCCCGGCATGATGTCGGCCAGCGGGATGTAGTCCTCGGAGGTGCGGCGCTCGGTGACCTTGTAGATCTCCGCCTGGGCGCGGTCGACGAGGTCGTCGACCTCCTCGTCCTGGCCGCCGTAGCCGTAGGAGACGATGCGGGTGCCGGCCTCGATCAGGCGGCGGAGGATGGCCTGTTCGCGGACGATCCTCGCGTAGTAACCGGCGTTGGCCGCGGTCGGGACGACGGCGGTCAGCGTGTGGAGGTAGGCGCCGCCGCCGATCCTGGCGACCTCGCCCCGCTTCTGCAGCTCGTCGAGGATGGTGACGGCGTCGGCGGGGTCGCCCCGGCCGTAGAGGTCGGTGATGATGTCGTAGATGATCTGGTGGGCCGGACGGTAGAAGTCGTCGGACCGCAGGATCTCGACCACGTCGGCGATGGCGTCCTTGGACAGCAGCATGCCGCCCAGGACCGACTGCTCGGCCTCGATGTTGTTCGGTGGGGTGCGCTCGAATCTCGGCTCGAAGACCGGCGGCTCCGCGATGCTCACCACACACCCCCTCTTTCGAACACAGTTACGTTATCTCTATTTGTAGCCGATCGGTGTGACAGTTTCGCGGCTTCACGCCCGGCTGGCAACGCGGCCTGTCGACAGAGGTGTGGATAAGCTGTGCACTTCTTCCCCAGAGGTGTGGGCACCCTGGGGACAGTTCTGTGGATAACTGTTGTCCACAGCTGTGGATACCTCTGTGACCAGGGGAAACGTCATCCACTGCCTGTGGAGAAAAGAAAGTTGGCACGACACGCCGAAAGTCGCCCCAGATGACACCCTCTGACGGGTTCATCCCGCTGAAGATCCATCCGGTGGTAAGAGGCACAATAGACGAGTGCCTCTTACCCCTCGATCCGGCCGATCCGAACGGTCCCGATCCGGCCGATCCGACGCATCAGGTCGATCCGACGCATCAGGTCGGTCCGGCGAATCAGGTCGGTCCGGCGAATCAGGCCGGGCCGACGGATCCGGTCGCTTCGGTGGATCGGGCGGATCCGGCCGGTCCGGCGGATCCGGTCGCGACCACGACCGGCAGATCCTGCGGCTGGCGCTGCCCGCGTTCGGCGCCCTGGTGGCCGAACCGCTGTTCCTGCTGACCGACACCGTCGTCGTCGGCCGCCTGCCCGCCCCCGCGCTCGGCGCCCTGGGAGTGGCGAGCACGGTGCTGAGCTTCCTGGTGGGACTGTGCGTGTTCCTGGCGTACGGCACGACCGCGGCGGTGGCACGGCAGATCGGGGCGGGCGAGACCGGGCGGGCGCTCCGGCAGGGGGTGGACGGCCTCTGGCTGGCCGCCGGGGTGGGAGTGGCGATCATCGTGGTCGTCTGGCCGCTGGCTCCCTCGCTGGTTCACCTGATCGGCGCCGAGGGCGAGCTCGCCCGGCAGGCGGTGACCTACCTGCGGATCAGCCTGCTGGGCGTCCCCGCCATGCTGCTGGTGCTCGCGGGCACGGGCGTGCTGCGCGGCATGCAGGACACCGCCACCCCGCTGGTGGTGGCGGTGGGGGCCTTCGCGCTGAACGCCGTGCTCAACATCGTGTTCGTCCTGGGACTGGGCTGGGGGATCGCGGGCTCGGCCTGGGGCACCGTGCTGGCCCAGTCGCTCGCCGCCACCGTCTATCTCCTGCTGATCCTCGTCCGGTACCGCGCGCCGTTCCGCCCCGATCTGGCGGGCGTGCGGGCGGCGGGCTCGGCCGGAATCGCTCTGATCATCCGTACGGCGTGCCTTCAGCTGGTCCTGGCCGTCGCGACCGCCGCGGCCACCCGCATGGGAGAGCAGCAGATCGAGGCGCACACCGTCGCCATCAGGATCTGGACCCTGATGGCGTTCGCCCTGGACGCGATCGCCATCGCCGGGCAGGCGATCA
Source organism: Streptosporangium sp. OZ121 (assembly GCF_051918885.1). Lineage (NCBI taxonomy): Bacteria > Bacillati > Actinomycetota > Actinomycetes > Streptosporangiales > Streptosporangiaceae > Streptosporangium > Streptosporangium sp. OZ121. The sequence goes on from NZ_JBPXMC010000016.1 coordinate 121,969, forward strand.
CCGGCCGCGCGCTGGGCGCCGGCGACGTGGCGGGAGCCCGCGGCGCGACCGGGAGGATGGTCGTCTGGGGGGTCGGCTCGGGCGTGCTGCTCAGCTTCCTCATCGTGCTGGCCAGGCCTTTCGTGCCCGCGCTGTTCGACGCCGGCCCCGTCGTCGCCGCGGAGTTGCTCGACCTGCTCTGGGTGGTGGCCGCCCTGCAGCCCGTCGCCGGGGTGGTGTTCGTGCTGGACGGCGTGCTGATCGGGGCCGGGGACCGGCGCTACCTCGCCTGGGCGGGGGTGTGGACGACGATCGCCTACCTGCCCGCCGCGTTCCTGGTGGACCTGCGGGGCGGCGGCCTGGTGACGCTCTGGCTGGCGCTCGGGCTGTGGATGACGGCCCGGCTGGTCACCCTGTCGACGCGGGCGTACGGCAGGGCGTGGCTGGTGGTCGGCGGCTGAAGCGACTGAACCGGCCGAAGCGGCCGGGTGGACGCCAGGGAGGCGAGACGGCGGGCGGTTCGCCCGTGACGGACGGTGTCCTCCGGCAGGTGATCCAGGCGTGACACTGTGGTGTCCACGACGTGACCGGATAACCCTTGTCCGGTGGAACTCCCCTGCGGCACTGTGAAACGAGTCCCACAATATAGGGTTATCAGCCCACCACGATTGGTCGCGTCGTGCCCGAAGGTCCTTCTTCGTCGATCGTTCGCCGCATGCCGCCGGACCATGCCACAGGCCGGTTGACCGGTGCGCGCCACGGCCTTCCCACGGCCTATCGCGGGGCTGACCTCATCGTCCTCGGCGTCGGGGTCATGATCGGCGCGGGCATCTTCGGCCTCGCCGGCCGCCAGGCCGCGAACATGGCCGGACCGGGCGTGATCCTCTCTTTCATGATCGCGGGAATCACCAGCCTGCTCGTGGCCTTCTGCTTCGCCGAGCTGTCCTCCGCCATGCCGAGCTCGGGAAGCGCCTACACCTTCGCCTACGTCATCTTCGGCGAGGTCTGGGCCTGGATCGTGGGCTGGGCGCTGGTCCTGGAACTCCTGCTGGCCACGGCGGCGGTGGCCCGCGCCTGGTCGCTCTACGCCGCCCAGATGCTCACCGACCTCGGCGTACGCCTTCCCGAGGTGATCGCGGGCATGGTCGGCCAGACCACGGGTTTCGACCTGTTCACGCTGTTCATCCTGGCGATCCTCACCGCCGTGGTGGCCCTGGGCGCCCGCGTCGGACTGCGCACCCTGTGGGTCATCGTGGTCGCCAAGCTGCTGGCCATCGGCGCGGTCATCGTGGTCGGCGCCCTCCACTTCGACCAGCGCAACCTCGCGGCCATCCCGGTGCCGGCGGTGCCCGCGGGGAGGGCAGAGGAAGCCCTGCACTCCCCGCTGCTCGGCCTCCTCCTCGGCCAGACGGGCACGTTCGGCTGGTTCGGCATCTTCGCCGCCTCGGCGGCCATCACCTTCGCGTACATCGGCTTCGACGTCGTGGCCACCGCCGCCGAGGAGTCCGAGGACGCCCCGCGGTCGATCCCGAAGGGCATCATCCGCGGGCTGGTGCTCACCACGGTCATCTACATCGCGGTCGCGGTGATCATGGTCGGGATGACCCCGTATGACAAGATCTCCACGGATGCCCCGCTCGCCAGCGCCTTCCGCGAGGCGGGCGAGGGCTTCATGGTGCACGTCATCAACATCGGGGCGGTGCTCGGCCTCACCACCGTCGTCCTGGTGCTGCTCGTCGGCCTGACCCGCGTGCTGTTCTCCATGGCGCGCGACGGGCTGATCCCCCGCTCGCTCTCCAAGATCAACCGTAGCTACCGCAGCCCGACGAGGGTCACGGTGACCATCGGATTCCTCGCGATCCTGCTGGCCGAGTTCGTGGACGTGCTGACGCTCGAACCGCTGGTCGTGATCGGGGCCCTGTTCGTGTTCATCGCCGTGGCCGGCGGGGTCGTCAGGATGCGGCAGACGATGCCGGACCTGCCACGAGGCTTCCGCACCCCGCTCTCTCCCGGCGTGCCGATCGCCTCGATCCTCGCCTGCCTGTGGCTGATGGTGAACCTGCAGCTCATCACCTGGCTGTACTTCATCATCTGGATGGCCTTCGGCGTGCTGGTCTACCTGGTGTACGGAAGGCGCAACAGCGTGCTCGCCACGACGGCGCGGCCTCTCCCCGAGACTCCCGCACGTCCCGCCCCGGGGCGCTCCCACTACGGCCCCGGGGACGGACGGACGGGCCCGCCCGGTCCGCCCGGTCCTCCGTTCGGTCCGCCCGGCGGTCCCGGCCCCGGCCCCGGACCCGGACCCGCCGCCGGGCCCCGCGGCAGGCACCGCCGCTGAGACCGTCCGCCGAGGCCTCGGCAAGCCCGGAAACCCTGGAGCGGCAAGAGGTCAAAGGCGCCGGGCGTCGATCACACTCTGTACGAACTCCCTGGTACGGGGCTCACGAGGATCGGTGAAGATCTGCTCGGGGGTGCCTCGTTCCAGGAGCACGCCGCCGTCGAGGAAGCAGACGGTGTCGGCGATCTCGCGGCAGAAACCCATCTCGTGGGTGGTCAGGACCATGGTCATGCCCCCCTCCTTGAGCTCCCGGATGATCCCGAGCACCTCCTTGACCAGCGCCGGATCCAGGGCCGAGGTGACCTCGTCCAGCAGCATCAGGCGAGGCTGGGTGGCCAGGGCCCTGATGATGGCGGCACGCTGCTGCTGGCCGCCGGAGAGCTGGTCGGGGTAGGCGTCCGCCTTGTCCGCCAGGCCGAACCTGGCCAGCAGGTCGCGGGCCTGCGACTCGGCCTGCTTCCTGCCCGTCCTGTGCACCTTGCGCGGCGCCAGCGTGATGTTGTCCAGCACGCTCATGTGCGGGAACAGGTTGAACGCCTGGAACACGATGCCCATGCGCTTGCGCACGTCGTCGGGATCGGTCCTGGCGTCGGTGATCTCCTCACCGTCCAGGGTGATCGTGCCGTCGTCGGCCGTCTCCAGCAGGTTGACGCAGCGCAGCAGGGTGGACTTGCCGGAGCCGGAGGCGCCGATCAGGCAGACCACCTCGTGCGGCTCGACCTCCAGGTCGATCCCGCGCAGCACGCTGTGGCCGCGGTAGTTCTTCCACAGGCCCTCGATGGCCAGCAGGCTCATGCCCTCTCCTCCCGTGCCGCCGCCGTCTCACCGGGCGGTGGGGCGCTGCCGCCGTACGCCCCGGTTCGCCCGCTCACTGGCCCCGCCGCCGCTGCGAGCGGGCCGCCAGGTAGTCGGTGAAGCGGGCCATGGGGATGGTGAGCAGGATGAACAGCAGCGCCGCCGCCAGGTAGGGGGTGTAGTTGAAGGTGCTGGCGACGTGGATCTGCGCCTGCCGCAGCGCCTCCAGGGGACCGATCGTGGCGACGAGCGCGGTGTCCTTCTGCAGCGAGACGAAGTCGTTGAGCAGCGGCGGCACCACCCGGCGCACGGCCTGCGGCACCACCACGTGGCGCATGGTCTGGCCGTGACTCAGCCCGAGGGATCGGGCGGCGGCCCGCTGGCTGGGGTGCACCGACTCGATGCCGGCCCGGAAGACCTCCGCCACGTACGCGCCGTACGAGAGGGTGAGCGCGATGATGCCCAGCGTCGCGAGGTCCGTCGGCGTGCCCTGCAGGCCGAGCGCGGGCAGGCCGAAGCCGACGAGATAGATGACGAGGATCGTGGGCACGCCGCGGAAGACGTCGGTGTAGATCACCGCGAGAGCGCGCAGCGGGAAGAACACCGGCGCCGTGAGGTTGCGGGCCAGCGCGACGAGCATTCCCACCACGAGGATCAGCGGCTCGGCGATCAGGAAGATCTTGATGTTGAGCAGGAACCCGCTCAGCACGTCCGGCAGCGCCTCGGTGAACTGGTCGAGGTCGAAGAACGTCTCCCGCACCCGGGGCCAGCCGGGCGAGGTGGCGAAGAGCCAGAGCAGCAGGACGATCACGAGGATCGTCGAGACCGTCGCGACGGAGCCCGAACGGATCGACGACCTCCTGCGGAGCCGCTCCCGCTCCAGCTGCCGCTCGCTCTTCGCCCAGCCGGTGGGAACCCCCAGGCGCTCGTCGCTCCTCATCGAGCGCCGCCGTGACGCGGCCCGTACGCGCTCCGCGCCCGCGGCGAACCCTCTGCCCCGGCTGCGGCTCTGCCTCGGGCCGTGGTTCCGGCTTCGGACATCGACATGAGCATGAGCATGAGCGACGTCGGAGGGGACTCCAGGGTCACTTCAGCTCCGGTGCGCCCGCGGCGGAGCCGAGCCACTCGGTCTCGATCTTCGCCAGCTCACCGGAGGCGGTCAGCTCGTCGATGGCCTCGTTGACGCAGCCCACCAGCGGGCTGCCCTTCTCGAAGACCGCGCCGAAGACCTCGGGCTCCCCGGAGGCCGTGCCGAACTGGCCGACGATCCTGGAGTTCTCGACCTGGGCCGCGGTCACGTAGAAGGCGGTGGGCAGGTCGACCACCACGGCGTCGACCTGCTTGTTCTTCAGCGCGTTGACGGCGTCGATCTGCTCGTTGTAGACGTTGATCTCGGACGACGGCTTGATGACGTCCTTGACCGCCTGCAGCGAGGTGGTGCCGATCTGCACGCCGATCTTGGCGTCCTTCAGGCCCGCCAGGTCCGTGGCGGAGGCGACCTTGGAACCGTCCAGCGCGACCACGGCCTGCTTGACCGTGTAGTAGCCCTTGCTGAAGTCGACGACCTTGGCCCGGTCGGGAGTCACCGAGACCTGGTTGACGTCGAAGTCGAACTGCTTGGCACCCGGTGCGAACGCGGAGTCGAACTTCACCGTCGCCCAGGTGACGTCACCCTTGGCGAAGCCCAGCCGGTCCGCGACGGCGTAGGCGACCGCGCTCTCGAAGCCCTTGCCGTTGGCCGGGTCGTCGTCGCTGAACCACGGCTCGTACGCGGGCTTGTCGGTGCCGATGGTCAGCTTGCCGGGGGTCTTCAGCGCGGGGCTGTCCTTGGCGCAGGCGCTGGGAGCCGTGGAGGCGCCCGAGACGCCCGAGGACGCTGGGCTCGCCTGGGTCGTCGTTTCCGAGGCCGGCGCACAGGCCACCGCGGTCGCCGCGAGGGCACCGAGCGCGAACAGCGTCGAGGGACGGACCATGGCGAAACCTCCAGGGCGAAGCAACGGTTCCCGAATTGTATGTACTAGCAGTGACCTGGGGTAACGGGATATCAAAATGTGAAATCTCCCGGCGGAAAAGAGGGTTTTCACCGGCCTTCCGGGCCCGTGTGAGGACCGGGAAGGGCAGTCCTCACCGGCTTTCCTGGCCGACGGGAGGACGTCGGCGGGAGGACCGGGAAACGGCGAGGACCCGGCGGGAGTACCGGGAAACGGCGAGGACCTGGAAAGGACAAGGGCCCCTCCCCGCGAACGGGGAGGGGCCCTTGTCGCACGGGACCTGTCAGGCCGCGACGACCTCGACATCGAGGGACGCGGAGACCTCCGGGTGCAGCTTGACGCTGACCCGGTGGGAACCGAGGCTCTTGATCGCGGAGGCGATCTCGATGCGACGGCGGTCGAGCAGGGGGCCACCGGCGGCCTTGACGGCCTCGGCGACGTCACCCGTGGTGATGGAGCCGAAGAGACGGCCGGACTCGCCGGCCTTCGTCTTCAGGACCACCTTCAGGGCCTGCAGCTGGCCGGCGACTTCCTTGGCGGTGCCGAGGTCGCGAATCTCGCGAGCGTCACGGGCCTTCTTGATCGAGGAGATCTGCTTCTCGCCGCCACGCGTCCAGAGGATCGCGAAGCCGCGGGGAAGCAGGTAGTTGCGGCCGTAGCCGCTCTTGACCTCGACGATGTCACCAGGGGCGCCGAGGCCGGTGACCTCACTGGTGAGAATGAGCTTCATCTGTCCGGACCTCCTTAGCGCGCGGTGCTCATGTACGGCAGGAGCGCCATCTCACGAGCGTTCTTGATAGCGGTCGCCACGTCACGCTGGTGCTGGGTGCAGTTGCCCGTCACCCGGCGGGCACGGATCTTGCCGCGGTCGGAGATGAACTTCCGAAGCAGCGCCGTGTCCTTGTAGTCGACGTAGGAGATCTTGTCGTGGCAGAACAGGCAAACCTTCTTCTTAGGCTTGCGCAGTGCCGGCTTGGCCATCGTGGTGCTCCTTTCAGAGCCCCGCCGTCAGGCGGGAATGGTCGCTGCGGATATGGACTGGGATTTCGGGACGCGGTCGCGGCCGTCCCGCAGGAGCGTCCCTAGAAGGGCGGTTCGTCGCTGAAGTCGCCGCCGCCGAAGCCGCCGCCACCCTGCTGCTGCTGACCGCCGCCGCCCCCGTAGTTGTTGCCGCCGCCGCCGGAGAAGCCGCCACCTTGCGGTGCGGCCGGCGCCGCGGAGGCCCACGGGTCGTTGGCGGGGCCGCCACCGAAGCCGCCACCGCCGCCACCGCCCTGACGGGCGGTCTTGTTGACCTTGGCGGTCGCGTTTCTCAGGGAGGGGCCGACCTCGTCGACCTCAACCTCGTAAACGGTGCGCTTCTCGCCTTCCTTGGTCTCGTAAGACCTCTGGCGGAGCCGTCCCTGAACGATGACCCGCATGCCGCGCTGGAGGCTCTCGGCGGCGTTCTCCGCCGCCTGCCGCCACACGTTGCAGGTCAGGAACAGGCCTTCGCCGTCTTTCCACTCGTTGGTCGTCTTGTCGAGGAACCTCGGAGTGGACGCGATGCGAAACCGGGCCACCGCTTGCCCCGTGGGGGTGAAGCGCAGCTCCGGATCGTCGACGAGGTTGCCGACGATGGTGATCGTGGTGTCGCCTGCTGCCATGGCTAGCGCTGCCCTTCCTGCGGCCTTCGCTGGTTATCGGCTCAGAGTACGGCTGCCGCCCGACAAAATGCCGGAGATTAGTGCACGTCCGGGCGCAGGACCTTGGTGCGCAGGATTCCCTCGTTGAGGTTCATCTGCCGGTCGAGCTCCTTGACCGTGGCGGGCTCGGCGCTCAGGTCGATGACGGCGTAGATGCCCTCGGGCTTCTTCGCGATGTCGTAGGACAGCCTGCGGCGACCCCACACGTCGACCTTCTCCACGGTGCCGCCGTCGTTGCGGACGACCGTGAGGAACTGGTCGAGGGAAGGGGCGACCGTACGCTCATCGAGCGAGGGGTCAAGGATGACCATCACTTCGTAACGGCGCATGCTGACTTCCAACCTCCTCTGGACTCTTGCGGTCACGACACCGTGCCGTGACAGGAGGACGCTGACGTACTTCACCTCGGGCTCCCATTTCGGCGCTCGGGGTGGAGGGTGGGCCATGACACACCCATTCGACGTAGCCGTGCCAGCCTACCAGTCCGGCAAGGGTTGGGCCGTCACCTCACCGGGCACGTCCCCATCAGGGGAAACGGGTACGTCCTGGTGAGACACGTCCTCACCGGGAAAGGGGGCGGGGAGGATGCCGCAGGTGTCCGGGCACGGCCGGAGCGGGCGTTCCCGGTTCAGGCTGAACAGCGACGGGCGGCGTCACCCCCTGGAGAACGCGCTGAGCGTCTGCACGATCCTCTGCGGGCTGATCGCCTTCGTGGCCGGGTTCTTCCCCGCGGCGCACTCCGTGGCGTCGTTCCTGGGAGTGCTGGGGTTCTTCGGCGGCCTCTACTCCCAGTACATCTCCGCGACGACGCCGGAGCGCGCGCTGAACATCGTGGGCATCGTGGCCTCGTTCGTCGGTGTGGCCTTCGGCATCCGCAACGGGGGTTTCCTCCCGTAGGGTCCCGAACCTGACGAGGGCCACACCGGCGAAGGCCGGGCCGCGGCGGCCAGGCCATGCGGGCCGGGCCGCCGGGCGGCACGCGGGCGGGGAACGGCCAGCTAGCCGGCCAGGCGCAGGTCCACGCCCAGCAGGATGAGGAACCACAGGAAGACCGCGAGCAGGGCCTCGGCGATGTCCTTCAGGAGTGCGGGGGTGATGTAGTCGTACACCCAGGCGACGTAGATGCCGATCAGGATGTAGATGAGGCCGATGAGACTGATCCCTCTGCGATAGCGAGCAGCCACTTGGAACTCCTTGGGGTTGGCCCGTGGGGGCGGGCGGTGGGGCGCGACCTGCGACTGCCCATGCCCTCGGCGTTGAAACGGCTACTCTCGGATACATGCCGCTTATCGGAGCTCATGTCGACCAGGACGACCCGCTGGCGCACGCCAGGGCGCGCGGCGCCGAGGTCGTGCAGTTCTTCCTCGGTGACCCGAAGGGGTGGAAGGCCCCGGTCATCGGCGAGAAGACGCGGGAGATCAAGGACTCGGACGTGGAGGTGTACGTCCACGCCCCCTACGTCATCAACGTGGCGACCGCCAACAACCGGGTGCGCATCCCCAGCCGCAAGCTGCTGAGCTCGCACCTCGCGGCGGCGGCCGAGCTGGGCGCCCGGGGGCTGATCGTCCACGGCGGGCACGTCGGCGCCGGAGACGACCCGCAGACGGGCTTCGACAACTGGCGCAAGGTGTTCGAGCGCCTGGAGGAGCACGAGGTCCCCGTGCTCATCGAGAACACCGCGGGCGGCGGCAACGCGATGGCGCGCAAGCTCGAGCGCGTCGCCCGGCTGTGGGACGCGCTCGACGGCTTCGACGTGGGCTTCTGCCTCGACACCTGCCACGCCCACGCGGGCGGCGAGGACCTGGCGGACGTGGTCGAGCGGGTCATGGCGATCACCGGCAGGATCGACCTGATCCACTGCAACGACTCGCGCGACGCCTTCGACTCCGGCGCCGACCGGCACGCGAGCCTCGGCGCGGGCCAGATCGACCCCGAGCTCATCCTGGGGGTGTGCCGGAGCGCGAACGCCCCGATCGTGGTGGAGACCCCCTTCGACGGCCAGGCCGAGGACATCGCCTTCCTCAGGACGAAGCTCTAGAGCTCCAGAAGCTCAGAGAGAGGCTCTGGCGAGACTCCGGACTTCGGGACGAGATTGATCCACAGCCTGTGGATAACTTCATGGGATTACTTTTCCCGGAGAGTGGGTAAGGAGTTCTCCCCGCGGCTCAGCCCACCCAGGCCCCGTCGGCGAAGATCAACACGTTGAGCGCCATCAACGGGCCCACCACCAGGGCGTAGACGATGATGACCCATCGTCGCCACGGCGCCGGCCCGCCGCTCGCCCTGGCGATGAGGATGAAGAGCGGCCACCACAGCAGCGCCGAGCGCGGGACCGACAGATAGTAGGCGGAGCACAGCAGCGCGCCCACCTGGAGTCCCACGTAGACGAACTCGCTCCATCTCCGCAGGAAGAGCAGGACCAGCACGAGCGCGACACCGACGATCGCCCCCGCGATCTCCATCCGGAACGCCCAGGCCATTCGCCCCTCGCCCGCGGCCGCGTTCAAGGTCGTGATCAGCGACTCCCAGGGCCACACCATGTGACGCCCCCAGCCGGCCTCCTGCGCGCTCTTCCAGGCCAGCCAGTCGCCCGTGCGGGAGTACTGGTAGGCGGAGTAGAGCGCCGGCGGCACGAACGGGAGGAGCAGCCACACCGCCCGCCGTAAGGGCTGCCTGCGGACGAGGAACTCCACGATCAGCGCGACGGCCAGGAACAGGCCGGTGATGCGCACGCAGGAGGCGCCCGCCGCCAGGGCCGCGGCGAGCGGCCAGCGGCCCTGACGCGCCGCGAGCCAGGCCGGGACGGCGAAGGCCAGGAAGAGCGACTCGCTGTAGCCCGCGAACAGGAACACCGCCATCGGCCAGAGCAGCAGCGCCAGCACCGCGCGCCGGCCGGTTCCCTCCGGCCCCTCGAACTCGGCCAGCCTGGCGAGCGCCGCCATCGCGACGGCACCGGCCACCAGGGAGATCAGCAGACCGGCGAGCGTCCAGTCGTCGATCACGAGATGCACCGCGCGGAGCATCAGCGGCATTCCGGGGAAGAAGGCGGGCAGCCCCTTGTCGGGCTCGCTGCCCGGGACGCCGTCGTAGCCGTGCTCGGCGATGGTGATGAGGAGGTTCGCGTCCCAGTTGCGCCAGCGCTCCAGGAACGGCTTCGGTACGGCGTCCCCCTCCATCAGCGCCTGCGCGCCGACGACGACCAGGACGACGATTCCCAGCCGGGAGGCCAGCCAGAGCAGCAGCCCTTCCGCCGCGGTGTCGCGCGGAGGGGCGTCGCGCGAAGGGATGTCGCGAGGGGGAGCGGGAGGAGTGGTCACAAGGTCGAATTGTTCCGGATCACCTCGGCGGGCCGCCAGACTCGGACGCTCGCCGAACGGGCCCACTCCGCCTCCTGCCACCTCGCCGGACGCTCGCCCCGGCCCGTTTCACCTCGGCGGACGCCTCGCATCCGCCTCCCGTCACCCCACCGGGCGCGCCGGACCTGCCCGGCGCGAACGTTTCAGCCCGGCGCTAGGAGAGCGCGAGCCGGAAGCGGTCGGGTGCCCCGTCGAAGACGCCGCCCGCCTGGTCGTCGGTCCCGTCCTCGCGGATCACGTCCTTGTCCGGGACGAAGATGTCCCGTACGACGAACGCCATCATGATCAGAATGGTGATCGCGCGGGCCCACACGGCGGTGAAGTAGGTGTCGCCCGCGATGCCCAGGGCCTCGTTGCCCGGCTGGATGCCGACGAGATACAGCCAGATCGCGAAGAAGTACCAGCACTCGGCGAGCTGCCAGAGCGCGATCGGCTTCCAGCCCGGCCTGGCCAGCACCGCGAAGGGGATCAGCCAGAGCACGTACTGCGGCGACCACACCTTGTTGGTCAGCATGAACGCCGCCAGGGTGAGGAAGCACAGCTGCATCAGGCGGGGACGGGTCTTCGCCGTCAGGGTGATCACGGCGATCGCCAGGCAGAACGCGGCGAGCGAGACGACGCCCAGCCTGTCGAGGAGTTCGGAGTCACCCAGGATCGGCCACTGCTTCTGGTTGAAGAAGTACCAGATAGAGCCCCAGTCGGCCGGTCGCTCCTGGCTGAAGACGTAGAACCTCTTCCAGCCGTCGAAGGCGAAGACCATGATCGGCACGTTGACGACGAGCCAGGCGCCCGCGACACCGCCGATCGTCTTGAGGAACGGCATCCACCTGCCGGTGCGCAGCGTCAGCAGGAACAGCGGGCCGAGGAACATCAGCGGGTAGAACTTGGTGGCGATCGCCAGGCCGAGCAGGATGCCCGCGAGCCACTGCTTCCGCTTCGACCAGGCCAGCAGCGCGCCCAGCGCGAGGGCGTTGGCCGCCAGGTCCCAGTTGATGTACGCGGTGAGGATCAGCGCGGGGGCCAGGGCGTACCAGAGCGCGTCCCAGCGCCTGGCGGGACCGGCCAGCGTGGCCATCAGCAGCACGCCGACGACCAGGCAGAGCGCCATGAGGATGACGGTGAGGTCGTAGAAAGCCGTCCCCTGGTCGCTCATCGGGGTGACGATCCGGCGGAAGAACTCCATGATCCCGCCGATGCCGACGGGGTACTCGACCGGATAGTCGAAATAGGGGATCTTGCCCTCGTTGAGCTTCTCGTTCCACCACAGGGGATAGATGTCGGTGTAACAGAAGTTCGTGAACTGCAGGGTCCCGTGGTTCCACGCCCCGTCGACGCGGCACGGCCACTTCCAGAACCAGGCCAGGACCGCCCCCAGTCCCGCGAACAGGGCCAGGGGCAGGTACGGGACGGCCCGGGTGCCTAACTCGGGCAGCGGGCTTCGCGGCGACAGGAGGTTCTTCATCAGGGACGCCGTCCGCTCGCCGAGGGTGTCGGGACCAGGGCGGCCGGCGCGCCGGGGGCGCCGACCGCGCCCGGCGCGCCGTTCTGTTCCAGCTCGCCGTTCGGCGGATCGTTGCCCGGATCGCCGCCGTCGCCGACGTCGCACGAGCCGTCCCAGGGCAGGCACTCGCGGCCGTCGGGCTCGCCCTGATCGCCGCCGCCGTCGTTGTTGCCGTTCGGCCAGCCGCCGTCGTCGCCGTTCTCGTCGGGGAACGGGTTGGTGTCGTCCATCGTCGGCGTCGCGGTGGGCGTCGGGGTGGGCGTGACCAGGTTGTTCCGCGTCCCGGTGTTGGCCCTCGGCGGGAACTGCAGGACCTCGTCCTTGGCGGTCACGGCCTGCATGTAGTCGTGCCAGATCTGGGTGGGGGTGCCGCCACCTCCGATGAAGGAGGGCATGGGCTCCTCCTTCCAGAGGATGTTCTCGTCCTTGATCTTCCTGCTCGGCAGGCCGTACTTGTCGACCTTGAGCTTGCGCGTCCCGGCCTTGTTGTAGGGCACGTCCTTGGACATGCCGACCGCGGTGACGATCTGCGGGGTGAAGCCGACGAACCAGGCGTCCTTGTAGCCGTTGTTCGTGCCGGTCTTGCCGGCCACCGGCCGCGTGCCGAGGTTGGCGGCGCTACCGGTGCCGCTCCTGACGACGGCCTGCAGCGCGACGGTCGTGTCGGCCGCGGTCTCGGGGGTGATGACCTGCGTCTCGACGACCTGCTCGGGGAGCACGAGGGAGCCGTCGACCGTGGTCACCTTGGTGATGGTGTGCCAGTTGAAGTGCTTGCCCTCGTTGGCGAAGATCCCGTAACCGGCGGCCTGCTCGACCGCGGTGACCGAGGCACTGCCGATGGTGACCTGGTACTTCTGCTCATCGACCGCGTAGTCGACCGCGTTCTTGCCCCCGTAGACGGGGTTGTACTTGGCCGTCTCACCGACCCCCGCCGTCTTGGCGATCTTCGCCACCTCTTCGAGGGTCACCTCCTCGCCCATCTGCACGAAGACGGTGTTGACCGAACTGGCCATCGCCTTGACCATGTCGATCGGCCCGAACGCCTGGTTCCCCGAGTTGCTGATCGGGGTGGTGCCGGGCATCTTGATCGTCCGCATGCCGTCGACCAGGCTGTCGAGCGACTTGTCGTTCTCCAGCCAGGCCGCGAGCACGTAGGGCTTGAACGCCGACGCCGCCTGCTTGGTGGAGTCGAACGCGCGGTTGTTGAAGTCGTTGACGAAGTCGTCGCCGCTGTAGAAGGCGAGCACCCGGCCGTTCTTCGGGTCCACCGAGGCCAGCCTGGCGTGGATGGTCCGCTCCAGGCCCGCGGTGCGGGCCTTCACCGCCTTGTACGCCTCCGTCATCATGCTCTCGTCGAAGGTGGTGTAGACCTTGTAGCCCTCGGTCTCCAGGTCCTCCTGCTTGATGCCCCGCCCCTTGAGCTCCCGCAGGACGATGTTGAGCATGTAGCCCTTGAGGCCCTTGTAGGTGTTCGTGACCTTGGCCTCCTTGAACTTCAGGTCCTCGAAGGAGCTTCCCGCGTACTTGCCGTACTTGGCGGGGTCCATCTCCGCCATGTTCTTGAGCGCGGCGCCGAACCGCCACTTGATCGCGGAGTAGTCGCCCTTCTCCTCCTGGACGTCGAAGGCGCTCGGGTTCTGGACCCGGGCGGCCAGGTAGGCGCCCTCCGGCACGGTCAGCTGGCCGACGTTCTTGCCGAAGAACGTCTTCGCGGCCGCCTGGATCCCGTGCGCGCCGCGACCGAAGTAGATGAGGTTGAAGTACTCCTCGAGGATCTCGTCCTTGGTCTTCTCCTTGCTCAGCTTGACCGAGACGAAGATCTCCTTGATCTTGCGCTGGATCGAGACCTCCTGGCTGAGGCCCTCGTAGTAGCCGCGCGCCATCTGCTGGGTGATGGTCGAGGCACCCTGGAGCTGGGTGCCGCTCACGGTGCTCCACAGCGATCGGGCCATGCCCGCGATGTCGATGCCGCTGTCGGTGCGGAAGGTCTGGTTCTCCAGGGCGATCACCGCGTCCTGGACGTGCTTGGGGATCTGCGCGAGCTTCACCGGGACGCGCTGGACGCCGAGCCGCGCGATCGGGGTCTTCTTGTCGCGGTAGTAGATCACGCTGCCCCGGTCGTCCGCGCTGGCCTGCGTGGACGAGGGAATGGGGGTGTTGGCGTAGGCGACCGCGATCATGCCGAAGACGCCCGCGCTGAGCACCACGAAGCTGGCCATGACGATCTTCCAGTTGGGCAGGAAGCGCGTCCACCTCCTGGCCTCGGGCTCGTCGTCGCCGTCGGGACCGCCTCCCCCGGGACCTCCGGGACCCCCGGGACCTTCGGGACCGCCTGCGACGGGACCGCTCGCGCCACGCCCGCGGCGCCTGCGCCCGCCCTCACCCGGCCTCGGACCGGCGGAACGCCCGCCGCCCGCCTGGGCGGCGAGCATCGCCTGGGTGTCCTCGAAGGCGGCCTCGGCGCGGCGGCCGGTCGGGTCGGTGTCGCGGCGGCGCGCCTCGCCGGGGGCACCGGGGCCGCGCGGGGGCATGCCGCCGGGGGCGCCCGCGTCGCGCCGGGGCGGTCCGCCGGGCTGGGGGGACGCGCCACCGGGGTAGGGCATCCCGCCGGGCTGGGGCATCATCGCGGTCCGGGGATCGGCTCCCGCTCTCTGCGGCGGCCGGGCCTGCGGTGCCTGCCGGGAAGAATCCCAGCTCGCGGCAGTTTGGGGGTTTTGTGAGGGGGGAACTGCACGGGGAGCGGCTCCTGGGCTCGAGCGACGGCGCCGCCCCTGGCGAGCCGATCCGTCGGCGCCCTCATGGCGCCCGTCCGGCTCCGGGTCATTGCTGTGGCTGTAACTCACGCGTCCTCGTTTGGTCATCGGGGTCTATGACGGCGTGCAGGCGGGCGAGACTACCTCCTGATCAACGGAGACCTCGCCGCCTTGGCTCACTGGTAGCCGGCCTATTCGGGTGGATCTCCATTCCCGGGGACGAACGAGATCGCCAGGTGGTTCGAGCAACAACCTTGGCAGACCTCCCCCGCGTTGACGCGGGATTCCCGGCATTGAGAAGCGGTCCACGCCGCGCGGGGGCCGTGTCCCACCACCGCCTGCTGTGACCACATACGCGCCAGACTACGGCTTTTTGCGGTTTGCTCCCAACCTCTTGGGAAAGTCGCTGATTGCAGCCTTATGTTGAATGGACGTATCCTGTCGATGTATCGGTTCGATACATCGACGCGAGAGGTGGTGGTTTCCAGTGGCCGGCGGACGTGGCGGCGTGCTGGAACTGGCCGTGCTCGGGTCGTTGCACGAGACCCCGCTACACGGTTACGAGCTGCGCAAACGGCTCAACGCCCTGCTCGGCATGTTCCGGGCGTTCTCCTACGGCTCCCTCTACCCGTGCCTCCGCCAGTTGCTCACCGACGGGCTGATCGTCGAAGACGGCGACGCCGCCGCGGCCACCACGGCCGCCGACAGCGCCATCGTGCTCCCCGGCCGCCGTTCGAAGATCGTCTACAAGCTGACCGCGGAGGGCAAGGAACGCCTTCAGGAACTCCTCACCCAGGCCGGCCCGTCCGCCTGGGAGGACGAGAGCTTCGGCGTGCACTTCGCCTTCTTCAGGCACACCGAGGCCGAGGTGCGCCTGCGCATCCTCGAAGGTCGCCGCAGCCGGCTGGAGGAACGTCTGGACGCCGTGCGCACGGCACTCGCCCGTACGCGCGAACGGCTGGACAGCTACACCCTCGAACTCCAGCGTCACGGTCTGGAGTCGGTCGAACGCGAAGTGCGCTGGTTGAATGAGCTGATCGCCACCGAACGGCGAGCATCGCCGCCGGAGGGGGAACGGCGGCCCGCGCGAGATGAGACGTCCAGGGCGCCCGCGCCAGGGACGGGCACGACGGGGCGGCACGCCACCCCGGAAGAGAACTGACCACTGAGAGAACAAAGGGGAGCGAGTGCCATGGGTTCGGTGCGCGTAGCCATTGTCGGTGTAGGCAACTGTGCCACGTCGCTCATTCAGGGCGTGCACTACTACCGGGACGCCGACCCCGGTGCCCGGGTGCCGGGCCTGATGCACGTGAAGTTCGGCGACTACCACGTCGGCGACGTGGAGTTCGTCGCGGCTTTCGACGTGGACGCCAAGAAGGTCGGGCGTGACCTGTCCGAGGCGATCGTGGCCTCGGAGAACAACACGATCAAGATCTGCGACGTGCCGCCGCTCGGCGTGACGGTGCAGCGTGGTCCCACCTACGACGGTCTCGGCGAGTACTACCGGGAGATGGTGGAGGAGTCCGACGAGGCCCCGGTCGACGTCGTCCAGGTCCTCAAGGACAGCAAGGTCGACGTTCTCGTGTCCTACCTGCCGGTGGGCTCGGAGGAGGCCGACCGCTTCTACGCCCAGTGCGCCCTCGACGCGAAGGTCGCGTTCGTCAACGCGCTGCCGGTGTTCATCGCCTCCGACCCCACGTGGGCCCAGAAGTTCGTCGACGCCGGGGTCCCGATCGTCGGCGACGACATCAAGTCGCAGGTCGGGGCGACCATCACGCACCGCGTGATGGCCAAGCTGTTCGAGGACCGCGGTGTCGAGCTGCTGCGCACGTACCAGCTGAACTTCGGCGGCAACATGGACTTCATGAACATGCTGGAGCGCAAGCGCCTGCAGTCCAAGAAGATCTCCAAGACCCAGTCGGTCACCTCGCAGATCCCGCACGAGATGCAGAAGGCCGACGTGCACATCGGCCCGTCGGACCACGTGCCGTGGCTCGACGACCGCAAGTGGGCGTACGTGCGCCTGGAGGGCAGGTCCTTCGGCGACACTCCCCTCAACCTGGAGTACAAGCTGGAGGTCTGGGACTCCCCCAACTCCGCCGGCATCATCATCGACGCGGTGCGCGCCGCCAAGATCGCCCTTGACCGGGGCATCTCCGGCCCGATCCTGTCCGCCTCCTCGTACTTCATGAAGTCACCGCCGGAGCAGTACTCCGACGACGAGGCGCGCGACTACGTGGAGAAGTTCATCCGCGGCGAGGTCGAGCGCTGACCTGCCGGCGTCGCACGACGATCGAGCAGTGGACGGCGAGAGCCCCCGGCCCATGTGGGCCGGGGGCTCTCGCCGTGGGACGGCCGCCGGTGGGACGAACCGCGGACGGGTCAGCGGGCGGCGGGCGGGAGATCGGCGGGGTCGGCGGCCCGCCAGGCGAGCGGGTCGGCACCGAGCTCGGCCAGCTGCGGAACCTGCTCGCGGCACCAGGGGGAGATCGCCAGACGGTCGCCGAGCACCCCGTCGGTGAACTCCTTCCACGGCATCCAGCGGACGTCGTCGACCTCGTCGGGGTTGGGCGCCGCCTGCGCGGTCACGAGCACCCGGTAGACCGGGCACAGCTCCCGCTCGACGGTGCCGTTGTCCATGACCGCGCGGTAGGAGAAGCGGGGCAGGAGGAGATCGACCTGGCCGGCCGCGAGGCCCAGCTCGTGCGAGAGCCTGCGGGTCACCGCCTCGGGAAGCGGCTCGCCGGGCAGGGGGTGGCCACAACAGCTGTTGGTCCACACCCCCGGCCAGGTGATCTTGTGCAGTGCGCGGCGGGACAGGAGGACCCGCCCCTGCTCGTCGAACACGTAACTGGAGAAGGCCAGGTGGAGGGGAGTGTCGAGACCGTGCACCGTGGCCTTGGCCGCCGTGCCGATCGCGTTTCCCTCGGTGTCGACGAGCACAACGTGTTCATCAGGTGTCACTCGACCGAGGGTACGTGATCATGTCGGTTTACCGCGCCCCCTAAGCGATACGTAGTCAAAGGTACGAAATGTCCAACTACCCCATCAGGGATGTTCCCGATGCCCGCCCATCGCCGTCGCACATAGGCTGAGCGCGTGTCATTCGTATCCGATCTACGCGTGGTCCTGGAAGGTCGGGACTTCCGGAGGCTGTACGCGACCCGCCTGGTCTCGCAGTTCTCCGACGGGATCTTCCAGTTCGCCGTGGCCGGGTTCGCGTTCTTCAGCCCGGAGAAGAGCACGAGCGCGGTGGAGATCGCCGCCGGGCTGGCCGTGCTGCTGCTTCCTTACTCGATCCTGGGCCCCTTCGTCGGGGTGTTCATCGACCGCTGGTCGCGGCGGCAGATCCTGGTCATCGCGCCGCTGGTCCGCGGGGCGCTGCTGCTCGCCACGGCGGCGCTCGTCGCCGCGGACGCCCCCGACGGGATCTTCTACGCCGCCGCGCTCGGCGTGCTCGGGGTGAACCGCTTCTTCCTGTCCGCGCTGGGGGCCTCGCTCCCGCACGTCGTGCCGGCCGACCGGCTGATGGTGGCCAACGCGGTCACCCCGACCTCGGGCACCGTGCTCACCTTCGTGGGCATCGGCGCCGGCTACCTGCTCCGGGCGGTCTTCGGCTCCGACCACCGGGGCACCGCGGTGCTGCTGGTCGTCTCCGGGCTCGTCTTCGGGCTCAGCGCGCTCATCTCCATGACCATGGGCAGGCGGCTGCTCGGTCCCGCCTACGACCCCGACCGCCCGCAGGCCCGCGAGGCCGTGCGCCACGTGCTGACCGGCCTGGTCGACGGCGCGCGGCACCTCGCCCGGCACCGGGCCGCCGCCGCGGCGATGGGCGCGATGGCGACCCACCGGTTCATGTACGGCATGTGCACGGCCATGCTCGTGCTGCTGTCGCGCTACTACTTCGCCGAGAACGCCGAGGACGCGCTGAACGCGGTCTCCATCGTGGTCGCCACCTCGGGGGTCGGCTACTTCCTGGCCATCCTGGTCACGCCGTGGGCCACCGAGCGCTTCGGCATCGAGCGGTGGGTCCCGGCCATGCTGGTCACCGCCGGGGTGCTGACGGCGGCGCTCTGCGCGCCGTTCCAGCAGTGGGGGTTCGCGGCCGCGGGCTTCGTCCTCGGCATCGCCGGGCAGAGCATCAAGATCTGCGCCGACACCGCCGTCCAGCGCGACCTGCAGGACGCCTACCTCGGCCGGGCCTTCTCCATCTACGACATGCTCTTCAACGGCAGCTACGTGCTGGCCGCGGCCCTGGCGGCGGCCCTGCTCCCGCCGGACGGCAAGTCGCTGCTCGTGCTGGTGGTCATCGCCGCCGGATACGTCGCGGGCGCGGTGATCTACCGGATCGTCACGCCGGCCAGGGCCGTCGAGCCGCTGCCGTCGTCGCCGTCGTCACCCTCACAGTGATCTCAACGGTGACCGTGCCCGCCGTCGTCACCCTCACAGTGACCGGGCCGCCGCCGTCATCGCCGTCGTGACCCTCTCCAGGTCGCCGTCGCCGATCGAGTAGGGCGGCATCGCGTAGATCAGCCGTCCGAACGGGCGGAGCCAGACGCCGTGCCGCATGACGAGGTCCTGAACGGCGGGGACGTCGACGGGCTCGCGGGCCTCGATCACCCCGATCGCGCCGAGGACCCGCACGTCGCTCACCCCGGGTGCCCCCGAGGCCCCGGCCAGGCCCGCGAGGAGACCGGCCTCGATCCGGCCGACCTCCTCGCGCCACGGGCGCTCCCGCAGGAGCTCCAGGGAGGCGCTCGCGACGGCCGCGGCCAGCGGGTTGCCCATGAACGTCGGCCCGTGCGCCAGCACGCCGACGCCCCTGGCCACCCGCTCGGTGCACAGCGTCGCGGCCAGCGACATGTAGCCGCCGGTCAGGGCCTTGCCCAGGCACATGATGTCGGGCCTGATCCCGGCGTGGTCGCAGCCGAACAGCTCCCCGGTCCTGCCGAACCCGGTGGCGATCTCGTCGGCGATCAGCAGGACGCCGTGCTCGTCGGCCAGCTCGCGGAGCAGCCGCAGGTAGGCCGGGTGGTAGAAGTGCATGCCACCCGCCCCCTGGACGACCGGCTCCACGATGATCGCGGCCAGCTCGCCGGCGTGCCGGGCGACCAGGTCCGCCAGCCGGGCCGCGTAACCCTCGTCGTACTCGCGCGGCGGCCGGTCGGCGAACACGTGCTCGGGCAGCACGCCGGAGAACAGGTGGTGCATGCCGTTGACCGGGTCGCAGACCGACATCGCCCCGAAGGTGTCGCCGTGGTAGCCGCCCCTCACGGTGAGCAGCCGCCCCCTGCCGGTGAACTGGAACGCCATCTTGATCGCGACCTCGACGGCGACCGACCCCGAGTCGGCGAGGAACACCTTCGGCAGCCCGGTCATCGCGGCGAGCGCGGCGGCCAGCCGCACGGCGGGCTCGTGGGTGAGCCCGCCGAACATGACGTGCGCCATGTCCTCCAGCTGGTCCTTCAGCGCCCGGTTGAGCCGGGGGTGGTTGTAGCCGTGGATCGCCGCCCACCAGGACGACATGCCGTCGACCAGCTCGCGGCCGTCGGCGAGCGTCAGCCGCACCCCGTCCGCGCGGGAGACGACGTGCGGCGCCACCGGCTGGGGCGTGGCCGCGTAGGGGTGCCACACGTGCTCACGGTCGAGCCGGGCGATCTCCGCCGGGGCGATCTCCGCGCCCTCGGCCGTCTCCGCGATCCCGGCCGTTCCCGCGATCTCGTCAAGGCCGCCGGGACCGCCGCGGCCGTCCCGGCCGTCACGGCCGGGACGAGGACCGGGAGCACCGGAGCCACCGAGGCCGCCGAGGTCAGGGGCGCCGTTCAGGGTCCACCTCACCGCCGGCGTCGCCGCTCCGGCCGTCCACCCCGTTCGCCCGTGCCCACTCGCGGAGGGCGTCCGCGGCGGCCTCCTTGCCGAGGACACCCCGGTCGAGGCGCATCTCCAGCAGGAACCTGTAGGCGCGGCCCACGACCGGACCCGGCGGGACGCCGAGGAGCTCCTGGATCTCGTTGCCGTCGAGCTCGGGGCGGATCTTGCCGAGCTCCTCCTCCTCGGCCAGCCGGGCGATGCGCTCCTCCAGCTGGTCGTAGGTCTGCGACAGCGCCTGGGCCTTGCGCCGGTTGCGGGTGGTGCAGTCGGCGCGGGTCAGCTTGTGCAGGCGCTCCAGCAGGTGCCCGGCGTCGCGGACGTAGCGGCGGACGGCCGAGTCGGTCCACTCGCCCGTGCCGTACCCGTGGAAGCGCAGGTGCAGCTCCACCAGGCGGGAGACGTCGGCCACCACGTCCTTGGGGAACTTCAGCTCCGCCATGCGCTTCCTGGCGAGCTGGGCGCCGACCACCTCGTGGTGGTGGAAGGAGACCCGGCCGCCGGGCTCGTGGCGGCGGGTCTTCGGCTTGCCCACGTCGTGCAGGAGCGCGGCCCAGCGCAGGATCCGGTCGGGACCGCTCTCCTCCAGGTCGATCGCCTGCTCCAGCACGATCAGCGAGTGCTCGTAGACGTCCTTGTGCCGGTGGTGCTCGTCGATCTCCAGACGGAGTTTGGGCACCTCGGGCAGCACGTGGTCGGCGAGCCCGGACTCGACGAGGAGCCGCAGGCCCTCGCGGGGGTGGCCGCCGCCGATGAGCTTGTCCAGCTCGTCGCGGATGCGCTCGGCGGAGACGATGTCGATCCTGTCGGCCATCGCGCCCATCGCGGCGAGCGCCGCCGGGTCGACGGCGAAGCCGAGCTGGCTGGCGAACCTGGCCGCGCGGAGCATCCGCAGCGGGTCGTCGCCGAAGGAGCGCTCGGGGGGGCCCGGGGTGCGCAGCACCTTGGCGTGCAGGTCGTCGAGGCCGCCGTGCGGGTCGACGAAATCGCGGGACGGCAGGCGCAGAGCCATCGCGTTGACCGCGAAGTCGCGCCGGGCCAGGTCACCCTCCAGCGTGTCGCCGTAGGCCACGTCGGGCTTGCGCGACTTGGGATCGTACGACTCGCTGCGGTAGGTGGTGATCTCCAGCAGCCACCCGCCCTTGCGGACGCCGACGGTGCCGAAGTCGATGCCGATCGTCCAGATGGAGTCGGCCCAGTCGCGGACGAGCTCCAGGACCGTCTCGGGCCTCGCGTCCGTGGTCAGGTCGAGATCGTTGCCGATCCTGCCCAGGAAGACGTCGCGTACGGAGCCGCCGACGAGGGCGATCTGGTATCCCCTGGCGGCGAAGAGCTCGCCGAGCTCGTCCGCCACAGGTGCGATCTTCCGGAACAACTCGCTCATGCCGTGGCGCTGGCTCTGGGTCAGATTTGAAAGGGACAAGCCGGGTAGGTCCTTCGGTTACGGAACATGTTCCCCTGCGGGGATACACCTGAAGCGA
The DNA here is from genome assembly GCF_051918885.1 of Streptosporangium sp. OZ121. Lineage (NCBI taxonomy): Bacteria > Bacillati > Actinomycetota > Actinomycetes > Streptosporangiales > Streptosporangiaceae > Streptosporangium > Streptosporangium sp. OZ121. Next base: position 143,716 of record NZ_JBPXMC010000016.1, read on the forward strand.
TCACCAGGTTACGGTCGGTCAGGGAACCTCGGGGACTGTGCGTCGAGGCAAGGAGCACACACATGAAGGATGCGCTCGCGATCCACCGCTGGCTCCTCGCACACCAGGTCCATCATGAGATCGTACGCCTTCCGCGCGCGATGACATGCTCGGACGAACTCCCCGAGGTGCTGTCGGCGAGTCCCGAGATCTGCTTGGGAGTCACGGTTCTCGAGGTCACGACGCGGATCGGCCGCGAACCCGTGGCGGTCGTCACCTCCGTCGGCTCCCCGCCGCGCCCCGGCGTGGTCGCCGGCATCCTGGAGGCCCGACGGGTCCGGCAGGCCTCGGCCTTCACCGTCAACTCCGCCACCGACTACGCCTCGGGCCTGGTCTGCCCGCTGCTGCTGCCCCCCACGCTCACCGTGCTGGTGGACGAGCGGCTCACCCGCACCGTCACACCCGTTTACGTGCCCACCGGAGAGCGTCGTACGGCACTCCTGATCCGTGCCGACCATCTGCTCACACTGGTGTCAGGAAAGATCGTCGACCTGGCCCGGCACGGCTCCCGCAGAGAGCCGGCGACCTTTCCCCTCGCCGGTTAGGCCATAGCATTACCGGCGTGCGCCGTACTCGACCCCTGGCCGGCACGTGATCCACAAGGCCGCGCTCCTCGCCCTGCTCGCCACCACGCTGCTCGTTCCCGCGGCCGTGGTCGTTCCGGGTACGGCGAACGCCCGGACGACCTCGGTGAGCCGGGCGGGCCTCCAGGTCGTGCTGGAGGCGATCGGCCCCGACGCCCCCCGCGACCCGACCACCGAGATCAAACTGTCCGGCTCCCTGGTCAACTCCGGCACCGAGACCCTGAACGGGTTGCGCATCCGGATGCACTACTCCCCCCAGCCGTTCGCCCGGCGCGCCGACCTGGAGGCCTACCAGGCGGGACAGACCCTCCCGAACTCGTGGTGCTGCGAGAGTTTCGTCCAGGCCCCGATCGCGCCCTCGGGCAAGCTGCCGTGGGAGTTCTCCTTCACGCCGCAGGAGCTGAAGTTCTCCGGCTTCGGCGTCTACCCGGTCATGGTCGAGGTGCTCGACGCCTTCGGGCAGCAGGGCACCCTGCGCACCACGGTGACCTACATGCCCAGGGAGACCAGGGTGGCCCGCACCCGGCTCGCCACGGTGCTCCCCATCGTCGACCAGCCGCGCCGGGCCGGCGACTCCACCTTCGTCGACGAGGGCCTGCCCGCGGCCATGGCCCCCGGCAAGCGGCTGGGCGACCTGCTCAAGATCGCCCAGGACACGTCGTCCGCCAAGGGGCTCACCTGGATCGTCGACCCCTCCCTGCTCGACGACGCGCGGGCCATGGGCGAGCCGCACGCGGTCAGGGTCAAGGACCGCACCCAGCAGCGCCCCGCGACCCCCGAGACCGCCCAGTGGCTGAACGACCTCCGCGAGGCCGTCGCCGACCACCCGGTGGTGGCGACCCCGTACGGCGACCCCGACGTGGCGGCCCTCGCCCACAACGGCGTCGACGACGCCACCGGGACCGGGATCGCCGCGGCCGGGATCGTCGCCAGGGAGACCCTCGGCCGCGACGTGATCACCAACGTGAACTGGCCGGTGGGCGGCCTGATCGACTACGACGGGCTGGACCTGCTGGCCACCGGCGGCGTCGGCACCGTGCTGCTGAACGTGTCGAACCTGCCGCCGGTGACGCCCCCGGTCACCACCCCCGACGCCTCGGCGACGCTGGAGAGCGTGAACGGCCCGGTCACCGCCCTGGTCGCCGACGCGGCGCTGAGCGAGACGGTCGGCGCCGACACCTCCGCCCCCGGCGCGGCGCTGGCGAACCGCCAGCGGTTCATCGCGGAGACGGCGATGATCAGTTCGGAGCCCGGCGCCCCGGCCAGGACGGTGATCGCCGTCCCGCACCGCCGCTGGGACCCCGACCCGGAGTACGTGACCGATCTGATCGAGACGGCCGCCACCCTGCCCTGGCTGGCGCCCGTCACGCTCGACGCGGTCAAGCGCGCCAAGGGCGTCCCCCCGGTCCCGCGGGCCGGCCTGACCTACACCGACCAGGACCGGAAGCTGGAGCTCTCCAAGCAGTACCTGACCGGCGTCAAGCGCGTCGGCGCCCGCGCCGACCTGACCGCCGCGATCACCACCGCCCAGGACCTCGACGTCTTCGACCTGGCGCTGCTGCGCCTGACCTCCTCGGCGTGGCGCGGCCGGACCGGCGCCGCGACGCCGTACGTCCAGCAGGTCGCCGAGGCGATCGACGGCCGGATCGCCATGGTCAACATCACCGGCAGCGAGCAGTCGCGGCTGCGCACCCTGGCCGGCAGCAACGGCGACGTGCCGATCAGCGTGCGCAACGAGCTGAGCGGCGAGGCCGGCGAGGTCGCGGTCGCGGTCCGGCTCAAGGTGACCTCCGACCAGCCCGACCTGCTCAAGATCGAGCCGTACGAGGACAAGCTGGAGATCCGCGGCGGCCAGAACCAGACCATCCGGATCCCGATGACCTCCAGGTCCAGCGGCCAGACGACCGTGACGGTCCAGCTCACCACCGAGGACGGCCGCAAGTACGGCAAGCCGATCGAGCTGACCGTGCGGACCACCGGCTACACCGGGGTCGCCCTGGTGATCGTGGGGGCGGCTCTCGTGGTGATGCTGGCGGCCGTCGTCCTGCGCGTCCTGCGCCGCCGGGGAGGCCGCCGCCCCGCGGCCGCCCCGCCGCCGGAGCGCCGGCGCGAGCCCGCCGGCACCGAGTCCTGAGCGCCTGGCGCTCCGAGCACCTAGCGAAGGAAAGCGCATGAGCAGGGTCCTGCGCGCGAGCGCGATCATGGCGGCGGGGACGATGGTCTCCCGCGTCACCGGTTTCGTCCGGACGGCGGTGCTCGCGGCGGCCATCGGGACCTTCGCGCTGGGCGACGCCTACAACGTGGCCTACACGATCCCGCTCATCCTGTTCGACCTGCTCATCGGCGGGATCCTGAGCAGCGTCGTGGTGCCGATGATCGTCAGGCGGCAGAGGTCGGACCCCGACGGCGGCCGGGCCTACGAGCAGCGCCTGATGACCCTCGGGGTCGTCGTGCTGACGCTGCTGGCGCTGGTCGCGGTGGCGCTGGCCAGGCCGCTGATCGGCCTCTACAGCGCCGACTGGGGCACGGAGAAGACCGAGGTCGCGGTCACCCTGGCTCGATACATCCTGCCGCAGATCGCCTTCTTCGGGATCGGCGCGATCGCGGGCGCGATCCTCAACACCCGCGACAGGTTCGCCGCGCCCATGTGGGCGCCGGTGCTGAACAACATCGTGATGATCGGCGTCGCGATCGTCTACTACGTGAAACTGGGCGATTCGGGCACCGACATCGACACCGTGACGGACGGCGACCTGCTGCTGCTCGGGCTCGGCACCACCGCCGGCATCGTGGCCCAGTGCGTGGTGCTGATCGTCGCGCTCCACCGGGTCGGCTTCCGTTTCCGGCCCCGGTTCGACCTGCGCAACGCCGGTCTCGGCGAGATGGGCCGGATCGCGTCCTGGACCTTCGCCTACGTCGGGATCAGCCAGTTGGGCTTCCTGATCACCACCAAGCTCGCCTCGGGCGCGGGTGAGCGCGCGCCCGGTGCCGGCAACTCGGCCTACGCCTACGCCTACCAGTTCTTCCAGCTCCCGTACGGGATCATCGCGGTCTCGGTGATCACCGCGATGCTGCCCAGGATGAGCCGGGGGGTGGCCGACGGGCAGCTCGACACGGTCCGCGAGGAGTTCGCCTCGGGGGTGCGGCTGGTGTCGGTGCTGCTGGTGCCCGCCGGGCTGCTGCTGATGGTGCTGGGCCCCGCGGTGACCGTGCTGATCTTCTCGTGGGGCAACATGACCGTCGACTCGGCGGTCCACATCGGCAACGTGCTGCAGGTCTTCGGGCTGGCCCTGGTGCCGTTCTCGATCTTCCAGCTGCTGCTGCGCGTCTTCTACTCCTTCGGCGACACCCGCACCCCGGCCTTCCTCGCCCTCGGCAACGTGGCGGTCAACGCCACGCTCAGCCTCGTGGCCTACTACACCCTGCCCCCCCGGTACATCGTGATGGGCCTGGCCTTCGCGTTCACCGTCGCCTACGTGGTCGGCGCGGCGGTCGCCTGGATCCTGGCGGCGCGCCGCGTGGGGGGCCTGGCGGGGCGCAGGGTGGCCGCCGGGCTGTCCCGGATGTACGTGGCCGCGCTCCCCTCGGCGGCGCTCGCGCTCGGCGTCCTGTGGCTCACGCAGGAGCTCACGGGGCTGGACGCGCTGAGCGCGGCCATCATGCTGGCGGTGGGCGGCGGACTCGGTATGGTTCTTTACTTGGCGATCGCCCACCGGATGCGCATCCCCGAGGTGAGTTCGATCGTTGGAATGGTGGCAGGACGGGTAGGCCGGTAACCCAAAGACTTGTCTCAAACGTCTGACAAGACGAACACGGGCGGAACCGGCGCGGGACTACCATGGTGCGACGCGTGTGGTGACATGCGGCTAATGGAAGCAGGAGGGCGTGGGCGGATCCACCCAGCATCGTGTGATGTGTCGTGATGTGCTGACCGGGCATGGTGCTGTCGTGTTCTCAGGTACGGGGTCCTCGTGAGTTCCCCCGCCGTCGAGCCCGGCACCAAGCTGGCCGAGCGTTTCCGGCTCGAGGACCGCGTCCACGAGTCGGGCGGTGCCACGCTGTGGAAGGCCATCGACGAGGTGCTCGCCAGGCCCGTCGCCGTCCACACCTTCGACCCCGACTTCCCCCGCCTGAACGAGGTCGTCACGGCGGCCAGGGTGGCCAGCCGGCTGACCGACCCCCGCCTCACCCAGGTCTTCGACGCGACCGAGGACGACGGCCACTCCTACGTCGTCAGCGAGTGGGTGAGCGGCGAGTCCTTCGGCGACATGATCGCGAACGGGCCGCTCGACCCCGAGCGGGCCGCCGCGATGGTCGCCGAGGCCGCGGAGGCGCTGGCCCACGCGCACGAGGCGAACCTCGCCCACCTCTGCCTCACCCCCGAGCACCTGGTGTGGACGGCGGGCAGCACCGTCAAGCTGCTCGGCCTGGGAGTCGACGCCGTCCTGGACGACGTGACGAGCGACGACCCCGCCCGCGAGGACGCCGAGGGCCTCGGCCGCCTGCTGTACGCCGGGCTGACCGGCCACTGGCCGGGCGACGAGCAGGACGGCGGCGGCCTGCCCGTCGCGCCCATGGGCGACGGGCACTTCTGCACGCCGCGCCAGGTCACCGCGGGTGTTCCCGGCTACCTGGACGCCATCGTCTGCCGTGCGCTGCTGCCGGAGACCAGGCGCGGGCTCGAACCGCTGACCACGCCCGCCGAGGTCGCCGAGGCCCTGGCCTCGGTGTCGCGGCCCAGTCCCCTGCCGATGCCGACGCCGATGCCCATGACGGCGCTGCCGGTGGCGGCCTCCCGCTCCGAGGGCATCGACACCGCGGCGCCCCAGCGCCACACGCCCCCTCCCCAGCAGCACCACCACCAGAACCAGCACCACCCGATGCCCCGCCAGACGGGCGGCGGCATGGTCAACAAGGTCGCCATGACCGTCGTCGTGCTGCTGGTGATGGTGGCCGTCGGCCTGGGCGCCTGGACGCTCGGCCGCAGCATCGGCAACGCCGGCACCCCGGCGCCCGGCGAGGAGAGCACCACGCCCACGCCGACCGCGGCCGTCGGCACCCGGGAGGTGAAGCCCTCCTCGGTCACCGGCTTCGACCCGCTGGGCGACAACGAGGAGCGCGGCGAGCTGGCCGTCAACGCGACCGACGGCAAGGAGTCCACCGACTGGCACTCCGAGTCGTACGACTCCGCCGACTTCGGCCGGCTCAAGACGGGCGTGGGCCTCCTGCTGGACATGGGCGAGAGCGTCCCGGTCAAGCAGGTGACGGTCAACTTCGGCAGCACCTCGGGAGGCACCGTGGAACTCAGGGTCGGCGACTCCCCGCAGCTGGACGACCTGTCCGTCCTGCAGAAGATCAACGGAGTCTCCGGCAAGAAGACGTTCACCGCGGAGAGCCCGAAGAAGGGCCGCTACGTGCTCGTCTGGTTCACCAAGATGCCCACTTACCAGGGGAAGTTCCGCGGCCAGGTGCTGGACATGAAGGTCCTCGCGACCAAGTGACACCGCTCCGATTTGATCTGTTTTACCCGGCTTCTTGCAGATCATCGGAGAATCCGTGGCACCATCTATCCCGTAGAGGTGTTCTCCCCGGATCGGTATAGCAGGACTCTCCTTGTGAATTCCCCACCCGAGACCCCGCCAGCGGCGGACGAGCAGACGGCGAAGGCCCCCGTGTCCGACGCCGACCTGCTCACCCGGCACATCGCCGGGGATCCGCACGCCTTCAGTGAAATAGTCAAGCGACATCGAGACCGCATGTGGGCGGTCGCCCTGCGCACGCTGGGCGATCCCGACGAGGCGGCCGACGCCGTTCAGGACGCCTTCGTCTCGGCCTACCGCAAGGCCGGGAGCTTCCGCGGCGAGGCGGCGGTGACCACGTGGCTGCATCGCATCGTGGTCAACGCCTGCCTCGACCGCATGCGCAGGAAATCGGTGCGCCCGGTGGCCGACGACGAGCTCGTCGAGGCCGCTGAGCGCGAGACCCCGGTGCTCGACCAGACGGCCGAGCGCGAGGTGTCCATGGAGGTCTCGGCGGCCCTGAAGCTGCTGCCCTCCGACCAGCGCGCCGCGCTGGTCCTCGTGGACATGATGGGCTACTCGGTCGAGGACGCGGCCCAGGTGCTGGAGGTGCCGAGCGGCACGGTGAAGAGCCGGTGCGCTCGCGGAAGGGCGAAACTCGCCCCGATTCTTTCCCATTTGCGGAACCGATCAGACCTGTCTCGCGTCTCATCCGCGAAGGGAGCAGAACTTCGTGACGGGTGATACGCACTACGACCTGGAGATCTTGGCCGAACTGGCCGAGGGGCTCCTCGACGCCGCCACGGCCATGCGGGTACGCGAGCATCTCGCGATCTGCGATCCCTGTGGTGAGAGCCTCGCCGACCTCGCGGCAGTTCGTGAGGTGCTGGCGGCGACTCCTACACCGGCGATGCCGATGGGAGTCGCGCTGAGGATCGACCGCGCACTGGCCGCTGAGGCAGACAGCTTCCGTGGAGGTGGAGTGGGCCTGGTGGAAGCACCGGCCTGGGACGACATAATGCGTGACGCGCCGTGGGAGACGTCCTCTCCCGCAGAACCGGCGCCATGGGAGACGACCCCTCTGCGGGCCCCGCTCCCGCAGCGGGAGCCTGAGCTCGAGCCGGTGCGGCTGGGGGTCGTCGGCGACGACGGCACCGTGGTCCCGGCGGCCCCGGCCAGGCGTCGCGGCGCGAACCTGCGGCGCCGGTGGGCGATGCCCGCCGCGGCGGCGGGCGTGGCGGCGGCGGTGATCGGCGCGACCGCGCTGGCAGCCGGGACGCTGACGGCGTCCGGCCCGTCCCCCGCGCCTCTCGCTCAGCCCGTGCCGGCGGACACGATTCAGTACGCGCTGACCGACAGCAACTACAACTACACCGACGCCGAGCTTCGCGGCTCGCTGCTCGACTACATCGGTCCCGGGACCATCCTCGGGACGACCGAGAACTCGGGGATCGACAAGTGTGTCCGGCAGGTCTCGGCGCAGGTCGGCCTCTCGCCCTTCGCCGTGGACCAGGGGTTCTACAACGGGCAGGAGGCCAACATCCTGCTCTTCTGGCAGGACCAGGCCAAGAACACGGTGCGCGTCCACGTCGTGGGCCCGCAGTGTGACGACGTGCGGAAGCCAGGCCTCGCACGCTGGAAGTGACCGGCGGTGCGGCCCCGGGTGACCTCGACAGGCCACCCGGGGCGGCCGGCGGCGAAACACCCGGGACGACCGGTGACAAGCATCCCGAGGGATGACCGGTGACAGGCCGGCGACAAGGATCCCGAGGTGATCCGCGGCGGGTAATCCGCCGCCAAAACCCTCGCTTCCACCGTGGGTGCCCGGCATGGATTCGTCCGTGCCGGGCTTTCCGGTTCCACCGGGGGATCCGTCACCGCGCCGGGCGGGAATCAGCGGCGCCTAGGATCTGTTGACGCCGGTGGCATCGACAGAGGGAGAGGCGCGAGCGCTGATGGACGTCCGGAATGTGATCATCATCGGGTCGGGACCCGCGGGTTACACGGCCGCGGTGTACTCCGCGCGTGCCGAGCTGAATCCGCTGGTCTTCGAGGGGTCGGTCACCGCGGGTGGCGCCTTGATGAACACCACCGAGGTGGAGAACTTCCCAGGCTTCCCCGGCGGCATCATGGGCCCGGACCTGATGGACGGGATGCGCAAGCAGGCCGAGCGGTTCGGCGCCGAGCTGGTCGCCGACGACGTGGTCGAGGTCGACCTGGCCGCCAACCCGAAGGTCGTCAAGACCGCCACCGACACCTACTACGCCACGTCCGTCATCCTGTCGATGGGCTCGGGCTACCGCGAGCTGGGCGTGCCCAACGAGAAGCGCCTGTCGGGCCACGGGGTCTCGTGGTGCGCCACCTGTGACGGGTTCTTCTTCCGCGGCCAGGACATCGTGGTCGTCGGCGGCGGGGACACCGCGATGGAGGAGGCGATCTTCCTGACCCGGTTCGCGGCCTCGGTGACGGTGGTGCACCGTCGTGGCGAGCTGCGCGCCAGCAAGATCATGCAGGATCGGGCGTTCGCGAACGAGAAGATCCACTTCCTGTGGGACAGCGAGGTCGTCGACGTGCTCGGCGAGAACAAGGTGAGCGGGGTGCGGGTACGCAACCTCAAGACCGGCGCGGAGGCGGAGCTCGCGGCCAGCGGGCTGTTCATCGCGATCGGCCACGATCCCCGAACCGAGCTGGTCAAGGGCCAGGTGGAGCTGGACGACGAGGGCTACATCAAGGTCGAGGCGCCCTCGACGCGCACGAACCTGGAGGGCGTCTTCGCCGCGGGTGACGTCGTCGACCACACCTACCGCCAGGCGATCACCGCCGCCGGCACCGGGTGCGCCGCCTCGCTCGACTCCGAGCGCTGGCTGGCCGAGCACCACGGCGCGTGACGACGGCGTGTGACGACGGCGTGTGACGACGGCGTGTGACGACAGGGTGCACGGCCGGGTGTGACGCCCCCGCGAGGCAGGCCTCGGGCGCGCGTCGCACCCCCGCCGGACGGCACCGCGCGCACACCGGTCACCCATCGGCAAGGTCATCAGGAACACGTCCTCAGACAAGAGGGAGAGCAGGAACCTTGGGCACCATCAAGCACGTGACCGACGCCAGCTTCGACGCCGACGTCCTCAAGAGCGACAAGCCCGTGATCGTCGACTTCTGGGCCGAATGGTGCGGCCCGTGCCGCCAGGTCGCGCCGATCCTGGAGGAGATCGCCGGCGAGCAGGCCGACAAGCTCACCGTCGTCAAGCTGAACGTCGACGAGAATCCGACAACGGCGACAAACTACGGCGTACTCCAGATTCCCACTCTGAACGTCTATAAGAACGGAGAGGTTGTGAAGCAGATCATCGGCGCCAAGCCGAAGGCCATGCTGCTTCGCGAGCTCGAGGGCATCATCTAGGCCCCCTGCGGGTCGGCCGTCCCCCACGGCGTCCGCCCGTATCACCCGCTTCCGAGCGGCACACCCACCCACTGAAAGCCCCCCGTCTCACCGCGGGGGGCTTTCACATGAACCGGGCACCCGTACAGGGCGCACGCCCAGGGCTTCCTGCACGCGCCGCGCCGGGCGGGCTCGCGAGACTCCCGGAGACAGACTCACGACTCCCGGAGCCGGGCCTACGGACCCCGGCGGCAGGCTCACGGGCCTCGAAGGCAGGCTCACGGGCCCGGGAGGGCGCGGCTCGGTCCCCACGCATGCCGTACGGGCTCCAGAGGGTCTCAGACGGGCCGCAGCGCCCTCTCCGGACTCATCGACCCGAGCAGCCTCTCCAGTGCCACCTCGACGTCCTCACGCCACGAGACGGCGTTCTTGAGCTCCAGGCGGAGGCGGGGGAAACGCAGGTGCGGGCGGACCGTCTTGAAACCCACGGAGAGCAGGTAGTCGGCGGGCATCAGGCACGCGCCCGGCTGCTCCCACTTCAGGTCGCCGAACGCCTCGATCGCCCGCACCCCGCGCCGGGTCAGGTCCTTGGCCACGCCCTGGACCAGCATCCGGCCCAGGCCGCCCCCGGAGAACTCCGGGATGATGTGCGCGGTCATCAGCAGCACCGCGTCCGCGCTCACCGGCGAGGTCGGGAAGGCCACCGAGCGCGGCACGTAGTGGGGCGGCGCGTAGAGCACGAAGCCGGCCGCCACCCCGTCCACATAGACGATCTTTCCGCAGCTTCCCCACTCCAGCAGGGTGGAGGAGATCCAGGCCTCCTTCTCCAGTCCCGGATCACCGGCCTTCACGGCCCGGTCCGCGTTGACGGGATCGAGCTCCCAGAAGACGCACCGGCGGCAGCGGCGCGGCAGGTCGTCGAGATTGTCGAGGGTGACGTTTGCCAGCCGACGCGACACCTGTTGGCCCCAATCCTGGCGAGACGAGTGCAAGCCATGGCGAAAAACGCGCGAAAACGGCGTCTCCAGCTGGCATCGTAGCCCAGTGCGGGTCCTGGTTTCAGGAGGTCCCGTCCCCACACGCAGACGACTGCAACCCCTGACGTAACCTGGTTTCTCTAGTATGAGCGCTCGCGCTCCACACTACCTAGGAGGTGGACCGTGCCCCAGGACAACGAACACGGTCAGACCATCGCCCCGACCCAAGGCTCGCGCATCGACGCCTACGTCGACCGTTACGCGGCACGGGCAACCGGGATGGTCGCCTCCGAGGTGCGAGCTCTCTTCTCCGTCGCGTCGAGGCCCGAGGTGGTCTCGCTCGCCGGCGGCATGCCGTACGTCACCGCCCTCCCCCTGGACGTGGTGGGGGAGCTGGTCGCCGACCTGATCGCCAAGCGCGGCCCGGTCGCGCTCCAGTACGGCTCGGGGCAGGGCGACCCGCACCTGCGCGAGCAGATCTGCGACGTCATGCGGATGGAGGGCATCGAGGCCAACCCCGACGACGTCGTCGTGACCGTCGGCTCCCAGCAGGCCCTCGACCTGATCACCCGGATCTTCATCGACCCGGGCGACGTCGTGCTCGCCGAGGGCCCCTCCTACGTCGGAGCCCTGGGCACGTTCTCCGCCTACCAGGCCAAGGTCATCCATATCGCGATGGACAGCGAGGGGATCATCCCCGAGTCGCTCGCCCAGACCATCTACGCCCTGAAGAGCGCGGGCAATCGGATCAAGTTCCTCTACACGATCCCCACCTTCCAGAACCCCGCGGGCGTGACGCTCAGCGTCGCGCGCAGGCAGCAGGTCCTGGAGATCTGCCAGCGGGCCGACGTGCTGATCGTCGAGGACAACCCGTACGGCATGCTCGGCTTCGACGGCGATCCCATGCGGACGCTGCGCGCCGACAACGCCGACGGAATCGTCTACCTCGGCTCGTTCTCCAAGACCCTGGCCCCCGGTTTCCGGGTCGGCTGGGCCCTCGCCCCGCACGCCATCCGCGAGAAGCTGGTGCTGGCGATGGAGTCCGCGGTGTTGTCGCACTCCTCCTTCACGCAGCTGGCCGTCGGCCAGTATCTCGCCACCCAGCCCTGGCGCGAGCAGATCAAGTCGTTCAGGGAGCTCTACCGCGAGCGCCGCGACACCATGCTCTCCTCGCTCGAGGCCCTGATGCCCGACGGCGTCACCTGGACCCGCCCCGGTGGCGGGTTCTTCGTTTGGGCCACCCTCCCCGAGGGGCTCGACTCCAAGGCGCTCCTGCCCCGCGCGGTCGCCGAGCGGGTGGCCTTCGTACCGGGCACCGGTTTCTTCGCCGACGGCGGCGGCGCGCGGCACATGCGGCTCTCCTACTGCTACCCCGAGCCCGAGCGCATCCGCGAGGGCGTCCGCCGGCTGGCCGGGGTGATCGGGCAGGAGCTCCGCGTCCGCGACACCTTCGGGACCGGCTCGCCCACCGAGCGCGCCGGGATCGACACTCCGGGACCCGACCTCGCGTGACCCCGCCACGCCCTGACACCCGGTAGGTGCTCCGTGCCGCGGGGCACCTCCGGCATGAGCTCCTCCCCGCCGGTACCGTACGGTGACTTCCTGCGCCGGTGCGCGGTGATCGATCCGGTTCGCCGGAACAGCCGGACCGCGCGTGACGAGAGCGACAGGACAGGCTCGGAGCGGGCCTTGACGAGAGGTATGTCGGATGAGTGACCTGGGCCATGTGCTCGTCCTGGCGGGCGGGCTCTCCTACGAGCGGGAGGTCTCGCTGCGTTCCGGCCGGCGGGTGAGCGAGGTGCTGCGCGGCGCGGGCGTCTCCGTGGAGACCCGCGACACCGACGCGTCGCTGGTTCCCGCCGTGCTCGCGGACCCGCCGGACGCGGTCTTCGTCACCCTGCACGGCGGGGCGGGCGAGGACGGCGCCATCCGCTCGGTCCTCGAACTCCTCTCCGTCCCGTACGTCGGCGCCGGCCCCGACGCCTGCCGGGTCGCCTACGACAAGCCCACCGCCAAGACCGTCGTCCGCTCCGTCGGGCTGCGCACCCCCGAGTCGGTGACGCTGCCCAAGGAGACCTTCCACGACCTCGGCGCCTCCGCGGTGCTGGCCCGCATCGTGGACCGCCTCGGCCTTCCCCTGTTCGTCAAGCCGTCCCGCGGCGGCTCGGCGCTCGGCGCGTCGATCGTCCGCAGTGCCGAGGATTTCCCCGCCGCCATGGTCGGCTGCTTCGCCTACGGTGACACCGCGCTGATCGAGCGCTGCATCCAGGGGGTCGAGGTCGCCGTCTCGGTGGTCGACCTCGGGAGCGGGCCGATGGCACTGCCCCCCGTGGAGATCGTCGCCAACGAGGGCGTGTACGACTACGCGGCCCGCTACACCGCAGGGCACACCGAGTTCTTCGCCCCGGCACGCCTGTCGCCCGAGGCGTCGGCGGCCTGCGCCGAAATGGCCGTGACCGCGCACACCGCCCTCGGACTCAGGGACATCTCCCGTACCGACCTGATCGTCGACGCGGACGGCCTGCCCTACTTCCTCGAAGTGAACGTCGCCCCGGGCATGACCGAGACGTCCCTCCTCCCCATGGCCGCGGAGGCCGCAGGGGAGGACCTCGGCACCCTCTGCCGCGTTCTCCTGGAACAGGCCGCCGCCCGCGGCGCCTGACCTCTCGCCCGGCTCCCCCGCGTGAACCACACCGCGGGCGCGGGCCGGGCCGGCATGATGCCGGGCCTGATCGGCGGACGAGTCGGTGGGCCTGGTCAGCGGACGAGTCGGTGGGCCTGGTCAGCGGACGAGTCGGCGGACCTGATCGGCGGATGAGTCGGCGGACCTGATCGGCGGATGAGTCGGCGGACCTGATCGGCGGGCGGGCCGGGCCTCCCCCTACGCTGGCCGTGTGCTGACCTCCACCCCATTCCCCAAGAGCTTCGCCAGCGACAACCACGCGGGCGTGCATCCCGCGGTTCTCACCGCCATCCTCGAAGCGAACACCGGAGACGCCCTCGCCTACGGCGGGGACGCCTGGACCACCGCGATGGAGGACGCCTTCCGCGCCGAGTTCGGCGCACGCGCGACCGCCTACCCGATGTTCAACGGCACCGGCGCCAACGTGGTGGGCCTCGGACTCGTGCTTCGGGCGTACGACGCGGTGCTCTGCCCGGCCACCGCCCACATCCACACCAACGAGTGCGGTGCCGCGGAACGCGTGCTGGGCGCCAAACTGGTCACCCTCCCCACGGATGACGGCAAGATCTCCGTGGACGACGTCCGCGGCGAGCTGTCCGTGCTGGGGAATGAGCACCACTCCCAGCCCCGGGTGATCTCCATCTCCCAGGTGACCGAGTGCGGCACCTGCTACACCGCCGACGAGATCGCCGAGCTCGCGGAGTTCGCGCACGCGCACGGCCTCTTCCTGCACATGGACGGCGCCCGGCTGGCCAACGCGGCGGCCGAGCTCGGCTGCTCGCTCCGCTCCCTCACCACGGACGCGGGTGTGGACCTGCTCAGCTTCGGGGGCACCAAGAACGGCGCCATGGGTGCCGAGGCGCTCGTGGTCCTCCGCCCGGAGCTGGACTCCCCGGCACTGTTCCTGCGCAAGCAGGGGATGCAGCTCGCTTCCAAGATGCGCTTCGTCTCCGCCCAGCTGACCGCCCTCCTCACCGACGACCTCTGGCGCGAGAACGCCGCCCACGCCAACGCCATGGCCCACCGCCTGGCCGACGGCGTCGCCGACCTCCCGGGCGTCTCCCTGCGCTATCCCGTGCAGTCCAATGCCGTCTTCCCTGCCCTCCCCGAGAAGGCCATCGCGGAACTGCAGCAGCGCTATCTCTTCCATGTCTGGGACGCGGCCGAGAACGTGGTCCGCTGGGTGACCGCCTTCGACACCACCCCCGAGCACGTCGACGCCTTCGTCGCCGACATCCGTCTTGCCGTTCAGGAGAACCCCGGCCCCTGAACGGCATCTGTTTCACGTGAAACGGCCTGGCTCCAGAGCCGGCGACGTTTCACGTGAAACACCGGCCGCCGCCTCCAAAGCCGCTCTCCTTCTCCCGTACGTCAAGATCTCGGCCGTTCTTCATGGGCGTGGGCTCCGCCCCCGGTCTTTCCGGCCGCTCCTCGATTCCTCCTCATCAAGGAACCCCCGCCTTGCCGGAGTCCGGCTCGCATGCCCCACCGCTTCATGTTTCACGTGAAACGACGCCGCCTCCACGATGACGACAGCGAGACCACCTGACGAGACGGCCGCGAGATGCGGCCGCCAGCCTCGCGAAAAGCCCCCGCCGGGAATGCGGTACTCCACGCGCGGCGGTCTCGTCGAAGCGGGCTCTACGTCCCTGGAACCGCGCATGCGTACGCGTTGAACGCGTCTCAAGGGGCAGGAGCCCAGTCGATCACCGTAACGCCGTGCGGCGAGCACAGGGCGGTGGACGAGTCCCGGGCACCTGGATGCGAGAGGCGGGAAGGACGTGGCGGCGGGGAAAGCGGGACGAGGGAAGGCCGAAGGCGGGGAAAGGGCCGCGTATGGGCGGGAAGCAGCCGAGGGAAGACGAGACCGGCGGAGCGGGGGCGGAGTCCGGTCGAACCAGCTGAACCGGAGAGGGCCGGGGAGAACGACCGAGACACGGGAGCGACCGGTACACGCGAGCCGGGGAGGACGCGAACGGCCTCCCTGTTTCACGTGAAACAGGGAGGCCGTTCGTCGTCGGGGAACCGTCCGGGAAGGTCGGCCGCCGGGGGTCGTCCCGGAAGGCAGCCATCCCGGAAGGGGCCTCGGGGGAGATTCACCGGCCCGGGGGGTGCGCCACGGGCTCGCCTTCCCGGGCTTCCGGAGCCGGTTCGATCATCCTTCCATCGCCTGCAGCGAGCCCGGAGCCATCGTGCCGATGATGCGCTCCAGATCGTCGATGGTCGCGAACTCCACCACGATGCGCCCCTTGCGACGGCCGAAGTCGACCTTCACCCGAGTCTCGAAGCGGTCGGAGAGGCGGTCGGCCAGATGCCGGAGGGCGGGCTCCTCGTCAGGCTTCGCCCGGGGAGCACGCGGAGCCGGGGCCGGGGCCGCCTTGGCGTCGCCCACGGCGACGATCTCCTCGACCGCGCGGACCGAGAGCAGCTCGGCCACGATCCGGCGGGCGAGACGCTCCTGGGCCGCGGGGTCGTCCAGCCGGAGCAGGGCTCGGGCGTGGCCCGCGCTGATCGTCCCGGCCGCGACGCTGAGCTGAACCCCGGGTGGCAGCTTCAGCAGGCGCAGCGTGTTGGTCACGTGCGAGCGGGAACGGCCGATCCGGGCGGCGAGCTGCTCGTGGGTCGCGCCGAAGTCGTCGAGCAACTGCTGGTAGGCCGCCGCCTCCTCCAGGGCGTTGAGCTGCTCGCGCTGGAGGTTCTCGATGAGCGCGTCGAGCAGGAGCTTGTCCTCCTGGGTGTTCCGCACGATCGCGGGGATCTCGGAGAGCCCGGCGAGCTTGGAGGCGCGCCAGCGGCGCTCGCCCATGACCAGCTCGTAGCGCCCCTCACCCGTGGCCCGCACCACGACCGGCTGGAGCAGGCCGACCTCGCTGATCGAGGCGGCCAGATCCTGGAGGGCCTCCTCGTCGAAGACATCGCGGGGCTGGCGCGGGTTGGGTGCGATGTCGTCGACGGGGATCTCGAGGAAGTAGGCCCCCATGACCGGCTTGGGGCCCGGCTGCTCCGGCACCACCGGCTCGGGGGCGACCATGGTCACGGTCATCGACACGGGCGTCTCCGTGACGACGGCCGGACCCGTGGGGATGAGCGCCCCCAGTCCCCTGCCCAGCCCTCTCGGCTGCTTACTCACTGCCCCTCCCGAGACTCAAGGTGTCGCACTCACTGACATGCCCGTGGCCGCGGCCACGGGACTCGCGGTGCTCATACGGCCGCACCGCGGTAAGCGATCTCGCGGGCGGCGTCCATGTAGGCCATCGCGCCACTGGAGCCCGGATCGTACGTCATGACCGACTGACCGTAGCTCGGAGCCTCGGAGACACGCACGCTTCGGGGGATCAGCGTGCTCAACACCGTCGCGCCGAAGTGGGAGCGAACCTCGTCGGCGACCTGTGAGGCGAGGCGGGTGCGCCCGTCGTACATCGTCATGAGGATGGTGGAGAGGTCGAGCGTGGGGTTCAGGTGGGCGCGGACCAGATCCACGTTCCTCAGCAGCTGGCCGAGGCCTTCCAGCGCGTAGTACTCGCACTGGATGGGGATCAGCAGCTCGTTCGCGGCCATCAGCGCGTTGACCGTCAGCAGGCCGAGCGAGGGAGGGCAGTCGATGAGGATGTAGTCGAACTCGACGGCGTCGTACGCGGCCAGCGCGCGCTGCAGACGGGCCTCGCGGGCGACCATGGAGACCAGCTCGATCTCGGCGCCGGCCAGGTCGATCGTGGCGGGAGCGCAGTAGAGGCCCGGCATGTCCGGGACCTCCTTCACGACCTCCGCGAGCGGCAGGTCCTCCACGAGCACCTTGTACATGTCCGGTACGTCACCGCGGTGCTCGACGGCCAGGGCCGTCGAGGCGTTTCCCTGGGGGTCGAGGTCGACCACGAGCACCCGCTGGCCGTGCATGGACAGCGCCGCGGCCAGGTTGACCGACGTGGTGGACGGTGAAGATCCGGGTCTTGGAAGGGCGAGGCCAGTCACCGTCCCGGACCCCGGTGGAACCTCCGGGGGTGGCGGCGGTCTTCTGGGCCGATGTTTCACGTGAAACCACTGAGCTGAGTGCCTCTCGTACCAGCGGCGAGTCGCCGGGATTAAGGGGGGTCTGGGTCACGGTCGTCTTCCTTTCAACCGGCCTGACTACGGCACCGGGTGCCGCTGCCGGCCAGCCCAGACCGGAAAGGCGTCCATGGGGCAAAACGGCGGGAACCTCGGGCCAGCCGAGACCGCTCCTCGCGCTGGCGATCGCACTCGAACGGTCGTTCACTGGCCTCGTACTCGCTTTGCTCGGTTTACCTGGTGACCTCGCGCTTACCTGCCTCGCGAGGCACGATCCTTCCGGCGAGAGGCCTTCCGCGCTCCTTCGGGAGCCCGACCGGCGACCACTCGGATGAGAGTTGCGGGCGGCTCGACCTTACCGTGCCCGACCGATGTAAGCTCGGCGGTTTGCACCCCACTCGCCCGCAATTGCGGCTCGGCGTCCGCCAACTCCTCGGCGGCACGCTCGCCCTTCATGGCCAGCAGCTCACCCCCCTCGCGCAGCAGGGGCAGCGCCCATTTCAGCAGGCGATCGAGCGGCGCCACCGCGCGAGCGGAGGCGACGTCGAACTCCCGCCTGCCCGCGAACTCCTCGGCCCGGCCGCGCAGGACCTCGACGTTGTCGAGTTTCAACGACTCCACGCACTCCTCCAGGAAGACCGTCCGGCGAAGGAGCGGCTCCAGGAGGGTGACGGTGATGTCGGGCCGTACGATCGCCAGGACCAGGCCCGGCAGGCCGGCACCGGAACCGATGTCGACCAGGCGCACGCCGGTGGGCACGGCCTCGGCGATCACCGCGCAGTTGAGCAGGTGGCGGTCCCAGATGCGCGGCACCTCCCGCGGGCCGAGCAGCCCGCGCACCACCCCGGGACCGGCCAGCAGCTCCGCGAAGGCCTCCGCTCTGGCCCAGGCGTCGCCGGCGAACACCTCGCGCGCGACCTCGGGCGGTTCGGGGATCTGGTCACTCACTCGATGCTCACTCTTCCCTCGGAAATATCGGGGTCAGGCCGATCTCAAGGCTAACGGCCCGCTTCGGCGCCGTCGTACAGCACGGGGTGGCGACGCCGCCGCGGGCGCGCGGGACACGATGCCGTGCGACGCGTGCGGCGGTGCCGGACGGATCGTGTGGTGGGCGCCGCGGCCTTCCCGGGCGCCGCGAAGCGGCATCCCGGGGCACACGCGGGCAGAGGTCCCCGGGACGCGGCGGCCCGGACGGTGTCCGTACGGCGCGGGCCACGAGAGCGGTCCGCGCCGTACGGTCCGCGCCGTACGGTCCGCGAGAACGGGCCACGAGAGCGGGTCACGAAGCGAGCCAAGAGAGCGGCCCACGAAAAGGTCCCACAAAGCGGGCCAAGAGAGCGGCCCACGAAAAAGGCCGCCGTCCCCGGGGAACCGGGGGCGGCGGCCTCTACCGGCCCACGCCATCGCCAAGAGGCGTTAAACGGGAAGCACCACCACGAAACGGCGGGGCTCTTCGCCCTCGGACTCGCTCCGCAGGCCCGCCGCCGCGACGGCGTCATGCACGATCTTCCGCTCGAACGGGGTCATCGGCTGCAGCGACTTGGGCTCGCCGTTCCGCTTGACGTCCGCCGCGATCTTGGTGCCGAGCTCGCTCAGCTCGCTCCGGCGGCGGTCCCGGTAGCCGCCGATGTCGAGCATCAGGCGCGAGCGCTCACCCGTCTGGCGGTGGACCGCGAGGCGGGTCAGCTCCTGGATGGCCTCCAGCACCTCGCCGTTGGGGCCGACCAGGTCGCCGCCCTTGATGTCGACGACCGACACCACGGCGCGATCGCCTTCGACATCCATGTCGATGTCACCGTCGATGTCGGCGATGTCGAGCAGACCCTCGACGTAGTCCGCCGCGATCTCGCCTTCCTGCTCCAGGGCGGCGAGATCGGGAGCCGTCTTCGCGGGCTCCTTCTCGGCCTCGGCCTCGGTCACGTCCGGCCACTCCTTCGTGCTGTCGGGATGAGACGTCAGGACTTCTTGCTACCGGTCCGCTTGCTGCGGGGCTGGCGGGTGGGCTGCTGTCGGATCACCTTGGCCTCCGGCACGGGCGGCGCCTCGGGCTCGGGGGCGGTCTTCTTGACCTTACTCAGCAGGCTCGGCTTGGGCTCGGGAGTCGTGACGTTGCCCTTGGCGTCGACCACCGGGGAGGGGTTACGGCTGTAGAACCAGTGCTGCTGGCCGAGGGTCCAGACGTTCGTGGTGACCCAGTAGAGGATCAGGCCGAGAGGGAAGTTCAGCGAGAAGATCGCGAACAGCGGCGAGACGTACATCAGGATCTTCTGCTGCTGCGCCATCGGGTTGTCCGGCATCTGGGCGATCGAGCGGGTCACGCTCTGCCGGACGGTGAGGAAGGTCGTCAGCGAGCTGACCGCCACGAAGATGGCGAGCACGACCTTGGTGATGATCGGGTCGGCGTCCAGCTTGATGATGTCGGCCGAGCTCGTGAAGAACGTCGCGGGGATGGGGGCGCCGAAGATGTGCGCGGCCCGGGCGCTGTTGACGAGGTCCTGCGACATCCCGAACTTGGCCTGGCCCGCGGCCATGGCCTGCAGCACGGTGAACATCGAGATGAAGATCGGGAACTGCGCCAGGATCGGGAGGCAGCCACCCAGCGGGTTGGCCCCCTGCCCCTGGTACAGCGCCATGACCTCCTGGTTCATGCGCTGCTTGTCGTTCTTGTAGCGCTTGCGGATCTCCTGGACCTTGGGCGCCAGCTCCTGCATCTTCTTCGACGAGCGCATCTGCTTGAGGAAGAGCGGAAAGATCAGCAGCCGCATCAGCACGGTGAGCGTGATGATGGTCAGCGCCCAGTTGAGCCCGCTGTCCTTCGGGATGAAGGTGCTGTAGCCCTGGTGAATCCAGGTGATTACATGGGCGACGGCTGTGTACAGCCAGTTCAGCCAGGACAGCTCCACCGAGCTAGCTCCCTTGCGTTTCGTCGGACCGGCCCGGGCGCGGGGGCACCGGGTCAAAGCCTCCGGGATGGAATGGGTGGCAACGCCCGATTCTCCGGATCGTCAACCATGTGCCGCGCAGCGCGCCGTGAACGGCCACGGCCTCGAGGCCGTAGGCACTGCACGAGGGGTGGAAGCGGCAACGGGGACCCAGCAGAGGACTCACGAAGGCCCGGTAGAACCGGATCGGAGCCATCAGGATCCTGGCAGCCGGAGAAATTCCAGCGGTCTGCTGCGCCGTCATCATCGCCCATCCATGCGAGCCCCGGGGGGCTCCAGCCGCCTGAGTAAACGATCCAGCGCGACGTCGAGTTCGGCGGCGATGCGCTCGCTTCGCGCGGACGCGGCCGGTGGATTGGCGCGCACCACCAGCAGGCTACCTCTCGGAAGCCGGTCGAGACGGTCTCGCATGAGGTGTCTCAACTGACGTTTAACCCGATTTCTGATGACCGCGCCTCCTACGGCACGACTCACCACGAATCCGACCAGGGGGGGAGTGTCCCTGTCAGAGCGCATGCCAAGGTGCGCGACCAGGGTGGGGCGGCCTGCTCGGCTTCCCCTTCTGATCGCGCCGGCGAACTCGTCGCCCCGGCGCATGCGGGACCCGGACGGCAGCACGAGAGATCTTGGTGACCCTGGGCAGGTACGCCCGTCGCCCGCCGGCAGCGATGCCGGCGGGCGACGGGCGCTACTGCCTAGGCCCGGCGAACCGGGCGCAACGGATGCGTCAGGCGGAGATCTCGGCGCGGCCCTTGCGACGGCGAGCGGCAAGGATGGCGCGGCCGGCGCGGGTGCGCATGCGGAGCCGGAAGCCGTGGGTCTTCGCACGACGGCGGTTGTTCGGCTGGAAAGTACGCTTGCTCACGAGTGGGCTCCAGGCTCAAGACGCATCCCCAGCACATGGGGACGCTCGACAGTGGCTGGCTTGCCGGATGCGGGGCATGCGAAATAGCCGCCGCGTGGCAAGCCGACCGTCGTACGTTACGGGTCAGGCGTGTCCCAGGTCAAACCGGAGAGTGTTCCGAAGCACGCGCACACAGGTTATCCACGTTTCCACAGGCACGTTATCCACCGGCGCCTCGCCGTCCACAGGATGTGCGCTCCGTCCCTCCCGTACGCCACTAGGCTGTGGACAACGTCTTGTACACAGCTGTGGACAGGGCTACTGTCGGCCCTTCCAGACCCTCTCTCCGCTGCGAGGACGCGTCGGACCGCAGGTAACGGGCTGTGCACAGCCTGTGGATTCGATGTGGATTTCGTATGGCGCCCACGACGGGGCCACGGGACTCCCGGCATGTGGACAACGACGAGATCCGGTGCGCCCGGCGGCCACCATTGTGGATAAACAGATCGCGGTGGGCCAGCGGGCCGCGTCGGGAGGAGGGGAGCCGGACCATGGACGGAACGGACCTCAGCGCGGTCTGGGCGAGGGCTCTTGAGAACTCCCTGAACGAGAACGTCCCGTCCCAGCAGCGGGTCTGGCTCAACATGACCCGGCCCTTCGGCCTCATGAACGACACCGTGGTGCTCGCCGCACCCACGGATTTCGCCAGAGATGTCCTGGAGAACAAGCTTCGTCCGCTCATCAGCCAGGCGCTCTCCCAGGAGTTCGGCCGCCCGATGCGGGTGGCGGTCATGGTCGACCCCAGCGCGGCGGGTCCCGAGTCCGGGCTCACCCCCCGCCAGGACGCTTATCCCCAGGCCCAGCCGCCGGGTTATGCACAGGCCGGCGGGGACCGGCAGGGTTATGCACAGCCCGCTCCGCCCCAGCACCACGGGGGTTCCGGGCTCCAGCACCCCTATCCGGGGGGCAACCAGCCCACGCAGCCGTCCACCGACTATCCACAGGCACAGCCGTTCTCCTACCCGTACCAGCAGGGCGAGGAGTCTCCCCAGCCGTACCTGCCCGCGGAGCCCTCGCAGACGCCCGCGCAGGGGGAGCAGAGCCCCGGATACGGCCGCGGCTACACCCCGCAGCCGTCACCGCCGCGGCCCGAGCCCGACTCGTTCGACCGCGGCGCGCCCCCCGTGCCCGCCGCGGGCGGCGCCGGTGGCGTGCAGAACAGGTGGGACGGCCGCGGGAGCCGGACGCAGGGGGAGCCGGCCCGGCTGAACCCGAAGTACACCTTCGACACCTTCGTGATCGGCTCCAGCAACCGGTTCGCGCACGCGGCGGCGGTCGCGGTGGCCGAGGCGCCGGCCAAGGCGTACAACCCCCTGTTCATCTACGGTGACTCGGGCCTGGGCAAGACCCACCTGCTGCACGCGATCGGCCACTACGCCCAGAGCCTCTACGACGGCGCGCGGGTGAGATACGTGAGCTCGGAGGAGTTCACCAACGACTTCATCAACTCCATCCGCGACCACAAGGCCGACAACTTCCGGGGTCGCTACCGGGCCGTGGACATCCTGCTCGTGGACGACATCCAGTTCCTGGAGGGCAAGGAGCAGACGCAGGAGGAGTTCTTCCACACCTTCAACACGCTGCACAACTCCAACAAGCAGATCGTCATCTCCAGCGACCGGGCGCCGAAACAGCTGGTCACGCTGGAGGACCGGCTGCGCAACCGGTTCGAGTGGGGTCTGATCACCGACGTCCAGCCGCCCGAGCTGGAGACCCGGATCGCGATCCTGCGCAAGAAGGCGATCCAGGAGGGCCTGGCCGCTCCGCCCGAGGTGCTCGAGTACATCGCGAGCCGCATCTCGACCAACATCCGCGAGCTGGAGGGCGCCCTGATCAGGGTGACCGCGTTCGCGAGCCTGAACCGGCAGTCGGTGGACCTGCAGCTCACCGAGGTCGTGCTCAAGGACCTGATCACCGAGGACGCGGGGTCGGAGATAACGGTCGCCACGATCATGGCGTCCACCGCCGCCTACTTCGGGCTGTCGATCGACGACCTGTGCGGCGGGTCGCGCTCGCGGGTGCTGGTGACCGCCCGCCAGATCGCCATGTATCTGTGCAGAGAGCTGACCGACATGTCGCTGCCGAAGATCGGACAGCAGTTCGGCGGCCGCGACCACACCACGGTCATGCACGCCGACCGGAAGATCCGCTCCCTGATGGCCGAGCGACGCTCGATCTACAACCAGGTCAACGAGCTGACGACCCGGATCAAGCAGCAGTCCCGCAATGGATGATGAGGTTTTTCACCCAGTGATGCACAGGCTGTGGAAAACCTTGTGGATCAACGGTTCGCCGGGGCCGGGGAGGCTCCAGGGTGTCGAACCATGATCATCCGGAAACCCGCTGGTCCGAACGTTGTTCGGCGCATGTGGACAACCCTGGGGAGAACTTGGGGACAACCTGGGGACAACTCGTGGATAACCTGGGGACGCCCTGTGGGGAGAGTTTTCCACAAGGACAAAACGACCTCCTACCCCGTGGATAACCTGGGGAAACCTCGTGGAAAACTTGGGGACAGAGGGCACCGAATCTGGGGACGGCCTGTGTGTACTCCGAGGTTCTCCCCAGCCCCAAGAGTTGTCCACAGTCTCCACCCACAGCCCCGGTGGATGAAAAAACAGCACTTGACCTGCGGAAACAATGGCTTTCCACAGTATCCACAGCCCCTAATACGAAGGCCACTTGTATCTCTAACTAGGAAACCCAAGAGCCATAAGAGGGGTTCCGAGGGAGCGCAGGTGCGCGACAGTGAACACTTGAACCCCAGGCACCGAGCGGATGGCGCTCGACACACAGGAGGCGGATCCACGTGATGTTCCGGGTCGACCGAGACGTGCTCGCTGAGGCGGTCGCATGGACGGCGCGCAGCCTGCCGGCGCGTCCCTCCGTGCCGGTGCTGGCCGGCATGCGTCTTGAGGTCACGGAGAACGGGCAGCTCAAGCTCTCGGGCTTCGACTACGAGGTCTCCGCCGAGGTGACCCTCGAACTGCAGACGGGCGAGGCGGGCGTGGTGCTCGTCTCCGGCAGGCTCCTGGCCGAGATCACCAGGGCGCTTCCCGCACAGCCTGTGGATTTCGTGGTGGAGGGAGCCAAGGCGGTCGTCACCTGTGGCAGCGCCCGGTTCACACTCCTGACCATGCCTGTGGAGGACTACCCCTCCCTGCCGACCATGCCCCCCGCCGCCGGCCGGGTGGGCAGCGACGTGTTCGCCTCGGCCGTCGGCCAGGTCGCGGTGGCCGCGGGCAAGGACGACACCCTGCCGATGCTCACCGGCGTTCGCGTGGAGATCGAGGGCGACACGGTCACGCTCGCGGCGACCGACCGCTACCGCCTCGCCGTACGGGAGCTGAAGTGGCAGCCGGGCCAGCCCGACTTCTCGGCGATCGCGATGATCCCGGGCAGGACCCTCGCCGACACGGCCAAGGCCCTGGGCGGCACCGGCGCCGAGGTCGAGATCGCGATGAGCTCCGCGGGCGGCACCGGTGAGGGCATGATCGGCTTCTCCAGCGCGGGGCGCCGCACCACCACCCGGCTGCTCGACCCCGAGTTCCCCAAGTACCGCTCGCTGCTGCCGACGGAGTTCTCCGCCCGCGCGGAGCTGCCGACGGCCGCCTTCGTCGAGGCCGTCAAGCGCGTGGCCCTGGTCGCCGAGCGCAACACGCCCGTACGGCTGGCCTTCCGCGGCGACGAGGTCGTCCTGGAGGCGGGCAGCGGCGACGAGGCGCAGGCGGTCGAGGTGCTCCCGGTCGACTTCGAGGGCGACGACATCAACATCGCCTTCAACCACCAGTTCCTGCTGGAGGGGCTCGGCGCGATCGACTCCGACGTGGCCCGCCTGCAGATGACCACGTCCACCAAGCCCGCCATCCTCACCGGTGGCAAGCCCGCGGACGACGGCGGTGTTCCCGACTACCGCTACCTGATCATGCCCATCCGCCTGTCCAGCTGATGGAGGCCCCGCGACGGCCCGGCGCGGGGGATCACCCGGTGGATCCCGCGGTGAATCCCCCCACGGGTCCCGGAAGTGATCCCGCGCCGAGAACGGCGGCGGGCGGAGGCGCGGAGACGCGCGGCGGGGCGACGGGGCGGCGGGAGGGGGCGACGTGGCTCAAGGCATGCTTGAACGGCGCCAGGAGGCCCGGCGACCACCCTGCCCTGCCCCTGACCCCCCTGGAGCTCGCTGAGGCGGCCCGTGAGGCGCGTGGGGCGGGTGCGGACGCCGTTCACCTGCATCCGCGCGACGAGGCGGGCAGCGAGTCGCTCAGCGCCGCCCACATCGGGGCGGCCGTACGCGCCGTGCGCGAGGCCTGCCCCGGCCTCCCCGTGGGGGTGAGCACCGGGCTGTGGATAACCGGCGGGGATGTGGACACTCGGCGCGACGCCGTCCGCGGCTGGGCCGCGCTCGCCTCCGGCGAGCTGCCGGACTTCGCCTCGGTGAACCTCTCAGAACCCGGCTTCGAGGCCCTGTGGCATGATCTGCGACGGCTCGGGGTGGGGGTGGAGGCCGGGGTCTGGTCGGTGGACGACGCCGACGCGCTCGCCGCGACCGGCCTGGAATGCGTGCGGGTGCTCGTCGAGATCCTCGGCGGCCCCGCGGAAACCGCCGTCTCCCGGGCGCGCGCCGTTCTGGACCGCCTCGCCGAGCTGGGCGTCCCCGGTCCGCGACTTCTCCACGGTGAAGGGGACCCCGCCTGGATTCTCCTGGACGAGGCGGGGCAGTCTGGACTCGCCACGCGCATCGGCCTGGAGGACGTCCTCCACAGCCCTGTGGGTGACCCCGTCGGCGGGAACGCCGAGTTGGTAAGGCTTGCGCGGGCACGCCTGGCGTAGGTGAATGATGAAACCCTGAAGGGGGTCTCGTATGCAGATCGGCATGGTCGGGCTGGGCAAGATGGGCGGCAACATGGCTGAGCGCCTGCGCCGCGGCGGCCACGACGTCATCGGGTACGACCGCGATCCCGCGGTCAGCGACGTCTCCGGCCTCGAGGAGCTGGTGGAGCGGCTCCAGGCGCCGCGCACCGTGTGGGTCATGGTGCCCTCCGGCGACCCGACCCGGGCGACGGTCGAGGCGCTCGGCGGCCTGCTGTCGCCCGGCGACCTCCTCGTCGACGGCGGCAACTCGCACTATGTCGACGACCAGAAGCACGGCGCCGAGCTCGCGGCCAAGGGCGTCGGCTTCGTCGACTGCGGCGTGAGCGGCGGCGTCTGGGGGCTGCAGAACGGCTACGCGCTCATGGTCGGCGGCGAGAAGGCCGACGTCGAGCGGGCGATGCCGATCTTCGAGACCCTCAAGCCCGAGGGCGAGGACGGTTTCGTGCACGCCGGCACGGTCGGCGCCGGCCACTTCGCCAAGATGGTCCACAACGGCATCGAGTACGGCATGATGCAGGCCTTCGCCGAGGGCTGGGAGCTGCTCGAGGCCTCCGACATCGTGACCGACGTGGCCGGCTCCTTCAAGAGCTGGCGGCAGGGCACGGTCATCCGCTCCTGGCTGCTCGACCTGATGGTCCGCGCGCTCGACGAGGACCCGTCCCTGGCGGAGCTGGAGGGCTACGCGCAGGACTCGGGCGAGGGCCGCTGGGCGGTGCAGGCCGCCGTCGAGCACGCGGTCCCGCTGCCGGTCATCACCGCCGCCCTGTACGCCAGGTTCGCCTCCCGCCAGGACGACTCGCCGGCCATGAAGGTCGTCGCGGCCCTGCGCAACCAGTTCGGCGGCCACGCGGTCACCTCCAAGGCGGGCGCGGCAGAGAAGGGCGCCGACGCCCCCGGCGCCGACGTCACCCCGCCGGTCGAGGCGGCCGGCTGACCCCCCGTCCCCCTGCGGCTCGCGCCATACCTTTTCCACAGGGCGCGAGCCGTACGGACGCGGGGTGCCCCGGTGACGGACGGGGCCGACTAATCTTCCTGGGGTGCATGTCGCCCATCTCTCCCTGACCGACTTCCGGTCCTACGAAACCGTCGACCTCGGCATGGAGCCGGGGGTCACGGCCTTCGTCGGGCCCAACGGCATGGGAAAGACCAACCTGGTCGAGGCGCTGGGATACGTGGCGACGCAGGCCAGCCACCGGGTCGCCAACGACGGGCCGCTGGTCCGGCAGGGCGCGGCGCGGGCGATCGTCCGCTCTTCGGTGGTGCGCGACGACCGGCGCGCGCTGATCGAGCTGGAGATCAATCCGGGCAGGGCCAACCGGGCCAGGCTGAACCGCTCGCCCGTCTCCCGCCCCCGCGACGTCGTCGGCCTGCTGCGCACGGTCCTGTTCGCCCCCGAGGACCTCGCGATGGTCAAGGGCGACCCCTCCGAGCGGCGCCGGTTCCTCGACGACCTCCTGGTGGCCAGGACGCCCAGGTTCGCGGGGGTGCGCGCCGACTACGACCGGGTGCTCAAGCAGCGCGGAGCCCTGCTGCGCACCGCCGCGCAGGCCAGGCGGGGCTCCGGACGGAGCCGGAGCGCGCGGCGGGCCGAGAGCGACGCCGCGTTCGCCGAGGCGGGGGCGGGAGACCCGCTCAGCACCCTGGAGGTCTGGGACGCCCACCTGGCGACGCACGGCGCCGAGCTGCTCGCGGCCAGGCTGGAGCTGGTCGAGACGCTGCGCCCGCTGGTCGCCGCCTCGTACGCCTCGCTCGCGCCCGGCTCCGCCCCCGCGGGGCTGGAATACCGCGGCACCCTGCCCCCGGACGCCGGGACCGATCGCGCCGAGCTGGCGGAGCGGCTGCGGGCCTGCCTGCTGGAGGTCCGCGCCTCCGAGCTCGAACGCGGCGTCACCCTCGTCGGCCCGCACCGCGACGACCTGTTCCTCGGCCTGGGCGAGCTGCCGGCGCGCGGCTACGCCAGCCACGGCGAGTCGTGGTCGTTCGCGCTGGCGCTCAGGCTGGCCGCCTACGACCTGCTCAGGGCCGACGGCGGCGACCCGGTCCTGATCCTGGACGACGTCTTCGCCGAGCTGGACAACAGGCGCAGGCGCCGCCTGGCCGAGATGGTCGCCCCCGCGGAACAGGTGCTGATCACCGCCGCGGTCCCCGACGACGTGCCCGGGGAGCTGGCCGGAAGCCGTTTCGACGTGACCGAGGGGGGCGTGGCCCGTGTCCGATGACGGTGGAGAGGGCGCGGGCGGCCCGGTGCCCGGACCGCGGGCCCCGGAGCCGAGACGGCGCGGCGCCGCGCGAGGTGGTCAGGAGCGGGGCGGGCCCGACCCCCGTTCGCCGGACCCGGATGGCGCGGGCGGCACGGCACCCGCGCCGGGCGGTGCGGGCGCTACGGGGGCGGACGGAGCGGCCGCCGGATCGGCGAGGAGCGCGGCCGCCAAGGGGGCCGCGCTGGCCAGGGAGAAGCTGGCCCAGGCCAAGTCGGACGCCGCCAGGCGGGGACAGCTCCCCCGCCGCGAGCCGAGGCGCAGGGCGTCGGGGGCGCGCAGGGACTCCGGCGACCCCCAACTCTTCGGCAGGGCCATCGCCGACCTGCTGTCCGATCGCGGCTGGGAGCAGCCCGCCGCGATCGGCGGGGTTTTCGGTCGCTGGCACGAGATCGTCGGCGCCGACATGGCGGCCCACACCAAGCCGGAGACCTTCGCCGAGGGCGAGGTCGTGGTGGTCGCCGACTCCACCGCCTGGGCCACCCAGGTGCGGATGCTGGCGAGGACGCTCGTCAGGAGATTGAATGAGGAGCTCGGGGACGGAACGGTGCAAAAGGTAAAAGTTCGTGGACCGCAGAACGGCCCCCGCTCCAGCGGCGGCCTGCGCGTCACCGGAAGTCGCGGCCCGGGCGACACGTACGGCTGATCCGAGGCCCGAAAACGGATCAGCGGCCCCTCTGACGCGGTGAACCCCGTCCCCGTAGGGGGATGTCCAAAGCGATGATCGTCGCGCGACAGGCCATTCCAGAGGCCGTCAATGCCACATGATGTGCTCTGAGCCGCTAGAATGAAATCGAATTCCGGACACGTCCGTTTGCGTGTCACCCCCGGCGCGCATGCCGGCTCCCCTGGGTGAACGCATCGGGGCATTCACGACGGTGACGGGCACGGCGGGGCTACATGTTGTCTCCCTGCCGCGTGTCCGCGGCAGGAGGATTTCGCACTTGTCCTACGACGCTAGCTCAATCACCGTTCTCGAAGGGCTTGAGGCGGTCCGTAAGCGCCCCGGCATGTACATCGGCTCCACCGGCGAGCGCGGTCTGCACCACCTCGTCTACGAGGTCGTGGACAACTCCGTCGACGAGGCCCTGGCCGGACACGCCGACCGGATCGAGGTCACCCTGCTCGCCGACAACGGCGTGCGGGTCGTCGACAACGGCCGTGGCATCCCCGTCGGGAACGTCCCCGGCGAGAACCGTCCCGCGGTCGAGGTCGTCCTGACCGTGCTGCACGCGGGAGGCAAGTTCGACGACAAGTCGTACGCGGTCTCCGGCGGCCTGCACGGCGTGGGCGTCTCCGTCGTCAACGCGCTGTCCAGCAAGCTCGACGTGGAGATCCGCACCGAGGGCCACCACTGGCGCCAGAGTTACGTCGAGTCCAGGCCCACCGCCCCGCTGGCCAGGGGCGAGAAGACCGACGAGACCGGCACCTCGATCACCTTCTGGGCCGACGAGACCATCTTCGAGACCACGACCTGGCACTTCGAGACCCTCGCGCGCCGCTTCCAGGAGATGGCCTTCCTCAACAAGGGCCTGACGATCTCCATCAGGGACGAGCGCCCCGACTTCGCCGAGGGCGACGAGGGCGAGCCCAGAGAGGCCACCTTCCACTACGAGGGCGGCCTGTCCGACTTCGTCAAGCACCTCAACTCCAAGAAGGAGCCGGCCCACCTCTCGGTGATCGACTTCGAGGAGCAGGGCGAGGGCATCGCCGTCGAGATCGCGATGCAGTGGAACAACTCCTACAGCGAGTCCGTCTACACCTTCGCCAACACGATCAACACGGCCGAGGGCGGCACCCACGAGGAGGGCTTCCGCGCGGCGCTGACGTCCATCGTCAACCGCTACGCGCGCGAGCAGAAGTTCCTCAAGGAGGGCAAGGACGACAACCTCGCCGGAGAGGACATCCGCGAGGGCCTCACCGCGATCATCTCGGTGAAGCTGACCGACCCGCAGTTCGAGGGCCAGACCAAGACCAAGCTGGGCAACACCGAGGCCAAGTCGTTCGTCCAGAAGGCCTGCAACGACCACCTGCGCGACTGGTTCGAGCGCAACCCCGGCGAGGCCAAGGACATCATCACGAAGTCCCTGCAGGCCTCCCGCGCCCGACTCGCGGCTCGCCAGGCCCGCGACCTGACCCGGCGCAAGTCGCTGCTGGAGTCGGGCTCGGGGCTGCCGGGCAAGCTGGCCGACTGCCAGTGGAGCGACCCGGAGAAGTGCGAGCTGTACATCGTCGAGGGTGACTCGGCGGGCGGCTCCGCCAAGGGCGGCCGCGACTCCAAGTTCCAGGCGATCCTCCCGATCCGCGGCAAGATCCTCAACGTCGAGAAGGCCCGGATCGACAAGGTCCTGCAGAACAACGAGGTCCAGGCGCTGATCACCGCCATGGGCACGGGCGTGCACGACGAGTTCGACATCGCCAAGCTCCGCTACCACAAGCTCATCCTGATGGCGGACGCCGACGTCGACGGCCAGCACATCACCACGCTGCTGCTGACCCTGCTGTTCCGCTTCATGCGTCCCCTGATCGAGGCCGGGCACGTCTACCTCTCCCAGCCGCCCCTCTACAAGATCAAGTGGGACCGGAAGGGCGAGGACGCCTCCTACGCCTACTCCGACCGCGAGCGTGACGTGGTCATCCAGGCCGGCATCGACGCGGGCAAGCCCGACCCCCGGCCGCGCGACAACGTGCAGCGCTTCAAGGGTCTGGGCGAGATGAACGCCAACCAGCTCTGGGACACGACCATGAACCCCGACACCCGCCTTCTCCTCCAGGTCACCCTCGACGACGCGGCCCAGGCCGACGAGCTGTTCAGCGTGCTCATGGGTGAGGACGTCGAAGCCCGCCGTTCCTTCATCATCAGGAACGCCAGGGACGTCCGTTTCCTCGACGTGTAGCGGTAGCCGTACCAGAAAAGGATCTTGACCTGTGACGGAAGTCAACACTCCGCCCGGCCCTCCGACCGACCGCGTCGAGCCGGTCGACATCCAGTCCGAGATGCAGCGCAGCTACATGGACTACGCGATGTCGGTCATCGTCTCGCGCGCGCTGCCGGACGTCCGTGACGGCCTCAAGCCGGTGCACCGCCGCGTGCTGTACGCCATGTACGACGGCGGCTACCGGCCCGACCGCGGCTACTTCAAGTGCTCCCGCGTCGTCGGCGACGTCATGGGCTCCTACCACCCGCACGGCGACACGTCGATCTACGCCACCGTGGTGCGGATGGCCCAGCCCTGGTCGCTGCGCTACACGCTGGTCGACGGGCAGGGCAACTTCGGCTCGCCGGGCAACGACCCGCCGGCCGCGATGCGCTACACCGAGTGCAAGCTCGCGCCCATCGCGATGGAGATGCTGCGCGACATCGACAAGGACACCGTCGATCTCGTCCCCAACTACGACGGGCGCTCCCAGGAGCCCCTCGTCCTGCCCTCGCGCTTCCCCAACCTGCTGGTCAACGGGGCGGCGGGCATCGCGGTCGGCATGGCCACCAACATCCCGCCGCACAACCTGCGGGAGGTGGCCGCCGGCATCGCCTGGTGCCTGCAGAACCCCGACGCCGACGACGAGGAGCTCCTCGAGGCGCTGATCGCCCAGATCAAGGGGCCCGACTTCCCCACCGGCGCGCTGATCGTCGGCCGCCGCGGCATCGACGACGCGTACCGCACCGGGCGCGGCTCGATCACCATGCGGGCGATCGTCGAGGTCGAGGAGGACGCCAAGGGCCGCCAGTGCCTGGTCGTCACCGAGCTCCCGTACCAGGTCAACCCGGA
Organism: Streptosporangium sp. OZ121; assembly: GCF_051918885.1. NCBI lineage: Bacteria > Bacillati > Actinomycetota > Actinomycetes > Streptosporangiales > Streptosporangiaceae > Streptosporangium > Streptosporangium sp. OZ121. The sequence goes on from NZ_JBPXMC010000016.1 coordinate 175,687, forward strand.
CAACCTCGCGCTGACCATCGCCGAGGCGGTCAAGGACGGCAGGATCAGCGGCATCGCCGACGTCCGCGACGAGAGCTCCTCGCGCGTCGGCCAGCGCCTGGTGATCGTGCTCAAGCGCGACGCGGTCGCCAAGGTCGTGCTGAACAACCTCTTCAAGCACACCCAGCTGCAGACCACCTTCGGCGCCAACATGCTGGCCCTGGTCGACGGCGTGCCGCGGACGCTCAGGCTCGACCAGTTCGTCCGCCACTACGTGGCGCACCAGATCGAGGTCGTGGTCCGCAGGACCCGATACCTGCTGCGCAAGGCCGAGGAGCGGGCGCACATCCTGCGCGCGCTGCTCAAGGCCCTGGAGCGGATGGACGAGGTCATCGCCCTGATCCGCCGGTCGCCCTCGGCGTCCGCGGCGCAGGGCGGCCTGATGACGCTGCTGGAGATCGACGAGATCCAGGCGCAGGCGATCCTCGACATGCAGCTGCGCAAGCTGGCCGCCCTGGAGCGCCAGCAGATCACCGACGAGCACGACTCGCTGATGGCGCAGATCACCGAGTACCAGACGATCCTCGCCTCGCCCGAGCGGCAGCGCACGATCGTCCAGGACGAGCTCTCCGAGCTCACCGCGCGCTACGGCGACGAGCGCAAGACCGAGATCATCGCCTACGAGGGCGACATGTCGATCGAGGACCTCCTCGCCGAGGAGGACATGGTCGTCACGATCACCCGCGGCGGCTACGCCAAGCGAACCAACACGGATCTTTACCGGGCGCAGAAGCGCGGCGGCAAGGGTGTGCGGGGCGCGCAGCTGCGCCAGGACGACATCGTCGACCACTTCTTCGTCACCACGACGCACCACTGGCTGCTGTTCTTCACGAACAAGGGCCGCGTCTACCGGGTCAAGGCGTACGAGCTGCCCGACTCCGGCCGCGACGCGCGCGGGCAGCACCTGGCGAACCTGCTGGCCATGCAGCCGGACGAGGTCGTGATGGAGGTCCTCGACCTGCGCGATTACGAGGTCGCCCCGTATCTCGTGCTGGCCACCCGCAGCGGCCTGGTGAAGAAGACGCGCCTTTCCGAGTACGACTCGCCGCGCACGGGTGGTCTCATCGCGATCAATTTGCGAGAAGATGACGAGGTGATCGCCGCCAGGCTGGTGTCGGAGGACGACGACCTCCTCCTCGTCTCGCGTGGCGCCCAGTCCATCCGCTTCACGGCCTCCGACGAGGCCATGCGCCCGATGGGCAGGGCGACCAGCGGTGTGATCGGCATGCGCTTCCTCGACGGCGACGAGCTCCTGGCGATGAACCGGATCGCCGACGGCGACAACGTGCTCATCGCGACCGAGGGCGGATACGCCAAGCGCACTCCCGTGGATCAGTACCCTCTTCAGGGAAGGGGCGGAAAGGGAGTCCTGACCGCCAAGATCGTCAGCGCTCGTGGCAAGCTGGTTGGCGCGGTCATGGTCAGACCCGAGGACGAGGTTTTCGCGATCACGTCCGCCGGAGGGGTTATCCGGACGAGTGCCGGGGAGATCAAGCAGTCTGGCCGCCAGACGATGGGGGTTCGGCTGATGAATCTGGCGGAGGGGGACAGCGTCGTGGCGCTGGCCCGTAATGCGGAGGCGCTGGAGACCGGGGAGAACCTGGCGACCGAGGAAAGCGCAGAGTCGCAGGTGGAGACCGGTGAGAACGGGGAAGGGGAGAATCCGTGAGTGCTCAGGGCAAACCGGGATCGCGCCCCGCCACCTCGTCGACACGCGATCAGGCGACGGAGAAGATGGACAAGACCGCTGGAACGAAGGACGTCGAGGCGGCCTCGTCACCGGTTAACGGTAGCGCGCCCGCGCCGGAAACCGATGAATCGGTATCCGACGATCGCAAGGGCAGGAAAAAAGTGACGACAGAGGACGGCAAGCAGGCCGACACCACGGTGCGGATCCGTCCAAGCGGATCTCCACCACCCTCGGCGCCATCGCTGCAGTCGCCCACCCCGCCTCCGCCGCAGACTTCGCCTCCGCCGGGAGGGCAGCAGGGCCGTTCCCCGGTCGCCCCGCCCGCGCCGCCGCCCGGGGGACAGCAGGGCCGTTCCCCGGCCGGACAGCAGAACAACCGCGCCCCGTGGTCGCCCGGCAGCCTGTCGTCGTCCCAGGCCCCTGACGCGTCCGGCAAGAAGGCCGCGGACGTCAGCGGTCCCAGGTCGCCCCGCAAGGCGCACCTGGTGCTGCGCAGGGTCGAGCCGTGGTCGGCGATGAAGTTCAGCTTCGTCGTGTCACTGGTCTGCTTCGTGGTGCTGTTCATCGCGGTCGCGGTGCTCTACATGGTGCTGTCCGGCCTCGGGGTGTTCGAGAACATCATCCAGACGGTCACCCAGCTGACGACGGCCGACGGCAAGGCCACCAGCGGCATCGACATCGCCTCCTGGTTCGAGCCGGTCCGCATCCTCGGCTACACCGCCCTGATCGGCGCGGTGAACGTCGTGCTGATCACCGCCCTCGCCACCCTCGGTGCGGTGATCTACAACGTCGCCTCCGACCTGGTCGGCGGCGTGGAGGTCACCTTCAGCGAGGCCGAGTAGCCGGCCCGTCGCGTGTCCTCGTCCTCTTTCGAGGGCGGGGACATGGCGCGAGCAGGTGCCGAAACAGGGTAAGCTTTTCCCTGTTCGAGCGAACGGGTTCGCCTCCACCAAACGGATGCGAGACCGTTCGTCTGTGTGATGAGGGGCTATAGCTCAGACGGTTAGAGCGCTTCCCTGATAAGGAAGAGGTCCCAGGTTCAAGTCCTGGTAGCCCCACCGTTAAGTAACAGCTCAAAGGCCAGATCCGAAGATTACGGATCTGGCCTTTTGATCGTTTGCTGGCCTTTCGCCAGTGGGATTGTCCCCAGCCAGGTGACAGAGATCGGTTCACTGGCAGTAGGTGATGTCCGGATGACTTTTCTCTGGGGTGTCGAACGGAAGCCCGCCCCGGGCGCCTCGCGTATCCGGGGCGGAGCGGAAGGGTAACGGCCGCTCAGGACTCGTCGGGATCCTGGCGCTCGGCTACCAACTCGATGCTGTCCGGTCCGGCGGTGATTCTGTGCTCAAGCTGCTGTAGTGCCTCATCCGGGCTCCCATACTCACCCGCAGTACCTGTTGCGACCCCGTCAGGGGTCAACAGCTCAAGAAGGACGCGACCTGACCGCGTAGCTCTCAGGGTGAAATGGATCTCCCCCGGTGACGCTCGACGTCGCCGCTTCCTGGGTTTATTGGCTTCCAAGATGTCGGTAACCTCCCTAACCAGATCTACCAGGTGCCGAGGTAGACCTGGTTGAGAGGCAAGGGCCAAAACCTTGGAAAGGTCGTCAACAACATCGATCTTGCCCTGTTCGGCGTCCTCCAGCATGCGGATCAGCTCGTACAACCGGATGCGTTCCTCGTTGAGGCGGGCCTGCCAATATCGGTCCAGCGCCTCTTTGGAGTGCTCACTGAGGGAGGAGTTCATGATGCGCCGAACGGTCTCGGTGATCGCTGATGGTGGCGACGGCAGGTCAGCCTTCGAACTCAGGGCCTTCGCATCAGCGTGACCAGCCAGAACCAACAGCCCTTCCAGGTGGACGCCGAGCGTGTTGCTCAGGCTTAGAAGGTGTGTGACCGAGGGCTTGCTCCCGCGCCGCCACCTTAAGATCGTAGATGGGCTGATGCTCAAAGCGTCCGCGAGCGATGCGTCGGTGGGATAGCCCCTGGCCTTGGCCATCTGTGATAGCCAGACCGAGAAAGAGGTTTCGCCAGCTTTGTTGTCGGACCTCACGTATACTCCCGCACCCTTTCCAAACGCGCAATCGCACCATAGCTATCATGTTGCATCTGCGCAATAAAAGATCATGCAGATCCATGGTGTTTTCTGGGCAAGTATGCACATCTCTGTCCATCATCCATGACTTTGAATGCCGGATCTTCGTAGGGGGTACTCAAGGCGGCATTCCCGTCAAGGTTCGCCTGACGTGCCGCGACAAGGGGGGTGGGGGGAGTTTCCGGCGTCAGGGAGGGCGTGGCCCCACCACGCAGAGGCGTACGGGATCGCTGTTGCGTGGACGGAACATAGCGGGGCGAACGCATCCATCTCGGTGGGTGTACGCTGGTCGGGACCTAGCCGAGCAGGGGTCTGATGACCTCAGTGCCGGAACGGTCGTGCCCGAATACGGGGACGGCCCGGCGGGGGACCTCCGAGAGATTGCCGCTCTCGGACCCTGCCAGGCCGACGCCCCGCCCTGCCCGCGACTGCGGGCCGACTTCCACATCTAGCGAGAGGGGACTGTCGTGAACTATATCTGCGGCCCCTAGCGACCCGTCCGCCGGATCGGCGACAAAGTGTGCGTCGATATCGATCTGTTGCGGGCCTTCTCTATCCCCTGGGTCCCGCTGGATGCCGCGAACGAGCGATATCCGTCGACGCCACGTCGGCCGCGTTCCTGGTCAGAACCATCATCTGTCGTGAGCTCACAAAGTCGCACCGGCATCTGGTATGCCCGCGAACCGGCTCATGATCCCTCGCCGAGGTGAAGATCCGCATGGTTCTTCACCTTAACGACCAACAGGGCATTCGTTCCTCGCGTCGGCAGGGTCGGCGCGAGGATCCTCCCCCCGGGATGATCATGACTTTGGCGCAGCATGAGTGGCCGCCCGAACTGGAGACGGCGTCAGCCTGCTTCAACTGCGGTCTCTCTTATGACGAGTGGAACGATGAAAAAGAGGCGTTCTGCAAGTCCGGTGCACCTCCACTGCTCGTCGAGCTTCCGATAGACGAAGCTGAGACAGCGCGTAGCTCTTCCGAGTGGAAACGGCTGGCCACCTCACGTGAGGCATCGGGATGGCCGGTTTCCTCCGAGGCTGATGCCCTCCTACGACACTCAGCGTAGGTGAACGGAACGGCTCACCCCCGAGCTCGGGGGTGAGCCGTTTTCAGGTCGGCTGATCTCTTGCTCCAAGCAGAGAAGCCGTGCTTGGCAGCCCCTGGTAGGCGTGGCGACGCCGTCCCTCCGAAGCACACGCCGCCACGCCCGTCTCTACCGGGCTTTCCCGGACAGCAGTGCCGTCCAGGCAGCCCGAGCTTCGGCGATTGACCAGCGGTGGCTTTCATCCACCTGGTGGACGTCGTCGAGTTGGAGGGTGCGCCGGATGAACCCCTGCCCGCCGCCCTGGAACAGCTCATACACCGTGGCCCGGCACCCGCACGTCCACGCCACCGGCCGCACCCGCTCCAGGACCCGGTCGGGTGTATGCCAGTCGAGCCGGACATGACCGCGTTGCGCCATGCCCAGGTGCGGGCTCACGCAGGTCTCCAGCATCGTCACAACGGCGCCGCCTCTGCCCTCGGTGCTCGCAGCGGAGGCGCGGGGTGTGCCGTGCGGAGATCGGCATAGCGGGCGGCGATCCGGTGAGCGGCTGCCATGGGGTTGTCTGTGGGGTGTGTCGCGTACTTCCTGCGGCCCGTCCGGGCGGAGTGCTCCCCGTTCCACCACATGAAGTGGAAGCCGTCGGACCAGACGAGCAGGTCCACCCACACGCTCAGCAGGGCCGCGCCGTGCCCCTGGTGAACGCCGGCGGTTATCCCGAGATCGGCGAGAGCGGCGCGGAGCTGTTCGGCCGCATGAGAGGAACGGGCTGCTTCTGTGATCACTGCGTTGAGGGGCATCGCTCTCCGGGAGGTCTCGAATGGTCGTGACGAGGCGGTCGAACGGGTGGCCACACCTCGTTTCCGCCTTGCGACAACGGGACGTTTTTTGAGGCTTGATACGTCCCTAAGCATGCTGATCAGGGCAGGGACGATGGAACTTCACTTGGGGACGGTGACGGGACGTCTTTGGAGGCGTATAAACGTCCCATGGCCCCCAACGAGCGCCTGCGGTCCGCATTGCTCCACGCGGGCATCAGCGTCCGGCAACTGGCCGAGGCGGTAGGGGTCGATCCCAAGACCGCCGAACGGTGGGTCAACACCGGCCGCACACCACATCCGGGCATCGCCCACCGGGCCGCGATCGTGCTCCGGGAGGACCTCGCCCACCTGTGGCCCGCGATCGAGCAGGGAAAGCGACGTCATCGAGGGAGCGGTGAACTGGTCGCCGCCTACCCCACCCGCGCCTCCGCGCCCCTGGACATGTGGCGGACCCTGTTCGAGCGCGCGGAGCAGCGCATCGGCATCCTGGTCTACGCCGCGAACTTCCTGCACGAGTCGTGGCCGGACTTCAACGACCTTCTGGCGTCGAAGGCGCGGGAGGGATGTCGGGTGCGCATTCTTCTCGGTGACGCCGACTCGCTCGTCATCCGGGGCAGGGGCGCTGAGGAGTTGTTCGGGCACGGCATCGAGTCGCGCTGCCGGGTGGCGCTCATGCACTACCGGCCGCTGACGGAGTCGTCCAACGTCGAGCTGCGCGTGCACGACACCACGCTCTACAACTCGCTGTTCCTGGGCGACGACCACATGATCGTCAACGCGCACGTCTTCGGCATGAACGCCTACGGCGCACCGGTCTACCATCTGCGCCATAAGCGCGAGGAAGGGCTGTTCGACACCTACGCCACCAGCTTCGAAGCCGTGTGGAAACAGTCCCGACTGCCCGGCGAGGAGCGATAAGTGGCCCGCACCGAGTACTACGACGACCCCGGCGCCCCCGAGCCGAACAGCCTGGTCGTGGGAGTGTCCGCCGTGGTCGTCGACGACGAGGGACGCATCCTCATGCAGCGGCGCACCGACAACGGGCTCTGGGCACTACCCGGCGGCGGGATGGACCTCACCGAGTCGGTGCCCCAGACCGCCGTACGGGAGGTGAAGGAGGAGACCGGCTACGACGTCGAGGTGACCGGGATGGTCGGCCTCTACACCGACGCCCGGCACATCATCGCCTACAGCGACGGAGAGGTGCGCCGCCAGTTCAACGTCTGCCTGACGGCCCGTGTCGTCGGCGGAGCGCTCGCGGTCAGCGACGAGTCGACCGACGTCCGCTGGATCAGTCCCGATGAGTTCGAGGAACTGTCCATGCACGACACACAGCGCCTCCGGATCGAGCATTTTCGTCAAGGGATGCCGACGCCCTACATCGGATGAAGTGAGCCCTCTGAAAGTCGCTGCCGCGTTCCTGCCTGACTGTGATCACCTGCTGCTGATCACGGCACCCAGGAGTCGCATGTCGAGCATGCCTTGAGAGAAGGGGAAACCAGTGATCTTTCTTGCCAGGGCGAAAGCGCGCGGGAATTCTCCGGGGTCAGAGTCCTCCAGGTCTTCGTCCAAGTCCAGGTCAGGATCCAGATCGGGGTCCAGTCCGACTTCGCGCATCATGTCGACGAATCGATCGGGATCGCTACCCGCGCGCGCATCGGGACCCAGCAGGTCGAACCATGTGACCAGTTCGCCGTCGGCCGCGTAGACGAAGAAGTCCGAGGCATGGACGTTGCGGTTGATCGACACGACCTCGGTCGACTGAGAAAGCCGTCTCAGCAGGGGATTCTCATTTGCGATCGATGCCGCCCAGAGCTGGATGAGCACGGTCCAGCCGTCTGTCTCCAGTGCGCCTACGTAACCGGTGCGCATCCTGTCGTCCGAGTCGATGCACTTCATCGTTCGTTCCTGCAGTTCTTCGAAGGTGGCCTCTTCGATCCCGTCGGTCTCCGCCCCGAGACGAGCCAGCGCCTCGACAGGGGTGAGGGATCGAACGAAGGACACGCAGGAGACGTGGTAGAACGGTCCGAACTCCGAAAGCCAGCCGAAATCTTCGCACAGGTCTGTCACTGTGACTCCCATGATCAGTTGTGCGCCATGATGCCAGCCGTCACCGACAAGGGTGGTACCGCTGCTCATGGGGATACTGACAGCGCCTCAGAAGACGCAGCGGTGAGTGACCAACTGAGTGACAACGACCACGGACGAGGCTGGACGTCGGTGGATCACCATGGACCGTACGCGCAGGTGGGAGCGGGTGTAGCCCATGGTCCCGTCCCCTCTCGCCTTGCCTGATAAGGAAGAGGTCCCAGGTTCAAGTCCTGGTAGCCCCACCAGCGAAAACGCCCCGAAGCGATCATGCTCCGGGGCGTTTTGCCGTAACGAGCACTGCGATGGTCTCGTGCGACCAGTCCGTCGGCTCCGTCCTGCATGATTGGCGAGTGGCTGATCTTGTTCGGTCACTACGCCGTTCTGGCAGCCGGCCGGTGCAGCCGGCCCCAGCCGGCTGTCTTTACCTGACCGGAGGTCTGGTGTTCGCCGCGAGCCCGCTCCCCGGCCGCGGGCGGGCCGGCCACCTACCGGGATCGCCCTGAGGCGCGACCGGGTGGGCGTGGGTTGACTCGGATGGCCTTGGACACCGCTACGGGCAGGTGTCCGACCGGCTCCTTGCCCGTAGCGGGCCGAATCAGCATGAACGTGGTGTCAGGCGACACGTCCACGGCATTTACGGCAGGACGACGAAGTCACACCAAACCGACCAGTCCGAGACGGCGGATCCGTCCTCGGCACGCACACGGAAGCGGTAGTCGCCCTCGGACAGCGTGCCCGGCGGGAGGTCCGCCGACAGGTGCAGGGAGGCCAGTTCGGTTCTCGGCTCCTCCTCGCCACGGCTGATCTCGAACCTGCCGACGAGGTTGGGATTGTCCGACGGTGGGGTGGCGGCGAACTGACCCAACTGCGTGGTGTGCAGGACGGGGACCTTTGCCGGGTCGTCGCAGGACTGGAAGGGGCTGTAGGGGCCCTGGGAGATCAGCAACGTGGTCGGCACGCCGGGCTTTTGCACCTCACCGGTATGGACCGTGAACGCGCACCACGGCAGCCAGGCCGATTTCCCAGTGGTGGCGTCTTCGGCCCGCACTCGGAAACGGTATTTCCCATCCTGGAGCAGTCCTTCGGGTACCTGGTACCTGGCCCGTTTTTCGGTGCCGGACTCAAAGGGCGCTTTGGCGGTCAGCAGCGGGGGACGGCCGGGGCGAGCCACCTGGACGACCATCTGAAGGTCGGGGTGATCCGCCGTGTCGAGGAAGTCGCGGTGCGCGCTGATGATGGGGGTGAGGGTTCTGGACAGGACTTTTCCAGATTCGCACCCGTGCGGCAACGTGAGGGAGGAGGAGCTCAGGGAGGGATAGACGGGTGGGAGCGGCGGCGAGGCCGCGGTCGAATCCGCCGACGCCGCGGGCGCGACGATCGCGCCGAGGGTGAGGGCCGCGACAAGCGCTGTCACTGCCCGCAGCCTTCGTCGCAGAGGGCCGCCCTGTGTCATGCTCACGAGATTCATGGGCTCTCTTTCTTGGAGATCGTTGAGCCCATCCCACATGATCACTCGATTTTGTTGAACCTTCCGGGGTGGTACGTAAGGGATACGTCATAAGTATCGATAGGTAAATTACAAATGCCGTAGAAGTCGCCGATATCCAGTGATTCACCGGATCGGTGCGCCACGATCTGTACGCCCTGTGGTGTGCCGGTTCGTGGCCGGCCACTCCGCGGGCCGCCGTCACAGGTCGGTGGCTATGATCTTCTCGATGTTCCGTTCGGCGAGCGCCGTGATGGTGACGAACGGGTTGACGGTGGTGTTGCCGGGGATCAGCGAACCGTCGATGACGTACAGGCCGGGGTAGGCGGTGAGGCGGCCGTAGTTGTCGGTGGCCCTGTTCAGGACCGCGCCGCCGAGGGGGTGGTACGTGAGGTGGTCGCCCCAGATCTTGTACACGCCGAAGAGGTCGGTCCGGTAGATCGTCCCCTCCCTGGTGTTGATCTTGTCGAAGATCGTCTTGGCCATGTCGATGGACGGTTGCTTCCAGGAGGTCTGCCAGTTCAGGTCGACCTTGCCCGTCGCGGCGTTCCAGGAGAACTGGGCGCGGTTGGGGTTCCTGGTGATCGACAGGTAGAACGAGGCGAAGGTCTCGATGCCGACCGGCAGCGGCGCGACCTCGGCGAACGCGCCGCCGGTGGCCCAGTTGTCGATGCCGGAGCAGGGAATGGTCGACTGGAGGCCGCCGGTCGGGTCCCACAGGTGGTTGGCGCGGCCGCACATGACGTTGCCGTTGTCGCCCCAGTTCTTGCCGATCTCGTCGTTCAGGTTGGGCAGCACGCCGGTCGCCTTCAGCCTGACCAGCAGTTTGCTGGTGCCGACGCTGCCGGCGGCGAAGAACACCTTGTCCGCGCTCACGGTCTTGGTGGCTGTGACGTCACCGCCGGTGTTGATCTGCTCGATGACGACCGTGTAGCGGCCACCGGCCGCCGGGGCGACCGAGGTGACCCTGTGCAGCGGTGAGACGGTGACGTTGCCGGTGGCCTTGGCCAGGGCGATGTAGGTCTTCTGCAGCGACTTCTTGCCGTGGTTGTTGCCGTAGAGGATCTCGCCGGCCAGCGCCGACCTGGTGGCGGTTCCGGCCGCCTCCTGCTTCATGTAGGTCCAGTCGTACACGTTGGGCACGAAGACGAACGGGAGGCTGGAACGCTGGGCGTGCTTTCTGCCGACCCGGCTGTACTGGTAGCAGGCGGTGGTGTCGAACCAGGCCGGGTCGATGGAGGTGACCCCGAGTCCGGCGTTGGCGCGCGGGTAGTAGGTGTCGTACATCTCGTCGGCGTTCACCGACGGGAGGACGGCGCCGAAGTTCTCGCGCTTGGGGGTGACGGCCATGCCGCCGTTGACCAGCGACCCGCCGCCGACGCCGCGGCCCTGGTAGACCGTGATGCCGCCGAACTCCTCGGCGTCCAGGATCCCGGTGTAGCGGGCGATGTCCCTGTCGATCGGGAAGCCGAGGAAGTAGTTGAGGGGGGCCTTGGTCCTGGTACGCAGCCAGTAGGACCGGTGGTCCGGCGCGGTCGTGGTGCAGAAGATCTTGCCGTCGGAGCCCGGGGTGTCCCAGGCCATGCCCATCTCGATCATGTGCACGTTGACACCGGCCTGGGCGAGACGCAGGGCGGCGACGGAGCCTCCGTAGCCGGTGCCGATCACCAGGGCTGGGACGTGAGCGCCGTCGGCGATCGGAGCGGCTGCGGTGACGGATTGCGCCTGGGCCGCAGTAGTGTGACCCGCGAGAGCCGTGATTCCCAGTATGGAACCAGTTCCAGTTATGAATCCGCGACGTGATATGCCTTTGGGACTGGATCCAACTGAGCCTTTCTTGTTCATGTGATTTTCCTCACACTTGGGGGGTGGAACCAGTTCTATATGTTTCTGGGGTGTTAATCCACCGCGCGTCCGCGAGTGATTTGTGTCCTGCGGGCTACCGGAAACTCCAGGCACGGTTCGGGGCGGTCTGTCATCGTGGCTCCCCGCGTCAGGTGGGTGTCCTGGTGACAGCCGCCCCAGGCAGATCACGCGGGGGTCATGGCGACAGCCGCCCCGGCGGATGTTCGAGGGGCGTACGGACGCGGAGGCCGTCCGCCCCGGTGGTCGAGACGTCAGTTCTCGCAGGACTCCCTGACCTCGGCGGTGCAGAAGTCCCTGCCCGCCCCGCCGACGACGGAGTCGGCGCCCGCGTTGCCTTCGAGGACGTCGTCGCCGTCGTTCCCGTTCATGGTGTCGCCGCCGGTCTGGCCGGAGACGATGTCGCGGGCCGTGCCGCCGGAGAAGCCGTCCCTGCCGGCGCCCAGGAAGGCGCGCATGGACAGGGCGGTGTTGTTGCGCAGGGTGTCGGCGCCCCCCTGGAGATTGGCCTGGATGCCGGTGATCCCGGTGGCGGGGCAGCGGACCGTGTTGTCGTCGACCTTCTGGCAGGTCCCTCCGGTGGAGAGCGTGTCGGTGGAGTTCCTGATGAGGAGCGAGCCGTCGGCGTCGATGTCGATGCTGATGTCGTCGGCCAGGTTCCCCGCGTTGACGGACAGCAGGCTTCCGGTCACGGCCACCTTGGTGTCGGCCAGCGCGGGCCCGGCGAAGGCCAGCGGCGGGGTGGCCATCAAGATCCCCACTGCCAGCACCCGCAGCCCGGCCCTGCGGATCACGCCCGGCCGCGACGCCTCACGCTTCGTGACGTTCCTCCGTGTACGCATGAATCCCCCGTGTGTTCGGTCGCCGGCCACTTCTGGCGGTGACCGGCCGACGGGCTCCTGGGCCCGGGACGATTACATCCCGTGACCCCTCGCGATCTCGCGTCGCTGCGCGCACGGTGTGAGAACTGTTTTACGGAGAGTTCTGAAAGCTAGACCGTCTCCACGGCCGGGCGCCCCCGGTGCTCGGCGGAGGTGCCTGCGACAGACGCGGCACCGGGGGTGAAGCCCGGCCTTCCAGGCTGAAGCCCGGCCTTCCGGACGGTTGGGGCGGCCGGCCGCTCGGCTCCGGGGCGCTCGGCTTCGGGCCGGTGTCGGCTCCGGGTCGCTTGGCTCTGGACCAGTGTCGGCTCCGGGTCGCTCGGCCCCGGAACGGTGTCGGCTCAGAGTCGCTCGGCTCCGGGTGGGTTCGGCCCTGGGTGGTTCAACTCCGGGTGGTTCAGCCCTGGGCCGGTGTCAGCTCCGCCATCCGCGACCATCCCTCGCCGGGCGTCTCGACGTTGATGATCTCCGGCGTGCTCGCGATCACCTCGGGCATCCAGGCCATCGCGGTTTTGAAGTGGTCCGAATTCACGTGCGCCGCGCCCGCGGCGGACGAGGCGAACGCCTCCAGCAGGACGAACTGGCCGGGTGTGTCGACGCTCCTGGACCATTCGAAGAAGATGTTCCCCGGCTCGTCCCGGGTGGCCCGGGTGAAGTCGTCGACGAGCGAGAGCCACTCCTCGGCGCGCTCGGGACGGATGGTGAACTTGACGGCGATGAAGATCATTGGTTGGCCTCTTCAGCTCTGTTCCGGCTCCGGCGAGATGCCGGATCTGTCGAAATGATGGTTCCGCCGGAATCGCGGTTCCGTGGAAATCATGGCTCTGTCGTGGCTCTGTCGAAAATCAAGACGGATGTCCGCTCCCGGGTGTCGCGCGGGACGATACCCGGCGCCATGGCCAAGATAAGTGGCGGACGCGCCACCCGGGCGCCACCGCCACCCGAGAAGGAGCGGATCATGCAGGCTCCGCCGTCCCCCCACCTCACCCGCCCGGTCATGTACCACCGCTGGTCCGAGATGACCTTCATGCACTGGCGGTACCCGCCGGCCGCGATCCAGCGGCTGCTGCCCCCCGGGCTCACGGTCGACACCTTCGACGGCGCGGCCTGGGTAGGCCTCACCACCTTCCTGATGGAGGACGTGCGGGCGCCCGGCGTGCCCGCGCTGCCGTGGCTGTCGCGGTTTCCCGAGACGAACGTGCGCACGTACGTACGCGACGAGCTGGGGCGGGACGGCGTCTGGTTCCTGTCGCTGGACGCCGGGCGCCTGCTCGCGGTGCTCGGCGCGCGGGCCGGGTACCGGCTGCCCTACTTCTGGTCCCGGATGGCCGTCCGCGCCGTCGGCGAGCAGCGCGGCTACCGCTGCCGCCGGCGCCTGCCGGGGCCCGCGGGGGCGCGCTGCGACGCGGTCGTGGAGTTCGGCCCGCCGTTCGCGGAGCCGGAGCGTGACGAGCCGGCGCACTTCCTGACCGCCCGCTACCGGCTGTTCACCACGGTCGCGGGCAGGACGGCCACGGCCCAGATCGAGCACCCCGACTGGCCGCTGCGCCACGCCCGGCTGATCCATCTGGACCAGGACCTGCTCCAGGCGGGAGGGCTCGAAGCCCCGGATCACGCTCCCGTGCTGCACGCCTCATCCGGGGTGCCGGTACGGATCGGGATGTGGACCCGGTGACGCGCGAGTCCTCCCTCCCGGCCCGGGGCCGTACCGTCACTCCTGCCTGACGAGGAGGTGGCGCGGCCCGCGCAGGACCGCGCTCTGCCGGTACGGGGGCGGGTCGGCGACGAGCCGGGGACTCTCCAGGTTGCGGAAGAGCTCGTTCAGCGCGATCTGCGCCTCCAGCCGGGCCAGGGGGGCGCCGAAGCACAGGTGGACGCCGGCACCGAAGCCGAGGTGCTGGTTGTCCCGCCGGTCGGGGTCGAACCGGTCGGGGTCGCGGAAGTAGGCGGGGTCACGGTTGCCGGAGGCGAGCACGAGCGTGATCCGCGAGCCCTTCGGGATGACGGTGTCCGCGACGGTGAGGTCGCTGTACGCGGCCCGCCAGGGGATGAGCTGCACCGGAGGCTCGTAGCGCAGCAGTTCCTCGACCGTCCGGATGATCATTTCCGGTTCGCGGCGCAGGCGCTCCAGCACGCCGGGGTGGCGCAGCAGCGTCAGCACGCCGTTGGTGATCAGGTTGACGGTCGTCTCGTGGCCCGCGATGAGCAGCAGGTTGGCGGTGCTGACGATCTCCTCGTCCGTCATGCGCCCGTCGGGTCCGTCGTCGTTGGCCAGCCGGGACAGCAGGTCGTCACCCGCGGGCCGGCCGCGGCGGCTCTCCAAAAGCTCGGCGAGGTACGCCCTGAGGCTCTCGCGGGCCCGTACGCCCTCCCGCGTGCGCTCCTCGGAGTCCGGCGCGGAGTCCGGCGCGGGGTCTGGCGCGGGGTCGACGTCGAGCATGGCGACGATCGCCTCGACCCACCCGTGGAACCGCGGCTCGTCCTCGCGGGGCACGCCGAGCAGGTGGCAGATCACGGTGACAGGGAAGGGGTAGGCGAAGTCGTCGACGATGTCGATCTCGTCCTTGCTCACCAGGTTGTCGATCAGGCGCGTGACGACGGCTTTCAGGTCGGGCCGCATGTCGTCCACCAGCGTGGGCGAGTGCGGGGGGCCGAAGTGCCGCATCGCCATGCGGCGCAGCCGGTCGTGCTGCGGCGGGTCGAGGCCGATGAACGCCGGTGAGTCCCCGCGCATGGCGAGGGCGGGCCCCGGGTGGTCGAGGTTGCGCGCGTCGGAACTGAGGTGCGGGTCGTGCAGCAGCGCGGTGATCTCCCGGTAGGTGCTGACGACGTAGCCGCCGTCCTCCTGCCGGGCCACCGGGGTCCTGCGCAGTTCGGCGTAGAGCGGGTACGGATCGGCCCGGCTGGAGTGGTCGAGAATCCGCTGGAAAGTGCTGGACGCCTGGGTGACTGTCATGGCCGCTTCTCCTCGGTCGTGCCGCTTCCGGCCGCCCGGAGTTCCACCGTCCCTGGTCGAGACCGATCGAACCCGGTCGAGACTGGTTGATCCAGGTCGAGCCCCGTGAAGCCGGGTGGAGCTCGTTCGAGGCCGGTCGAACCCGGTCAGCCGCCCGGCCGTGCGAACGCCACGCGCCGCTCGCTCGGCTCGTAGCCGGTGACCACCACCGTCGCTCCGTGGGTGATGATCACCGAGTCGGGGAAGTGGGCGGGCACGGGCCTCATGTCGGCGGGCTGGTCGGGTGTGGGGCAGGGCGGCGGGAAGGGCGCCGCCGTCTCGATCAGATGCCGGTAGTGATCGAGCCACTTGGCGTTGTCGAAGCTGACCGCCGCGGTGACCCGGCCGCGGTAGCCGTACGCGGCGACGAACCGGTGCTCCTCCACCGATCCCTGCGTCACGACGACCTCGTCCGACAGGACCGGGACACCGACGGATTTGATGTTGACGCCGAACTGCATCGACCAGAACGCCGGCATGGACAGGTGCGGCCAGCGGTCGGTCGGGGAACTGACCATGTTGTGGGCCGCGACCTGGGCCTGTTCCACCGCGTTGGCCCAGTGTTCCAGCGACAGGAACCGGTACTCGTAGACCGGGTGCGGGCAGCGTGCCACGTCCCCGGCGACGAAGACGTCGTCGGTGACCAGGCCGTTGACGTCGAACGCCCGGCAGCCCGAGTCGCAGGCCACGCCCCAGACGCCGGCGGCCAGCCCCGAGTCCCGCAGCCACTCGGTGTTGCGCACTCCGCCGAGCGCGACCACCACCACGTCGGCGTCGACCGTGCCGCCGTCGGAGAAGTGGGCGCGGCGTACCCGCCCCCGCTCGTCCCCCTCCAGCCGCGTGACCTTGACGCCGCAGCGCAGATCGACGCCGTGGGCACGCTGGAGGTTCGCGGCGATCGAGCCGATCATGCTTCCGAGCGCTCCCACCAGCGGGGCCTCGGCGACCTCGGCGACGGTCACCGGTATGTCGCGCTCGCGGCACACGGAGGCGATCTCGGAGCCGGCGAAACCGGCCCCGATGACGAGCACCCGGCCGGGTCCGGCGGCCAGCCGCTCCCACAGGCGGCCGGAGTCGTCGCACGTGCGTACCACGAACACGCCGTCCAGGGCGGCCTCGGCCTCGTCGGCCCAAAGTCTGGCGCGCACACCGGTGGCGATCAGCAGCTTGTCGAAGGGGATCTCCCGCCCGTCCGCGAGCTCCACCCGCTTGCCCGCGAGGTCCAGCGCGGAGGCGGGCACGCCCAGCAGCCACTCCGCGCCGATCTCGCGACGCCGGGGCAGCGCGGTGCCGTTCGCGGGCACCCAGCCGGTCAGGACCTGCTTGGACAGCGGGGGCCGGTCATAGGGTTCGCACGCCTCGTCCCCGACGAGGGTCAGCGAGCCGGTGAAGCCCTCGTCACGGAGTGCCTCCGCGGCCCGCAGCCCCGCGAGTGAGGCGCCGACGATGACGATGCGGCCGTCGCGCCTGAACGTCTCCTCGCTCCGCTCGCTGGTCACGCCGTCGCCGTTCCGGTCGCGGTCGCGGCCGTCGTCCCCGTGCCGGACGCCGCTGTCGCGGCCGTCGCCGTTCCGGTGGTCATCGCGGGCGGGATCACGGTCGCGTCCAGCCAGTCGACGAGGATCGCCTGGACCGGGCAGGCCGCCGCCGCGCGCAGGACCCGGTCCCGTTGCGCCTCATCCGGACTGGAGTGGAACATGAGCGCCTCCTCCCCCCGCATCCGGAACGTGTCCGGAGCCAGGAAGGCGCACTGCGCATATCCCTGGCATCGCGCCAGGTCGACGACGACCCTCATACGGACCATCCCTTCCGAACCTTCGTACGGCTGAGTGAGACGGAGAGAACCGGACGGCGAGGTCGATTCCGGCGGGCGGCGGCCCTGGCGTCTGTCCCGGCGGGCGGCTCCGCGTGCGGTCAGGGACGTTTGTGGGGTTCGAAGGGTCCCGAAGCCCTCGAAAGGGCGGGAGACGCGGCGGATACGAAGGACTGGGCGTGCGGTTCCGGGGTGGGACGATGTCCCCGGCCGATTCCGGAGAACATCAGACATCCCCCCGTGACACCACCTGGTAAGGCGCTGACCTGCCTAAATAAGGCTAACCCGGAGATTTGGCCGGTACATCGCCCTTGCGCCAGAGGACGGTCAAGGATTGTGTACGGAGAGAGAGGGTCGGTGACGGAAAGATGACGCGCGACACGTCTCGCCGCGATGAGGCCCGGGGGCCGGACGCCGCAGGCGCACGTTCATCCACGCCGCGGGTGCCGACCTCACTCCCGCCGAGGGTGCTCGCCGGCGCGTGGTCCCGCTCTCCGGCCACGCCTGACCGAGGCCGAGGCTCCGAATGACCGAGGCCGAGGCTCCGGGTGATCGAGGTCGAGGCTTCGAGTGACCGCGTGGCGATCATCAGGGACGGCCGGGCCGTCAAAACCCTCGGGACTTCCCGGGATCTCTCAGAACGAAACCTGCAGCTCGCCCTGGCCGGGGTCGTCCCGTACGGAATCGGCGGTGCTCCGCACGGGACCGGGGGTGTTCCGTACGGGATCGGGCGTGCCAGGTGTGCCAGGTGTGCCGGGTGTGCCGGGTGTGCTGAGGTCGTCGAGATCGTCCTGCGCGGAGTCGGCCGAACCGCCGGTCCCGCTCCGGGCCGCCGGAAGGCCGAGTCGCATCCGCAGGCGGACGCGCGATCCCTCCTCCATCCGCTCGATGGTGAACTCGTCGCACAGCTGGTTCATCAGCCACAGGCCGAACCCTCGTACGGTGCCCGTGGGGCGTTCGCGGGGGACGTGCCAGCGGCTCAGGAGACCCAGGGTGTCGGTGACGTCGACGGTCAGATAGGTCTCGTTCTGCCAGATGGCCAGCGTTCCCTTGCCCCCGCCGTGCTCCAGGATGTTGATGACCGCCTCGTTCGTGACGAGAAGGAGGTCGTCCAGCCGTTCGCCCCGCATGCCGGCTCGAATGGCATGATGTTGGAGACGATCCCGCAGAGCGCTGAGATCCTCGTCGATCGGCCACTGCTGGCCGTGGTCGCCGGTCACGACACCCCCTTGAGGTCGCCTTGTCTGGCAGTCACCGGGGGGCGAGCCGACTTGCTCCAGAATCAGGGCGTTGCTGACGAGTTACACGATGCTAGACACCTGCCCGCTCATTGCCAACTTACGACCGCCCGAGCCAACAGATGTTCGCTCGGTCGTATCCCGGGAAGCGACGGCCGATCGGGGTCCGGGATCCGCTACGACGGCCGGCTCGGCCGCAGCACCTTGAGGGCGTCGGCCACGGTGGGCTGGACTCCGAAGGCCTGGGCGAGACCGGTCAGATGGAAGAGTCTTTCGAGGCGAGGGTGCAGATTGACCAGGATGATGCTGCCACCGCGGTCCTGGACGGTCTGGCGGGTGGTCAGGAAGCTCTGGATTCCCGTGGAGTCGCAGAAGGTCAGATCGGTCAGGTCGATGACGAGATCGCGCCTGCCCTGGCCGATGGCCTCCTGTAGGTCGTGGTAGAACCGCTCGGCGTTGCTGTAGTCGAGTTCGCCGGCCAAGGCCAGAAGAAGCGTCTCCTCCACGGCGGGGTCGGACACGTCGGTCACGCGGACGGCAGCGCTCACGGATATACCTCTGCAGACAGTCGGTGGGAGGAGGACTCGGCCGGGGGGCAGCCGCCGGGCGTGGCGCCCGAACCGGAACCGGAGGGCGGTGACCCGATCACGATCCCCTTGGGACCGAAAGCCGTTCTGGTTACTCTCAGCGTACGATCCCCCCGAATTCCTCTAGAGAACCCTTACGGTACAACTGAGGAGCAATCAGTCGTTATCCCACTGTGGTTACGGTGCCCGGACCCACGCTGAACACCTCTGTCCAGCCGCACAGCTCGACGATCCGCCGCGTGTGCGGACGAAGACCGTCGACGATCAACCTCCGGCCGCCCGTCATCCCGAACGCCGTCTCCGCCAGCACTCTCAGGCCGCCGACGTCGACGAAGCCGACGCGGTGGAGGTCGGCGTACAGATCGCCATCGGTCCGTTCCACCGCCATGGCGAGCGCCCGTACCAGGACGCGCCGCGTGCAGAGGTCGATGTCTCCCTCGCAGTACACACCGGCGGGTCGGTCGGTGAAGAGAATGCGCAGTGAACCGTGGTCGACGTCACCTGTCATCGCGATCACCTTCTGGGTGCGCATGAAGGTCAGTCAACATCTGTTGTGTCGGCACAGATGGGTCGGCTGATCGCCATGAGGTGCCGGCCATGCCGGGCACCTGTTCCCATCATCCTTCAATCGGACGGTTACCGGTACGGTTCACGACCTGCGAGTTTTCTGGCCTCGAGAGTTGACTACCCAGCGTGTCCGACCGGATACCTTCTCGTGACCGGGATCTCCACCGCCCGCTCCCTGGCGGGGGTTTCCGGCTCGCCGCCCGGCGGGGACACCTGGTGCGGGAGCGGGTAGGGGGCCGGGAATGAACGCCGCGCGGGATCGGCTGACCAAGGAACCGCCGTGCGACCGTACGGCGGCCTGGCGAAGGAGGACCTCCATGCAGGCGGACGTCAAGCTCTCCCCCGGCGGTGATTCCTACGTGGCGGAGGTGGACGGCAGGCAGGCGGGGAAACTGGAGCTCATCCGGCGTGACGGGGTCATCGTCTACCCGCACACCAAGGTCCAGCCGGAGTACGAGGGCAGGGGGGTGGGGTCCGCCCTCGTCCGTACGGCACTGGACGCGGCCCGCGCGGAGAACGCGAAGGTCGTCCCGCTCTGCTGGTTCGTGCGGGAGTGGATCGACCGTCATCCCGACTATGCCGATCTCGTCGAGAGCGCCTGACCGCTCCGAGCCTTGAGGCTCCACCGGCCCTGCAGGCTCCACCGGCCCGGCCTGCAGGCTCTCCCGGCCCGGCCGGCCCGGCCCGGTAGGCCCGGTAGGCCCGGCAGGGCAGGCAGGTTCCAAAAGCTTCATACCGAGCGGGTTTGTGTCATTCGCGCTCCGCGTAATCAAACCGGAGCCGGCGAATGCGCTGGTCGTGGTCATGGCGGGCGGCACCATTCCCGGCCGGGCGGGGACCGGAACTTCCTGAAGGGTAAAGCTGGAGCGTCACGGGGGTTATCGTGAGAACCAGGACGGTTTCGCGATAAGACTCACGGCGGATTGTGATCGTCGGAACGCGTGCCGTGCGGCATGATACTGAAAATCACCCGGTTGGTGTGGATCGGCCCTGGTGGCTTGTCGTGCAGACCGGATCATGGCCCGATCCCTTGCTAGGCTGCAGGGAACCGTTCGAACCGGGCGTTGTCTCACCCCGGCAGGTGAGACTTCTCAAGAAGTGGGGTCACACCGTGAAGAAGTTGCTCGTTCTGGCGCTCGTCGCCCTCGGGGGGCTGCTGGTCTGGCGCAAGGTGCAGGCCGACCGCGCCGAGCTTGACCTGTGGACCGAAGCCACCGGCAGCGAGAACTGACAGACGCGGCTACCGATTCGGGTGCTTTCATGGTCCTTGCCCAAGATGGAATAACACCCATCAGGCTTGTCTGCCTGGATCTGGCAGGCACCACGATCGGCGATGTCGCCATGGTCGAGCGGGCGTTCGCCGAGGCGATCGCCACGCAGGGCATCGTGCCCGGGACCGGTGCGTACGCTCGCGCCATGGTGCACGTGCACCGGTCCCGGGGATGTTCCACGATCGATGTCTTTCGGGGCATCTTCCCGGACAACGAGGCCCAGGCCCAGGCGGCCAATCTGACCTTCGAGCGCTCCTACGAGGGCGCCATCGCACGCGCGGGCCTGGTCCCGCTGCCCGGGGTCGTCGAGGCACTCGACAAGCTCCGCGGTGCCGACATCAAGGTCTGCCTCACCACCGGCTTCAGCCGCACCACGCTCAGCCGCGTGCTGAGCACCCTGAGCTGGTCTGAAAAGATCGATCTCGCCCTGTGCCCCGAAGACGCCGGACATGGTCGCCCCCTGCCCAACATGGTCCTCACCGCGGTCATGCGCCTCGGCGTCGAGGACGTCCGCCAGGTCGCGGTCGCCGGTGACTCCGAGAACGACATGCTCTGCGGCCGCCGTGCGGGCGCCTCGGTGGTGGCCGGCATCCTGACCGGCGTCCACAGCAGGGAGCGTCTCCTCAACGGCGGAGCCACCCACCTTCTCGACTCTGTCGCGGACCTCCCCGAACTCCTCCTCGGTGTCACGCCGGTCGCACCCCCCGTCGTCGCCGCCGTCCACTGAAGCCCGCCCCGCCGCGCGGATCCAAGTGGCGTAGGAGCGGTTCCTGTTGCTACCGTGTACGACTGAAGCAGGTCGTGTGCGAGGGTGTCTCCCCAGGCCACCGGCTTGAATCTCGGGGCCTTAGCTCAGTTGGCAGAGCGCCTGCTTTGCAAGCAGGATGTCAGGAGTTCGAATCTCCTAGGCTCCACTCCCCTTCGGACAGACAGAAGCCCAGGTCAGGCATGTTGCCGTAACCTGGGCTTTGATCTTCATTCGGTCTTCTTCCGCTCCCGTGCCCGTTGCGTGCCCGATCCCTTCGCGAGTGCCCCACGGGCGAGGCCGTCGAGCTTCCGTGCCACCTCCCGCTGCCGCTCGTCGGTCGAGTGCTGATAGACCATCGCCGCCCGCGTGCTGGAGTGGCCCATGCGCTCCATCAGCTCCCGGATCGACGCCCCGGCGTTCGCGGCGAGGGTGTTGCCGGTGTGCCGCAGGTCGTGGAAATGGATCTTCGGAAGGCCCGCGTTCACGAGTGCCTGAGCCCAGACGCGGCGGTTGAAATTGGTGTTCCGGAGCGGCCCGTCATCCGGCCCCGCGAAGATCAGCCCCTTGTCGCCGTCCTGGGTGAAGTCCTTCACGTGCGCCCGCAGGTCCTCGATGATCAACTCGGGGATCACCACCGTCCGCTTGCCCGCCGCCGACTTGGGTTCGGTGAAGACGAGACCCTTGCCGGTGAGCTGCATCAACTGACGTTCCACGCGCACGGTCCCGGCGTCCAGGTCGAGGTCTCGGCGCTGAAGGCCGGCCAGCTCACCCCACCGCAGACTGCCGAAAGTCCCCAGTAGCACCAGCGCCCGATAACGCGGCTCGATGGTGTCGGCGAGCTCGTAGACCTGGGCCACCGTGAGCATCGGCCGTTCCGGCGACTTCTCCTGACCGGCGCCCTTGATCCGGCAGGGGTTCCGCTTGATGAGCTGGTCATCCACGGCCGTGGTGAGAATCGCCTTCAGGAGCCGGTACGCCTTCGCCACGGTGACCTCACTGGCCCCCGCGTCGAGCAGCTTCTTCCGCCACCGCCGGACGTGCGGGTCCTTGATCTCGCTCAGTGCCTTCTCGCCGAAGGTGGGGGCGAGGTGGGCGCGGAGGAGATAGCCGTACAGCTCGACCGTACGCAGGCGGAGATTCGGCCGCTCGTCGATCCAAGCCCGCCCGTACTCCCCTAGCGTGATCTTTCCTGCGTCAGGATCGATCCACTCGTCATCGAGGATCTCCGCTTCTTTTCTGGTCAGCCAGACCTCAGCGTCGGTCTTGGTGGTGAAGGTCTCCGGTGCAGGGCGGTCCACCCCATCCGGACCGGTGTAACGAACCTGGAACCGGCCGGAGGGCAGTTGCCGAACGCGTCCGAAGCGCCTCTTGGAAGGCTTCCTCTTGCGCGAACGTCGAGGTTCCTCGTCAGAAGTAGCCGGTGTTGTCCTGGCCATTACGCGGCCCTCCTACGACGTGTGGTGGTGATCGGCTCGACCAGCCCGGCAGCGATGAATGCCTCTAGCGCCGCTTCGGGGATGCGGACGTTGCGCCCGATGTGAATGAAGGCGATCCGTCGTTCTTCGATCAGGCGCCGGGGGAAGCGGATCGAGGTGTTGAGCCGTTCGGCGGCCTCTTCGACGGTGAGCAACCGGCCCTGCGCCAGCTCTGGGAGGAGCGAGACGGGCTCTTGTCTGGTCTTTCTCGTCATGCCGCCACCCCCAGGGCCGGAGTTGCCGAAAGAGCTGGAACAGGGAGGCCGTCCGCTCTGGCCTGGAGTTCAGTCAGGCGTGCTTTGGTGCGATGGCGATCGGCGACCCCGCGCAGCAGCCGTTTGGCCAGCGGGGTCCGGGTGGGATCTTTGGAGGAGACCGGCCGCCAGACGTAGCGGTGGGAGTCGGTCACGGTGTCGTCGGGCAGGCCGAGCATGTCGAGGACCCAGGCCCGGCGGTCGGCCTTGTGTTCGCGCAGGGTCTTGTTCGACCACTTACGCGAGACCAGCACGCGACGGCCCGCGTAGCCGAGGTGTTCGGCCTTGTGCGCCTTGCCCTTGCACCGGCCCGGCAGCATGCCCGCCTTGGCGCCCTTGGGCTGCACGCCGTAGCGCAGCCAGTTCGGGCAGGTGGCCGAGCAGGGTTCGTAGCGCAGCGCCTCAACCATCCGAGTGGCGTGGTCACGGCGTGCGGGGTTCTCGGTGGCGGGGTCGTCGGGGTCAAGGGGGTCGCCCAGGCTCTTGGTCAGGTACTTGGTGAGGTAGCCGATGCGCTTGTGAGCGTCCGGTGATCCGGCGACGAGGCCCTGAACATCGACCTGGGCACCGAAGCGGACCACGTGCAGCGGTTTGGCCTCGTCGTCCTGGTCGAGCTGGTCGAGTGCCTCGTCCCACGTGGGTAGCAGTTCCCCGGTGGCGGGGTCGAGGTAGTCGCCGCTTTGGCCGTCCGGGTAGGTGGCGCCGTCGCCCAGGTCAGCCCGTGGCGCCCAGATGGGCAGGTGGTCCCCGTCGAAGCGGACTTCACTGACCGATGGCCACCACACCTGGTGGTAGGTCGCGGCGGCGATGGCCTTGATCTCCGCGCGGGGCATGGTCCCGCGGATTGCCATGTGCAGGTGCGGGGCGAGCCGTTTCTGAGGTTCGACGGTGGCGAAGTACTGCACGTCATAGCCGGCCACCCGGCGGAGGTTCTGCACGAAGCGGTCGACGAGCTTGGAGAAGTGCAGCGCATCGCGAGCAGCTGCCGCGTAGTCGTAGGTGCTCGGGTCGACCGGCACGCCCAGCCCGGAGCGGATCTTGCCGTAGGAGGGCAGGGTGAGGGTGAGGAACAGCGAGGGCCGGTACACCCTGCCATCAGGGGCGATGAACGTGCGGCCGAGGGTGGTGTCTTGTTTGGCCCGCTTGGGCAGGTCCGGAGCATCCTGGCGACGCCTCGTCGAGCGGGAGCGCTTGGGAGCAGCGCGCCCGCCCAGGACGTTGCCGCGCATTCCAGCGGCGTTGATTTCGGCGTCGATGCCCGCGATGGCCTCGTCCCAGTCGGCGACCTCTTCGCCGTTCCTCTCGGCCTCGTCGCGCTTGGCTTCCACGTCGGCCCGGAACTCGATCAGCCATTTCTGATCATCGGTGGAGGGGTGCGGTTCGGCGACGGGTTCGTGGTCGAGGTGCCAGCCTTCCCGGCACTGCGCCCGGCGCAGCTGCTGGTTGCGTTTGGCGCACGGCGGGCACTTGGCTTCCTGCGTGGTGCCGCAGGGGATGTCGAAGGGTTCGCTCTGGCCGGTGTGGGTGTCCAGGCGCCGCATCTCGATCGGGCGGATGCAGACGCCGTTGAGCTTGGCGACCTCGATGGCCACGTCCAGGGCGACGGGCAGGGTGTCACGCACCAGGCGGGGAAGGGTGCGATCAGCGCCGTTCGGCGGGGTGTCGGTCGAGGGGATGGCGAGGGTGTCGGTCACATGGCCCCCTTCGGGTCGACGAGATCGGTGCAGATCCGGTAGGCGTCGCGGTAGGGGTGTTTGCGCAGCCGCGCGGAGCCGAGATCAACGATCACCGTCACCTCGGCGAGGTCGCAGCCGTCGACGGTGCGCAGCCGCCGGAAGGGAAGGCCCGCGATCTGGGCGGGAGTGCCGTGCAGGATGATGCGCATCAGGCCGCCCCCTCCATCTCGATCGGCAGCGTGTCACCGGTCATCAGCGCCGCCATGTCTCTGATGTCGGCATCGGAGACGTAGGCCGCGCGCACCCGGATCGGATCGGGTGAAGTCTCCAAGCGGACATAGGCGACGCCCGCCCCCTGCTCGGGGATCGGGGAGATGTGATCGGCCAGCGCTCCCCGGTCGCGTGCGCCGTCGCCGAGGACCATGTCCACCTGTTCCGACTCATCGAGACGGAGCGCGATCTTGTCGGGGAACAGGTTGCGGATGTTCATGACCTCCTTGCGCGGGTCCTGAAGTGCCGCCATCACGCCGAACCCGACCGCACGGCCTTGGGTGGTGAGCGTCGCCAGCGCGGCGGAGATGCGGAGCTTGAGGCCCTTGTCGGATTGGTAGGCGGTCAGGAACGCCACCTCGTCGAC
Organism: Streptosporangium sp. OZ121; assembly: GCF_051918885.1. NCBI lineage: Bacteria > Bacillati > Actinomycetota > Actinomycetes > Streptosporangiales > Streptosporangiaceae > Streptosporangium > Streptosporangium sp. OZ121. Next base: position 200,955 of record NZ_JBPXMC010000016.1, read on the forward strand.
GAGCACCAGGACGAAGGGGTCATCGAGGGTGGGGGTGTGGGAGCGCTGGAGTCCGGCGTAGCGATCGGCCCGCTCCTGCATGATCTTCACGGCTGCTTCCAGGAGATCGGCGCAGGCGGCTGGATCGGCGGCGTAGCGGTCTTCGAAGATCTCGCGTCCGTAGGACAGTTCCATCCGCTTGGGGTCCAGTGCCCACACCTCAGCGATGCCTGCCTGAACGGCCGGGAGGAGACCACGGATGGCCGACCACAGGAACGAGCCCTTCCCCGCGCCGGTAGCTCCCGCGATCAGGACGTGTGTGCCGTGGACCTTGAGCAGGTAGGGGCAGCCGTCCTCACGCTTACCGATCTCGACCGGTCCCACCGAGGCAGTCGCCGGGAGGGGAACCGCCGGCAGAGGGACGGCGAGCGGGTCACGTCGAGGAAAGGTCAGTTGCAGACGACCGGCCCGCACGATGGCCACCCGGCAGGAGGAGGAGCCGAAACCGTGGGCGAGGTGGTCGATGCGGTCGGACCAGTCCTTGACCGACTGGCCGCTGATCATCTTCACCGTGACCACGTCGGCCCAGGAGGTGCAGCGGACGCGGACGAGGTGGGGCAGGTAGTCACGGCCCTGGAGGTGACGACCTAAGCCGGAGATGATCATCACTGGTTGCCAGTGACGGCGGTAGATCCACACCAAGCGCCACCAGGCCAGCAGTCGCCAGCCGACCCAGCGCAGGAACGAGGCTCGATCCAGCAGCGCCCACAGGGTCAGGTTCAGAACGAGCACGGCGAGCGGAACGGCGGCGAATTTCCAGCCGTACAGGAGGCCGAGCGCGGTGGGAACGGCGAGCAGGGTCACGATGACTGGGTGACGCCAGACGAGCCGGATCACCCCGACCAGGAGACGCCACAGGAAGATCGTGATGGTGAAGATGGCCGGGGTGCGGACCACGGCCGGGCGAAACACCACGGCGGTGTCAGGGGTCGTCGTGACGAGGGTGCGTGCCTCGTCACCGGGCAGTTTTTTGAACATTAGGCTGGAGCCTCTTCCTTGAGTTCGCGTGAGAGGGAGAACCGAGGGGCCGCCGGAATGCCAGTTCCAGCGGCCCCGCTTTCATGTCAGGCCGCAGCGCTCTGCTTGGTCGAGGCCGCAGCGGATCGGGGAGCGCGCATCGCCCTGGCGCGCAGGGACCAGGCCAGGCGGCCGGTCTTCTCGGCGACGTAGGCGGTGGCGGTCATGCCGTCGAACTCGACCGGGACGAACGGCATGTTGGGCAGCGGGGGCGGGGGAACCGGCTGAACCGGGGACAAGATCTTGACGGCCACCGTCTTCTGGGTGGCCTTGAGGGTGGGGTCTGCGTCCATGACGGCGACCTGCCAGACGAGTTCGCCGGTGTTCTTGTCCTTGGCGTAGACGGTGCGTCCGCCGGTGGAGGCGGTGAAGTCCTTGACCTGCTCGACCTCGCCGACCACGTAGCAGCCGTGCGGGAAGACCTGGTCGAAGCTGACGGGGATGGGGCCTTGGATGGCCATGATGTGTTCTCCTGTTGTCTAGTTGCTCTGTCGCTAACTCGTACTGTCGAGTTGAAGCTAACTGATGAACGGATACTCGACAAGACGAGTTTCCGTACAGATATGTGTCCTACGTCACACTACAGAGAGTAGGTGTCTTCCAGCTCGTGAAGCGTCCCCGGTAGGGCGACCTCGATGACCATGACCTGACGGTTCCCAGCGAACACCCGAGCCGTCACCCCCATGACCGCCGCCGTCTTGCCCAGCCCCAACAGCTTGATCTCATCAGCCGTAGGGTGGCGAGCCGCCAGACGTTCGATGACGTGATCCAGCCGCAGGCCCTTGACCGCCTGGACGTGCTGGCGAATGCCCGCCGTCAACGGCAGCGCCTTGCCAAGATCGGTTCCTTCGGCCAGCTCGATCGGACACCAGAAGGTGACCAACTCGCACGGCTGGTCACCGTCGCTCAACAGGACCCGGCGCATCATGACCGGTGCCCCGGTGGGCAGAGCCAACGTCGCCGCGATGTTCGCCGGGGCCGGACGCGATCCCGCCTCCAGTACCGCAGCGCCCTGGTTGGCTTCCGCACGGTCCAGCACGGCACGGCCAGGCCGGGAGAAGTCCTCCTCAGCCAGGGGAGGCGCCATCTTCACATACGAGCCCTTGCCATGCTCCCGGTCGATGAAGCCCCGCAGCTGCAACACCTGGAGCGCCCGCACCACGGTAGGACGACTGACCGCGAACTCCCGGATCAGCTGCGTCTCGGAGGGCAGCAGAGAACCGGGCGGATAGGTACCGTCCGCGATCTTGTTTCGGATCTGCGCAACGATCTGGGCGTACTTCGGAGGCGCGTATTCCTCGCCGGAAACGGACATATTAACAACCCAACTACTCGACTTATCGTCAGCATAGATGCGAACTCCCGACTTGAAAAGCGAGCACCCTCGCAGGTGAGGAGTGTGGCGGTGCGAGACCTCCGGCGCCCTCCGCAACCAGTCACCGCACCACCACACTCGTCTACCGAGCCCGCCCAGCCAGCAACGCCGACCAGACGGCCCGAGCTTCAGTGATCCTCCACAGACGGCTGTCATGGATCTCATGGGCACCATCGCGTCGAACGGTCCGCCTGATGAACCCCTGCCCAGCGCCAACACGGAGTTCGTAGATCGTGGCCCGACACCCACACGTCCAGGACTCCGGTTGCGCCCGCCCCAAAGCCCCGTTCGGCTTCCGCCACTCCAGGCGCACATGATCACGCTGGACCAGAAGCACATGCGGACTGATTCCGAGGCACTCATCAGACAGGGTCAGCACGATGACCCCCCGGCCTCTCAGCAGGCAGCGGATAAGCCTTCCGAAGATCGGTGTAGCGGAACGCCACTCGCCGCGCGGCCCGGTCAGGTTCTTCCGCCGCATGCCAGGCGTACAGCACCCGTCCGCGCCTAGCGTCCAAGCGCCCCGTACTCCACCAGAAGGTCAGGCCATCGGACCAGACCGTCAATCCCGCCCAGACCGACACCACGGCCAGCCCGTAACCGTCGTTGACGTCGGCATCGATCCCACACTGTCCCAACGCCGCCCGCAGAGATTCCGCCGCCCCCACCGGCGAACAGACATCGCCGAGGACCAGCCGCCCCGTAGGCAGTAGGGCATTCATGCGCCGGACCGCATCAGCGACGCCGGATTGACCCTCTGTCCCTGACAGAGCGAGCAGTCATCGCGGACACGGATGAAAGCCAGGGTCGCCCCCGGTAGACCGCCGATCAGGCCGCGTCGCTGGCTGACGTACTTCCACCCTTTGCCGCCGCATGAGATGCATGGTTG
>NZ_JBPXMC010000017.1:0-200966 GCF_051918885.1 Streptosporangium sp. OZ121
CGAAAAGCCCGGAACGCCACCGGCAGCATCCAAGAAATCCCAATCGTCCGAACTATTTCGCTGAGATCATCTCACTGGTCCGACCTCATGCAGGTCGCGCTCTCGGTCAAACAGGGCACAGTCTTGGACATCGGTTGCGGCACGGGCTACTACCTGGCTGGCGTGCTCGACCAGTTGCCCGGCGCCCGCAGTCTGGGCCTCGACACCTCGATGCGCGACGGTGACCTGGGAGCCAGTCATCACTTTGCGTATTCACCGGCCGAGGTATTCACCCATCACATCAAGCCCTCGGAGGTGTCGAAGAAATCAATACCCGCGTCGATGGCTGCTTGGACCGTCGCTATCGATTCGGCGGGGTCGGCTGCTCCGTAGAACTGGGACATGCCCATGCAGCCGAGGCCGTCGGAATGACCGAGCGTGATCCGAGCGCGCGCCATGGTGTCCTCGATTCTTCAGCAGGTGAGTCTGTGAAAGGGGATTGGTGGGGTGCGCACGCCTTGCGCGCGATGGGGTTGGGGGGCTTGGCCGGCCCGCCGGAGTGGCGGGATCAGCGCACCAGGGGTGGCTGCATGCGTGCGGGTTGATGCTGGACGGCGACGGCGCGGAAGAAGGCTAGGGCACCGGCGACTGGCTCACCCGCAGGGTCAGGTCACGCCGAGGCCGCGCAGGAAGGCGTCCGCGACGAGGTCGGCCGCCTGCGGGGGATCCACTGCGGGGAACCGGTGGGCGATGCTGTCGACGAGTGCGTCGAGGACCGCACGTGCCCAGGCCGCATCGATATCGGCGCGCAGGTAGCCCTCATCGCAAGCGCGCTGGATGAAGGTGCTCAGGCGCGCACTCTGCGCTTCACGGCGAGCGCTGGCTTCGGGGTCCTTCTGCATCATGCGGCGCGTGTCGACAGGCCACTCGCGGCTGACCGGGATGATCCCCTCCAGATAGCGGTGGAGAGCGACCGGCACCGGGGCCTCGGTCAGCCGCGCCTCGTCCAACACCCGCTCGGCCAAGTCGAGTTTGGCCTGGAAGACGGCGCGCAGCAGCGCCTCCCGATTCGCGAAGCGGCGATGAACGGTGGTGCGGTCGACACCCGCCGCAGCGGCAATGGCCGCCATCGACGTGTTCGGATCCTCCGCCAGGAGGCGGGCCCCGGTGCGGAGGACGGAGGACAGGTTGCGTGCGGCATCGGCTCTCATGGTCCGGCGATCCTAACCAGCAGTGGTGATTACAGCGCCATCATCCCATAGTGAGATACATCTCATCTATTTATTGCAACATCAATGTTGCAGTTGACGATGAAACGTCTACATTGGGATTGCGCTCTGGAGAGCGGCAAGAGGCAACGAGATGATGAGGAGAACGCCATGTCACGGACTTGGTTGATCACCGGTGGTTCCCAGGGGCTGGGCAGGGCCCTGGTTCTTCAGGCTCTTGAGGACGGTGATCGAGTCGTCGTGACGTCCCGTAGGCCGGAGGCTCTGGCTGATCTGAAGGCGAAGTATCCGGAACGGCTGGAGACCGTGGCGCTGGATGTCACGTCGCGGTCCGAGGCTCGGGACGTGGTGGCGGCCGCAGTGGAGCGATTCGGCACCGTCGACGTCATTGTGAACAACGCGGGTTACGCCACCAGCGGTTCGATCGAGGACTTCCCGGAGGACGAGTTCCGGGCGCAGGTCGAGGCGAACCTGTTCGGTGTGATCAACGTGACCCGGGCTGCCCTGCCCGTACTGCGTGGCCAGCGGTCCGGGCACATCGTGCAGATCTCGTCCATCGGCGGCCGGGTCGGCGGCACGCCCGGGCTCAGCGCCTACCAGACAGCAAAGTTCGGAGTCGAAGGCTTCTCCGAGGTGCTGGCGAACGAGGTGGCCCCGTTCGGCATCAAGGTGATCATCGTGGAGCCGGGCGGTATCCGCACCGGCTGGGCCGCCGGCGCCGCGAAGCCGTCCGGACCCATCGCTCCTGACTATCAGCAGACGGTCGGCGCATGGCTGGAGCAGTTTGCGGCCTACAGCGGCAACGAGCCCGGCGACCCCGCCCGAATGGCCCGGGCCGTCATCGCCGCCGTGGACGCGCCCGAGCCCCCGCGCCGGCTCCTGCTCGGCAGCGACGCCCTGGAAATCGCTGTCAGCGCGGAAAAGGCTCGCCTGGCCGAGGCCGACACATGGGCCGAAGCGAGCCGCTCCACCGACCACCAGACCGCGTAACGACCCTGCAGCTTCGCGTGCCGTCGGTCGCCTGCCCGACGGCACGCGACCACGGGCCCGGCGACAGCGCGGATACCCGCTCGCTCCGGTGGTCTCCTCCACCCCTGCGGCATCGCCCGGGACGCACTCCCGCCCGGGCCCTGCACCCACCACGTTTCACAGGAAGAAATCGACAGACATGCCTGTTCGCGACAAGCTCTACATCGGCGGCTCCTGGGTCACCCCCAGCAACCCGGAGCTGCTCGACATCCTTTCCCCCCACGACCAGTCGGTGCTGGGCCGCGTGGCCCAGGCCGCACCCGCCGACGTGGACGCGGCCGTCGCCGCGGCCCGCGAGGCCTTCGACCACGGCCCCTGGCCGCGCACCACGCCCGAGGAGCGGCAGGAGATCATCCGGCGCTACGACGCCTTGCGCACCGCCCGCGCCGACGAGGTCGCCGCGGCAATCTCCGTCGAGAACGGCTCGGCCGGCTGGTTCACCAAGGTCGGCCAGCCCTTCCTGACCCGCCAGGTCAACGCTTATCTCAAGGCGGCCGAGGAGTTCGGCTGGGAGGAGGTCATCGAACCCTCCGACCCGTCGGTGGCCTTCGACACCATCGTGCGGCGTGAGGCGATCGGCGTGGTCGCCGCGGTCATCCCGTGGAACTCGCCGTTCTCCGCCGCCACCGCCAAGCTGATCCCGGCCCTGCTGGCCGGCAACACGGTTGTTTTGAAGGTCTCCCCGGAGAACTCCCTCAGCATGATGCTGCTAGCGGACCTGTGGCACGAGGCCGGGCTTCCCGCAGGCGTGCTCAGCATCCTTCCCGCCGACCGCGAGACCAGCGAGTACCTCGTCTCCCACCCGGACGTCGACAAGATTGCCTTCACCGGCTCCACGCGTGCCGGCCGGCGCATCGCCTCCATCGCCGGCGAGCACCTCAAGCGGGTCAGCCTGGAGCTGGGCGGCAAGTCCGCGGCTCTGATCCTGGAGGACGCGGACCTGGACGCCGCCGTACAGGGCCTGCGCTTCGGCTCCCTCGGCAACAACGGCGAGGCCTGCATCCTGCAGACCCGCATCCTGGTTCCCCGCGAGCGTTACGAAGAGGTCGTCGCCGCGCTCAAGGACATGGTCGAATCGCTGAAGGTCGGCGACCCTTCCGCCCCCGACACCTTCATCGGCCCGATGATCCGCCCCGACCAGCAGCAGCGCGTCATCGACTACATCAACATCGGCATAGCGGAGGGCGCCCGCCTGGTCACCGGCGGCCCGCACGTCCCCCAGGGCCTGGAAAAGGGCAACTACGTCACCCCGACCCTCTTCGCCGACGTCGACAACTCCATGCGCATCGCCCAGGAGGAGATCTTCGGCCCAGTCCTGGCCGTCATCGCCTACGACGACGAGGACGACGCCGTCCGCATCGCCAACGACTCCGAATATGGCCTCTCAGGCGGCATCTGGAGCGCCGACCCCGAGCGCGCCCTGGCCGTCGCCCGCAAGCTGCGCACCGGAACCATCACCCTCAACGGCTCGCCCATCAGCTTCGACGGCCCCTTCGGCGGCTACAAGGCCAGCGGCCTCGGCCGCGAGTACGGCAAGGTCGGACTCACCGGCTACATCGAGCACAAGTCCATCACCCGGCTCCGGCAGCCGTAGCCGACCGGAGAGGCGCAGACCTACCGGGCCGGAACCACCCGCAGTGCGGTCGGCAGGCCGGCCCGGCCTGCCGCACCCCCTGCTCGACGCCGGCACGTCCTGAGCGTGCACGGGGGCGAGCAACGTGAACCGAGCCGAGCCGGGCCGGGCCGATCCGTCGGTCGCACTGTCACCGGCGACGCCCCGGCGAACCGCCGCCCCGCGCGGCCCGAACCGCTGCGACGCGCCCGGCCCACCTCCTGGCCGTGACCGCTCCCCGCAATCGCTGTACCGGCGTGCCACCCGCATGCACGAGACCCGCGACCTGTCCCGCGCCGTCGTCAAGACGCCCCCGTTTCCCCGGAGAGACAACCCCATGCCCAGCAAGTCCACCCGCCTCATCTTCGCAGTCCTCGCGAGCGGGGCGGGCGTGTTCTCCATGCTGCAGTCACTGATCGCGCCGGCTCTGCCGACTATCCAACACGCACTGTACACCTCCCAATCCACCGCCATCTGGGTAATGACGGCCTACCTGCTGTCCGCCTCGGTGTGCACCCCGATCATCGGCCGGGTCGGCGACCTGGCCGGCAAGAAGCGCACCCTCGTCGCAGTCCTGCTGACCGTCCTCGCCGGCTGTCTGCTCGCCGCCCTCGCTCCGAACGTCGGCGTCTTGATCATCGCCCGCATCATTCAGGGCGCCGGAGGCGCGGTGTTCCCACTGTCCTTCGGCATCATCCGCGACCAGTTCGAACCCGGCAGGGTCAGCGGCAGCATCAGCAACCTGTCCGCCGTGATCGCCGCCGGCGGCGGCGTCGGCATAGTCGCTGCCGGTCCCATCGTGGCCGGGCTCGACTACCGCTGGCTGTTCTGGTTTCCCGTCGTCATCGTCGCCGTCACCGCCCTGCTAGCCCTGCGCTATGTCCCCGAGTCGCCCCGACGGGCGAAGGGACGGGTCAGCTGGTCCGGCGCGGTGCTGCTGTCCGGATGGCTGGTCGCGCTGCTCCTGCCGGTCAGCCGCGGCAGCCGGTGGGGCTGGAGCTCCGCTGCTGTGATCGCGCTGTTCGCCGCGGCCGTCGTGCTCTTCGCCCTGTGGCTGTTCGCGGAGTCCCACTCCCGCAGCCCGCTGATCGACCTGCGCATCATGCGCGTGCGGTCCGTGTGGACCACGAACGCCGCCGCTCTGCTGTTCGGCGCAGGCCTGTCTTCGGTCTGGTCGTTCCTGCCCGGCTTCGTACAGACACCCCGCTCCGCCGGCTACGGATTCGGCGCCAGCGTCACCACGTCCGGACTGCTCATGCTGCCCATGCTGATCGCGATGTTCGTCGCCGGTGTGGTCAGCGGACGCCTGGAACCCAAGGTCGGCGCCAAACGCCTGCTGATCTCGGGGACCGTCTCCGCCGCGGTCGCCTGCGCCATCCTCGCCCTGTGGCACACCCAGCAGTGGCAGATCGCCGTCGCGGCGGGCGTTTTCGGCCTCGGCGTCGGTCTCGCCTTCGCATCCATGGCCAACCTCATCGTCGGCGGCGTACCTGCCGAGCAGACCGGCGCCGCGACCGGCATGAACGCCAACCTCCGCTCCATCGGCGGCGCCATCGGAACCGCGATCACCAGCCTCCTGGTCACCAGCCACCTCCAGCCCTCCGGCCTGCCGTACGACTCCAGCTACACCCACAGCTTCTCCGCGCTGACCCTCCTCCTGCTCGGAGCCGCCCTCGCCGCCGCCCTCGCCCCGGCCCGCAAAGCCGTCCGTACGCCCCACCTCCAGCCGACTCCCGCCGCCGCAGAGTAAACAGGGACCACCCAGGGCTGAGCGGCCCCGACATAGGCCGCGTGCGACTCCCGACGGAGGTACTGTGCGTTGGGTGACGGTTTCAGGCAGGCCGTGACGGCCGGTGATCGTGCTCCGTCCTCACAGCCGCGCCCACCAGTACAAGTGCCTCGGCTACCGAACCCCGGCCCAATGCGTTGCCTTGACTCTTTGAATCTAAGTCGCTTTCTTCGCGGCCGAGCTCGACCGGCCACACACGCACTCGTGACCTTCATCGACCAGCACGCCGACGTGTTCGGTGTCGAGCCGATCTGCCGTGTCCTGACCGAACACGGCTGCCCCATCTCCACCAGCACCTACTACGCCGCCAAGAACCGGCCACCGTCACCGCGGGCGGTGCGCGACGCCGAGCTGGACGAACACATCCAGCGCATCCACACCGCCGACTACGGCGTCTACGGCGCCCGCAAGGTCTGGCAGCAACTCCTGCGCCAGAGAGTCCGGGTGGCCCGCTGCACCGTCGAGCGGCGCATGCGTGCGCTCGGCCTGCAAGGCGCCCGGCGGGGCAAAAAGATCCGCACCACGACGCCCGATCCCGGACATGCGCGGGCGGCCGACCTACAGCGCGACTTCACCGCTCAGCGGCCGAACGCCGCCTGGGTGGCCGACTTCACCCATGTGACGGCCTGATGCGGGGTGGTCTACGTCGCGTTCGTCGTCGACGTCTACTCCCGGGCGATCGTCGGCTGGGCCGCCTCACTCACCAAGCACAACCACCCTCGTGCTGGACGCCCTGGACATGGCGTTGTGGCGGCGCGAGCGCACCGGTCATCCGGTCGGGCCGGGACTGATTCATCACTCGGATGCGGGCAGTCAATACACGTCTTTCCGGTTTACCACCCATCTGCTGGCGGCCGGCATCGACGCCTCCATCGGCACGGTCGGCGACGCGCTCGACAACGCCCTGATGGAATCGCAGATCGGCCTCTACAAGACCGAACTGATCAAGTCCCGAGGCCCCTGGCGCAGCCTGGCTGATGTGGAACTGGCCACCGCTGAATGGGTGGCCTGGTTCAACAGCACCCGCCTGCACTCAGCCATCGGACACCTCCCGCCCGACGAGTTCGAGGCGATCTACTACGCTCAGCACCACTCCAACGAAGCCCTAGCAATCAGCCGCTGAGGTCTCCATCAAAGTCGGGGCGATTCAGGGTCAGGGCCCGGCTGCCGGTGGGCGTGCCGCGCAGTCGGCGTTCGGCCCGCAGCAGCCCGGCGGTGTAGTGAACCAGTACGCGGGAGACGTCGAGCGTGGCACGATGAGCAATCACGTGGAGCCTTCCGGCCGGTTGAGCGCTTGTGGTGAGAGCTCTTCTACCGGAGGCTCCACGTGTGTTTCCGGCCTTCGGCGACTCCTCCTGAAAGGACCGGAACGCCATCAGCGGCGTCCAAGAAATCCCGATCGCCCCGAACTATTTCGCTGAGATCACCTCACTGGATCATGACTGACCGGGCGGCCACCACGGGAACCGCGGTTCTTACGGTTGGCCGCCTGGTCACTTTTTTCGGGGATGACGGTTTTGACAAGGGGTGAAACCCTGCCTCGGCTGCGTTCGTTCACCTGTGCCAAGCCTCCGTCTGACAGTTCGTCCTCGCATGAACGCAATGCCTGTACTGGAGGCCGGCCGACCTGCACGGCTTCGGCGAGTCACCGAAAGGTGGGCTCCGATATCCCGCACGTGATGGGAGCGGATTGCGCAGCAGGACGTCGGTTGAACGGTCGCCGCGCCCAAAGGATGTGCGGCTCATTCGCCGCGTGGCATGAGTTTCCATTCCATCTCGGTATTCATTTCATCTGGCGACACCTGCACCGGTCCTCGTGGCGGTGCGGATGTGCCGCAGCCGGAGACAGAATCAGCAAGGGAGGGGGCCGTAAGACATCTGCAAGAACTCAAGCGTCGACAACACGAGATCAGCGTCATACTGGCGGGATCGGCCATGCTGCGGACGGAGCCTGGCGTTCGTTTGCTGACCACGTGGACGCGGCGGCCATTCTCACGTTGTCGGCGAGTCACTCTCAGGTCGACAGCGCAGATTCCCTCTGCGGTCCGGCCGCACTCTTTTAACACGCTGGAAACCTGATCACCAGGTGCAGTCGAGTCGCAACTCAGCGCGAAATTGCCGCCATTGGATATTCCTTGTCACGCCATTGGGGGAAGTCGTTCACCTGGCGTACACCAGGTGGCACTTTTGTCACGGTTATATGCGGGCTCAAGAGGAATGGAGACGCCAACCGTGGTGCCCAAAAATCGGAACAAAAATGTCTGACACCAAAGCGCCTGGGCTCGGCCCGGCCGCGGGATGATCGCCGCCGCGATGAGCGCCGCCCTGACGCCGGCCCTGGGGCTGATGCTGCCCGCGCCCGCCCAGGCCTACGTCGGCGCCGGCAACCTGAAGAACTACGCGACCAACCGTTGCCTGGACAGCGACTGGGCCGGCGAGGTGTACACGCTGCCGTGCAGCCCTCGCAACACCAACGACCACCAACTTTGGGAGCCGATCCTCCAGCATCGTGGCGACGGCATCCCCGGCTCGCATCTTCGCTTCGACCTCGTAGTTTTGAAGAACAGGGCGACAGGCCGGTGCCTCGCCCGCCTCAGCTCGGGAGCCCTCAGGACGACCGTCGAGTGCGAGGACAACGACTCGTCTTCCGCTCGTGAATGGTTCGCTCAGGGTACGAGCTGGAACAAGGTCATCTTCTCCCTGTGGTGGGGCAACACGAGTTACGCGGTCGACAGCGACCATGCCGGCAACGCTTACGCGCAGGCGTGGAACGGCGGCCTCCACCAGCAGTGGAACCACGACGCGTAAGCGCGTCACCGACTTCTCGCGTCGTCAGGCCTCGCCGGGGACGGAAGGAAGTCACCTCCGCCCGTCCATCGCCGGCAGGGCCGCGGTCGTCGACGCGCCTCGCCTCGCCCCGCATCCGCGACCAACGTGACGGGAAGCGGAGCCTCACACGACCTGCGCCAGGGGCGGCCCCTGACCGCCTCGGCATCCCTGCATCCCGGCAAGCATCTTTGACCAACCCACCCGCTCGGCGAGCCGCCGGCGGATGAACAGGTGGAGGGACCGTGCCCGCATCCCGCGGCAGGATGTTCACCCGATTAAGAAGAAGAGGCAGGGGCCTGACGGCCCTGCTGGTGACCCTTTCACTGCTGCTCCAGGTGGGCTTCCAGCCTGCGGCGAAGGCCGCGACCACGATCACGGTTGACTTCGCGCTCCCCGAAGGTTTCGAGCGTACCCAGATCCACGACTGGGCCGCCGACATGAACGGTGCCAACGAACTGCTCAGCGACTCCTTCAAAGAGGAACTGATGCGTAACAAGGGGTCCATTCCAGTTGGGCTCATGGACAACTGGGTGGACTTCGACGGAATCATCGCCGTGAGAGGTTCCACCCTGACGATCACAGCGGAGACCGACGAGCCGCCCCCCGAGCCGACCCCTGCGCCGATCCCCGGACTGTCCCCATGGGCGGCCTTTCTGATCGGCCTCGCCACCGTGGGGATCTATCTCACCATCCGAATCACCTGCTCTTTGTTCTTCCTTCCCGAGTCAGGTCCGCTGGCACCCCTCGCCAACGCGGCATGCTCGGGGCTGGCGACCTTCTTCGCCAATTTCGCCAGGGGCGCGATCGTCCAGACCATCGCCCCGAGCCCAGATCCGAACGCCTGGTGGAATCTCCTGATCTGGTCCTTTGTCCTCGGCGCGAGCGCGGCCCTCTGGGACGGCTACTTCGGGCCCCGCTTGAACCTCGACCATGGGAGCTCGTTCACGAGTCTGGCCCGGGGCGTGCGTGATTTCGGGCGCCAGGTGAAAACCTGGTGGTGGGGGGGGGCAGCGTCGGCGCGTCCATGGAAGCCGCGGCTGCGACCGTGGAGGAGAACATCCCTCAATACGTGGAAGAGATCGAACTCGCTGCCGGCGAACGTGGATCACCAACCCGGGCCTTGCGGGTGATGCCGCTCGGTGACTCCATCACCCACGGCGTCGGCGGGACCCCCGGCGGCGTCGGCTATCGAGGCCGCCTGTGGGAGCTGTTGCAGGACGACGCGAGCGCACTCGACTTCGTCGGCTCCGTGGACTCCGGGCACGGCAACATCCCCGACACCGACCACGAGGGGCACCCCCGCTGGCGGATCAGCCAGATCGACACCCTGGCGGCCGAGTGCACGATCAACCGCTACCGGCCCAACGTCGTCGTGTTGCACATCGGGACCAACGACCTGGCGAACGACGAGGAGACCGACACGGCCCACCTCCGCCTCGGCGGGCTGGTCGACAGGATCACCGACATCTCGCCGCTCACCACGGTCCTCGTCTCCAGCCTCGTGCCGGCGAGGGACGAGAGGGACAACTCGCTGATCGCGATGTACAACGCCAGGCTGCCGACCATCGTCAACAACCTCCGTGCCGAGGGCAAACGCGTCAGGCTGGTCGGCAACGGCGCTCTCGGGTTCACCGCGGCCGACCTGAACGACTCGCTCCACCCCAACAACGACGGCTACCGCAAGATGGCCAACGCCTACCACCACGCGATCAACGCCGCGATGGACGAGGGCCTGATCATGCCCGCGCTCCCCGGCGACAACCGGCCGTGCACCCCGGCGCCGGCCAGCCCGCCGCCGCCCCCGACGGGCCCCGCTCCCGCGGGCTGGGACTACGCCGGCAAGATCGCCTCGGTTCCTGGCGCGAGCCGTGAACAGGTCCGCTTCGCCGACCTGAACGGCGACGGCCGTGACGACTATCTTCTGGTGAAGGACAACGGCAGGGTGGAGGCCTGGCTGAACGTCCGGGAGGCCGATCGCGTCGGCTGGAACTTCCGCGGCGAAGTCGCGTCCGGATCGGGTCCGCGCGACCACATCCGCTTCGCCGACCTGAACGGCGACAACCGCGACGACTATCTCGTGGTCGGCGACCAGGGCCAGGTCAAGGCCTGGTTCAACAGCGGCACCGGTGATGCCGTCGTCTGGACGAGCAAGGGTCAGATCGCCTCGGGCTCCGCTCCCCGCGACCAGATCAGGTTCGCCGACATCGACGGCGACAACCGCGACGACTACCTCGTGGTCGACGACCAGGGCAGGGTCCGGCTCTGGCGCAACACCGGCACCCGCGATGCCGTCTCGTGGGTCAGTCAGGGCGAGATCGCCTCCGGCGTCGGCGCGAGCGGTCCCACGGTGACCTTCGCCGACGTCAACGGCGACCGCCGTGATGACTACCTGGTCCTCGGCGACTACGGCCAGATCCGCGCGTGGACCAACAACCGGGGCGGCTCCGGGTCGGCCTGGCGGGCGGTCGGTGAGATCGCCTCCGGCGTCGGCGTGGCCCGCGCGAACATCGGTCTGGCCGAGATCAACGGCGACCGCCGGGCCGACTACCTCGTCCACGACACTCTGGGCGGGGTGAAGGCCTGGTTCAACAACGGCGCCGGCACGACCGGTACGACCACCCCCATGCCGAACGACCCCCAACCACCGCCGCCGGGAGGCCTTCCGCTCTGCGTGGCCAACCGGTGTTGGTGATCTGGGGCGCCCTGATCGATCAGAGCGAAACCGAAACTCGCATCACGGGCTTCGCCGGAGACCGTTCCGGCGAAGCCCCGCGACTGCCGGCCGTGTCGCGCGGCCGGAGGTCGCGACGGTCTGTGCGGAGGGGCCCCCGGACCGCTGCGTCGCCGCGTTCGTCTCGGTCACTTCCCAGCGGATCGGCTTGCCCTTGGCGTCGGACGTCAGCCAATTGAGCCGGCCCGTGCGCAGGTAATCGAGCCACTCGAAGTGGGGTGCTCACGAAGGACAGCAGAGCCGTTTGGGTGGTAGGTGCTTAATTGGGCGCTTTAGCGTGATCTTGTGGTCGACGTGACCGTCAGGTGACCGTCCTAGCAGCACGCAATGCGGCTGGAGGTCGTTTCCGGCCGGGTCGGCGCCGGTTCAGGCACCGGCCTCGAGCACGGCGAGGTCGCGCACCGCATAACGGTGATGCTCGGCCTCTTCCTTCAGCACCACCTTCAGGCAGCGGCGCACGACGTACTCCTGGTCGGGATACGGGTCCGCCGGCTTGCGAGCGCATACCCGATCGAGCTCGGCCTCGGTGAGCCCGTCGACGACACGCCGCATCGTGGCCATGCGGGCGAGCCGCGGCGCGAGCACCTCGTCGAGTGTCGGGGTGGCTTCGAGGGTGAGACCGAGCTTCGCCGCCGCGCCGGGCGGCATCCCGCCGTAAGGGAAGCCCAACGGATGGTACGGCGTTTCCTCCTCCAGCACGGCATTGCCGAGCCAGGCATCGCCGGCGAACAGCAGGTGCCGCTGGGTCTCGACCAACGACCACTCGCCGTTGACCCGCTCGTGCAGCTTGGCCTCGGGCAACAGCCTGGCGCGGTCGAGTGTCGCCGCCCACAGCGCCTCGATGGCATCCCAGGCAGCCCGGTGGTCGTCGGGGGACGCGGCCTCACGCGCCAGCACCCGCGCGGGGTGGCGCCGGTCGAGCTCGGCCTCGACATAGGCGGTCACGTCGACGTCGTTGACGACGAGACGCTCGAAGTCGCCGCCGAGGTAGACGTCGCTCCCGTAGCAGTCGACGATCTTCAGGCCGCTGACCTCGCAATCGCGGATCTCCAGACCGGCGAGGTCGCACAGGTGGATGCGGGCACCACGGAACTGGTCACTCTGGACGTACTCAGCAGCCATTGAGGCAGTCTTCCGCACCCGTACCGCCCGCGCCACCTTTGGAGGGCGATCCGGTTCACAACCGCCACAAGATCCCCTTGATGACCTCGCGGTGGTCACGCCAGGGACGTCCTCTTGACCGCCCGCCGGATTCGCGCTTTGACCGACTCGATCGCGTTGGTCGAGCAGATGACCCGGCGGATCTCGGCGTCGAAGGACAAAGACGGCACGAACTCGGCCCAGGCGCTCTGCCACAACTTCACGATCGCCGGATACTTCTCGCCCCAGACCTCGGCGAACTCATGGAAGCGCTCCAGCGCGGCGGCCTCGGTCGGCGCGGTGTAGACCGGCCGCAACGCCTTGGCGACGGCGTCCCAGTGCTGGCGGGCGGCATAGCGGAACGAGGCGCGCAACAGGTGTACCACGCAGGTCTGCGCCACGGCCTGCGCCACGGCCTGCGGCCAGACGGCCTCGATCGCCTCCGGCAGCCCCTTGAGCCCGTCGCAGGCCGCCATCAGCGCATCGGCCACGCCCCGGTTCTTGATCTCGGTGAGCACGTGCAGCCAGAACTTCGCGCCCTCACCGCCGTCGCCGGCCCACAGCCCGAGGATGTCGCGCTCACCGTCGACGGTGACCGCCATCGCCACATAGATCGGCCGGTTGGCGACCTGACCGTCACGGATCTTCACGTGGATCGCATCGGATGCCTGGATCACGGTACTCGTCACAGGTGTCTCCTTGATCAGGAGTTGCACCGTTGTTCATGCAGTTCCCCGGCAGGTGGTTCTTCCGGGGCGGCATGGTCTTCGGCCGGTTCCCGAAGGTGGGCGCGGACGGCGTACGGGCGGTGGTGACGGGCGATTCGAGGGGCGCCCCCGACGCTTTCCAGCGGGTCGAGGCCGGCGCCGGGGGATTCATGCGAGTTCCGGCGTGACGACGGCGACCGCCCTCCGGGCGGCGTATCGGTGAACGGAAAGTGAATTGTCAATACGTTGTGAGTGCCTCGCTCCGCACTGTCGTCATTAATCACATAATTCAATTACAACCGCTATTTCATAGCGATACGAGGCAAGCTTTCGAGGAATCACATGAGGCGTTGGATCGGTGTCGGGCTGGCACTGCTCCTCGGCGCCGCCGTGGTGGCGGCGATCGTGGCGGGCAACCGTGACGGCGGCGCGGAGACGCGTGAGCTCGCCCTGGTCCGGGGGGTGATCGGATCGGAGAAGAAGCCGTTCTTCGACGATCCGAGAGTGCGGGCGGCCTTCGCCGCGCACGGCCTCCGGGTGGAGGTCGACACCGCCGGGTCGCGCCAGATCGCGACCTCGGTGGACCTGGGGAAATACGGCTTCGCGTTCCCCTCCAGCGCTCCGGCGGCCGAGAAGATCAGGCGTGACCGGGGTGCCGCCCGCACGTTCGCGCCGTTCTCCTCGCCCATGGCGATCGCCACTTTCACCCCGATCGTGGACGTGCTCACCAGGGCGGGCGTCGTACGGGACTCCGGTCAGGGTTACCAAGTGCTCGATATCCAGAAATATCTGGTTTTGGTAGCGAAAGGTACTCGATGGGATAAATTGCCGGGTAATACCGCTTACCCGGCGCGCAAGCGCGTGCTGCTCACCACCACCGACATCCGCACCTCCAACTCCGCGGCGATGTACCTGGCGATCGCCGGTTACGTGGCCAACGGCGACGACGTGGTCACCTCCGACGAGCGGGGGGCCAGGGTCGCCCAGGCCGTCGCCCCCCTCTTCCTCGACCAGGGCTACTCCGAGACCTCCACCGAGGCGCCGTTCGAGGACTACCTGTCCCTGGGCATGGGAAAGACGCCCATGATTGTGATCTACGAGGCGCAGTACGCCTCGCGCCTGTTCGCCGGGGACGGCTCGATCCGTCCCGACATGCGGCTGCTCTACCCCTCTCCCACGGTCCTGAGCAAGCACACGCTCGTACCGCTGGGCGAGCGGGGCACCGAGGTCGGCCGCCTCCTGCAGGAGGACCCGGAACTCGGGCGCCTCGCGGCCCTGTACGGCTTCCGCACCGCCGCCCCCCGGGCGTTCGACGACCTCGTGGCGAAGGTGGGGGCTCCGCTGCCACCCGGCCTGGTCGACGTGGTGGAGCCCCCCGACCACGAGCGGCTGGAGGGCATGATCTCCGCGGTCGAGACGCTCTACCGCTCCGGAGCGGTCCCCTCACCCACTCCCTGACCTCACCTTCCCAGCGCTTCGAGGAGAGACCACCGTGAGCGATCTCGTGCTCAGCCCGCCCGAACCCGTAGCCAAGGTGCCCACGGAGAAGGCGGCCACCATGCTGCCGGTCCCGGAGGGGCGGGAGGCGGAACTGGCGGAGAAGGCCCGCGGTTTCGCCGAGGAACTGGGCGGCCTGGACCCCAGGTCGCCGGAGTTCACCAGGAAGGTGCACGACATCACCTCCATGGGCGACGCGGAGATCCGGGCCTCCTCCCAGGTGGCGAATCGCATGCTGAGGCGCCCGGTGGCCGCGCTGGCGTCCGTCAAGGGCGAGGGCCGGGACGCGCAGGCGGCGGTGGCGGGACAGCTGGTCGCGCTGCGCCGGACGATCGTCGACCTCGATCCCAAGCAGACGTCCGGCCCGGCCAGGAAGCTGCTGGGGCTGATCCCGTTCGGCGACCGGCTGCGCGACTACTTCGCGAAGTACCGGTCGGCGCAGAAACACCTCGATGACATCATCCGCGCCCTGAAGTCCGGGCAGGACGAGCTGCGCAAGGACAACGCGGCCATCGAGGGCGAGAAGACCAACCTGTGGGAGTCGATGAAGCGCCTGCAGGAGTACGCGCTGCTCGCCGCCGCCCTCGACGCCGCGGTGGAAGAGAAGATCATGTACGTCGAGGCGGCCGAGCCGGATAAGGCCACCGCGCTGCGCTCGGACGCGCTGTTCGGCATTCGGCAGAAGCACCAGGACCTGCTGACCCAGCTCGCGGTGTCCGCCCAGGGATACCTCGCACTGGACCTGATCCGCAGGAACAACCTCGAACTGATCAAGGGCGTGGACCGGGCGACAACGACGACGATCGCGGCGCTGCGTACGGCCGTGACCGTGGCCCAGGCCCTCGCCAACCAGAAACTCGTGCTCGACCAGATAACGGCGCTCAACGCCACCACCTCCGACCTGATCGTGGCGACCAGCGAGATGCTGCGCACCCAGGCCACCGACATCCAGACCCAGGCGGCCTCGACCACGGTCGGCATGGACGCGCTACGCAAGGCGTTCGACAACATCTACGCCACCATGGACACGATCGACACGTTCAAGGCCAAGGCCGTGGAGAACATGGCGATCACCGTGAACAGCCTCACCGTCGAGCTGGACCACGCGCGCACGTACCTGGAGCGCTCCCGGCGCGGCGACGAGCAGGAACTCCCGCGATGAGCGGCCCGGCGCCCGGTGCGTCACCGGACTCCCGCCCGGCCTGGTCGGCATCCGGCGTGCCACTCGGTTCACGCTCGACTGGGCCGGCGCTCGGCGTGCGGGCGGGTGGCCGCCGGGTGAGGTGGGCGCTCGCCGTGCTGGTCCCGCTGATCCTGCTGGTGGCGTCGGCCGCGTGCGGCGGAGCCGACACGCCCGACACCTCCGACACTCCCGCCGACGGCCCCGACGTGCTCCGCGTCCTCGCCGGAAGCGAGGTCGGCGACCTGGAACCGCTGCTCAGGCGGGCCGAGGACGCCGTCGGCGTGCGGGTCGCGTTGTCGTACGCCGGAACGCTCGACGGGGCCGACCAGGTGGCGAGCGGCGGCGCGGACGGGCGCCACGACGCGACCTGGTTCTCCTCCAACCGCTACCTGTCGCTGATCGACGGGGCGGCCGCGCGGCTCTCGACCCAGACCAAGGCCATGGTCTCGCCCGTGCTGCTCGGGCTGAAGGCGTCCAAGGCCCGCGAGCTCGGCTGGGACGCCAAACCCGTGACCTGGAACGACATCGCCTCGGCCGCCCGCGCCGGGAAGTTCACCTTCGGCATGACCAGCCCCGCCGCGTCCAACTCCGGATTCTCGGCGCTGGTCGGCGTGACGGCGGCGCTCTCCGACGCCGGCGAGGCCCTGGAGGAGGCCCAGATCACCGCGGCGACTCCCCAGCTGAAGGAGTTCTTCTCCGCGCAGACGCTCACCTCCGGCTCCTCCGGCTGGCTCGCGGACGCGTACACCAAGGAGGGCACGGTGGACGGGCTCGTGAACTACGAGTCCGTGCTGCTCGGCCTCAACGCCTCCGGAAAGCTCTCCGAACCGCTCACGCTGGTCTACCCGAGCGACGGGGTGGTGACGGCCGACTACCCGCTCACGCTCCTGAGCTCCGCGCCCCCGGAGAAGAAGGAGCTGTACGGCAAGCTCGCCGCCTGGCTGCGCACGCCGGAGATCCAGCGGGAGATCATGACCACCACCCACCGCAGGCCCATCGTCCCCGAGGTCAGGCCGGAGCCGCGTTTCGGGACCGCGTCGCTGGTGGAGCTGCCCTTCCCCAACCGGCGCGGCGCGGCCGACAAGCTGATCGGCGTCTACCTCAACCAGGTACGCAGGCCGTCGCGGACCCTGTTCGTGCTGGACACCTCCGGCTCGATGAAAGGGGAGCGGATCGACGCGCTCAAGCAGGCACTGACCGCCCTGTCCGGCGCCGACACCTCCGCCAGCGGATCGTTCTCGCGCTTCCGCGACCGCGAGACGGTCACGATGATCCCGTTCAACACCGGCCCCGGCACCCCGCGGACCTTCACCCTGCCCGACCGCGACGCCGAACCGGTGCTCCAGCGGATCCGCTCCTACGGCGAGGGACTGCGGGCCGGCGGCGGTACCGCGATCTTCGACAGCCTGCGGGCCGCCTACGAGCAGGTGCGGTCCTCGCCGTCGGAGGACTTCACCTCGATCGTGCTGATGACGGACGGCGAGAACACCGACGGCGGCTCCTACGACGACTTCGCCGCCCACTACGCCTCTCTCCCCGTGAAGGTCAGGACGTTCGTCGTGCTCTTCGGCGACAGCGACGTCGACGAGATGCGGCGGATCGCCGAACTCACCGGCGGGGCGACCTTCGACGCCCGGCAGGGTTCGCTGGCCACGGCCTTCAAGGAGATCCGTGGTTACCAGTAGCCCGGGAGGACGGATCCTCGCCTACGCCGGGTCGACCAGGAACATCGCCGGGTGCGCCCTGGCCCTCGCCGGGGTGCTCCTGGTCTTCCTCGGCGTCGCCGGGACGTTCTGGCCCGTCGTGGTCGCCGGGCTGTACGGCGTCGGGGCGCTGCTGGCCCCGGCGGACCGGGTGAGGCTCACGATCTCGCACGCGGAGGTGGAGTCCCGGCGGCTGGGTGCCGACCTGGACACCCTGCTGGCCAAGGTCGGCCAGAACCGCTTCCCCGACGACGTGACGACGAGGGTCGGCGCGCTCGCCGAGGTGCTGCGCGACATCCTCCGGCGGGCGGACACCCTCACCTCCTCACCCGACCACCTGCACATCGTGTCGCAGACGATCAGGGACTACCTGCCCTCCAGCCTGGAGGCGTACGCGAACCTGCCCCGCTCCCGCGCGCTCACGCGGCGCGGCGAGCGGGAGCGCAGCGCGCACGAGGAACTGCTCGCCCAGCTCGACCTGCTGGACACCCGGCTGCGCAAGGTGGCCGAGTCGGTCTACCGGGGCGACGAGCAGGCCCTGCGCGACCAGGGCAGGTTCCTGCGGGACCGGTTCGGCGGCTCCGGCCTGGACCTCTGACCTGGTCGCGCAGGGCCTGCTCGTCTCGCGGTAACCACGCCCACCTGCGGGAACGCGGCATCAAGGCGATTATCCCGGAGAAGAGGGACCAGGCCGCCAACCGGAAGAAGAAGGGTTCCAGAGGCGGCCGGCCCATCAGCCACGACGCGGGCCTCTACAAGGAGCGCAACACCGTCGAGCGGCTGATCAACAAGCTGAAGGCCTGGCGAGGCATCGCCACCCGATACGACAAGACCCCGGACAGCTACCTCGCCGGCCTCTACCTGCGCGCCTCAGTGATCTGGATCAAGGACCTCACCCGAACCACACATTGATCACGACTCAATACATGTCCTAGTTGCGTCACCACTGTCGGGTTGATCAGTCGTCCATGGTGCCCATGGCTGGTCCCCTGTTCATGGCCGGGGCAGCCCTCAGGCCGCCCCGGCCGGTGATGAGTCAGACGGGGTCGATCGCGAGGTCGGTGACCTGGTCGTCCTTGATGCCGAACACGAACGCGAAGGACAGAGGCCCGCCGGGGAACTCACCGTCCCCGGAGGCCACCAGACGGTCGCCCGCGAACGAGGTCGGCGTGATCACGACCTTGGGGTTGATCAGGTGCCCCTGGATCCACTCGCGGATCTCGGCCTCGCCGGCGTAGGTCGTCCCGTCATCGCGCACGGTGGCCCCGTCGCCGAAGACCGCGGCCAGCGCGTTCGCGTCGTGCGCGTTGGTGGCCGCGATGAAGCTCTCGACAGCCTTGGGAAGGGTGATGTCGTCCATTTCTGCTCTCCGGTCTTCTCGGGTGCCAGGACACGGGCGCGTCCTGGTACGTCCCTGCGGCACCTCAGCAGCACGATGAGGATGCGGGCGGCGACCCGCCACGGGCCGTGCAGCGCGGTGACCAGCTCGAGGTGCCCAGCAGGGGACAAGTCGGCATAGACATGCGCGGGGCGCATACTGATGAAGGCTTCGTCGGGTCGGTTGTGTGTGGTAACTCGATCCACCCCGACGAGGCTCCTCACGTTCGCGGCAAGGTCAGCTCCCGCGAGTTACAGACACAACTTCTGGCGACAGGCTTAGAAGTCCGCACCGCGCGAGAGCTTTTCGTTCGCGCGCAGCTCCGCGAGTGCGTTCTCGTGCATCGCAACAACGACGTCGTAGCCAGAGTTGCCGAGCACGATCCGTTGCGGCGGAACGGGTGCGTTCATCGCGCTGATCACGGCCTGCACTCCGCGTTCAGGGTCACCCTCTTGCTTGCCGTTGTGTTCCACGAACGCCGCCTTGACGCCCTCGACCATCGGCACGTAGGCGTCGACGGTCTCGTTGACGGGCTCGTTCTGGAAGCCGGCGAAAGCCTTGGTGCGGAACGCTCCCGGCTCTACGACGAGCACGCGCACACCGAACGGCTCAACTTCATGGCGCAGTGTCTCCGACAGTCCTTCGAGCGCGAACTTCGCCGCCGAGTAGTAGCCGAACCCCTGTGCGCCGACGAGGCCTGCCACCGACGACATGTTCACGATCCAGCCGTCGCCGCGTGCCCGCATACCTGGCAGGACCGCGCGTATCACCTCGACCACGGCGAACAGGTTGAGGTCGAACGTGCGGCGGATCGTCTCGTCAGGGGCCCCCTCGACCGAGCCGAACCAGCCACGGCCCGCGTTGTTGACGAGCACGTCGATTCCGCCGAACCGCTCCTCTGCCGCCTTGACCGCCGCGCGCACCTGCTCGGCATCGGTGACATCGAGTTGGAGAACCAGCACACGGTCGCCGTACGGTTCAGCCCATTCCTGCAGTTCAGAGGGTCGACGCGCTGTCACCACCACCTGATCGCCCTGTTTCAGTGCGGCCTCGGCATAGACCAGGCCGAACCCTCCGGGCGTCCCTCCAGTGATGAACCAAGTCCTCATGGACTTCTCCTTTCGCTATAGCGGGCAATGTAGCGCTATATGAGTTACTATAGCAAGCATGCAGAACGCACGGGATCGGCTCCTGCTCGCCGCGGCGGAGTTGCTGGAGGGCGGCGGCACGGTGTCCACGAGGACGGTGTGCGAACGCGCCGGGGTGCAGGCCCCGACGCTGTACCACCACTTCGGCAGCAAGCAGGGCCTGATCGACGCCGTGGTGAACCACGGCTTCACCCAGTACACGGCGGTCGAGAGCTCTGGCGACCCGCTGGACGACCTGCGCGAGGGCTGGGACAGGCACGTGCGGTTCGGGCTGGAGCACCCGTCGTTCTACGGGCTGCTTTACGGCCGCGCCGAGCCGGGAAAGCCCTGCGCCGTCACCGCTCCCGCGCACGCCGCGTTGCGCGAGCGGTTGACCGCCGCCGCCGCCCAGGGCCTGCTCAAGGTGCCAGCGGACGAAGCCGCCGAACAGGTGCTTGCCGCCAACGTCGGCATCACGCTCACCTTGATCAGCCAGCCGGAGCCGGACTTCGGGCTGTCCGGACGCGTCCGCGAGGCCGCGCTGGCCGGAGTCCTGCACACGCCCTCCGCCGACGCCCCCGTGACCCGTGCGAGCGCCGCACTGACATTGCGTGCGCTGGTCGGCAACGACCCGGGCGGCCTCACCCCTGGCGAACGCGCGCTGCTCGGCGAGCTGCTGGACCGCCTGGCCCGCTAGGACATGTATTGAGTCGTGATCAATGTGTGGTTCGGGTGAGGTCCTTGATCCAGATCACTGAGGCGCGCAGGCCCTCCAGGAGGACCTCGAAGACGCCTGCGTCACGCCACTGCCGGAAGCGGTTGCGGACAGTCGACCAGGCACCGAACTCCTGCGGCATCTCCCGCCACCGCCCGCCCGTCTTGAACCGCCAGATCACGCCCTCGAACTGCTGCCGCAGTCGCTCGGGGTAAGGGCCGTACTCGCCGATCGGCAGATACGGCCTGATGAACTCCCACTCCGCACCCGTCGGGTGCACTCGCGTCACGCGGCAAGATCTACCGGTCCAAGCCTCGACGCGAAGGCGAATCCCACAGGTTGATCACGACTCGATACGCGCCCTAAAGCAGCCTTGCGTAGATCGTCGCCCGGTTTGTGACCCAGAGTTCGATAGTCGCGTCCACGAGGATAACTTGCATATTGTTCAGCAGCCGTCCTGTGACGAAGCTAGAGCTGTACACCTGCGGGTAGCCGGCCATCAGCGTGTCGCCCGTCCGCTCATAGACAACAGGAACGTTTCCGTGTGCGCTTCCTTGGTCGGCACTGTTCGAAGGGCTCCGACGCCACCGGACCGACGTGTCTGGCTCTGCTGCGGTGGATGAGCTTTGCCGACCTGGCCGGGGAGGAGTCGGCTGACACGCCCAGGAGGGGCACTCTGCGCCGGGTCGCGTTCCGCGGCCCGGAACTGTCGGTGCCGGGCGAGAGGATGGGATCATGACCGACGCGCCCCCGAGCACCCTTCTCGCCGATCAGAGCGCCTACGCCGAGGCCGTCCAGCTCGCGCTGGACGCCGCCGCGGCCTACTACGGCGACGGCACCTCCACGCTGGACGACGACGCCTACGACCGGTTGGTCCGGGGCATCCAGGCCTATGAGGACGAGCATCCCGACGAGGTGCTGCCGACCTCGCCGACGGGCAAGGTGGCCGGTGGCGCGGTGGTCGGCGATGTGCCGCACACGGTGCCGATGCTGAGCCTGGACAACGTCTTCGGCGCCCAGCAGCTGGCCGACTGGGCCGCGTCGCTGGAGCGCAGGCTGGGCCGGCCGGTCACGCGGTGGAGCGTGGAGCCGAAGCTCGACGGGTTGGCGATCACCGCGCGTTATCGCGGCGGGAGGCTGGCGCAGCTGGTCACCCGGGGCGACGGCGTCGCGGGTGAGGACGTGAGTCACGCGATCGGCACCATCGTGGGGCTGCCCGCCAGGCTGGCCGAGCCGGTCACGGTGGAGCTGCGCGGTGAGGTGATGATGACCGCCGAGCAGTTCGAGCAGGCGTGCCTCAAGCGCCAGGCGCACGACGGCACCACGTTCGCCAACCCGCGCAGCGCCGCCGCCGGCACGCTGCGCGCCCAGGACCGGCCGTACGTCTGCGAGCTGACGTTCTTCGGCTACGGCGCGCTGTCACGCCCCGATGACACCTCCGAGCATGCCGTGCGGCTGCGCGAGCTGCCGCACAGCGAGGTCATGGCGTGGGTCGCCGCTCAGGGGGCGCAGACCCCCGCCGTCACCGACGTCGGCGGGATCGTCGCCACCACCCTGGAGCAGATCCAGGAGCGGGTCGAGCAGATCGCCGCCAAGCGGGCCGAGCTGCCCTTCGGCATCGACGGCATCGTGATCAAGTGCGATCTCGCCGCCGATCAGGCGCAGGCCGGCTTCGGCACGCGCGCGCCCCGATGGGCGATCGCCTACAAGCTGCCCGCCACCGAGAAGATCACCAAGTTGATCGGCGTCGAGTGGAACACCGGCCGTACCGGCGTCATCGCCCCGCGCGCGGTGCTGGAGCCGGTCGAGCTCGACGGCAGCGTCGTCACCTACGCCACCCTGCACAACGTCGCCGACATCACCCGCCGGGGCCTGATGATCGGTGATTCCGTGGTCGTCTACAAGGCCGGCGACGTGATCCCCCGCGTCGAGGCCCCGGTCGTGCACCTGCGCACCGGCGACGAGCGGCCGATCGCGATCCCGCAGGTCTGCCCGACCTGCGGCGACGCCATCGACTCCTCGCAGGAGCGATGGCGGTGCGTGCGCGGCCGCGCCTGCCGGGCGATCGCCTCCATCACCTACGCCGCCGGCCGCGACCAGCTCGACATCGAGGGGCTCGCCACGAGCCGTATCGAGCAGATGCTGGACGCCGGGCTGATCGCCGACTTTGCCGACCTGTTCTCCCTGACCCGCGAGCAGGTGCTGAGCCTGGAGCGGATGGGCGAGACCAGCACCGACAACCTGCTCGCCGCCATCGGGCGGGCCAAGGCCCAGCCGCTCAGCAGGGTGTTCTGCGCGCTGGGCGTGCGCGGCACCGGCCGCTCCATGAGCCGGCGCATCGCCCGGCACTTCGGCGGCATGGACGCCATCCGCGCGGCCGACGCCGAGGCGATCCAGGCGGTCGAGGGCATCGGCCCGGAGAAGGCGCCGGTGGTGGTGGCCGAGCTGGTCGAGCTCGCCGACCTCATCGACAAGCTGGTGGCGGCCGGGGTCACCATGACCGAGCCCGGCTGGAGGCCACCCGCCGCCCCCGGCCCTGACACCGGCACCGAGGCCGGCACCGGCGCCGAGGCGAGCGACGCGTCCGAGCTGCCGCTGGCCGGGATGTCCGTCGTGGTCACCGGCTCCATGAGCGGAGCGCTGGAGGCGCTGACCCGCAACCAGATGAACGAGCTGATCGAACGCGCCGGGGGCAAGTCCTCCTCCAGCGTCTCGGCCAAGACGTCGCTGCTGGTGGCCGGGGAGAAGGCGGGCTCCAAGCGGGCCAAGGCCGAGAGCCTGGGCGTACGGATCGTCGGCCCGGAGGAGTTCGCCGGACTCGTCGGCCCGTTCATCTGATCAGGGGCCGGAGGCGGCTCCTCTGATCGACGAGCTCCAATCAGCCGCGTGGCGATCTCTTCGTAGGAGCCTGCCTCTTCGCAGGGGCCTGCGCGAGGTGGACCGACCGAGACGATGACGGCGGGGTCGCGACGCTGCTCATGATCGGAGCCGTGACCGGCTCGGCGATCGTCACGCGAACCGGATGGTATACTGATCATGCATCCCGGGCGGGCGAACCCCCCGGGATTTTGTGTTCATGTCCTCTCCTCTTCGCGCGATCCTGAGCGCGGCCGTTCCCCTTTTCCTGTCCATGAGTGCCGGGATCATCGCCCAGCTCGTCAGCACCGCCCTGCTCGGACACCGGGCGACGGCGGCGCTGGCCGCCTTCGCGCTCGCCGGCGCCGTCCTCAACCCGGTCACCGCCGCGGTGGCCGCCGGGCTGCGCGGCATGACGCCGTTCGTGGCGCCTCATCGGGAGAACCCGGTCGAGGCGCTGCCGATCCTGCGTGACGCGCGCTGGCTGACCATCGCGCTCGGTACGGCGGGTGCCGGTGTCGTGCTCTGCGTCCCGCTGATCGCGCGGGCGAGCGGGGTGCCCGGCGAGGTGACGGCCGAGTTCGGCATGTTGCCGCCGCTCCTGGCGCTGAACGTGCTGCTGCTGTCCGCCGGCGGCGGTGCCAACGCGACGCTGATCGCGCTGGGCCGCAGCCGGCAGGTGCTCTGGTCGAGCCTGTCGAGCACGGCCGCCGAGGTGGTCCTGCTCGTCGCCCTCGTGCCCCGGCTGGGAGTCCACGGCACCGGCATCGCGCTGGTGGTCTCCACGGCCGTCGCCGTGACGGTCTCGAACGTCTGCCTGCTGCGCGTCCCCGGACTGGCCGGGCAGCCGCTGTGGCCCGGACGCCCCCGGTCACGCGAGATCCTGAGCATGGCCCGGGTGGGCATCCCGCTGTCCGCCACCGTGCTGATCAAGTTCACGGTCCTGGGCAGCCTGACCTACGTCGTCGCGCGGACGGGCGCGCAGGGGGCGGCCGCACACGCGATCCTCAGATCGCTGGCCGAGTTCCTGGCGCTGACCGCGTTCGCCGTCGGCCAGGCGTCGGCGCCGGAGATCGCCAGGGCCACCTCTCCCGCCGCCGCCCGCCTGGTCAACCGGGTGGCGCTGCTGCTCGCGGCCACCGGAGCGGTCGCGGGCGCACTCGTGCTGACCTTCTCCGGCACCTTCGTGATCGGCCTGTTCACCTCGGACGCGGAGGTGCTGAACCTGGCCTTCACGCTGGTGCCGCTGCTGGCCCTCTACGCCACCGCGAACAGCTGCGGGATCGCGATGTCCGCCGGCCTGACCGGGCTCAGGCGTCCGGCCTGGGGTCTGGGGTCGGCCGTGGCGGGGTACGGCCTGCTCGCGCCGGCGGCGGCTCCGGTGACGGCGGCCTGGGGGCTGGCCGGCCTGTGGGCGGCGCTGGCCGCCACGGGCGTGCTCATCCTCGTACTGCAGGGCGGCGGTTTCCTCCGGCACAGCGCGCGGGTGGGCGTACCCGCGGAACCCGTGCGGGTGTGAGCCGGGGTGGGGGAGGGGACGCGGTGATGGGTAGAATGGTGGCACTCCAAGGATCGCGCTCCCCGGAAAGACGTCGCAGTACGGGAGCGCGCCGCGCACGGTGACCGTGTCCGGTGCTGGAAGGGCGGCAGTTGTCATCGCATGCCCTTCTGGAGGTTGGATTCCATGAACGTAGGTCTTGGCCTGCCCATCAGCGATCCTTTGTCGCTGTTTTCCTGGGCCCGGCGTGCCGACGCCGGCCCCTTCACCACCCTCGGCCTGCTCGACCGTCTCGTCTACTCGAACCCCGAGCCCCTGATCACGCTGGCGGCCATCGCGGGGGCGACCTCGCGGATCCGCGTACAGACCGAGGTGCTGCTCGGTCCCCTTCGCGAGTCGGTGCTGCTCGCCAAGCAGGCCGTGACCCTGGACCGCATGTCCGGCGGCCGTTTCACCCTCGGCATCGGGATCGGGACGCGCCAGGACGACTACCACGCCGCGGGAGTCGACGTCCGGGGACGCGGGCACCGGCTCGACCGGCAGCTGGCGACGCTGCGGCGCGTCTGGTCCGGTGAGCCCTACAGCGAGGAGGTCGGCCCGATCGGCCCGGACCCCGTCCGCGAGGGCGGCCCGGAGATCCTGATCGGTGCCTTCGCCCCCGCCGCCGTGGAGCGCGTCGCCCAATGGGGGGACGGGTACCTGTGCGCCGCGCCCGCCGGCATGGCCGACGGGCTCATGCGCGACGTCGAGAGGTCCTGGACCCAGGCGGGACGGCACGGGCGGCCTCGCATGGTCGCGCAGGTCAACGTCGCCCTCGGCCCCGAGGACACCGTCAGGGACGCCACGGAGGCGATCACCTCCTACTACGGCTTCCTGGGCGACACCACCCGGGTCGTCGAGAACATGCTCACCACGCCGGAGCGGATCCGCGACGTGATCGGCGCGTTCACGGACCTCGGCGCCGACGAGGTGATGCTCTACTGCTGGGCCCGTGACGCCGACCAGGTCGACCGCCTCGCCGACCTGGTCGTCTGACGGCCACGGCGGACGGCCGGGGGAGGGGCTTTCCGTACCTTCCGCCGGCGCCGCCTCCGGCCGGGTGGATCACCGGGTTCCGGCCTCCGCCGTTCGGCACGGCGACCGAGCCGAGGACGGTCCCGGTGGCAGATCCCGAGCGGACCTGGACGGTGCCCCCGGACCGGCGGAGGAGACGCGGGCGCCGAGGGCGGTGGCGCCCGCCGTGCTGATCGACGAGTGGCCGAGGGCCGTCCGCGGTCCCCGCGTCGCCGGGGAGTCAGGTGACGGGGACGATCCTCGCCTCGACGAGATGGCCCTCCTCGACACGCAGGGTGCCCAGGGTGCCGTGGGGCTGGCGGCGGCGGTCGGTGGGCGATCCCGGGTTGAAGATGCGAAACCCGTCGTCGCCCTGGTCCAGCGGTATGTGGGAGTGCCCGAACACCACCAGGTCGGCCTCGGGAAACCGGCGCCGCATCCGGGCGAGCCGCCCCTGGGCCGCGCCGCTGTCGTGGATCATCGCCACGCGCAGCCCGCCGAGATCCAGTTCGAGCGTCTCGGGGGCCACCACGTCCGGCCCGTCGTTGTTGCCCTTGACCGCGCGCACCGGGGCGTAGGCGGCGAGCTCGTCCAGCACCCCTGCGACGCAGACGTCGCCCGCGTGCAGGATCAGGTCCGCGCCCCGCAGGTGCTCGGCCACGGCCGGCGGGCACGCCTTCCACCGCCGGGGCGCGTGGGTGTCGGACAGCACCACCACGTTCATGCCTCCATGCTCCCACCGCCGCCGCGGGAAGGCCCCTTTCCCGGGTCTCCCGGGTTTCCGGGGCTTTCCGGGTTTTCCGGGGACGTCAGGCGGCTCGCCCCTCGGGTCGCATGGCGCTCGGTGGGTTCCGGGCCGGGCCGTGCGAGCCCGGCCCGGACGGTCGCGCCGGGGCGAACCGTCCGGGGGCGCGCGTCCCTAGACGGCGCGGGCGACGGCGATCGTCGACCCGCTCCGCTGGCCCGCCTCGTAGAACATGTACTCCACGCCGCCGTCGGTGCCGAAGGAGGGCGCCGCGCTGCGTCCCCTGTCGGGGGCGCCGGCCAGGGGCCGGTGGAAGACGCCGAGGTGGACCTCCCGGTCGAAGGCGTTGCCCACCTCGGTGAGGAACATGTTCCCGCTGTTGCCGTGGTAGACGACGTACGCGGTGCCGTTGCGCTTGAGCAGGTGCGGCCCGGACAGGTCGCTCTGCCCGTCGGGGGCGGGCGACACCAGCGGGGCCGGGTCGAACCGCCAGTCCCCGCCGTCGGACGACCAGCCCCAGAAGATCTTGCGGGAGCCGCCGGTGACGCCCATGAAGAGCATGACGTACCTGTTGCCCAGCCCCGGGACCGCGTGCTCGAAGACCCGGGCGTAGGAGGTCTCCGTCGATCCGGGGATCATCGCGGTGGTCAGCACCGTGCCGTGGTAGGTGAAGCGCACGCCGTCGGTCGACCAGGCCATCCGGGTGGTGTTGTTCTCGCCGTGGAAGTACATGCGGAACCGCCGGTCGGCGGCGTTCCAGATGACGTGCGGCGACGAGACGTGACTCACCGAGTAGTGCGGTGACCAGGTGTTGGAGATGATCGGGTTGTTCGGATACTCGGTGAACGGGCCGCCGAGCGAGTCGCCGTAGGCCAGGCAGATGCCGCCGGGCGCGTCGTGCGGGGCGTAGTAGAGGTAGTAGCGCCCCAGCGGGCCGGAGATCTTGTCGTACATGCCCCGGATGCAGGGGAAGATCAGCTCGTTGGTCGGGTTGTAGCGCAGGCTCGCCTTGTCGAACGGCGTGCCGATGTACTGGTAGGTGGGGAATCCGGCGGGTCCCAGCGCGGCCGCCGTACCGGACGGCGCGGACGTCTCCGCGATCGCCGCCGTGGCCGCCCCGGGGAGGGCGAGCCCGAGACCGCCGGCCACACCGGCGCCGACCGCCGCGCGCAGGAGTCCGCGGCGGTCCAGGAGGGGTTCAGACATTGACCGTCCCTTCGCGACAACTCTCACCGTGAGTGATGGTGAGGACATCTCTCTGATCGCAAAGGTTCGGCCGGCCACGCTCGCCCGTCAAGATGCTAATACGAATTATCACCGGCCAAATTTCCATTTCATGATCCCGGCTCTCGGCTCTTGACAGGATCCGGTGGCGGATTGCAGGATGACGTCCCAACCTCGCTAATGCGCATTACCAGCAGATGGGACGCTACGGATCGTGACCTCCCCCGGCCGCCGGCTCACCCAGCAGGACATCGCCCGCATCGCGGGGGTGAGCCAGACGACGGTGTCGCTCGTCCTCAACAACCGGACCGACGCCGAGGTCCGCATCGCCCCGGAGACGCGCGAGCGGGTGCTGCGGGTGATCAGGGAGACCGGATACGTGGCCGACCCGATCGCCCGGCGGCTCGCCGAGCGGCGCAACCGCATCCTGGGCGTCTTCACCTACGAGGCGGTCTTCCCGACCGCGAGCGCCGACTTCTACCATCCCTTCCTGCTCGGCATCGAGGAGTGCGCCGAGGAGATGGGCTGCGACCTGCTGCTGTTCACCAGCGCCAGGGCCGCGGGGGAGCGGCGCCGGATCTTCAACGAGGACAGCCGGGTGCGGCTGGCCGACGGCTGCGTGCTCCTCGGGCGCGCCGTCGACCGCGACGACCTGGCCCGGCTGCTGGCGGAGGGCATCCCCTTCGTCTCCATCGGCCGCCGCGACGACGCGGGCGCGCCGGTGCCGTACGTGGGCGCCGACTACTCGCCCGCGGTGCGGGCCCTGGTCGACCGGGCGGCGGGGCTCGGCCACCGGAGGCTGGCCTACGTCGGCACCGGGGCGGGCGCCGAGTCGCCGGCCGACCGCATGCGCGGCTTCCGCGAGGCGGTGGCCGCCGTCGGGGCCGAGGGGTCGCACGTGCCGGTCATCGACAGGACCCCCGAGGAGATCCTGGGGGAGCTGTCGGCCACCGGGGTGACCGCGGCCTTCGTCGAGGAGCCCGCCGACGCCGTGGCGATCATGCACGCGGCGGGCGAGCGGGGCCTGTCGATCCCCGGCGACCTGTCGATCCTCGCGCTGGGCGCGCCGACCAGGCCCGTCCGCGTCGACGTCGACCTCACCGGGTTCCGCATCCCCCGGCAGGAGATGGGCCGCAGGGCCGTCGAGCTGCTGGCGGAGGTGCTGGAGAGCGGCGGGGGGACACCGCAGGAGCTACTGGCCTGCGAGCTGGTCGAGGGATCCACGCTCGCGCCGGTCCGGAGCTGACCGGACGGTGAGACCTCCGAGAACACCAAGGACGGCGAGAACGGTGAGAACGCAGAAAGCGCCGGGAACGGCGAGAAGGCAGTGAGAACGACGATGATGGGAGAGACCCCCGACGTGGTGGAGATATCGGCGGACGCGGTGGTCGTCGGCGGAGGGCTGGGCGGCGTCGCCGCCGCCCTGGCGCTGTTGCGGGCCGGGCGCACCGTGATCCTGACCGAGGAGTACGACTGGCTCGGAGGGCAGCTGACCAGCCAGGCCGTGCCGCCCGACGAGCACTCCTGGGTGGAGCGGTTCGGCGTCACGGCCTCCTACCGGGCGCTGCGCGAGGGCATCCGCGGCTACTACCGCGACCACTACCCGCTGACCGCGCGGTCGCGGGCCTGGCGGGAGCTGAACCCGGGCGCCGGGCACGTGAGCCGCCTGTGCCACGAGCCGCGCGTCGCGGTCGCGGTGATCGAGGCCATGCTCGCGCCGTACCGGGGTTCGGGGCGGCTGCGCGTGCTGCAGCCGTACCGGCCGGTCGGCGCGGAGGTCGACGGCGACCGGGTGCGGGCCGTGCGCCTGGAGCACCGGAGCGGGGGAGGGGAGGTCACGGCCGTCGCGCCGTACGTGCTGGACGCCACCGAGACGGGCGAGCTGCTGCCGCTGACCGGCACCGAGTACGTGACGGGGTTCGAGTCGCAGGGCGACACCGGGGAGCCGAGCGCGCCCGCCGAGGCCCAGCCGATGAACATGCAGGCCGTCTCGGTGTGCTTCGCGATCGACCACGTCGACGGCGACCACACCATCGACAAACCCGCCGCCTACGAGTTCTGGAAGAGCTACCAGCCCGACTTCTGGGGCGACCGGCTGCTGTCCTGGCGTTGCCCGCACCCCAGGACCCTGGAGATCGTGGAACGTTCCTTCACCCCCAACCCGGACGACGACCCGCTGCTGGTGGAGGCCGACCAGCGGCTCAACCCCGGCGACGCGAACCTGTGGACGTTCCGCAGGATCGCCGCGCGGCGTAACTTCGCCGACGGCGCCTACGCCAGCGACATCACCCTGGTCAACTGGCCGATGATCGACTACCTGGAGGGCCCGGTCATCGACGTGCCGGACGCCGCCGCGCACGTGGCCGCCGCCCGGGAGCTGTCCCGCTCGGTGCTGTACTGGATGCAGACCGAGGCGCCGCGCGCCGACGGCGGGACCGGTTTCCCCGGCCTGCGCCTGCGCGGCGACGTCACCGGCGGCGGCGAGGGCGGGCTGGCCCAGGCCCCCTACATCCGCGAGTCGCGCCGCGTGCGCGCCCTGTACACCGTGGCCGAGCAGGACCTGTCGCTCGCGGTGCGCGGCGACAAGGGCGCGGTGAGCTACGCCGACTCCGTCGGGGTGGGGATGTACCGCATCGACCTGCACCCCTCCACCGGGGGCGACAACTACATCGACGTGGCGAGCTCGCCGTTCGAGATCCCCCTCGGCGCGCTCGTCCCGCAGCGGATGACCAACCTGCTGCCCGCGTCCAAGAACATCGGCACCACCCACATCACCAACGGGGCCTACCGGCTGCACCCGGTGGAGTGGAACGTCGGCGAGGCCGCGGGCGCCCTCGCGGCCTTCTGCCTGGACAACGCCACCACCCCGCACGCCGTACGCGAGGACGAGGGCCTGCTCGCCGGCTTCCAGCGGCGGCTCACCCGCGACGGCGTCGAGCTGCGCTGGCCGCAGGTGGCCGGTTACTGATCGGCCACCGGCCGGCCGCCGACGGGCCGCCGACGGGCCACCGACCGGGCGAGCGGCACCGGCCGCCGGGGGACCGGTCACCCACCACGACCGCCGGGGGATTCCCAGCAAGGAGATCGGACCATGAAACCATTCGCAAGGCCCGCGGCCGTCGCGCTGGCGGCACTGCTCACCCTGACGGCGTGCGGAGGGGGAGGCGAGGCCACCCCCGCCGCGCAGGGCCCGCAGCCGCTGCGCATGACGATCTGGACCTCCAACGAGGCCCACCTGAAGCTGTTCGACGAGATCGCCGCCGAGTACAGGAAGACCCACCCCGACGTCGGCGAGATCACGTTCGACCCCATCCCCTTCGAGAGCTACACCACCACCCTGACCACCCAGATCGCCGGCGGCAACGCCCCCGACCTGGCCTGGATCCTGGAGAGCTCCGCGCCCGACTTCGTCTCCTCCGGCGCGCTGGCACCGCTCGACGACACGCTGGCCAAGGCCCAGGGGTACGAGTTCGGCGACCTCACCCCGTCGGCGGTCAAGCTCTGGCAGGCCGAGGGCAAGCTGTACGCCTACCCGTTCTCCACCTCGCCGTTCGGCGTGTTCGTCAACACCGACCTGCTCAAGAAGGCGGGCCAGAAGACCCCCGCCGAGATGATCGAGGACGGCACCTGGACCTGGGAGAAGGTCGCCGCCCAGAACGCCGCGGTCGCCTCGAAGACCGGCAAGGCGGGCATGGTCGTCCGCGACTTCGACTACAAGGGCTGGGACAACCTCGCCACGGTGTGGGGCGGCTGGGGCGCCCAGGCCTGGAGCGAGGACGGGAAGACCTGCGGGTTCGACAGCCCCGAGATGGTCGAGGCCATGACGTTCCTGCACAAGTCGATCTTCACCGACAAGGCGTTCCCCGGACCCGGCACCACGGCCGACTTCTTCGCGGGCGACTCGGCGATGACCATCACCCAGATCTCCCGCGCCTCGCTCCTGCAGGACGCGAAGTTCGGCTGGGACCTCGTCCCGCTGCCCGCCGGGCCCAGGGGCGAGTACTCGGTGATCGGCCAGGCGGGCCTGGGCGTCTTCAAGAAGTCCGCCAACGCGGCGGCGGCCACCGACTTCCTCGCCTTCTTCACCAACCCCGCCAACTCGGCCAAGCTCGCCGCCTACTTCCCCCCGCCCCGGGCCTCCCAGCTCACCGCGGACACCATGGCCAGGAGCAACCCGCTGCTCAAGCCCGGCCAGCTGCAGAAGGTCGTGATCAGCGGCATCGAGAAGGGCGTCGTCAAGCCCAACCACACCGGCCAGGCGGAGCTGTCGCAGACCGTGCGGGCCGCGCTCGACCCGCTCTGGCAGCCCGGCGCCGACGTCAGGGCCGTGCTGGGCGGCGTGTGCGCCAAGATCCAGCCGATGCTGGGCGCGTGACGTGGCCGCGTCACATCCCGGATCCGCGGTGACCGGCCGGGCCGACGCCCGGCCGGCCCCCGGCGGGCGGACCGCTGAGAGCACGGAGAGCGCGGAGGGCGGCGGCCCGGTTCGCCGGGCTCCCGGGAGCGGCGGGGGCCGCGCGTTCTGGACCGTGCGCCGCCGCGACAACCTGGTCGGGTACCTGCTCGTCGCCCCGCAACTCCTCGGCAGCCTGCTGTTCGTGCTCCTGCCGCTCGGGCTCGTCCTGTGGTACAGCCTCCACGAGTGGAACGTGCTGGCCGGGACCTTCGAGTTCGTCGGCGGGGAGAACTACGACAGGCTGCTCGCCGACCCCAACCTGCGCGAGGTGCTGGGGGGAACCGCCCTGTTCTCCGTCGGCCTGGTCGTGCTCAACCTCGGCCTCGCCCTCGTCCTGGCGATCCTGCTCAACCAGCGGCTGCGCGGGACCACCTTCTTCCGCACGGTGTTCTTCTCGCCCGTGGTGGTCTCCCTGGTCGCCTGGACGATCGTGTGGCAGTTCCTGCTGCAGGACGACGGCGGCCTCAACGGCCTGCTCGCCACCGCCGGGGTCGACGGCCCCAACTGGCTGCGCGGCGAGGGCACGGCGATGCTCTCGGTGGTCGTCGTCCAGGTCCTCAAGAACGTCGGACTCAACATGGTGCTGTTCCTGGCCGCCCTCCAGGGGGTGCCGGCCCAGCTCTACGAGGCCGCCGAGCTGGACGGCGCCGGGGCCCGGACCCGCTTCCTGCGGATCACCGTCCCCCTGATCAGCCCGACCATCCTGCTCACCTCGATCATCACCGTGGTGGGGTCGCTGCAGGTGTTCGCGCAGATCGCGGTGCTCACCCAGGGCGGCCCCGGCATGTCGACGACCGTCCTCGTCTACTACCTGTACCAGCAGGCTTTCCAGTTCCATCACTTCGGGTACGGCGCGACGCTGTCGGTCCTGCTGTTCGCGATCGTCGCGCTGCTCACCGTCGTGCAGTGGCGGATGCGCAGGAGGTGGGTCTTCAATGAAACGTGAGATACCGGTACGGCTGAAGACGCTCCTGTACGGCCTGCTGTGCGTGTTGTGCGTGCCGTTCGTCTTCCCGACCTGGTGGATGGTGACCTCGTCCCTCAAGCCGGTCAGCGAGATCTTCGCCTTCCCGCCGCGGCCGCTGCCCGTCGACTGGGACTTCTCGGCCTACGGGCAGGTCTTCGAGCTGCAGCCCTTCGCGGGCCAGTACTTCAACAGCCTCTACATCGCCCTGGTCGTCACGGCCGGCACGATGGCGGTGGCCGCCATGGCCGGGTACGCCTTCGCGCGCATCCGCTTCCCCGGCCAGAACGTCCTGTTCGTCGTCGTGCTGCTCGGGCTGCTCATCCCGAGCGAGGTCACGATCGTCCCGCTGTTCCAGATGTTCCACGGGCTCGGGCTGACCGACACCCACTGGCCGCTGATCCTGGTGCCGATCCTCGGCGCGCCCGGGGTGCTCGCCACCTTCATCATGAGGCAGTTCTTCATCAGCCTGCCGGGGGAGCTGGAGGAGGCCGCCCGGGTGGACGGGCTCGGGCGGTTCGGCACCTTCTACAGGGTCGCGCTGCCGCTGGCCCGGCCCGCGCTCGGCGCCGTCGCGATCTTCACGTTCCTGCACAGCTGGAACCTCTACCTGGAACCCATCGTGTACCTCTCCTCGCCGGAGAGGTTCACCCTCCCGCAGGCGCTGACCCAGTTCGTCGACGCCTACGGCGGGCCGATGTGGAACGTCCAGCTCGCCGCCGCCTCGATGACCGCCCTGCCGGTGCTGGTGGTGTTCGTGCTCGCGCAACGGCAGTTCATCGAGGGCCTGGCCCACACCGGCCTGAAGGGCTGAGAACCTCCTCCGGCGGCGCGGCGGCGCGGCGGCGGTCACCCGCCGATCGCGTCGAGCTCCTTGAGGGCGTCGGCGGGCAGCTCGATACCGGCTGCCGCGACGTTCTCCCGGAGATGGGCCACCGACGACGTCCCGGGGATGAGAAGGACGGTGGGCGAGCGGTGCAACAGCCAGGCGAGGGCGACCTGGAGGGGAGTCGCGCCGAGCCGGGTGGCGACGCCGTCCAGGACGCCGGACTGCAGGGGGCTGAACCCGCCGAGGGGGAAGAAGGGCGTGTAGGCGATGCCCTCGCGGGCACAGCGGTCGACGAGCTCGTCGTCGGCGCGGTGGGCCAGGTTGTAGAAGTTCTGCACCGACACGACCGGGGCGATCGACCGCGCCTCGGTGAGCTGCTCCGGTGACACGGCGCTGACGCCGAGATGCCGGATGAGGCCCTGCTCCCGCAGCTCCGCGAGCACGGTGAACGGTTCGGCGATCGAACCGGGGACGGGGTCCGTCATCCCGCCGACCCGGAGGTTGACGACGTCGAGCGCGTCGAGCCCGAGACGCTCGAGGTTCTCGTGGACGGCGGTGACCAGCTCCTCGCGGGACAGGGCCGGCGGCCAGGACTTGTCGGGGGCGCGCCGGGCCCCGACCTTGGTGACGATGCGCAGGTCCTCCGGGTAGGGGTGCAGGGCCTCACGGATGATCTCGTTGACGACGTACGGGCCGTAGTAGTCGCTGGTGTCGATGTGGGTGATCCCCAGCTCGACCGCCTCCCTCAGCACCGCGATCGCCTCCTCGCGGTCCCGCGGGGGTCCCCACACGCCGGGGCCCGCGAGCTGCATGGCCCCGTAGCCCATCCGGCTGAGGGTGAGGTCTTCGGCGAGCTTCAGGTCTCCACCGGGTGGTGACGTCGGCATTGTCGGTCCTCTCAACGGTTTTTCATGATCTTCACGGTCTTCGCGCGCGGGATCGGCCGCGTGCGGAGCCCCGCGGCCGGTCGTCACCCGCCCGCCACGGCCGTTCCTCGCCGCGGGTCCTCCCGCGGAACGGTCGTGGAGGCCGCCGTCGGATCGGCGGGCGGGGGCGTCCTGCCACCTCGAAGTGTCCGCCGGCCGTGCGCGGCCGGGAAGTGTCCTGGTCGTCCTGGGACCGGCAGGGCCAGGCTGGCTGGACAGCCGCCTCACCGCCGTCGAAACCTGGCAGGGAGGGGAAACCCCGGCGGGACCGGATCAGACCCGGGGGTCGACGTGGATCTTGGGGCCGGGGCCGGCTCCCGCGGGGCGGGAGCCGGAGAGGATCTCGCCCACCTCCTCGAGCCCGACGACGGCCGCCACCAGCGGCCGGGGGTCCACCGAGCCCGAGGCGTAGTGCTCGATCGC
Source organism: Streptosporangium sp. OZ121 (assembly GCF_051918885.1). Lineage (NCBI taxonomy): Bacteria > Bacillati > Actinomycetota > Actinomycetes > Streptosporangiales > Streptosporangiaceae > Streptosporangium > Streptosporangium sp. OZ121. The sequence goes on from NZ_JBPXMC010000017.1 coordinate 35,623, forward strand.
CCCCGCCAGGCCGGGCGAGGCGCTCAGGACGCCGACGGCCGTGACGTCCTTGAGCACCAGCACGCGGGTGTCGACGGCGCTGGGGGTCGGCGCCAGGCCGATGTAGACCACCCGCTTGCCCGGCTCCACCAGGTCGACCGCGAGGGCGGGCAGGCCGGGGGCGTTGGAGGCGTCGATGACGGCGTCGAACGGGAGATCGGGAAGCCGGTCCGAGGTCCACGCCCCGTGCACCCCGAGGGTGCGGGCGAACTCCAGCGACGGCTCCGACAGGCCCATGATGTGGACCTCGGCCCCGTGCGCCAGGGCGAACCGGGCGGCGAGCAGGCCGATCGTCCCCGGCCCCAGCACCAGCAGCCGGTCGCCGGGGGCGAGGGCGGAGGCCTCGACGGCCCGCAGCGCGTTGCCGCCCGGCTCGACCATGGCCCCGGCCACCGCGTCGACCGTGTCCGGCAGGACGTGCAGCGCCGTGACCGGCACGGGAAGCCGCTCGGCGAGGGCGCCCGGCCACCCGCCCCGGATGCCGATCTCGAAGCGGTCCTCGCACACGTGCTGCAGCCCGCCCAGGCAGCGGCGGCACCTGCCGCAGCCGAGCATGGTGTCGCCGGTGACGCGGGTGCCGATCCAGCCGTCGTCGACGCCCTCGCCGACGGCGGAGACCGTCCCGCACCACTCGTGGCCGAGCCGCATGGGATAGCGGGCGTTGTCCTCCTCGATGTAGGCCATCTCGCCGCTGAAGAACTCCATGTCGGTGCCGCACACCCCGGCCCGCTCCACGTCGACCACGACCTGCCCGGGACCGGGAACCGGCGGCTCGACGTCCAGCACGGCGAATCGGCGAGGCCCGGTCACGACGAACGCTCTCACGGGTGGAACCTTCCAAGGGCCGCCGGGCGAGGCGGGAGGTACAAGAATCGGGTTCCGTAGACTACCGTTCGGCAAATGGGGCTGAGAACGTGACGGCGGACCGGCGTAGTTCGCAGTGGTACGCGGGAACCGACCGCAACGCATACATCCATCGGGCCTGGATGCGGCGAGGGCTGCCCTCGCACGCCTTCGACGGCCGGCCGCACATCGCGATCGCCAACACGGCCTCCGACCTCACCCCGTGCAACTCCCATCTCGACGAGGTGGCCGAGAGCGTCAAGCGGGGCGTCTGGGAGGCCGGTGGCGTCCCGATGAACCTGCCGGTCGTCTCGCTGGGGGAGACGCTGGTCAGGCCCACCGCGATGCTGTGGCGCAACATGGCCGCGATGGCGACCGAGGAGATGCTGCGGGCCAACCCGATCGACGGCGTGGTGCTGCTGGGCGGCTGCGACAAGACCATCCCGTCCCTGCTGATGGCCGCGGCCTCGGTCGACCTGCCCGCCGTGGTGCTCCCCGGCGGGCCCATGCTCACCGGCACCTTCCGCGGCGTGCAGCTGGGCTGCGGCACGGACGTGTGGAGGCTCAGCGAGGAGGTCCGCGCGGGCACCCTGACCGAGCAGGCGTTCCTGCGCTCGGAGTCGTCGATGATCCGCAGCAGGGGCCACTGCAACACCATGGGCACCGCCTCCACCATGGCCTGCGTCGCCGAGGCGCTCGGCACCACCGTCCCCGGCCTGGCGGGCACGCCCGCCCCCGACAGCCGCCTGCTGGAGGGCGCCCACGAGACCGGGCGGCTCGCCGTCGAGCTCGTCGAGCGGGATCTGCGCCCCAGCGCCCTGCTGACCAGGGGATCCTTCCTCAACGCCATCGTGGCGCTGGCCGCCGTCGGCGGATCCACCAACGCGGTGGTGCACCTGCTGGCCATCGCGGGCCGGCTCGGCGTCGAGCTCTCCCTCGACGACTTCGACCGCACCGGCGCGGGGGTGCCGCTCCTGGTCGACCTGCAACCGGCGGGCCGCCACCTGATGGAGGACCTCCACCGCGCGGGCGGGCTGCTGGCCGTGCTGCGCGAGGTGCGCGACCTGCTGGACCCGGACGCGCTGACGGTGACCGGCAGGCCGCTGGCCGATCATCTGGACGACGCGCGGATCTGGGACGAGAGCGTCATCCGCCCGCGCGGCCAGCCGCTGCAGGAGGCCGCGGGCATCGCCGTCCTGTACGGCGACCTGGCGCCGTCCGGGGCCGTCATCAAGCCCGCCGCCGCCTCGCCCGAGCTGATGCGCCACCGGGGCCGGGCCCTGGTCTTCGACAGCATCGAGGACATGCACGCGCGGATCGACGACCCCGACCTCGACGTGGACGCCTCCTCGGTGCTCGTGCTGCGCGGGTGCGGCCCCAAGGGCTACCCGGGGATGCCGGAGGTGGCCAACATGCCCATGCCGGCCAAGCTCCTGGAACGCGGGGTACGCGACATGGTGCGGATCTGCGACGGCCGGATGAGCGGTACGGCGTACGGCACGGTGGTCCTGCACGTGGCGCCCGAGGCCGCGGCGGGCGGCCCGCTCGGCCTGGTGCGGACCGGCGACCCGATCATCCTGGACGTCGAGGCCAGGCGCCTGGACCTCGACATCCCGCCGGAGGACCTGGCCAGGCGTCACCCCTCGGAGGCCATGCGGGCGGCCTTCGCCGCGCCGTCACGGGGCTGGGAACGCCTCTACGTCGACCACGTGATGCAGGCCCACCGGGGTGCCGACCTCGACTTCCTCGTCGGCTCCAGCGGTGACGCGGTCGCCCGCGAGTCCCACTGAGGCCGCCGGCCCCGCCAGCCCCGTCGGCTCCGCCGACTCCGCCGGCGGAGCCGACGCCGCGTGACGGGCCGGGCGCGCCCGGTGGACGGTGTCCGGCCCGGCCTCCGCGCCGTTCCAGAACCCGTCGATGCCGGCCAGCCGCCGGTAGCGGGAGTAGGCGATCTCGTACGGCTCCCGCCGCGCGCAGGGCGTGAACGGCCGGGGCCTGAACGAGCGGCGGACCACCTCGCGCAGCTCGGTGAGGGAGCCGAGGCGGCCGTCGGCCATCGCCTGGACCAGCAGGTTTCCCACGGCGGTCGCCTCCACCGGACCGGCGAGCACCGGCCGCCCGGCGAAGTCGGCGACGAGCTCGCAGAGCGTGGCGCTGGCGGCCCCGCCCCCCACGAGGTGCACGGCCTCCACCCGCCGGTCGCTGAGGAACTCGGCCTGCTCCAGGGCCCACCGGTAGGAGCACGCGAGGCTCTCCAGGACGCAGCGCACCGTCTGCGCGCGGCCGTCGGGCGGCGCCTGGCCGGTCGACCGGCAGTAGGCCGCGATCCTGGCCGGCACGTCACCCGGTTCGAGGAACCACGGGTGGCCGGGGTCGATCAGGGGGCCGAACGCGGGCGCCGCGGCGGCCTCGGCGACCAGATCCGCGTACGAGACGCGCACCCCCCAGGCCCTGCGGCACTCCTGGAGCAGCATCAGGCCGTTGAGGGCGCGGGTGAAGCGCACGGTCCCCATGACACCGCCCTCGTTGGTGAAGCCCGCCAGTCTGGCCGCCCGGCCGGTGACCGGCGCGTCGAGCTCCAGCCCCGCCAGCGAGCGGGGGCCGCAGGAGATGTGGCCGACCGAGCCGGAGGAGACGGGAAGCGCCGCGGCCGCGGAGGCGGCGTCGTGGCCGGCCACCGCGACGACCACGGTCGCGCCGGGACCTCTCCCGTTCCGGCTGATCCGGCCGCCCCCGCCGCTCCCGCTCTCGCCGCGCAGCGGCCCGGCGACCGTGCCGGGCTCGGCGAGCCGGGGGGCGAACAGGTGGCCGGGCAGGCCCAGGCGGGTGATGAGGCTGTCCGCCCACCGGCCGGTCCTGGCGTCCAGCAGCTGGCTGGTGCTCGCGACCGTCCGCTCGGCGAGCATCTCGCCGCTCAGCCAGAGCGTGAACAGGTCCGGCATCATCGCCAGGTGGTCGGCGGCCTCCAGGAGCGGGGATCCGGCGTGCGCCAGCAGCTGGCAGGCCGTGGTGCCGGGTCCGGGGCGCACACCGGTCAGCTCGTAGTGGTCCTGCCAGGAGACGAGACCCGCCAGGCCGGAGGTGTAGGGGTCGAGGTGGTGGCGGGGGTTGGCCAGCAGCCGCCCGGTGCGGTCGAGGAGCGCGAAGTCACCGCCCCAGGCGGTCACGCCCACGCTGGTGAGGCGGCCGCGGGAGGCGGCCAGCGCGATGCCCCCGCGGGCCTGGGTGAGAAGTCCGAGCACGTCCCAGTACAGGCCGTCGAGAACGCGGACGGGACGGTTGGCGAAGCGGTGCACTTCCCGCACCGCGAGCCGTTCACCATCGAATTCGCCGGTCAATACCCGGCCGCTCTCAGGTCCGAGATCCACGGCCACGTAGACGGGCACGGTTCAAGGGTAACCGGAAAGACTTTCCTGATACGGGGGATATATCAGAAATGGTGGGTGAAACTGCCGGTGGATTCGCCTTTCTCCCCGGGATCGGCCACGCGGGCCTTTCCCACGGCCCTTTCACGATGGCCTCTCCCGCCTCACCCGCGCGGGACGTACATGATCAGAGCGACCCCCGCCAGGCACACGCCCGCGCCGATCAGGTCCCACCGGTCGGGACGGAAGCCGTCGGCCAGCATCCCCCACAGCAGGGATCCGGCGATGAACACCCCGCCGTAGGCGGCCAGGACCCGGCCGAAGTTCGCGTCGGGCTGGAACGCGGCGACGAACCCGTACGCCCCCAGTGCGACGACCCCCGCGGCGATCCACAGCGGCCCCCGCTGCTCGCGGACCCCCTGCCAGACCAGCCAGGCGCCGCCGATCTCGGCGACGGCCGCCAGCGCGAACAACAGCAGTGAACGGGCGATCGTCATGTTCGGAAAATAGCGTCCCCCCGCGACCCGGGCGCGCCCGGGTCGCGGGGGACGTGCCGGGCCGCGTGACGGCACCGGTCCCGCGTGTCACGGTCGGGGGCGAGTGGCGGCACCGCCCCCGCGGTGCCGTCACCCGCCCCCGGCCTGGCCTGCTCCCGTGCGGCCAGGTGACCTCCGCTACAGCTCGCAGTTCTCCTCGGTCTCTCCGTTGCAGGTGTCGACGTCGGGCCCGCCGTCGGTGGTGTCGTTGCCACCGTTGCCGGTCAGGACGTCGTTGCCGGTGCCGCCGACGAGGATGTCGCGGCCGGACCCGCCGGAGAGGCGGTCGGCGCCGGCCGAGCCGAAGATCTCGGTGAACAGGGAGGTGTGGTTGCGCACGGTGTCGTCGCCGGGCCTGACGTTGACCGTGATGGTCGAGACCCCGGAGCAGGAGACCGTGCTGGGCCCCTGCTGGGTGCATCCGGCGCCCGCGGTCACCGAGTGCAGGCTGGAGGTCACGTTGATCTTGCCGTTGAACAGGTTGATGTCGATGCTGTCGTTCCCGGTCGTGCCCACGACGGACATGTTCCCGAACGACCCCACCGTGACGGTGGCCCCGGCCGCGTGGGCGGGGGACGCGAGGACGGCGGTGGTCGCCAGCCCGGCCAGCGTCAGTGCCAGGGCGGTGATGTTGCGACGCTTACGCGACATGACGGTGATGCCTCTCTGATCGGTGAACTGCTGACGCCCTTTATGTAAACGGCCATTCGGGCGGCCGTCTGCGTCATAGTGCTCACACGCGTTTCCCGTACGGGGTCGCGGTGCCCCGATGCACTTCCAAGACAGCTACAAAGGCTGGCAATTCACGCAATTTCCCAGCTTGATTGGCAAAAGGCTCGCCGGATTGCGGGCCGAGGTGGCCGGGAGCCCGGGGGAGTGGCATCCGGTGGAACGACCGCCCGGATTCCGCGCGGCGTGCCGCGAACGGGGAGTTCCCGGCCGTGTCACCGCCCCGCCGGGTGCCGGAAGGTTAAAACGTGGCAACGGATCGAGGCTCGGCTGCCGGACCGCGGACCCGGCGGGCCCGCCCGGGGGAGCCGGGCCGCCGGAGGCGGAGGTCGTGTAACGCTAAGGAAACGGCACGTTCATGTGCCATTGACACCCGGCGAAGCTTGGTTCTACTGTCCAGCTCAACCGGTTAAATCGTTTTTTCGTAGGAGTCCGACCACCCCCCACTTCCTGAGGAAGCGCTCATGTTCACTGTTTCGCGAAGGTCCGTTCCCGCCGCGATGGTGGCCGGTCTGCTGTCGATCGCGCTCGCGGCCTGCGGCGGCGGCACCACCAAGGACTCGGCGAGTTCCGCCGCCCCGGCGGCCCCCGCGTCCTCCGCCCCGGCGAAGGCCGACCCGAACGCGCCGATCAAGGAAGGGCTGAAGCTCGCCTTCCTGCCGAAGCAGATCAACAACCCGTACGAGACGATCGTGGACAAGGCGGGGATCGAGGCGGCCGCGGAGTTCAAGGCGGAGGCCAAGGAGGTCGGCCCCTCCGACGCGTCGGCGTCCTCACAGGTGTCGTACATCAACACGCTGACCCAGCAGGGACACGACGCGATCCTGATCGCGGCCAACGACGCCAACGCGGTGTGCGGGCCGCTGCAGCAGGCGCGGGCCAGGGGGACGAAGATCGTCTCCTACGACTCCGACGCCTCCAAGGAGTGCCGCGACCTGTTCATCAACCAGGCCAACTCCGAGGAGATCGGCCGCAGCCAGGTGAAGCTCCTGTCGGAGCTGATCGGTGGCAAGGGTGAGGTGGCGATCCTGTCGGCGACGGCGAACGCGACCAACCAGAACACCTGGATCGAGTTCATGAAGGACGAGCTCGGCAGGCCCGAGTACAAGGACATGAAGCTGGTCAAGGTCGCCTACGGCGACGACGACGACCAGAAGTCCTTCCAGGAGACCCAGGGCCTGCTGCAGGCGTACCCGGACCTGAAGGGGATCATCTCGCCGACCACGGTGGGCATCTCGGCGGCGGCGCGCTACATCTCCGGGTCCAAGTACAAGGGCGAGGTCGTGCTGACCGGGCTGGGCACCCCCAACCAGATGCGCCAGTTCGTCAGGGACAAGACGGTCGAGAAGTTCGCGCTGTGGAACCCCAAGGACCTGGGCTACCTGGCCTCGTACGCGGCGGCGGCGCTGGCCTCCGGGCAGATCACCGGAGCCGAGGGCGAGGTCCTGAAGGCCGGCAGGCTCGGCGAGCGGACGATCGGCAGGGACGGGGAGATCATCCTCGGCCCGCCGTTCACCTTCGACGCCTCCAACATCGACCAGTTCGACTTCTGACGTCCCGGCGCGGCCCGTGCCCCGAGGGGCCGCGGGCCGCACCCGAGAAAGGACGGCCCATGCAGCGTGTCTGCTTCCTGCTGAAGGTACGGCCGGAGCGCCTGGCGGAGTACCGCGAGCGCCACCGCGCCGTGTGGCCGGAGATGCTCGACGCCCTGAGCGCGACCGGCTGGCACAACTACTCGCTCTTCCTGCGCCAGGACGGGCTGCTGGTCGGCTACCTGGAGACCGAGGACTTCGAGGCCGCCCGCGAGGCCATGGCCGCGACCGAGGTCAACGCCCGGTGGCAGGCCGAGATGGCGCCGTTCTTCGAGAGCCTCGACGGCCGCCCCGACGAGGGCATGGTCGCGCTCGAGGAAGTCTTCCACCTCAACTGATCGGGGACCGATTCATGATCAAGGATTCGCTGCGGGCGCAGGTCATCGAGACCCCGTCGTGGGCGTACGGCAACTCGGGCACGCGGTTCAAGGTGTTCGCGCAGCGGGGGGTGCCGAGGGACCCGTTCGAGAAGCTCGCGGACGCCGCGCAGGTGCACGCGTTCACCGGGGTGGCGCCGCGGGTGGCGCTGCACATCCCGTGGGACCGGGTCGACGACTACGCCGCGCTGGCCGCGCACGCGTCGCGACTGGGGGTGCGGATCGGGGCGATCAACTCCAACGTGTTCCAGGACGACGACTACATGCTGGGCAGCGTGACCCACCCGGACGCGCGGGTGCGGGCCAAGGCCCTCGCGCACCTGCTGGACTGCGTGGACATCATGGACGCCACCGGTTCCGACACGCTGAAGCTGTGGTTCTCCGACGGGATCAACTACCCCGGCCAGGACGACATCCGCGCCCGCCAGGACCGGCTGGCCGAGGCGCTGGGCCGGGTGTACGAGCGGCTGGGCGACAACCAGCGCTTCCTGCTGGAGTACAAGCTGTTCGAGCCCGCGTTCTACGCCACCGACGTGCCCGACTGGGGGACGGCGTACGCGCACTGCCTGAAGCTGGGCCCCAAGGCGCAGGTGGTGGTCGACACCGGCCACCACGCGCCGGGCACCAACATCGAGTTCATCGTGGCGTTCCTGCTGCGCGAGGGCAAGCTGGGCGGCTTCGACTTCAACTCCCGCTTCTACGCCGACGACGACCTGATGGCGGGGGCGGCCGACCCGTTCCAGCTGTTCCGCATCATGGTCGAGGTGATCGGCGGGGGCGGGTTCACCGAGGACGTCGCGTTCATGCTGGACCAGTGCCACAACATCGAGCCGAAGATCGCCGGGCAGATCCGGTCGGTGATGAACGTGCAGGAGGCCACGGCCAAGGCGCTGCTGGTGGACCGGGAGGCGCTGGCGAAGGCGCAGTCGGCCGGGGACGTGCTCGGGGCCAACGCGGTCGTCATGGACGCCTACAACACCGACGTGCGGCCCCTGCTGGCCGAGGTGCGCGCCGAGCTGGGCCTGGACCCCGACCCGATGGCGGCGTACGCCAGGTCGGGCTACTTCGAGAAGATCGCCGCCGACCGGGTCGGCGGCGCCCAGGCGGGCTGGGGCGCCTGATGCCCCCGCGCCTGACGGTCGCCGACCCGGTCGGCGCCGACGTCATCGAGGTGGGGCCGTAGAGGGGGCGCGCAGCGGGTCGAGGCGGCGGATCAGCTCGATCGCCGCCTCGATGATCCGCTCCGCCTCCGCCTCGCCGTCGCAGGTCGCCACCTCGCGGCCCGCCTCGCCGATGACCGACGTCAGGACGGCGACCGTCAGGCGGTCGAGGGAGGTGCCGCCCGCGCCGAGCAGGACGCCGTTCTGCCGTACCCACTCGCGACCGCGCGTGCGGCGCATCAGCTCGAACCCCGGGGGCCCGCCCCCGTCCATGAACAGCCGGGCCAGATCCCGCCGTTCCCACGACCCCTCGAGAAAGGCGCGGGCGCCGGCGACGAACAGTTCCAGGGGATCGTGGGTGCCCGACCGGCGGGCCTTCGACACCGCGGAGGCCGCGTTCTTCTCGTGCTCGGCCTGGTGGTTCTCCCACAGCGCGAGGAACAGCTCGGTCTTGCCGCCGAAGTGGTGGTAGAGGCTGCCGATGCTCAGGCCGGCGCGCTCGACGACGTCGGCCACCCCGGCGTCGGCGAAACCGTGCTCGGTGAAGACCTCCCTGGCGGCCCTGAGCATGCTCGTACGAGTCTGCGCCGTGCGGCTCCACTCCCAGGCGCCTGGCTTGCGTGTCATGTGCCTCTCCGCTGTCCGCCGGACGGAAAGGCTCCGGAACCCGTCCTGTCCGATGATGGTTCCGTGTTCAGGCGGGGCTGGGAATCCCGTTGCCGCGGAATCCGCGTCCGGCCAGCACGTCGTCGAGGGAGGGGACGGGTACGGAGTCGCGCGGACCCGGCTGCGCGAGCTGGATCAGCACGCCGTGGGCCTCCTTGGGGTGCAGGAACACCTCACGCCACCTCGGGTCGCCCAGGTTGAGGCCGTGCAGGCGGTAGCCGCGCTCGGTGAGCAGGGAGACCGCCAGGTCGATGTCGGCCACGTGGAAGTTGAGGTGGTGCACGCCGCCCCGGCCGCGCGTCAGCTCGAAGAAGCTGTCGAAGAAGGTGGAGCCCTCGAGCGGCTCCATCAGCTCGATCTTGCCGCCACCCGGGTAGGTGAGCTGCATGGCCCGGTAGCCGCCGAGCCGGTTGTCGCCGCCACGGTGGAAGGTCCCGCCCAGCAGGTCACGATAGACCGGCAGGAGATCCCTGATGCGCGGTGCCGCGACGGCGGTGTGGTCGAAGACGGCGCCGAGTTCCCGAAGTGCCCCGAGCTCCGGTGAGACGTCGTGCACGTGGGCTCCTCGCGGTCGGGGCCGGGAGACCGGCCAATCCTAGAATTGCATTCTAGTGGTCTCGTCCGCGCCGCGCGTCTCGCGGGCGGGGCGTCCGGCCCGCCACCCGGATCGATCCGTTCTCAGCCGGCGGCGCGCACGTAGTCGCCGGGTGCGACCACGCCGTGGCGTCCTTCGCGCAGGACCGCGTCGAGCACCGCCCTGGCGGCCGCGGAGACGTCGGTGTCGCGCCCGACGTGGGCGATGAGCTCGTCGCCGGCGGCCTCGATCCGCGCGACGCCGAGGCCGAGGGCGAGGTCCGCCGCGGCCTGGACGCCGGCGAGGTCGACCCAGCACGAGCGGGCACGCACCCAGCCCGGCCCCCGTTCCACCGGGGGGACGCCGAAGCCGGCCGGATCGACGTCGCCGTCGGCGGCGGCGACGATGAGCCGCTCGACCCCGCCGAGGATGGCGGCGGTCTCGTCGGCGGTGGCCAGGCGGGCATCGAGGGCGAGTCCGCAGCCGAGCGTGCCTTCCAGCCGGTAGACGTCGAACTCCGCGGGGGCGTCGAACACGCGGTCGCCCGTGCCGGGTTCCACGCCGGCACTCGGCAGGATCACATGCGAGTGGCCGGTCGTGTTGTTGACGACCACGTCCCGGTGGCATCGCATGCCGCGGGCCCGTTCCGCCTCGCCCTGCGCCTCGGAGAGCCGAACCGGGTCGTACCGGCCGTACTTGTAGGCGGCCAGGGCCGCGGCGTTCGTCTGGGAGACCGACCGCAGGAACGAGGTTGACGCGGTGAAGGGAATGATCGTCTCCTGGGCCACCGTGCCGACGTAGTGGCGCAGCTCCGGGGAGAAGCGGTTGTTGCACAGGCAGTTCAGCTGGCATCCCGGGACTCCGGTCCAGCTCGTCAGGAGCGACGCGAACGCGGCCATCACGACCGCCGGCGGCCGCGCACCCGTCTTCGCCGCGACGTGGCCCAGCGCCTCGGCGGCGGGCCGGGAGCCCAGCAGGACGTGATGATGGCCGCGGGCACCGGGAAAACGGAAGGGCATGCCGAGCGCGCACAACGGCTTCTCGGCCATCTGGCGGGCCCAGTATCTGACCGAACCCTCCAGCCGGCGCTGCCCGGCCGGGGTGAGTTCGTAGGCGGCCTGGTCGGCGGGGTGGTACGCGGCGACGGGAAGCGGCCGGCCCGCCAGCAGGGCGGCGAGTTCGGCGCGCAGGATCGTCATCGCCGACAGGTCCGCCGCCACGTGCGACACGTGCAGGACGACCAGGAACGGGGATCCCGACCGGGTCACCACGCTCGCCCTCACCGGAAAGTCGGCGGCGGGATCGAAGGCCCGGCCAGGCGGGAACCACTCCTGGCCGGTGCCCGTGGCCTCGACCACGTCGGCGACGAGCGTTCCCGACGCGTGCACGAACTGCTCGCCGTCCCGCAACAGGGTCCGCAGCGCCTCCTGGCGACCGATGAGCGCGCCCAGAGCCGCACCGACCGCGTCCATGGTGCTTCCCCGGGGCACGCGCACCATCGTCGACAGGATGTCGGCCGGCCCCGGCAGGTCCGGACTGATCCACTCCAGCACGTTCTTCTGGCCGACCGTGATGGGCCAGCGCCCCGATCGGGAGCCCGAGAAGCAGACCCTCAGGTCATTCACCTCCGACCACTGCCGGTCATCGCGGTCCGCCTCGCACGGGGGCCGCACCGAACCCGGCGCGTGTTCCCCGGCGGTCACCGGCGTGCGGTCCGGCCGGGAGCGATGGTCCTGGCGAGTCGCCTCTCCGCGCCGGCGATGCCCGCGGCGGCCGAACGGCTCGTTCAAGCCCACTCCCTCGCGCTCATCACGTCGCCGTCGAGACACATGCCAATATGGCACTCGACTGAATTGTTGGATCGAGTGCCACATTGGTATTCGTCATCGATCGGCCCGCTCCCGATATCGGTGGGAGAATGGTAAGGAGCGCCATTGGGGGCGTCAAGACGCTAAGTGATATCCGGCTCCTTCTCTTTTCGGCCTCGGGCCGGCACTTCCCCGGTTCTTCCCCATGGGGCGAGGCCACCGGCCGGGGCGGGCCGAACGACTTCGGAAATCGGTTTCACGGCCGTTCAGAGATTGATTTTTCCTGCTCCCGCACCGGAGGTGACGATGGACTTGACGCTGGATGCCCCGTCAAGGCTGTAGGAATACGGGATGGAGGCCACCGAACCGCCTTGCTGCCCGCTGCCGGAACCGGTCAGGTGGTTGTTGCGGGCCACCAGGGTGCCGGGGCCGGACGCGGCCTCGCCCAGGTGGTACGGGTCGGGGACGTTCTCGAAGTAGTTGCCCTCGACCAGCACGCCGGCGCCTTCGGTGGAGGCGACCCCGTATCCCCTGACGTTGGAGTAGTAGTTGTTGTAGACGTGCACCGGGTTGCCGAAGCGCACCCGGGGGTTGCGCTGGTTGGTGCCGTCGAGCCAGTTGTGGTGGTAGGTCACGCGCAGGTGACCCCTGTCCTCGGCGCCGTTGTCGTCGCTGTGACCGAGCAGCATGGCCTTGTCGTGGCTGTACAGGCGGTTCCACGACACGGTGACGTAGTCGCTGGCGCGCTTGATGTCGATGGCGCCGTCGTAGCCGTTGGACAGCGTGTTGTGGTCGATCCAGACCCGGGTCGAGTACTGGACGTTGATCGCGTCGTCGTCCCAGTTCCTGAAGGTCAGGTTCCGGATGATCACGTTGGAGGCGTTGGAGACGTTCAGGCCACAGCCGACGATCGCCGCGCCGGGGTTACCGATGATCGTCTTGTTGGACCCGATCCTCAGCATGCCCGAGCAGGAGATCGTGCCCGACACCCGGATCACCGCCGCGCCCGTCCCCGAGGCCGCGCCGGTCAGGGCCGACGCGCTCGTCACCGTGGTGGCGGACGCACTGCCACCGCCCGTCGTGCCGCCACCCTGGGTCGCCCAGCCGGCCAGGCCGGTGGGGTTGGGCGGCAGCGGTGAGGGGGTCGGAGCGGGCGTCGGGGTAGGCGTCGGGCTGGGGGACGGGCTCGGCGACGGCGAGCCGGTGACCGAACCCGTGCACGCGATCCCGTTGAGGGTGAAGGAGGTGGGTATCGGGTTGGAACCGCTCCAGCTTCCGTTGAAGCCGATCGTGGTGACGGCACCGGTCGCCAGGTCGCCGTTGTAGGGGGCGTTCGCGGCGGTCACCGCGCTGCCGCTCTGGGAGAAGGTCGCGTTCCAGCCCTGCGTCACGGCCTGTCCGGCCGAAAACGGCCATTTCAGCTGCCAGCCGGTGAGCGGGTCGCCCAGATTGGTGATCGCGATGTTCGCGCCGAACCCGTTGTCCCACTGGGAGCTCACCGAGTAGGTGACCTGGCAGCCCGGCGCCGCTGAGGCCGGCGCCGCCGAGGCCGGTGCCGTGACGAGGCCCGCCGCCAGGCAGAGGGCTCCTGCCGCACCCCCGAGGATCGTCAGGTGTCGTTTTCCCGAGCTCATGCTCTCGCCTCCCTCTTGGGCGCCGGACCGGAACCGAGCCCCCTGAAACCGCAGGTCATTCCCGTGGTTTCGGTGAGCCAAGTTCACTTGAACCCTCACGTCAAGGCGCCGGTCCAGGGCCGGATCCGATCGACCGTCCCGGCGCGGGGAGGCACCGCATCCGGCCGAAGGTCCACGACACCTGTCGCCGGCGTCTTCTGGCTGGTGAGAGGAATGAGCCGTCCCTTGGCCGGGCCCTCGACGCGGCGGTCGAGGCCCCTTGCGGTTCGCCCTCGGGCCCCGCCGGCACACGCGAGATCGAAGAAACTTTCATCGCCGGTCCGCGGGAGACGCGAATCAGCGCGGAACATGGACAGATCTCCTGCCACGGGCCGGTGACGACACGTGCGAAATGCATAAGAAGTGTCGTTGAAGCCCAGCCGTTCAAGTTTTTTCGTAAGAGTTCCTGACCCGAAGACATCATTCGAATGAGAGGAGGCGCCCGACCCGCCGGCGGTCGAAGGGCAGGCGAAAAGATTCAGGCATCGCAGATATGCCGCGCCGGTGTCGTTTTCTCCGATCCTGGCGGTCCGCTTATCACGATCGGCAGCCGGAAACCCGTGGGCGCCGTGTCCTTTCGGCGTCGACGTCGAGGAGCGGAGGGCGGCCGAGCGGCCGGGACGCGGCGGGTGGTGCGGCCGGCTCCGGCCGGACGCGCCGGCCGGGTGGCCCGGGGGATCGCCCCCCGGGCCACCCGGCCGGCGGCCTCAGCCCCCGATCGCGAGCGCGCTCTCGGGAGCGGTCTCCGCCGCCGCGTCCGGTCGCGGAGCCGCGAGAAGCCCCGCCAGGTGGTCTGCGATCGCGGAGATGGTGGGCTGCTGCCACAGCAGGGTCGCGGGGAGACGGCGGCCGAAGCGCTTCTCCAGGCGCCGCCGGACCATGACGGTCATCACCGAGTCCAGCCCCTGCTCGACGAGGGGACGCCGGGTCGCCAGGTCCTCGGGGGCCAGTCTCATCACGGCCGCGATCTCCGCGCGGACCTCGGGCAGGACGCGCTCGCGCAGGTCCTCGGGCGCCAGGCCGGCGAACGACTCCGCGGGTCCCCGGAGATCCTCCTCGGCCGGGGCGGGCGCGTCGATCACCGGATAGCGGAGTCCCGTGAGGTGTCCCACCACCCGGCCGTCCACGTCGGCCAGGAGCGCCCGGACGGTGTCGGCGGCGGCCGGGTCCACGGCCGCGTCGATGATCACCGTTGAGGGTGGCGTGCCGGTCAGCACCACCTCGTCGATGTGCACGACCATGCGCAGCACCGGATCGCCGGGGAACACGCAGGGCGCCACGGACATCGCCGCGTCCAGCGCCGGCGCCCAGCTCCCCGGTTCCTCGGCGCGGGCGGTACGGGCTGTGTGGACAGTGGCCCGCAGCACGCCGTCCCCGCCCAGCAGCGTCTCGACCGTCCAGTCGAAGCCCGTCGAGGGCACGCCGACGGTGGCCAGCCGCTTGTGCACGAACCCGGGATCGATCGGGGTGAGAGCGCCGGCGTCCGGCAGCACGTCGGGTTTCGCCTGGCCCGGAGCGGCCACGTTCGCGGTGACGTGCACCAGCCAGGCGGGTTCCGGCTCGTCGGGGCCGGCCGGGGTGCGGGCCGCGAGCCGTACCGCCGGAGGCTCGTGCACGACCTGGACCTGCCTGCGTTCCGCGGTCATCAGCGGATGCATCATCTCCACGTCGGTGAGCGTGACGTCCTCGTCCTCGACCGCGTTCAGGAACGTGTTGACCAGCACGGCGGCGGGCACGATCTCGACCCCGTTGAGGGCGTGGCTGCCCGGGTAGGGCCGGTTGGCGTCCTCCACGCTGGTCCGCCACACCCGGGTCCGGCTGCCCGCGAGGCTGCTCACGGCTCCGAGCAGGGCGTGGGAGTCCACGTCGTGCCCCCGGTTGCCGTCCTCGACGTACGATTCGCGCCAGTGGCGGCGGTGCTGCCAGGCGTACGGCGGCAGATCGGCCAGGCCGCCGGACGGCTGCAGCCGGCTCCAGTCCACCTCGACGCCGTGACAGTGCGCCGTGCCCAGCGCGACGAGGAAGGTCAGCGGCTCCGGCTGGTTCCGGCGCAGCGACGTGCCGACGAACACGTCCTCGAACCCGTTCTCCGAGAGCGTCTCGGTCACCGAGTGCGCGACCACGGGGTGGGGGGAGATCTCCAGGAACACGCGGTGGCCGTCCTGCGCCGCGGCCGTCGTCGCCGCGACCAGCCGCACGGGGTCGCGGAGGTTCGCCGCCCAGTACGCGCCGTCCAGGACGGGCGCCGACCGGGGGTCCGCCAGCGCGGTCGTGTACATGGGGATGCGCGGCGCCCCGAACGAGAGATCGGCGACGGCGGCGGCCAGCTCGACGGCCAGCGGATCCATGTGCGGGCTGTGGAAGGCGACGTCCGACGCCACCCGCCGCACCACGATGCCCTCGACCGGCCACTCGTTCACCACCGCCTCGACCGCGGCGACGTCGCCGGACAGCACGGTGGAGCCGGGTGCCGACGCGATCGCGGCCACCAGGTCGCCGCGGCCGGCCAGCCTCTCCGCCGCCTCCTCGAAGGACAGGTCGACCATCACCATGGCCCCCTTGCCCTCGGCCCGGCGCAGCAGCCGGGAGCGGCGGCAGATCAGCCGGGCGCCGTCGGCGACGGTCATCGCGCCGGCCGTCACCGCCGCCGCGAGCTCGCCGACGGAGTGGCCGATGACGGCCTTCGGAACGACCCCGTACGCGTTCCAGAGCCTGGCGAGGCCCAGCTGCATCACGAAGATCATGGTTTGCACGCGGTCGATGGTGTCGAGGTCGCCGTCGGCCAGGACCTGCCGGGGGGAGAAGCCGATCTCCTCGGCGAAGATCGGCTCCACCTCGTCGACCAGGGACGCGAACTCCGGCACGGCGAGCAGCTCCCGCCCCATCCCGCGCCACTGGCAGCCCTGCCCGGAGAAGACCCAGACCGGCCCCGGGCCGAGCTCGGGCAGCACGTCACCGGTGAGGACGGCCTCGGCCGGCGCGTCCTCCGCGAGCCTGCGCAGTCCGGCCGCCAGCTCGCCCGCGTCCGCCCCGACCACGACGGCGCGACGGGCCAGGTGGGTGCGCCGGAGCGCCAGCGTGTGCCCCGCCGACGCCAGGTCGAGCCCGTTGCCGAGGTGGTCGGCGAGCTTGCCCGCGTACTGCCGCAGAGCCTGCTCCGACGCGGCGGACAGCGGGAACAGCCGCTCCCCCGCCGCCTCCTCCCGGGGCACCTCCCGGGCCTCCCGAGCCGGAGGGGCCTGCTCCAGCACGATGTGCGCGACCGTGCCGCCGTACCCGAAGCTGGAGACGCCCGCCCGGCGGGGGTGGTCGCGCTCCGGCCAGGCCGACTGCTCGGTCACCACCCGAAGGCCCGAGGTCTCCCATGAGATGGCCGGATTGAGGCTGGTCAGCACGCTCGGGGGGATCTCGCCGCGGTCGAGGGCGAGCACCGCCTTGATGACGCCGGTGATGCCGGCGGCGCCTTCGAGGTGACCGATGTTGGACTTGACCGAGCCGATGAGGCACGGGTCTCCGGGGGGTCGCCCCGTGCCGTACACGGAGGAGAGCGCCCCCGCCTCCAGCGGGTCGCCGAGCCGGGTGCCGGTGCCGTGCGCCTCGATGTAGTCGACGGTGGACGGCTCGACGCCCGCCTGCCGGCAGGCCCGGACCATCACGTGTTCCTGGGCCTGCCCGCACGGCGCCATGATGCCGTTGGTGTGCCCGTCCTGGTTCACGGCGCTGCCGACGACGAGCGCGAGGACCCGGTCGCCGTCGCGCCGCGCGTCGGACAGCCGCTTGAGCACGACCACGCCGCAGCCCTCGCCGCGCCCGTAGCCGTCGGCCGACGCGTCGAACGACTTTGACCGCCCGTCGGGGGCGAGGGCCCCGGCCGTGCCGAGCGTGAGGGTCTGGCCCGGGGTGACCAGCAGGTTGACGCCGCCGGCGAGGGCGACGTCGTTCTCGCCGAGCCGCAGGCTCTGCGCGGCCAGGTGCAGCGCGACCAGCGACGCCGAGCAGGCGGTGTCGATCGCCATGCTGGGCCCGCGCAGGTCGAGGGAGTAGGAGATGCGGTTGGCGACGGCGCAGGTCGCGGCGCCGATCCCGGTCCACGCCTCGATCTGGGGCAGGTCCTCCAGGAGGCGGCCTCCGTAGTCGGCGGTGCAGACTCCCATGAACACCCCGGCGTCGGTGCCGGCCAGCTCGTGCGGCGGCAGGCCGGCGTGCTCCAGGGCCTCCCACGCGGTCTCCATCGGGATCCGCTGCTGCGGGTCCATCAGCTCGGCCTCGCGGGGCGACAGGCCGAAGAACTCCGCGTCGAAGCCCTCGATGTCGCTCAGGAAGCTGCCGTGACGTACGGCGTCACGCAGCGCGGCGGCGTACTCGGGGCTCCGGTTCTCGTACCGGCGCCAGCGTTCGGCGGGCAGCGGCCGGGTCGTGTTCCGGCCGGCGCGCAGCAGGTCCCAGAACTCGTCCGGTGAGCGGACGTCGCCGGGAAGGCGGCATCCGATCCCGATCACCGCCACTGGTTCCACCTGGACTCCGCGCGGACTGTCGGCCATCTGTGTTCGTTTCCCTTCGGTTCAAGCCCACTCTTCGGTTCGGGCCCGCTGAGGATCGGTTCAGGCCCACTGAGGACTGTCGATGATCTTGATCACGGCGCTGGAGACGGTCACTCCCGGCCCGGTGCCGAGCATCAGCATGTGGTCGCCGGGGCCCAGCTGCCCGGTCGTGAGCAGGTGGTCGAGGGAAAGGATCTGGTCGCTGGCACCGCAGTGGCCGATGGTGCGGCCGTAGTCCCAGGTCGAGCGGGACATGGGCAGGTCGAGCATGGCCATGCACCGCTGTTCGACGATCTCCTCCGAGTAGTTCATGAACGCCACCCGGGTGAGATCGCCGGCCTCGATCCCGCTCTCGTCCAGCGCGCGCTCGACGACCTCCATCAACGCCCGCTGGATCTTGAACAGCGCCGCGGTCGCCTCGCCCTTGGACATGACCTGCTGCCGGAACTGCTCGTTCCTGGCCGCGAAGCTCATCTTGCGTCCGACCGTGACGCCCGGGGGGAACAGGGGTTCGCTGCCCCGGTGCAGTTCCTCGGCCTCGGTCACCGTCGTCGTGCAGACCGACGTCAGGCGCGCGAAACCCGCCCCCTTGGCGAGCACGAGCGCGCTCGCGGCGTCCCCGCCGATGTAGCCGGGACCCATCCGCCACCGGTCCATCAGCGGGGTGCCGTAGTTGTCGGCGGCGACCAGCAGGGCGGCCTGCCGGCCGGGGGCGGCGTCCAGGTGGCCGGCCGCGAGTTCCAGGCCGATGAACATCCCGTTGCAGCCCTGCCGGATCTCGGTGGCCAGGACGTCCCCGCCGACGAGGTGACGCTGCAGGTAGGAGTGCGGGGGCCAGCCGTCCGGTCCCTGGTGCCAGGTCGAGGCGTACAGGAGGAGATCCAGGTCGGCCGGCGCCCGCCCGCTGCGCTTGATCGCGCTCCGCGCCGCGTGCAGGGCCATCTCCGGAGCCGGTACGTCACCGGCCACCACCGCCCCGGCCAGGTTGTGCAGCTCGGCCTCCTCGGCCGGGTACCAGCCCTTGGCGACGGCTTTCTCGACGCTGACGACGGTCCGGGGGAGGAAGGCCCCCACTCCGCTGATGTACGTGTCCGCCAACTGCATGACTCTGCCCTCGCCCCGGCTAGACGGTTTCGAGTTCTCTGACCATCGCCACGATGGTCACGACGTCCCGGAAGTTCTCGGGGTCGAGCTTCGCGGCGGGGACCGGGACGCCGACGTCCTTGCGGAGGAAGTTCAGCAGCCGTGCCGTCCGCAGGGAGTCCAGGAGCCCCGACACCAGGAGCGGGGTCGTCTCGTCGACCTTGATGTCGTCGCCGTCCCGGACGAGGTTGTCCTGGATGAAGTCGACCAGCCTTCGCGTGAGCTCGGTCGTGCGCGTGTCCCTTCCGGGACGGAGCTCGGTCATGCGCGTGCCCCTTCCGTGCCTTCCGTGCCTTCCGTGGCGGGAGAGGTGGAGAGGATCCTGAACGCCGCCGCGGCGACGGACGTTCCCGAGCCGAACCCGACCATGAGCAGGTGATCGCCGGCCACGAGCCCGCCGGTCGCGATCAGATGCTCGAAGGCGATGAACTGGTCCACCGCGCCGCAGTGGCCCACGCGCCTGCCGTAGTCCCAGGTCGTCTGGTCCTCGTCGATGCCCAGCCAGGACATCTGCCCCTCCAGGTCCTCGCGGCGGCCGTGCGGCAACGCCACCCGCGTGATGTCGGCGAGTCCGATCCCGGCCTCGTCCAGAGTCTGCTCGACCTGCTGCATCATCGTTTTCTGGATCGTCAGGTGGATCCCGGTTCCCTGCGCCTTGAGCAGCCGCTGGCGGAACTCCTCGTGCCGGTCCCCGAAGCTCAGCCCTCTGCCGACGGTGGCGTCCGGGGGGAACAGGGGGTAGGCGCCGTCGTTGACCGCGTCGGCCTCCGGGATCACCGTCGCGTTCACCGACAGGAGCTCGGCCATGCCGTACCCCTTGCCGAGGACGAGCGCGGCCGCGGCGTCGCCGATCAGCGCTCCGGGGGTCATCCGCCAGCGGTCCACCAGCGGGGTGCCGTGGTTGTCCGAGGAGACGACCATCGCCGTCTCCCGGTCCGCGTCGGCCTGCAGATAGCTCGCCGCCAGGTCGAGCGAGCTGATCATCCCTACGCAGCCGCTCCGGATCTCGAACGCCGGCACGTTCCCGCCGAGGAGGTGCATCTGCAGGTAGTGCTGGGGCTGCCAGCCGTTCGGGCCCTGGTGCCAGACCGAGGGGTAGAGCAGGAGGTCGAGATCGCGCGGGGAGGACTCACCCCAGCGTTCGTACGCGTCCAGGACCGCGAGCCGCGCCATCTCGGGCGCGGACATGTCGCCGGCCACCGCCGCGCCGATCTGCTGGAACCTCTCGACCTCCTCGGCCGGGTACCAGCCCTCACGAACCGCCTGCTCGACGCTCACGCTGTCAGGCACATAGACGCCGAGACTCCTGACGAACATGTTGGATGTACGCACACGTTTCCTAACTCATCAACTCATCGACGATCCCGGACAACGGCCTTCGGGCAGCGGAAGGCGGCTTATCCGATTTATTTCGGGCCCCGGGATATCAAGCGGTACCGGCCGGTCGATGAAAACAACGGAAAATAGGTCGGCGAACCGTCAGGGGCAAGAGTAGGGCGGCTCATCGGGTAAGGCAATATGAACGCGAGTAATCCGGCCGACGACATTCCGTGATCAGGATTCGACAGAACGTGTTCGCCTTCGGAAATGCGCCTTTCCGCTCCACCTCGTGGTTTCCCCGAATGTAACTTTCAGAATCCGGGCGATGTGAGAACGGCGCCGGGCCGTCACCGTTTCGGCTCGGGCCCGGCGCGTCGTCTCAGGCGGGCACTCTCGTGCAGACGGTGTTGTTGAGCTTGAACTGGGCCGGAATGGCGTTCGTCCCGGTGACGGTCGCCGTGAATCCGAGGCTCTGGCTGGAGCCGGGGCCGATGTAGGAGTTGTGGCCGGCGTCACGGGCGGTCACCTGGGTGCCGACCTGGGTCACCGTGGCGTTGAAGGCGCTCGTGATCTGCTGGTTGCCCGACCAGGCCCACGTCAGGGTCCAGTCGTCGATGGGGGTCGTGCCGGTGTTCCTGATGGTCGCGCTGCCGTTGAAACCGCCGCTCCAGCCGCCGGCGGTGTAGGTGACCTCGCAGGAGGTGCCCATCTTGAGCCCGCCGCGCAGGAAGTTCGCGAAGTTGGCCCAGGTGGGGTTCAACGTGCCGGTGCCGACGGTCTCGCCGCAGTCGGTGGTGGTGCGGACGGTCTGCAGGCCGTACTGGGCGGGGTCCATGATCTGGACCATCATGTGGTCCGCGGCGGGTACCGAGACGAACGTGGCGTCGCCGCACTGGGCCTTGATCCTGTTGTAGAGCAGGACGCTCTGCCCGTGCGGCACCAGGAAGTCGGCCTGGCCGTGCAGGAACAGCAGCGGCGGGTCGTTGGCGTCGACGTAGGTCATCGGATTGGCCTGGGCCACCGTGGCCGGGCAGGTCTGGATCGGGCAGCCGACCAGGAGGGACTCCGGGGAGGCGGGAGAGTTGTGGTCGAGCCCGCCGGTCGGCAGGTTCTGCGCGTTCATCTGCAGGAAGTCGGTCGGGCTGTAGAAGGCGAGTCCCACCTGCACGGCGCTGGAGACGCCGGTCGTGCCGACGGTGCCCTCCATCGCCGCCACGCCGCCGGACAGGGTGG
Organism: Streptosporangium sp. OZ121; assembly: GCF_051918885.1. NCBI lineage: Bacteria > Bacillati > Actinomycetota > Actinomycetes > Streptosporangiales > Streptosporangiaceae > Streptosporangium > Streptosporangium sp. OZ121. The sequence goes on from NZ_JBPXMC010000017.1 coordinate 57,222, forward strand.
CCATCTCCGTCAGCCAGCCGCCCGAGGAGTCGCCCATGATCGCGAAGCGGTTGGGGTCGAGCTGGTAGGTGGCGGCGTTCGCCCGCAGCCAGCGGATGGCCGCCTTCATGTCGTGCACCTGGGCCGGGAAGATCGCCTGGGCGCTGGACCGGACGCTGACGCCGGCCACGGCGAAGCCCAGGGGGTTGAAGATGGCCGCGATCGCGTCCGCGCCGGCCTTGCCGTCGTCGCTCGTCCACGCCGAGCCGGTGTGCCAGATGATCAGCGGCCGGGGCGTGATGCCGGTGGACGGCAGGTGCAGGTCCAGCAGATGCCCCCTGCTGCCGGCGGGTTGTGCGGGCGCGTAGGCGATGTCAGTGATCACCTGCATGGCGTGGGCCGGCGGCGCGAAGGGCACTGACACGCCGACGGCGGCCAGCATGGTCATCGCAATGCCGACAATCATGGCCCTGCGGATTGGAACTTGCATGGTGCGACTCCGGTCGGGTCGGATGATCGCCGCTTCCCCGGTGACCGTCCGTGTCTCCTCCCGCGCCGGGGCAGCCGCGGTCAGCGCGCTGACCGCGGCGCCTGTGAGAACAACGTCCTGTTCGAGTGCCGCGACTTACATCGATATGGGCGGGGCGACGATATGACACGTAAGTGACGATGGTCAAAGTTTTCCGCATGTCGTTTCCATCGAACAGGAAAAGTGGCATAAATCGTACTTTAGAGATCATGTGGTACGAAGACACTACAGATCATCCATGGCATGCACAGGCGGTCGGATACGCGCCTGCGATGCCTTTCACGGCCGCCATGTCTGGAATTGGACGACGGCCGGAGGCCCCGGGAACAGGCGACCAGGGAAGCGGCATCGCCTTTACCGGCGGTGAATACCCGTGAAACACGAGCATCCGACGACAACGCCGCCGGAAGTTTCGGATCCTTTCCTCGACCGATTCGGACGCGACAATATTCCTGGCGCGCGGTGAGTGATAATGTCCACCGTCATGATCTCCACAGTCACAGGAGGACGAATGCGAAAGGTACGCGCTGTTCTCGTCTCGGCCGTCATGGTTCTCGGGGTGTCGCTGACGATCGGTGCCGCCCCGGCGCACGCCGAGAGGCTGGCCGGCGTTTTCAGGGACTACTCGGAGTGCGAGCGGATCGGAACCCAAGGCGTCAACCAGGAGTGGTGGGACGATTACTCATGCGAGTGGGAGAGCCGTTACCGCTATTACTTCCTCTACGCGTGACCCCGTGAGACGCACGCGCCCTCCGGATCAGGAAGACCGTCCACCGGCACTTCGCGTGCCGGGAAGACCGGGGAGTGGCCGGCGAACTGCGGACGTGCCGCGTCGGAGGGTTCGCGGGAGGGCAGGCGACGCCGGCTGACCTGACAGCCCGGCTCGTCGGCAAGGGAACGCTCTCAAGGCGAGGGGATTTCGAGCCCCTCGCCCTTTCGGCGCGAACGAAGATCCTCCGGGCCCGTTTTCGCCCGCGGTACGGCCCGCCTCCTGGCGGAAGACCGCCATCCGATGCACCGTTTACCTCGGCCGCCACGGGTAGGCGGGGGGCCACACACATCGTGACGAGGAGAGCCCGCACATGACGAGCGAAGGACTGTGGAGCTATCGCGAGGGCGTTTACGGTCCCGACGAGACGATGAGCGTCATCGGCTTCGACGTGGAGGCCGTCGACGGCAAGGTCGGGCTGGTGGAGGAGGAGAGCAACGTGACCGATGACAGCTACGTCGTGGTCGACGTCGGCTCCTGGCTCTCCGGCAGGAAGGTCGTGCTCCCGGCCAGCATGGTGATCCGGATCGACCGCCAGGAGCGCAAGATGTACATCTCGCGGACCAAGCAGGAGGTCCAGGACGCGCCGGAGTACGACGCGGCGACGTACCGGCAGAGCGTCTACCGCCAGGAGCTGGGCGGTTACTACGGCACCTTCTCCGCCGCCCTCTGACACCGGTACGGCGACGAGACGGCACCACACCACCACACAGCACACGGCGGCGAGACGGCACGAAGCCGGGAAGAGCCCGCCCGCCACCGGCCCCTCCCGTCCGGCGGTCGCGTCGCCGTCCGGCGGCGGGGACGCGATCCGCGAACCACGGGGCTTCCCCGGGCGGGAACCGGCGCACGCAGGGATCGTCCATCGGGCCGGGCACGCGTCTCCCGGGGCGGTCAACACGATCGACGTGGCGAAGAAGGTCCGCGAGCAGAGAGGCGGGGCGCGAGATGCCGACGATAGGCCTGGTGGGAACGCTGGACACCAAGGGATGGGAGTACGCCTGGCTCCATGACCGGCTGCTCGCCCTCGACTGTGACGTCGTCCTGGTCGACGCGGGCGTCGGCGAGGCGCGGGTGCCCGCCGACGTCGGCAACGACCGGGTCGCGCTGGCGGCCGGGGCCGACGTCGCGACGCTGCGCGCGACCGGTGACCGGGGAGCGGCCGTCACGGCGATGGGCGAGGGCGCCGCCGCCGTCCTCGCCGAGCTGTACGCCCAGGGCCGCCTCGACGGCGTGCTCGCGGTGGGCGGCAGCGGCGGGTCCTCGATCGCGGCGCGGGCCGTCAGGGACCTGCCGATCGGGCTGCCCAAGCTCATCGTCTCGACCATGGCCTCCGGCGACGTGTCCCCCTACGTGGGGACCAAGGACGTCACGCTGATGTACAGCGTCGTCGACCTCGCCGGCATCAACCGCGTCTCCGCGCGCATCCTCGGCAACGCCGCGGCGGCCATGGCCGGCATGGTGAGCATCCCGTCCCCGGCCGTCGAGGACGGCCGCCCGCTCGTGGCCGCGTCGATGTTCGGCGCGACCACGCCGGCGGTCGACGCCGCCAGGCAACGGCTGGACGAGCTCGGCTACGAGGTGCTGGTCTTCCACGCCACCGGATCCGGCGGGCGGGCCCTGGAGTCGCTGGTCGGGAGCGGCCTGATCTCGGGCGTGCTCGACCTCACCACCACCGAACTCGCCGACGACCTGGTCGGCGGGGTCCTGTCGGCCGGACCCGACCGGCTGACCGCGGCCGGAGCGCGCGGCGTGCCCCAGGTGGTCGCCCCCGGCGCGCTGGACATGGTCAACTTCGGTCCTCGCGACACCGTTCCCGACCCCTTCGGCGATCGCCTGCTGTACGTCCACAACCCGGCCGTGACCCTGATGCGGACCACGGCCGAGGAGATGGGCGAGCTCGGCCGCCGGATGGCCGCCAAGCTGAGCTCGGCCACCGGCCCGACCGTGCTGTTCGTCCCGCGCCGCGGCGTCTCCGCCCTCGACGCCGAGGGGGCGCCCTTCCACGATCCCAAGGCCGACGAGTCCTGCTTCGACGCCCTGGACGAAGGGCTGCGCGGCTCGGCCGTCGAGGTCGAGGAGCTGGACCTGCACGTCAACGACCCCGCCTTCGGCCGCGCCATGGCCGACCGGCTGCACCTGATGATCACCGTGAGGGACGCGGCGTGAACCGGGGGGACGTCCTCGCCAGGCTGCGCCGTACCGTCGCCGGGGACCGGCCGATCATCGGCGCGGGCGCCGGCACCGGGCTGTCCGCCAAGTGCGCCGAGGAGGGCGGCGTCGACCTGATCATCATCTACAACTCCGGCCGCTACCGGATGGCGGGCCGGGGCTCGCTCGCCGGGCTGCTGCCGTACGGCGACGCCAACCAGATCGTCGTGGAGATGGCCGCCGAGGTGCTTCCCGTCGTCAGGGACACCCCGGTGCTCGCCGGGGTGTGCGGCACCGACCCGTTCCGGCTGATGCCCAGGTTCCTCGACCAGCTCGCGGCCATGGGCTTCGCCGGGGTGCAGAACTTCCCGACCGTCGGCCTGTACGACGGGGTCTTCCGGCAGAACCTGGAGGAGACCGGGATGGGCTACGACCTGGAGGTCGAGATGATCAGGCTGGCGCGCGAGCGCGACCTGGTCACCGCCCCCTACGTCTTCGACCCCGCCCAGGCGCGGGCCATGGCCGAGGCCGGCGCCGACGTCCTCGTCCCGCACGTCGGGCTCACCACCAAGGGCAGCATCGGAGCCGGCACCGCGCTGTCCCTGGACGAGGCGGTCGAACGGGTCCAGGCGATGCGCGACGCCGCGGTGGCCGTCCGCCCCGACATCCTCGTGCTCTGCCACGGCGGGCCCATCGCCGAGCCGCGGGACGCGGCCCACGTGCTGGCCCGTACCGAGGGCGTGGCGGGCTTCTTCGGCGCGTCGTCGGTGGAGCGCCTGCCGACGGAGCGCGCCATCACCGAGCAGGTACGCGCCTTCAAGTCGCTGACGTTGTAGCCACGGAAACCATCCGCCAGGTCGCCTCGACGTATCCGTGGGACTCGCCGGGTCCCCAGCTCTGCGGTGAGCGTCCGGCTCTCGCCCTTGATCGGCTCCGGGCGGTACCCGGCCTGGAGCCGGTGTGGGCGGTGTTCAGGTGCCGGGGGTCTGGCCGGGCGCGGCGAGGCCGTCGGCGAGCGCCACGACGGCCGGCGGCGTGAGCCTCGTCTCCGGAGAGGTGGGGGCGTCGGCGCCGGGCCGTCCTCGCGGGCGCGAGAAGCTCGTTGCCGGTGGCGGCGGCGATGATCTCCGCGAACAGGGGCGACACGACACTCGCGGGCACCGAGCGGCGGAGGTCTCATGAAAAATTCTTTGGCATGGTGTCGAATCCGGGGCGAGTCGTTCGTAGAACAGGTGAGAGGCGGCCGGAGGGGACCGCCGGTACAAGGGAGTGATGGGATGACGCAGTACTTGATCTCGTTCAATGACGGCGCGATGGACCACATCCCCGACGAGGACTGGCCCGACGTGGGCAAGGCCTCGCACGCGGTGATCCAGGAGGCCGTGAACGCCGGCGTGTGGGTGTTCGGCGCCGGACTGGAAAGGCAGAGGGCGAGCGTCGTGGCCACGGACGGGATGGTCACCGACGGCCCTTACCCGGAGACCAAGGAGGTCATCGGCGGGTTCTCGGTCGTCGACGTGGCCTCACGGGAAGAGGCGCTGGCGTGGGCTGCCAAGATCGCCGTCGCTTGCCGCTGTGCGCAGGAGGTCCGGGAGCTCATGCCCGACCCCGAGACGGACGCGATGCTCCGCCAGGCCGACCGGCGATGATGACATCCCGGCGACGTCTGATCGAGGAGGGCCTGCCACGTTAGAGCAGGACTTTCGTGGCGGCGGTCGACGACACGGGTCTGCGGATCGGCCTGAACGGGGAACGCGAGGCGGTGCCCCGGGGATCGGGCGTGGGGCGACGCCCGGTCCCCGGACCTGGCCTGATCCCCGCAATCACCGATCGCTCCAATGGAGCGACAGCCACGCCCGTCGCGGAGAGCGCGCCCGCTCGTCCGCGAAGGGGCCGCCCGTGGTTTCCAGCGAAAGACAACGCTGAGGACCCAGGAATCGATCTCGGTCTGGCTGCCCCGTTCGGTGACCGGTGTGCCCCTGGTCAGAGGTTGTAGCCACCGGAGACCTCGATGTCCTGCGCGGTCATCCAGCGGCATTCCTCGGTCAGCAGTGTCGCGATCACCATGCCGATGTCGTCGGGTTCGCCGAGCCGTCCGAGGGCGGTCCTGGCCGCGAGCGCGGGGATCACCTCGGGGTGGCGTTCGAACGCGTCGCCGCCGATGCGGGTGCGGGTGGAACCGGGGGAGACGGAGTTGACGCGGATACCGCGCTCGCTGAACTCCTTGGCCAGATAGCGGGTCAGCACGACCAGGCCGCCCTTCATGGTGCCGTAGGCGGAGTAGCCGGGCTCCAGGCCGGAGAACAGGGCCGCGTTGCTCGTGGTGTTGACGATCGCGCCGCCGTCGGCCAGCAACGGCAGCAGGGTCTGGGTCAGGAAGTACGGACCTTTGAGCAGCACCCGCATGAGCGTGTCGAACATCTCCTCGGTCGTGTCCTCGAACATCGCCATCTGGCCGAAACCGGCGTTGTTGACCAGGAAGTCGAACGTGTCGCGCCGCCAGGTGTCGCGCAGCGCCCCGGCGACGGACTCGCGGAAGGCCGGAAACGTCTCCGAGCGGCCGACGGCCAGCGGCAGCGCGACGGCGGTGCCGCCCGCCTTCTCGATCGTCGCCACCGTGTCCAGGGCCCCGGGCTCGTTGCCGTGATAGGTCAGGATCACTCCCGTTCCGCGCCTGGCGATCTGGATGGCGGCGCTCTGCCCGATACCGGAGCTGGCACCGGTGACGATGGCTATCCGCATGATTGGACTCTCCTGTTCGTTCGTGGAGGGGCACCGGCTCGGCGGTGCCGGCTTTCGTGTGTTCAAGCCACCGGGTCCTGAACCCGTGGTGTGTTCAGGCCGCCGGGTTCAGGACCCGGGCGAGCCAGTCGCCGCGCGTCCGGCGCGCCGTGGCCGAGACGCGCGCCTGCGGGTACAGCGCGTCGAATCCGTGGAAGCCCCCCGCCCAGACGTGGAGCTCCGCCTGACCGCCCGCCGCCCAGATCCTGGTGGCGTAGTCGACGTCCTCGTCGCGGAAGACCTCGGCCGTGCCGGCGTCGATGTAGGTGGTCGGCAGGCCCGAGAGGTCGTCGGCCACCGCGGGGGAGACGTAGCCGGGCACGTCCTGGCCGGCGAGGTCACCGAGAACCGATCGCCATCCGAACTCGTTCATCTCGCGGGTCCAGACGCCTTCCCCGCCGGAGAACTGCCTGCTGGAGGTGGTGATGTTGCGGTGGTCGAGCATGGGGCAGACCAGTACCTGGGCGGCGATCGCCGGGGTGCCGCGGTCGCGTGCCATCAGGGTGACTCCGGCGGCGAGGCCGCCCCCGGCGCTGGCGCCCGCGACGACGATGCGGGTGGGATCGACGCCCAGCTCGCCGGCGTGCTCGGCGACCCAGAGCAGGCCGTGGTAGCAGTCCTCGACCAGCGTCGTGCCGCCGGCCTCCGGCGCCAGCCGGTAGTCCACGGAGATCACGACGGCGCCGAGCCGGTCGAGCCAGTCGAGGGGGATGTCGATCTGCGAGAAGCGGTCTCCCATGACCATCCCGCCGCCGTGGATCCAGTAGACGCACGGTGCCGCCGCGGCGCGATCGGTACCGGCGGGGCCGAGGACCGACAGCGGGAGCCGCGTGCCGTCCGGGGTGGGGATGGTGAGCTCCCTGCGGTCGACGGCACGGCCGTCGAGGAGGGAGTCGATCGGCGTCGACGGGAATCGGCGCAGCTGGGCGAGCACCTCGGGGTTGAGCTCGGACATGAGCGGCATCTCCGCGAGGAGAGCGCGCAGTTCGGGGTCGAGGTCGGGGCGTGCCGGTGTCATGGTGGGGTTCCTTTTACCGAGGTTCGCTGAGGTTGGCGGGGCCGGCCGGGGTTCTCAGAAGGCGGCCTTGCCGCCGACCGGCACCTCGTCGGTGTACCGGGACTCGCCGGCGAGCAGCGGCTGGAGCTTCGCGACCAGCGCCTGTGCCTCCTCGGTCGCGAAGAACCTGCCGTGGGCCTCCTCGCTGGTCCAGCCCTCGGTGACGGAGACGATGTCCGGGTCGCCGGCCGAGCGGCTGACCAGGAAGACGACGCAGTCCTCGTTCGACAGGGACGGCGCGTCGAGCAGGAACGCGACCAGCTCGTCACCTTTGCCGGGCTGTGCGGTCATGGTGGCGTGGAAACCGTGGTCGACGGCCATGGGGGTATCTCCTCATTCGTGGAGCACTTTTGCGCTCCAGGGATTTCGATAACCTCATGTAAGCATCGCTGCCAGTGGAAACGTTAGAATGATGCTCCCGACCTCTTGCCTGATTCTATCGCTGTGGGAATTATCAGGCTTGTGCTTCAATCGGGTCATGGACCTTGACGAGCTGCGCGCCCTGATCGCGCGCCATGCCCGGCCCGACATGACCACCGACATCGACGGCGTCCTGGTCTCGAAGGTCGAGCAGCCGGATCCGCCGTCGCCGTCGATGTCGGGCACGGTGCTGGCACTCATCGCGCAGGGCGCGAAACGGATCGCGCTGGGCGACCGCGTGTACGAGTACCGTGCCGGGCAGTATCTCGTCGCCTCGGTCGACATGCCGATCACCGGCCACTTCACCGAGGCCGGCCCCGAGCGGCCGGCGATGGGCTTCGGCCTGATCCTGCACCCGGCCACCGTCGCCGAGCTGTTGCTGCAGGCGGCCCCCGGGGATCTCCCGCCCGGTGGCGGCACACCGTCCGGCATGGCCGTCAGCGACGCGCCCGACGCGCTCGTCGACGCGGTGATCCGGCTGCTGCGCCTGCTCGACCGGCCACGCGACGTGGCGGTGCTCGCACCGCTGATCAAGCGGGAGATCCTCTGGCGGCTCGTCACCGGCGAGCAGGGCGCCGTCGTACGCCAGCTCGGCCTCGCCGACAGCAACCTCACCCACATCGCCCGGGCGGTCCGGTGGATCCGTGACCACTACACGCAGTCCTTCCGGGTGGAGGACGTGGCGCAGCTGTCCGGCATGAGCGTCTCCGCGTTCTACCGCAACTTCCAGGCGGTCACCGCGATGAGCCCCATCCAGTTCCAGAAGCAGATCCGGCTGCAGGAGGCCCGGCTGCTGCTCGCCACACATCCCCACGACGTCACCGGGGTCGGCCACCGCGTCGGCTACGACAGCCCGTCCCAGTTCAGCCGCGAGTATCGTCGCCAGTTCGGCGCGCCACCGAGCGAGGACGCCGCCCGCCTGCGCGGGGCGACACCCGGCACCGCACCGGCCCTGGTGTAGGAGCCGTTCGGACAGCCGGGCCGGGTCGTTGCGCGCGGCCGGGGGTATCACAGGCGTGAACACCCGCCGGGAGGCCCGGTCGGCCGTCCGGCCCCACCGATCGCGGCGTCCGCGGACCGCCCTCGTTCCATGGCCGCCGCCACCGTCGCACCGGCCGGACGACCGGCCGTCAGCTCGCCGACCGGTCAACGGGGTATCGGAACGGGCTCGCTGGAGGGCATCAGTCGAACTCGCGCACCTCGAGGTTCCAGGAAAGCCGGAACCTCGTCACGGCCCTCCAGGCGATGCGCGCGTCCATGACGAACGCATGCCGCGCCGAGGCCAGCGCGTCGAAACTGCCCGGCCAGTCCGCGTCGTTCGTGCACCGGGTTATGCGGGAGCCGTCCAGGGACTCGTCGAACACCTCGCGCAGGGTGGCGCAGAAATACGCGTAGGCGGTGAAGTCCAGGCGCAGCCGGCCCACGTCCGGTGACTCGTCCGTGCCGCCCTCCGCCAGGATGTCCAGGATTTCCATCGGCGACTTCGCCGCGCTGTCTCCGTAACCGACGTCGTAGAGGATTTGGTGGAAACCCTCTACTCTGCCCAGACTCGCACCGCCCAGGGCATGGGCGATGGCACGGGCCTTACGGGCGAGCTCCTCCTGGACGAGCGCGGCGCACAGGCTCGCCAGTGTCGACGGGACCCGGGTGATCTCCGGCATGCCGTCGCCCCCGGCAAGCAGCAGGTAACGGTCGGCCTCGATCCCCTCCTGGATCTGCTCTTCGTCGGTGTCCCGCGCCATGACCAGGGACTGGTCGATGCGCACCAGCTGGCGTGCCGACCGGATCAGGTCGCGGGCGAGCCCACCTGACATCGCATGGCACAGCGCCACGTACGGCTCGCTCAGTCCGATGACCCGCCGGTACAGGAGCCTGCGGCTTTCCACATAACTGAGCAGGCCGACGCGTACGATCTCGTCGAAGGAGCTGTCGAACGCGTCCCTCAGCGGGATCCCCCTGCGCTCGAAGGCCATGAGGGCGTCATCGGAGACCGAGATCATGAAGTAGACGTGCGGCACGCCGAAAATACCCTTGATCTCGTTGAGGAAGCGCTCGGCCTGGTCGGCGGAGCCGATCTTGTCGAGTTCGTCCACGCCGATGAACACGTTGTCACCGCGGGCGTGGACGAACTCGGCGACGCGCCGGGTGAAAGAGCGAAAATGCTCCACCAGCTCCGGATAGCTGAGCGGCTGCTCGTCATGGGTGACGCTCGCGGACACCTGGCCGTCGATCCCCACGGGCAGTTTGAGCCCGCCTGACCAGCCCAGGTTTCGTGACTGCAGGAACCGCACCTTGAGCAGGTGGCGCTTGGCCGCCGCCACGATGCTCGGGGCCGGGCCGTTCGCCACCGCCTTCCGCCAGCGGCGGATGCTGCCGGTCAGCCAGTTCGAGAACCGCAGCAGCCCGAACGCGCCGGCAAGAACGGCGACAGCGGCGATCCCCTCCCGCGGTACGCCCAGGAACGCCGAGACCGAGCCAGCCCACGTGAGCAACCCGAAGATCACGATGCCGTACAGGGCGACGCGCCCGGACAGCTCGACCAGTATCCGACAGACCCTGCGCGCCCAGAAGATCCGGCGGAAGAAAACGTACTCCGCGCCATGTCGGGAGGACAATCGGGCGATCACGCTGCGGCAGAACGTGGCGAAGAGGTGGAGCACGAAGTCTCGCGCGGCGTAGTCGACGGGCGCGGAGACCATGCAGCGGAGATCTCCCGCGGAGTCGTCGGGCGGACGGGTCTCCCGGAACCGGCTCCAGTCGAAGCCTTCGCCCCCGGAGTCCGGTCGGGGAGGCCGCGGGGCCGGGCCGCAGTACTGCCGGACGATGGTCGACTTACCCGACCCCCGGGGGCCGGCGATGCCGAGGCTCATGCCCGAGACACCGTCGAGAAGTGCTTTCACCTCGTGCACGGTGCGCGTGGGCACGTTGTACGTGCTGTCGTATACCTCGCTCAGGCCAGGGCTGCTGGTCACCAGGAAGGCATGGTCGAACCGGTCGGTGCGCATCGTGTTGATGAGCGTGCGGACCTGGGCGAGCAACTCGACCCCGCTGACGGCGACGATCAGGCGGTCGCGGGCGCGTACGAGGTCGGCGTTCATCTCAGAAAAGAGATTCTCTTGGAAGAACCTCCCCTCGGAACGGCGGTTGAGCAGGCTGATCAGCCACATCGTCGCGGCCACCAGCAGTGCCGACCCACCCGCCCAGAACAGGATCCACGACCAGTCCCACAGCCACCGGGTCGCGAGGCCACAGACGATCATCGCGGCGCCCGCTGCCGCGATGCCCCGGCCCAGCCAGGCCAGCTCGCCGAACTCGTCGACGCGATGCCGGAGGTCCGTTCCGTCACGGCCGACGTCCTGCCGGTGGACCAGCTCGGCCTGGTACGCGGCGAACTCCCGCGGCGCCAGGCTCAGGATCCGCCGCGCGTCGGCCAGCAGCATCACCCGCAGCGTGCTTCCCCGCAGACCGAAATCCTCCATGGCGTTCTTTATCTCCGGCCGGGAGAGCACGTGATCCAGTGCCGTCATGTACATGTTGAACAACACGAAGTCTTCGTGCAGGGGATTGCGGTCAACGGCCATGAGTCCTCGCCGAAAGCGCCGGTGAAAGGTCCCGTCGGTCGCGCGTGACGGGAATGCCGTTGCCGGGTGGGAAGCGCGATGCCGGCCAATCGTAATGGCCTCGGACGATCGTGGACAGTGACCGTCTCGGTGACATGGCCGCCCCTGGCCGGGGCGGAAGCAGATGCGCCGCGACCTCGGCCACCGCGAGCCGTTCGCGGACCACGGGCACGACCCGTGCGGCGTGTTCACGACGAAGACGCCCTGGAAATCTCGATCCACAGGACCTGACGATCGCCTGTTCCGACGCGGGCCCCGCTGAACCAGCCCGTATCCAGGTGCGTAGCTGGGGGTGTCAGAGGCGTTGAACGTCCGTCAGGAGGAGGCCCCAGTTGGCCGGTCCCACCGATCGCAGCCGAGTGCACACCGCAGCGCACAGCCCGTCGTACTTCTCGCTCATGCGGGCCGCGCCGGAGCAGCCGGAGCAGGGGGAGGAACTGGTCGACTTCTGCATCCCCTGCAACCCCTACTTCCCGACACCGGAGGTCTTCGGCATCCTGGAACGCAACCTCGGCACGATCCTGAAGTTCTACCCCAGCGACGCCGACACGATCACCGCCGAGCTCTGCGGGGTGCTGGGCCTGAACCCGCAGACCGTCGTGATGGGCAACGGGTCGACGGAACTCATCACCTGGATCGACCACCTGCTGGTCAGGGAGAGCCTGGCCGTGCCGATCCCCACGTTCGGCCGCTGGACCGACCAGCCGATGGAGACCGGCAAGCGGGTGGACATGTACCCGCTGCCGGAGAACCAGGGGTTCGCGCTGGACGTGGACGCCTTCGTCAACTTCGTCCGGCATCGCGGCTCCCGGGTGGCGGTCATCTGCAACCCGAACAACCCCGACGGGGGCTACCTGCGCCGCCACGAGGTCATCGCCCTGCTCGACAGGCTCGTCGACCTCGACCTGGTCGTGGTGGACGAGTCGTTCATCGACTTCGTCGACGCCGAGCCGTATCCGAGCGTCGCGAACGAGGCCGCCATCCGGCCCAACGTGGTCGTGCTGAAGAGCCTCGGCAAGAACTTCGGGCTGCACGGCATCCGCTTCGGCTACATGGTGGCCAACCCCGCGCTGGCGGGCAGGGTGCGGCGCGCCCTGCCCAAGTGGAACCTGAACTCCTTCGCCGAGACCGTGGTCTTCATGATCCGCCAGCACATGTCCGAGTATCTGGACAGCCTCCGGCTGCTCGCCCTGGACCGCGAGTCGATGCGCTACCAGCTGACCCGGGTCCCCGGCCTCACCGTCTTCCCCTCCCAGGGCAACTTCCTGCTGGTACGGCTCCCCGGTGGCAGGGACGGCGCCGCGCTGCGCGACCAGCTGCTCGACGAGCACAACCTCTTCGTCCGCGAGTGCGGCGACAAACTCGGCATGACCAGCCAGTTCATGCGCCTGGTGGTCCGGCCGGAGCGGGACGTGCGGCGCCTGATCAGCGGGCTGTACGCCGTCCTCTACGAGAGCGGGAACCGGTCGCTGAGCTCGGTGCCGCCACCCCTGCCGGCACCGACCCCGACGCCTCTGTACGACCCGCTGCCCGCGTCCCTCTCGACGCCCCTGCAGACGCTTTCGCAGGCGCAGACGCCCCTGTACGAGGGCGACCGCCGCTTCGACATGCTGTCGGCCGTGCCGCCCTCCATCTGAGACGCCCGCACCCGGCCACCTGACGCCGGGGCCCTCGCCGAGGATCCGGGAGTCCGCGACGCCGGCCGAGGGACTTTCCCGTACGGACCTGGAAGAACGGTCCGAGGCGCGTTGACCGCGTACTCTTCTTGTTGTAGTAAGAGGCGGACAGCAGACGGATCTCAGCGAGGAGGCGCCCGTGCCGGACGCGGTATGGATCCTGGGCGGCTACCAGAGTGACTTCGCCCGCAACTGGTCGCGGGCCGGTCAGGGGTTCGACGAGCTCACCGGTGAGGTCGTGCGCGGCACCCTCGAGGACGCCGGTCTCGCCGCCTCCGAGGTGGACGTCATCCACGTCGGCAACGCCTTCGGCCAGCTCTTCACCGGGCAGGGGCAACTGGGCGGCATGCCCGCCACCGTCGAGCCCGGGCTGTGGGAGGTCCCCTCGGCCAGGCACGAGGCGGCCTGCGCCTCCGGAGGTGTCGCCGCGCTGGCCGCGATGGCCGACATCGAGTCCGGGCGCTACGACTGCGCCCTGGTCCTCGGCCTGGAGCTGGAGCGCACCGTGCCCGGCGACCTCGCCGCCGGGCACCTCGGCGCCGCCGCGTGGGTGGGCCACGAGGGGCGGGACGCGAAGTTCGTGTGGCCCCACATGTTCAGCGCCCTCGCCGACGAGTACGACCGGCGCTACGGCCTCGACGACGCCCACCTGCGGGCCGTCGCCGAGCTCAACCTCCGCAACGCCAGGGCCAATCCCAACGCGCAGACGCGCGGGTGGACGTTCGCCGAGGCCGCCTTCGCCGCCGACGACGAGGCCAACCCGGTGGTGGAGGGCAGGCTGCGGCGTACGGACTGCAGTCAGATCACCGACGGCGGCGCCGGGGTGGTGCTGGTCGGGGAGCGCTTCCTTTCCCGCCACCCCGGGCTCGCGCGCGAGGGCCGCCTCGCCCGGGTGCTCGGCTGGGGGCACCGGACCGTCGGGCTCCCGCTGGCGGCGAAGCTGGAGCGCAGCCGCGACGAGCCGTACGTGCTGCCGCACGTGCGCAACACGGTGCTCGACGCGTTCTCCCGCGCGGGTGTCGGCGGCGTCGACGATCTCGACGGCATCGAGACGCACGACTGTTTCACGATGTCGCAGTACGCCGCGATCGACCACTTCGGCATCACCGGACCCGGTGAGAGCTGGAAGGCCATCGAGAACGGCGACCTGGAGATCGGCGGGCGCATCCCCGTCAACCCGAGCGGCGGTCTCATCGGCGGCGGCCACCCGGTCGGCGCCACCGGGGTCCGGATGCTCCTCGACGCCGCCCGCCAGGTCACCGGCCGGGCCGGCGCCTACCAGGTCGAGGGGGCGCGCCGGTTCGGCACGCTCAACATCGGCGGCAGCACCACCACGACCGTCGGTTTCGTCGTCGGGGCCGGGTAGGCCGAGACGGAGGGCACCCGGGACGGTGGGCCGCGGGGGACGCGCGTGCTCGTGCACCCCGCGGACCGTCCCACGCGGCTTCCCCCGGGGCACACCAACGCCGTCGGCCTCACCCTGGGGCTGATCGGCGACGAGTGGAACCTGCTGATCCTGCGCCACGCGCTGCTCGGGGTGCGCCGTTACGGGGAGTGGCGGCAGGAGCTGCCCATCTCGCACGCCGTGCTGACCCGGAGGCTGGCGTTCCTCACCGAGATGGGCGTCTTCGAGCGAGTCGAGTACCAGAGCGGGGCCAGGCGGTTCGAGTACCGGCTGACCAGGCGGGGACGGGACCTGTGGCCGATGCTGCTGTCGGTGTGGGCGTGGGAGTCGCGCTGGGTGCCCGAGCACCGGGAGTCGCTGCCCAGGATGGTCCACCGGCCCTGCGGACGGGAGTTCCTGCCCGTCCTCACCTGCGCCGCCTGCTCGCGCTCCGTACGGCCCCGCGACGTCGTCGGCGGTTTCGGGCCGAGCGGCACCTGGGAACGCTCGGTGCCCGCCGCCACGACCCGCCGCCGCTCCGGCTCCACCGCCGACGGTGGCGCGGGCATGTTCCCCGAGACGATGGCGCTGGTGGGCAACCGCTGGTCGGCGGCGATCCTGGGCGCCGCCTTCCAGGGGCTGCACCGCTTCCGCGACTTCGAGCAGCGCCTGGGCGCCCCGCCCACCATCGTCGCCGACCGGCTCCGGGTCTTCTGCGGGCTCGGCGTCTTCGAGCAGGTGCCCGGCGCCGGACGGCCGGACTGGCCCAGCTACCGCCTCACGGAGAAGGGGCGCGCCTTCTTCCCCGTGACGATGACCGGCGTCGACTGGGGGCAGCGGTGGTTCCGGGCGGCCGAGGGGCCCGCCCTGGTCCACACCCACCGGGCGTGCGGGAGTGACTTCCGCACCCGGCTGACGTGCGACGCCTGCACGGCACCGCTGCGCGGGCACGGGATCGCGGTGCGAGGCCCGGCGTGAGGTGAGGACGAGACCGTTCGGCTCCCGGCCCTCACCGGAGGGCGGGAGCCGGTTCCCGCGCGGTCAGGAGGCGGGCGGTGGCGCGCTTCCGTTGTAGAACGGGTTCTCGGCCGATCGCCCGGGCGTGACGAGCAGCCGGATCACCCCGGCCTTCACCTGCCAGGCGTTCCAGACGGTCCAGTCACGTCCGACCCGGTCGGCGGGGAGCGGCTCGAAGGACAGCCCGCCCGTCTCCGCGTCGGCCCGGATGAGGCTGAACACCGCGGCCAGGCCGCGTTTCCGCGCCTCGGCCAGGATCTCGTCCACCGGGCGGCCGTTCCTCAGCCGGACCCCGGCGAACATCTCGCCGGGGGCCATGGCCAGGTCGAAGTTCGCGTACTCCTCTCCTCGCCTCGCCTGGCGCCCGAGCTTGACGTCCACCCTGCCGGTGAAGCCGGCGGGAATCCGCATCACCATCACGCACCCGGCGTCCCTGCCCGGCTCGCATCTCCCGGGAGCCGTCTCCATCGAGAGAGGGACACCGCCGAACCGGGGACCGGAGGGATCCGGCGGCGTCCCCGTGTCGGGTCCGTCGTCACCCGAGATCATCATTCCCATGATCTCTCCGACGCTGCCCGGCGAGACGGGTACCGGACGCAGCGTGACGTCCAGGCCGACCGCGCGGAACGCCTCGGTGTACTCGGCGTGGTCGGCGAACGGGTCCTTGATGCGGGCGACGTACTGCTCGCCGTCCAGCACGATGTCGACGGCGGAGTTCGCGTAGCTCGTGGCGCTCCCGTCGCGCAGCAGGCCGGGGCCGGCGACGAGTGCGGCGACGAGCACCCCGGCGGTGAGCGCCCCGGTCACCAGGCGCGGTCTCCACGACCGGCGGTGCGACGGCGAGGCCGCGGCGACCTCGGACCCGGATTCGGACACGATCGACGCCAGCAGTGCCCGCGCCCCCGCCGCGGACACCTGACCGGCCAGTTCGTCGTCGCGGACGCGGGGCGGCGGGCTCACCCGTTCATCGGTGTTCTTCACGAGGACCTCCATGTCGGGACCCGTTCGGCCCGGCTCATCGGGGTGAATTCGATCCCGGCCTCCGCCAGCCCGCGCGAGAAGCGCCGGCGGGCCCGGTGTAGCCGGATGCGTACGGCGTTGCGGGAACGGCCCAGGACGGACGCGATCTCTCCGGCGTCCAGGCCCTCCCAGGCCACGAGCGACAGCACCTCGCGATCGCCGTCGGACAGTTCACGGAAGACCCGTCCGATCGCCCTGAGCTCCATCCCCTCCGCGGGCGGTGCGGTGCGGGCGTACAGATCGGCGACGTCCTCGCGCAGCGCCGTCTGGTGGGCGTGACGGCGGATCCGACCCCGCCGGTGGTTGGCGAGGACGTTGCGCGCCACGCCGTACAGCCACAGCCTCGCCTGCTCGCCGGGTGGCAGGTCGTCCACCCGGCGCCATGCGATCTCGAACGTCTCGGCCACCACGTCGGCCGCGTCCTCCGGAGAGTCGCAGCGGCGCGTCGCGTAGCCGAGGATCTGTTCGTACGTGTCGAGATAGACCTGCTCGAACCGGGCTCTTCGGTCGTCAAGCACGGGCGGTTCCCATGGCAGGACGCCTCCTCTGGTGGGGATCGTGGACACCCATCCATGTCGAAGGCGCCGGCATCATTTCTCCCAGACCCAGAAATTTCTGGAAATGCCCCTCAGCCGGTGGCCGGTGCCCGGCCGATGCCCGCCTCGACGCGCTCGACGGCGATCATCGCGCCGAAGGCGAGCAGGTGCAGCAGGCAGTGGTCGCTGTACCGGTCGCCACGCCAGCGGGTGACGTCGTCCTCGGTGACCTGGTCCGGGGCCAGCGCCGCGAGGATCGCCAGGGTGGCCCCGGCGCGGTCGCCGGGGGACAGCGCGTCGAGTGAGGTGGCGGGCCACCCGTCGTCGGCGGGGAGATAGCCGCCGAGGTGACGGCCGACGGTGTCGCGTACCGCCGCGCGGGCGTCCTCGGACAGCAGGAACCCGCCCTTCGCCGCCGAGTCCCGCAGCGCCGCGTACGCGGGTCCGACGGTACTTTTTCCCGCCCAGGCGGGTGCGGGCCCGGCCTCGCCGTCCTTCAGCAGGAGAAGGCCGTCGCCGGAGCGGCGCCGCTCGACGGCGCGGGCGATCGGCGCGCCCTCGAAGGGGCGTGCGGTGTCCGACTCCCGCATGCCGCCGGGAAGCAGGTGCTCCGCGAGCAGTATCAGGACCATGCGGTTGACGAAGTGCAGCGCCAGCGCGGTCCCGACGTACTCCGGGGCGAGCGCCTCGGGGACGGGTGGCGCCCCCGGGGCCCCCGGTGCCCCCGGGGCCGGCAAGCCCGGGGCGCCGGTGGACCTCGCCCACCGGACGACGGCCGCGGCGTCCTCGTCCGCCGGGTCGTCACCGCGGCGGAGCGCCCGCGCGACGTCGCCTCCCCCGGACAGCTCAAGGAAGACCATATGTCCGGCTATGTCGTATTCACACCGGTTGACCTGGGAGACGGAGACCGCCACGGCCTCCTTGTGCCGGCGGGGGACGGACCCGGCCAGCAGCGACTCGCGCAGCAGAGCCCAGCCGGGGGCGAGCAGTTCGGGGGCGGGGGACATCATCATGACCGCCGGGCCGATGCTGCTGAACTCGGCGTTGACCTGGTCGTAGACGGCGGCGACCTGCCCGGTGGCGGTCTCGGGCGGCACCGGGGTGATGTGGCGGAAGAGTGAGGGCACGGAGCGTCCTTTCGCTGACGGTCGCGCTGCCGGAGGGGTTGCCCGGAGCACACCGGGTCGGGGCGGGCCGGAAGGGTTCCCCCGAACGAGCGTGGGCTGCGATCGTCGCCCCTGCGACGGCCCGCGGTCGTGGTGCCCGGGGAGGTTCTTTCGGCTACGCCGCGAGGAGCAGGGGAGGCGGCGGAACTACCGCGCCGGGATCAGCGGCGCCACCGCACGGGATCGACGCTCGCGTCCGGCCTTCCGGCGACGCCGGGGACGGGGCCGCCTGGGAACCGGAGACGTCTTCGAGGCCGCCGGGGAGTGCGGCGGATTCCCGCGGGGGCGGTGCCGCGCGAGGGGAGCACCCCGCGTCCCTCTCGGCGGCGCGCTGAGCGTGGCGGACGGGACGGTGACCGAATGGCTGGAATACTACGACCGGGCCACCCCGCCGCGCGGGACGGCTCCCGGTACGGACTTCGCGGCATGGCGACCCCCGCCCCGCAGGGCTCGGGGACACCCGGTTCCGCGACGCCGGACTCCGGGACGCCGGGCTCCGAGGTGTCCAGGCCGGGCCCGCCCGGTCATCGTCCGTCCGGGTCCGGCTCGTGGGGGGCCGGACCCGGCGGGCCGTCCGCGGCTCCCGGGGAGCCGCCGTGACCGGCGAGGACGTGACCCGCCTCCGGCTCCGGGCGGGTCGCGGGCCACCGGAGGCCCCTCGGATGTTCGCCGTCGACGGGCTTTCCGCGCGACGCGGCCGGGAAGGTGCGCGGGAAGGTGCTCGCCGGCCCCGGCCGGAGCGCTGAGCGAACACCCCGGACCGTGGTCGGGAAATCGCACTCGGTATCCGCCGTGTACTTTCTCGCGTAATGTGCGAGGTATTGCACACTTCGTGTCACCGGATACTTACCGAGCGCAGAAATCGTCAATTGCGCGAAATCCGGTCGCGCGTGCGGCAATCAATGGCCACGGCCTCTTCGCCGCCGGCCGCATTCGTGAACCGCCGCAGGTCTTGGCGTGAGTGGATCGGTCCCATTCCGGGAAAACCCGCATGGGCTCCAGAGAACACCAGGTGGGAGTGGGCGTCGCGAGCCTCCAGGGCGGGTTTTCAGCGTGTCCGGGCGGTCGCGGTCCGCGTCCGGAGCGTTCCGCGAACGAGGGAATCCGGAGGGTACCCGGCTGATGTGAAATTCATTCGGATCCGTTTCGTGAAGAATCTTCAGATGAAATCCATGCCGACAGGCTGATTCCTGACCCATAATCGCCGTCAAGAACATGGGGATCGTGAAAAGGGAGCGCTGCGTTGCACGGCAGAACCTCTCCGCTGTTCATCGGCCGGAAGCGGGAACTCGACTTCCTCGGGGAGGCGTGGGGCGAGGCCAGACGCCGTGACGCGCGGATCGTGGGCGTCCGGGGGGCGTCGGGGATGGGCAAGACCGAGCTGGTCGAACGCTTCCTGCGTACCGTGCCCGGCGTGCGGACCGTCCGCGCCTTCGGCGACGAGGACGCCCTCGCCCACCCGTGGGGGGTGCTGGAACAGATCGCCGAGCAGCTGCCGACCCCGGCGCTCGCCAGGACGCTGTCGGGCCAGTCCGAGGCGGCCTTCGTCGGGCAGGCCCTCGCGGCCGAGTTCGCCGCCGCGGACGCGCTGATCGTGGTCGTCGACGACGCGCACTGCGGCGACCGGCAGTCGATGGCCGCGCTCCGCCTGGCGGCCCGGCGCCTGCGCAACGCCCAGGTCATGCTCCTGGTCGTGCACCAGGCCCCCGGGTACGCGACGGGAGCGGCGCCGGACGCTCCCCGCCTGGAGCTCCACGAGGGATGGGAACGGATCTTCGACTCGGCGCAGGGGCGCCTGCTCCAGGTCGAGGGGCTCCCCGCCGACGACCTCGTGAGGCTCGCCGTCGCGACCGGCCACGACGGGCTCACCCCCTCCGGCGCCAGAAGGCTGCACGAGCACACCGACGGCAACGCGCTGCACTCGGTCCTCCTGCTGGACCAGGTGGAGATGCACTCGATCAACTTCGGCAACGGCCCGCTGCCCGCCCCCCGCGGCATGACGCAGGCCGTCGTGGCGCGGCTGGCGTCGTGCGGCCGCCGTACCCGCGAGGTCGTCGGCGCGGCGGCGGTGCTCGGCCGCCGCTTCGGCCTGGCCGACCTGCGCGCGCTCTCCGGCGTCGACGACGCCACGACGCCTCTCGCGGAGGCCGTCGACGCCGGGCTGGTCAAGGAGATTCCCGGGACGGCGGGGCAGGAGTTCGCGTTCACCACCCTGCTCGTCTGGGACCGCATCTACTACGACTCCGGCGTCGAGCGCCGCCGTGCCCTGCACCGCAACGCCGCCCTGCTCGGCGGTCCCGGCGCGCTGTGGCACGGGATCGCGGCGTCCGGCGGCGGTACGGACGGTGAGCTCGCCGCGCTGGCGCAGGAGGAGGCCCAGTCCCTGCTGTCGCGCGGCAGGCTCCCCCTGGCGGCGGTGTACGCCCGCCACGCCGCGGAGCTGACCCCGCCGGGACCGGACAGGGTGGCCCGCCTGCTGACGGCCGTGGAGACCCTGCTGGTCTCCGGTGACGCCACCGTCGCCCGGCGCTACGAGAGCGAGATCCTCGCGGCGCCGCGAGGCCCCTGGCGCGACTACGTCGCCGGCTACCAGGCCCTGATCTCCGGGCGCGTCGCGGAGGCCAAGCTGCTGCTGGTCCAGGCGCTGGGCGCCGCCGGGCGCGACAGGGCGGAGAGCCCGCACGCGCCCGCGGACCTGCGGGCGCGCATCGCGGCCCAGCTCGCGATCATCGGGGTGGTCGAGATCTCCTACCCCGAGATGGTCGAGTACGGCACGGCGGCCGTCGCGGCGGGCAGCCACGAGCCGTGGGTGCGCGCGTTCGCCTGGTTCGCCCAGTCCCTGGGCTGGACCCTGGCCGGACGGGCCGAGGAGGCGCTGGCGTCCCTGGCGGACGCCGACCTGCCGGGTTCGGTGGCCGGGCTGGACGGGCTGGTGGCCAGGGGAATGATCCGGCTGTGGACCGACGACCTGGAGGGCGCGTCCGCCGACCTGCGGGAGAGCGTCGCGCGGGCCACGCGCGGTGAGGCGCTGCGGGTCGGCCAGGCACTCGGCTTCCTGGGCGAGGCCGAGTACCGGCGGGGCAGGCTCGACGACGCCGTGCAGTTCACCCGGCTCGCCGTCGGCGACGCCGAGGAGAACGAGCGGGTCTGGGACTACGCGCTCCTGCACTCCCTGGCGTGCTTCCCCCGCGCGGCCCGGGGAGAGTGGGACCTGGCGCGCGAGCACGCCCGCCAGGCCACGGAGTGGGCGCCGCTCGTCGAGAGCAGGGCGAGCCTCGCCTACGCGGCGGGGGCGCGCGCGGCGATCGCCCAGGCCCAGGGCGACGTCCAGCGGCTGCTCAGCGCGGCCGAGGCCATCGAGCTGCACTACGACTCCCTGGAACCGGGCACCCACCTGTTCGGCCCGATCGGCGCCGACGCGCTCTCCCGGCTCGGCCGGGCCGACGAGGCGGACGTCGCGCTGGGCGTCTTCAGCGACAGGGCCGCGTCGAGCGGGCGCCGCTCGACCCTGATGTCCATCGCCAGGGTGCGGGGCCAGATCGCCGCCGTCCGGGGCGACCACGCGGGCGCCGTACGGGAGTGCGAGGAGGCCCTCTCCCTGGCCCGCGAGGTGGGCCTGCCGATCGAGGCAGGCAGGATCGACCTGGTGATGACGCGCTCCCAGCACGCCCGGGGCCGCCACGCCGAGGCGGAACGGCTGCTGAGGCGGGCGCTGGTCACCTTCAACCGTACCGGCGCCGCGGCCTACGCCGCCCTCGCCCTGAAGACGGCCGGGGAGCTCAGGCTTTCCGTGGACGGCCCCAACGCCGCCTTCAGCAGTCTCACCGGGGCCGAGCGCGAGGTCGTGGCGATGGTCTGCGAGGGCATGACCACCCGTCAGATCGCGCAGAAGCGCCTGGTGGCGATCAGCACCGTGGAGACGCAGCTGAACCGCATCTACGCGAAGCTGAACGTCACCAGCCGGGTCGAGCTCCGCGCGGTCCTGTCCGACCCCGACGAATGACGAATGACGAGTAAGGCGAACGGACGGCATCCGGCTCGCGCGAAACGGCGCCGCGGCCCCGCCGGTGTACGGGAAACGGGCATGTCGGGGTTTGTCGTGCCATCCGTAGGGGTGGTACCTGGACGCTTTCCCGGTCTCCGGCCACTACCGTGAGCGACTGCCAGAGCGCCGGGAGAGCGGTGCCGCCGACAGGAGGCCGGAATGCGGTTGACCATCGACGTCCAGAGGACCGCCACCGGTCACATCGCCGGGACGGTCGAATCCGATGACTGCGCGCCGCCCGTCCCCTTCCACGGTGTCATCGAGCTGGTCACCCTCCTGGAAACCCACCTGGACGGATGATCGCGCGAGAGGGTGCCGCGTGCCCGCCGGCGCGGAAGGCAGTCGTCCACGGAGTGTCACGCCAGGGGGGAGAGCATCAGATGGGCACCACGTCCCACCTCGGGAGGGAACACCGCCGCCGGCCGGCGGCGGGCCGGGCGTACCACCGGCCGCCGGTCGTGACGGTCCCGCGGGCCGTAAGGGTTGTAAGGGCCGTGAGGACCGAGCCGGGCAGGCAGGGCGCGCCGGACATGCGGGGCGTTCCGGTCGTACGGGCCGGGTGGAACGGCCGCGCGGGATCGGCCGGGGCCGCCACGTGAACGCCACCATGACGGTCTTCGCACCGCCGACCGAGAGCGGCCACGACCTGCTGGACAACTGGATACGGCCGATCTGCGCGAGGCTGGGGGTCCGCCTGGCGGTCGCTCTTCCCGGTGCCGGCCAGAGCACCGCGCTCGCGGCGCAGCGGGCGTCGACCTTCGTCGTGTGGGACTGCTCGGTCGAGGGACCCGAGGACGTCTACGCGGCCTTCAACATGCGCGCCAAACTCGACCCCGGCAGCATCGTCCTCAGCCGCACCCCGCTGCCCCGCAACGTGCTGACCCGCGCCAGCCACGCCCCCGTGCACGGCGAGACCCTGGGCAACCCGGAGCTGGGCGAGTGGCTGGAGCGGCGCCTGCGCCGCGCGCTGGGCACGGTCCGCCTGCCCGCGCCGCGCCTGCCCGCGCCCCGGGAGCACTACTGGATGTTCGACAACCCGGCCGACTACTTCCTCAGCTTTCACGGCGACCACCGGCAGGAGGCGGGGGAGTGGCGCGCGGGCTTCGAGAAGGCCCACTCGGTCACCGTGCGGATGGTGCCGCCCCGCGAGTACTCCTACCCGGCCGAGGTGGTCACCCGGCAGCAGATGTGGGAGGGCGTGGCGCGGCTGATGTACGAGATCATCGCGACGGGGAGGGCCATCGTCCATCCCGCGCCCGACTACTTCTCGTCGTTCTGGACGGTGAGCGAGCTGCTGGCCACGCTGTGGCTGCTGCCGCGCGGTTCCACGCCGCCCATGATCACCTCCGCGTACGCCGCCCGGCCCTCGGGCGGCATCCGGCGGCTGGAACATCTCACCGCCCGTGCCGTCCTGGGCGTCCCCCTGCTGGGCGACGCCTACGCCGACCGCTTCGCCAGGCTCATCAACAACTCCGACCCGATCACCACCGCCCCGCGGGTCCGCAGGCCTCCGGCGGGCCGGGGAGAGGCCGTCACCGAGACGGCCAAGCGGGTCGGCCGGCACGATCCCGAACTGGCGGCCTCACCATTCTGGGACGAGATGCGGGTGCCCTGCCCGGTCTGCGCCCCCCGGGGCAGGGCCGCCGCGAAGGTCGACTGGGACCGGCACCTGGACCTGTCGTGGGACGAGCGGGGAGTGGATCACTACGGCTACTTCACCGCGCGGCGCGAGGACCTCGGCACCGGAGGAATCCGCTGCCCCGGGTGCCGTACCCACCTGAGGCTCGTCAACGAGCACGGCGTCCGCACGCTCTGGACACCCCTCCCCGAAGGGGAACCCGAACGGGACCGGCCGGTCATCCAGCGCGATCCCGTCTGGCAGGTGCTGCCGGACGGGCCGCGGGGCGCCGAACCGCTTTCCAGGAGGAAGGACTCCGACGCCGTTCTCGACCTCCAGGGCAGGTGGCCCACCGCCGAGACGAGGGGGGCGTCGGCGCGCAGCTTCGTCTGACCGCGCGAGGCCTTCTTCGGGTCTCGTCACCCCGCGAACGGGAGCGTTCCAAAACATCGGCCGACCTGGTCGTCGCCCTCGACGGGGCCAGGCCGGCGAGAGGTCGGTGAGAGGTGTTGAGAGTTCGGTGAGAGGAGGTTCGGTGAGAGGAGGCGAGAGGGATCCCGTGGACCGCGAGCGCCGCCTGGCCCTGTCGCTGAGCCGTCGCTCCAGCGAGCTCGCGGCCGCCGGACGCCACGAGGAGGCGCTCGCCGCGAGCGAGGAGGCGCTGGAGATCACCCGGCGGCTGGCCGGGGACGACCGCGACACCTACCTCCCCGACCTGGCCCTGTGCCTGGCCGGCGCGGCGATGCGGTACGTCCGGCTGGGCCGCAGGCACGACGCGGTCGAGGTGGGGCGCGAGGCGGTGGCCGTCAGGCGCGAGCTGGTGGAGGCACGTTCCGACGAGTACCTGCCCCACCTGGCGGGTTCGCTGAACGGCCTCGCCTGCGACCTGGGCCGGATCGGCATGCCGGAGGCCGCCCTGGACGCCGCCCGCGAGGCGGTCGGCATCTACGAGGGGCTCGCCGTCCGGAGCCCGGCGGCACACGAGCCGAGCCTCGCGATGGCGCTGCACACGCTGGCTCAGCGGACGGCGGCGCTGGGGCGGCTGGAGGACGCCGTGCTCCACAGCACGAGAGCCGTCTCGATCCGGCGGCGGCTCGCCACGGAGAACCCGCCCGCCTACTCGGTGGCCTTCGCCACCGCGCTGCACGGCCTCGGCTGGCAGCTGGCCGCACTCGGGCGCCGCGAGGAGGCCATCGCCGCCTACGCCGAGTCGGTCACGATCCGCCACCGGCTGGCCCGATCGGAGGACGCCCGGGCCGCCGACCACGACTACCTGGCCGCCGTGGCGGGGGAGTGGGCGGACCTCCTCATGGACGCGGGGCGCCTCCCGGCGGCCATGGAGCCACTGGAGATCGCCAGAACCGCCTCCCTGCGCGCCGGCGACACCGAACGGGCGAACCGCCTGGCCGCCCTGATGGAACGTTCCGGAAGCAGCCGCGTCTGAGCCTCCGCCTCCCGTACGGGCTGGTCGGCTCCGGCTCCCGTACGGAGAGGTGAACACGGAGGTGAGGGCGAGATCCGCGTCCCGCGCGGGAGGAGGGGACTCGCGCGGGCCGGGGCCCGCGTGCGGGAGGGGAGACCCGCGCGCGGGCCATGAGCAGCGCGCGGCCTCGGCCGGCGATCGGGGTTCGTGACCCCGGCCCGGGTGACCCCTCCATCACCCAGGCCGGGGTCCTACCCGGCGGTGGGCCGGGTGCTCTGGCGGTCGCGGGCGCGCTCGTGGGCGTGGTCGCGAGCAGGATCGCGGGTGCGGTCGCGCGCCGGGACCGCCCTCGTCACGCGAAGCATCCGCCCACGCCCTGGCGCGCGCCCCGGTTGAAGGCGCCCAGGCGTTGCGCGGCGGTGCCGTGGTCGCTCACATCGGTCCAGGGAGTGTCGTCGGCGTGCTCCCGCAGAGCCGCCGAGATCTCCGCGGTGTCACCGGCCTCGAAGTACAGGATGCCGTCATCGGCGGCTCCGAAGAGCGCCGCCCCGGCGAGGCAGTCGGCCTGGAGTTCGAGCTGCCGGGACAGCAGCCTCTCGGGAAGGCGGGCCTGGACGGCATGGCTCCACTCGTGCGCGATGATCAGATAGACCCAGGCGTCCCCCTGCCGGTATCCCATTCGCATGAGGTCGACGTCCCACGCGACGAAGTCGTAGGGCGGCCAGCAGTACAGGGCGTTGTCATCGGGAAGGGGATATCCCTGGCACGTCGGCGCGTCGCCCCACGCGCCGTCGTACGCGCCGAGAACGCGCGGGGGTGAATACCTGCCGGGGAAGAACTCCGACCAGTGCGTCGCCCAGAACCGGTTGATGGCGTATTGGGCACTGCGAATGTCCTCGTTGATGTCGTCGAGGCTCCTCGCGGCGGCGGGTCTCACCGGGGCGGTCCCGCTCGTCGTGGCGGCCGCGGTGCCGGTGGGGACCGCGATCAGCGCGCCGACGAGCAGCGCGACGAGTGCGAGACGAGTGGTTCTCCGTCGTGAAGCGGCCATGGGCTTCTCCCCTGTCGCTGGCGGCCACATACCGGATGCAATGGTTTATCGCAGGGCTTTTTCGCAGAGCACGGTCACCATATGGGGAAAGGTAATACGAGAGAAGCGCTATCGCGAGATCGTATGGAATATCGCGTTAATTAGTCGCTGGATTCGGGGGATTAGAGGCGCGTCGTAAATCAGGGCGAAGCAGGAGCGGGCACCGGAGGGCACTCCGGCGCCGACGACGTATCCGATTCGCGGGCGGGGACGATCGTGACGGCCACGCCGAACAGCCGAGTCACCTGGAAAGGCCTCCCGCCGTGCGTCGTGAAGTCTTCGTCAACAAGCGCGCCCTATCATGCCGAGCATGGAAACCGGCGACGGCAAAAGCACCGTCCTCGACGAGGAGCAGTTGGACCGCCTCGCGGGGTACGGCGAGGCGGAGGATGTCCGGGAGGAGCAGAACCTGTACTCCTCAGGTGACACCGCCTACGACCTCTTCCTGCTGCGGACGGCGACGGTGGATGTCGTCAGGAACGCGACGGCGATCGAGCCGGAACGCCTGATCTACCGGCGCGGGCCGGGCGAGTTCCTCGGCGAGCTCAACCTGCTGACCGGTCAGCAGGTCTATCTGACGGCCCGCGTCGCAACCGCCGGAACCGTCGTCCGGATCCCGGCGCACGCCCTGCGCCGGGTCCTCGCCGAGCAGGTCGACATCGCCGACGTGCTGATCGAGACGTTCCGGGCACGGCGCGAGCTCATGCGGTCCGCGGCCGGCAGCGCGCTGGAGATCGTCGGCCGGCCGGATACCGCCGAGACGCTTTGCCTGCGCACGTACGTGACGCAGATGCTCCTGCCGCACGCATGGCTCGACGCGACGTCACTGTCCGGGCGCGCGCTGTTGAGGTCGACCGGCACCGGCGAGGACGACCTCCCGATCGCGGTGACGAACGGCCTGGTGCTGCGCCGCGCCACCCCGGGAACGGTCGCCGAGGCGCTCGGCCTGACCTATCACGCCACGGATTGCATCCCCGATCTCGTCGTCGTCGGCGCCGGACCGGCCGGTCTGGCAGCGGCGGTCTACGGTGCCTCCGAGGGCCTCGCCACCGTGCTGCTGGACGGCTGCGGGATCGGCGGCCAGGCCGCGAAGAGCGCCCGGATCGAGAACTATCTCGGCTTCCCGCAGGGGGTCAGCGGTGAGGAGCTGACCCGGCTGGCGATGATCCAGGCGCTCAAGTTCGGCGTCCAGATCTTCTCCCCCTGCAAGGTCGTCGGCCTGGACCTGTCCGAGGAGAGGCGACCGGTGGTGGAGCTCAAGGACGGCTCCCGCATCGAAACCTCCACGGTGATCGTCGCCACCGGAGCGCACTACCGGCGCCTCGACATCCCGCGATGGGCGGAGTTCGAGGAAAGAGGCTGCATCCGGTACGCGGCGACCGAACTGGAGGTCCTCAGGTACGAGTCACAGCCGGTGGCAGTGGTCGGCGGTGCCAACTCGGCCGGGCAGGCGGCCCTGTCCCTGGCCGCTCGCGGTTGCACGGTGAACCTGGTGGTGCGAACCGCCGACCTCGGGGCGAAGATGTCGGCGTACCTGGCAGACCGGATCCTGGCCCATCCCCGGATCCACGTCCGGACGGCGAGCACGGTGCGGCACCTCGACGGGGACGAGACCCTCACGTCGATCGTCGTGACAGACGCCGCCGGCGAGTCGGAGCGGCTGGACTGCCGAGGGCTGTTCTGCTTCATCGGCGCCACACCGGAGTCGGACTGGATGAAGGACATCGCGAAGGACGACCACGGCTTCGTCGTCACGGACAGCCGCCTGCCCCCGGGGGCGCACGAGGCACCGCTGCCTTTCCAGACCAGTGCGCGCCACGTCTTCGCGGTGGGCGATGTCCGTTCGAGCTCGACCAAGCGGGTGGCCACCGCGGTCGGAGAGGGCGCGGGCGCCGTCTCCTCGGTCCACGCGGTCCTCGGCGGCTGAGGCGGGCCTCGCGGCCCGGACCGGCGCTGAAGTCCAGACGACCCCTTGCTCGACCATCCCTTGCGACTCCTCTGGTATCGGGGCCTTGGATCGCGAATGCGGCGGACACGCCCGTGACGGCGCTCCTCGTCCCGGCCCTTCCACCCGGCGGGTCCCACGCGCACGGCGTGCCCGGACGCGCTCATGCCGGGTCCGGAGTCGGATGGCAGGGCCGGTCCGGCGGAGCCGCGATGCCTGTCAGATCGGAGCGTTCACCGCGACCGGGATGCCGAGCTGGGTGTACCACTCCAGCTGGTCGTAGTAGTCACGGTCGGTGACGATGAACCCGTTCTCGAAACTGGCCACCGCGGCGCCGCGCACCGCGATGTGCCGGCCCGTGGCTTGCAGCACGGTGCCGTCGGCG
The DNA here is from genome assembly GCF_051918885.1 of Streptosporangium sp. OZ121. Lineage (NCBI taxonomy): Bacteria > Bacillati > Actinomycetota > Actinomycetes > Streptosporangiales > Streptosporangiaceae > Streptosporangium > Streptosporangium sp. OZ121. The sequence goes on from NZ_JBPXMC010000017.1 coordinate 85,833, forward strand.
AGCAGGAAGGGTCCGTCGTGCGTGCCGGTGAGCATGTATTCGGTGACCGCGGGATCGTCGAGCACAGGCTTGTTCCAGGCGGTGAACCTCATGTCCGGGAACCCCTCGAACAGGTGCGCGTAGTACCAGCCGATCTGCTCGCGCCCCTCCACGATCCCCGCGGGCGAGACCAGGATGGCCTCCGGGGCGAATCCTTGCACGATGCCCTCCACATCGTGCTCGTTGAAGGCATCGATGATCTTGTCTTTGAGCTGCCGGGCACTCGTCATCGGCACCACCCCCACTCGCGCCCCGCGCGCATCCCCAGGTTAACACCCCTCTCTCGGAGGAGCCGGGGCCCCGAGGCCGGCACGAGCAAAACCGTCAAGGTCCCGCTCCCGCTCCTGCTCCCGCTCCCGCTCCCGCTCCCGCTCCCGCTCCCGGTCTCGGTCTCGGTCTCGGGTTCAGGTGACCACCCGTACGGTCCAGCGTCGGGAGTGGCCGCGGTGGTGGCCGCCGATACGGTGATCGGGGGTGATTCCTGCCTCTTCGATCCGCTGTGCGGACCGGCGAGCCGCCTCGGTGCGGACGGTGACCACTCGGTTGGCCTTGACCTGGGTCATGCCGCGCCGTGCGCTCTCGGCATCGAGGTCGGCGATGAACTTGTCGGGGTCCACGTCGTCGCGGATGTGGAAACAGATGTGCATCGACCGCGGATAGGCCGGGCTCATGTGATCACGTGGCTCGGCGAAGCTGTGGCCCGTGCCGGAGGGTTGCGTCGCGTCCCGATACTGGAGAAGCTCGATCACCACGTTCCCAAAGTGCACGAACCGGACGTCCGGCCGCTGTGTCCCACCGGCGAGATCGGGCACACCGATCGTGGCGGGGCTGATGCCCTCCTCGGCTGCCAGGATCTCCTGGTCGGTCAGCAGAGTGTCGTGAATCGCCTGGCCGTGGAAGTCGCCGTCCCGGTGTGCCGTAGGCTTCTTTTTCCATTCATGCACCTCTCTCGCCCTCCGTTTCAATAAAGACGGTATGGTTAACGGGGCAGCACTCCAATCACTATAGTCTTTCTGAAAAAAGCGCTCCGCATCGACGTGAACTCCCTTCTCTTGAACGGTATGGGCCTTCACCCGCCGAACCCCGTCACGGAGCGTGAGGCCAGGAGGACGGTGGCGGAGCAGTGTGAAGTCGGCGAGGCCGTGCATGTGCGCATGACCACCTTTTCTCGGTGTTCACGCCGATGACGGGGATCCCCATTGGGCTACGCCTTGATACTCGTTTCCTCGGTCATCTCACTTCTTTCGTCGGCCGAGGGCGAACCGCCGTGCAAAAAAGCTCTGCCTGAATTCAGGTGGTGGTTGCAGGAATTCCAGGTGAGGCTGACCCGCATCGGAGCCGGGAGCGGAACCGGTCTCTGCGGTCGGCGCCTCGCGCGACGGCACGTGTTGTCGGGACGGCCTTGTCCCCTCCCGAGGGGAGAGATCCGGCGTCTGCCGGCACACATGATCACAAGCCCACCTGACCTCGACCGGATCCGGGAGTGGTCCCGCCGTCGCCGCCGTCACCGCTACGCCGCAAAGATCGGCCACTACCGGCGAGGACAGCCGCCGATCACGAACTGACGCCGGAGTACTGGGCAGCCGGGGGAGCGGAGCTCTCGCGGACGACGAGGTCGGTGGAGAGCTCGACCCGGCGCGGCTCGGGTGACTCGCCGCGGGAGATGCCCAGGGCCATCCGGGTGGCGAGGAAGGCCATCTCCTCCAGGGGCTGGCGGACCGTGGTGAGCGGCGGCCAGGCGGACCTGGACAGGGGCAGATCGTCGAAGCCGACGACGCTCAGGTCGTCGGGGACGCGCAGCCCGCGCTGCCTGGCCACCTCGAAGACGCCGAAGGCCTGCAGGTCGCTGCCGGCGAAGATGGCGGTGGGTCGGTCGGGCAGCGAGAGCAGGGTGTGGCCGTGGTCGTGGCCGGAGCCGACGAGGAAGTCGCCGTGCAGGATCAGCGCGGGGTCGACCTCGACCCCCGCCGTCTCCAGCGCGGCCCGGTAGCCGTCGATGCGGGCGCGGCTGCACAGCACGTCGGGCGGGCCGCCGATCATGCCGATCCTGCGGTGGCCGAGTTCCAGGAGATGCCGGGTGGCGGTCAGGCCGCCCTGCCAGTTGGTCGCGCCCACCGAGGCCACGCCGGGGGCCGGCTCGCCCTCGGGGTCGACGACCACGAAGGGGATCGAGCGGGAGTTGAGCCGGTCGTACCGCTGTGCCGAGAGCCGGGAGCCGACGATGATCACACCGTCGGTGCGGCGGGCGGCGAGCCGGTCGAGCCAGTCGCGGCCGGGACCCTCGTGGGTGTGCAGGACGGAGATCACGATGCTGGCCTCGGCCTCCGCGGCCGCCTTCTCCGCACCGCGGATGAGCTCCATCGCCCACGGGCTCTCCAGCTCGGCGAAGATCAGGTCGATCAGGCCCGCCGGACCGTCGGTGCCGGTCGCGCGCCGGATGTAACCGTGCTCGCGCAGGAGCCGCTCGACCCGCCTGCGGGTCTCCGGCGACACCTCGGACCTGCCGTTGATCACCTTGGAGACCGTGGGGGCTGAGACGCCCGCCTCCTCGGCGATACGGGCGATCGTCACCCGGGGCTTACCTGGCATGACCGGCAGCATATCCGAAACCTTTCGGAGTGTGCCCGGTGGCCTGGGAATACGTTTCTTCCTCCTCTTGGAGCTCTCGCGCGGTACGCCACCCGCGCTTGAACGTTTTCTGCGAACCCCGGACGGAAAAATTTTTGTGATCGACAGAAATGTTCACCGGCTCGTATCGCGGTTGTGAGCGCCAACGCGCGCTTCCACGGACGCCCGGGCTTCTCGCGGCGGCCGCTCAGTCCGCCGCCGACGGGTTCGGGCTCGGGTTCGTTCGCAGGGCCAGCGTACGGGCCGCGTGTTCGGTCCACGCCGTGAGGAACACCTCCCGGCCCAGCTCACCCGGCGTGTGGCCGATGAGGAGTTCCAGCAGCGGGAGGTAGGTCAGCGACGAGAGGAGCACGGCGGCCGTGGCTTCCGGGTCGGCCGCCTCCACCACGCCCAGCGCCCGCTGGGCCTCGATCCAGGCGGCGCACTCGTGGTAGAGGGTGGCGAGCACGCCCTGCCACATCGGCTCGAAGATCTCGGGGAACGCGGTGAACTCGCGCAGCATGATGCGCACCAGGTCCTTGTCGCCGTCGATCACCTCCCACACGGCCCGCGCCATCAGGCAGGTGGGGGCACGTCAACGGTGCGCTACGGCGGAGGAGAGCGGTCAGGAATCCGTGCCAGCCTCCCGCAGGGCGGTGAGGAGGGCGAGCGGTGTCGCGGCCGCCCAGGCCTGGGGGGAGGACGAGTGCGGGTAGGGCACCGGGTCCGGATGCTCGTCGCGCCCGTACCCGGCCATGACCTCCGGCAGCCGCCAGCCGTGCCCGGCCGCCGCCCGGACCAGGCCGTGGGCGACGGTCCTGGCCTCCTCGGCGAGCCCGCGGCGCGCCAGGCCGAGCACGATGACGGCGTTGTCGTGCGGCCAGATGCTGCCCAGGTGGTAGGAGAGCGGGTGGTAGGGGACCTGGCCCGCGGCGAGCGTGCGGATGCCGAAGCCGGAGAAGAAGTCGGGCCGCAGCAGCCGCCGGCCCACCGCCAGTTCCTCCTCCGGGGCGAGGATGCCGGACCACAGCAGGTGCCCGGCGTCCGAGGCGAGCGTGTCGACCCGCCGGTCCTCACCGTCCAGGGCGAGCGCGGGGAAGGCGTGCTCGGGCATCCAGAAGTCGCGGCGGAAACGGTCTCGCAGGTCGGCGGCGGCCTCCTCCAGGAAGCCCGCCCAGCGCGGGTCGCCCCACACCGCGCGGGCGAGCCGGGCCGTGCGGACCAGGGCGTCGTAGGCGTACCCCTGGACCTCGCAGACCGCCAGGGCGCCCTCGGCCCGCGCGCCGTCGGAGAAGCGGATGGCGTCGGCGGAGTCCTTCCAGTTCTGGTTGACCAGGCCGCCGCTCGCCGCGTCGGAGGTGTAGCGGAGGTATCCGTTCCCGCCGAGGCCGCCGTCGCGGAACATCCACTCCACCGCCGCGCGCGCCTGCGGTTCGAGGCGCCCGGCCAGCGCGGGGTCGCCGGTGGCCGCGGCGTGGGCCTCCAGCAGCACCAGGAAGAGCGGGGTGGCGTCGACGCTCCCGTAGTAGCGGCCGTAGGGGACCTGCCGGAAGTGCGCGAGCTCGCCGTGCCGCACCTCGTGCACGATCCTGCCCGGCTGCTCCAGGCGGGAGGGGTCGTTCCGCGTCCCCTGTACGGCGGCGAGCGCGAGCAGGGTGTCGGCGGCCAGCGCGGGCCGGTACGGCAGGGCGAAGAGCGAGGTCAGCAGGGAGTCGCGGCCGAACAGGCCGAGGAACCAGGGGACGCCGGCCGCGGGCACCCGCAGCGCCTCGCCGGCGGGGCCCGAGGTGGGGACGCGCAGCCGCGCCAGGTCGGCCAGCCCCTGCTCGCAGGCCCGGGCCAGTTCCTCCCAGGAGGTGAGGTCGCGGGGGCGGGGCCGCGCGCCGGCGAACTCGCCGGTGTCGGCCTCCAGCCGTTCCCGCACGGTGCCGGGGGAGCCGGGTGGGGACGGTTCCCCCGTACCGTGCGGGACGGCCAGGGCGGTGAGCCGCAGATCCGCCGTGCCGTGGGCGGGCAGCGCGAACCGCCAGGTCAGGACGCGGGCGGTACCCTCGCCCTCGCCGCCGGCGGGGCGGGTCCGGTGCGGCGGCGGCGAGGCGGTGACGGTGGTCCGCGAGGACCAGCTCTCCCCGCGCCGGTAGTGGAAGGCGACCCCGTCCGGGGTGTCGTGCGCGGTGCGGCGCGCGCCGGGTTTCTCGTACGCGCGGTGGTCGGCGCGCAGCTCGAACTGGTCGGCGAAGTCGGCGTCCACGTGGAGTTCGAGCTCCACGACGGTGGGTTCGCCGCTGTTGCTCACCAGGCGGACGTGCTCGGTGAGGGCGCCCTCGGCCACCGCCTGCCGCCGGAAGACGGTGTAGGCGGGAGGATGGTCGCGGGTGCCGGCCGGGGTGAGCACGCAGCCGTCGCCGGAGGAGGTCAGCAGGGTCAGCGGGGCCGGCAGGGCCGGCAGGGCCGGTGCGTCCGGCGGGAACGGCGCCGCGCCGGCCGCGGTCAGCAGCCACCGGCTCAGGTGCCGGGCGTCCCTGACGAACAGCCCGTCCGTCGCGGTGCCCCGGGTGCCGTGGACGTCCCCGTGAGCGGTCACGGCGGCGAAGGTGCCGCTGTTGACCAGCAGGCGGCCGGCGCTCATCGGGCGGAGCCCTCCTCGCCGGATCCGCCTCCGGACGCGTCGCCCTCGGACACGCTTCCGGAGGAGTCGGAGGCGTGGAGCAGGTCCAGGGCCAGGGCGGCGGTCCAGCTGAAGCGCCGGACGCCGCGCCCCTCCCCGGTGTACGGCTCCAGATACTCGGCGAACCCCGTGCTGTGGGCCGCGTCCAGGACCTGCGCGCGCAGCCGGCCCGCCGCCCTCGCGTCGCCGTGCCGCACCAGGCCGCGGTGGACCAGCCAGGCCATGTTGAACCAGCTGGGACCGCGCCAGTAGCGGTTGCCGTCGAACTCCTCCGCCGTGAGGTCGTAGCTGGGCACGAGCCGGACCTCTCCCAGGCGGAAGCGCGGTCCGCGGGCGGTCCGCACCAGGGCCGCCGCGACGTCCTCCGGCAGGCCGGGGACGATCAGCGGGACGAGCCCCGACACGCCGTACCCGGCGATGGGCTCGTCCGTCACCAGGTCGCGGGGGAGGAAGACACCGGCGGCCGGGTCCCACAGCCGGTCGAGCAGGGCGCCGGTCGCCGCCTCGGCCCGCCGCCGGTGCGTCCCCTCGTCCGCGCCGACCACCCGGGCGATCGCGGCGAGCGCGTGCTCGGAGGCGATGAGCAGGGCGTTGAAGGAGGGGTCCTCGACGGCGAAGGCGTGCGGGGTGCGCGCGTCGTCGTAGCCGTGGTCGCGGTAGGTCGCGGCCAGGCGCACGTACCGCGCGTAGTCCAGGTCGGTGGGCCGGTCGGCGGGGGAGCCGTGGTCGAGGTCGGCCCGGCGGAAGGAGTCCCGCGGCGCGGGCTCGACCCTGGCCAGGGCCGCGTCCCAGCTCGGGCTGTTGTCCAGTCCCGGCTCCCACGGGTGCGTCACCGCGGCCAGCCCGCCGCCGCCCAGGTCCCTGGAGACGGCCAGGTAGCGGTGCCAGGCGGCGAGCCGGGGGTAGACGCGCGGCAGGAAACCGCGGCGCCGCGACTCGGCCGGGTCGGCGAGGTGCACCAGCCAGGCGGCCAGGGCGTGAACGGGCGGCTGGACGATTCCGGAGGTCTCGACGGTGGAGGGCGCGCCCGTCCTGCGGTCCGTGCCCGAGGAGCGCCAGAAGTCGGGGCTGGGGAAGTAGGCCCCGAGCGGTACGGACGGGTTGAAGATGATGTGCGGGATCCGGCCGTCGCCCCACTGCGCGCCCAGCAGCGTCTCCAGCTCGCGCTGGGCCCGGCGCGGGGAGAGGTGGCGCAGCCCGATGGCGACGAAGGCCGAGTCCCAGCTCCACTGGTGCGGGTACAGCGCACGCGAGGGAACGGTCGCCGCCCCGGTCCAGTTGCCGAGCAGGACGTGCGTGGCGGCCCGGCGCAGGTGGGCCCGGCGGCCGGTGCCGGAGGTGGCGGCCGCTTCGAGGACGGCGGTCATCCGGCCGGCCGGTGCGGGAAGGAGGCGCGCCGCAGGAAGGGCGGGATCGAGCGGACGGCCTGGACCGGGTCTCCGGTGAGCCTGCACTCGACGGCCAGGTAGCCGTCGTAGCCGATGGCGTCCAGGGCGCCCAGCCAGGCGGGCCAGTCGAGGTGGCCCGCTCCGGGCTGCATGCGGTTGGAGTCGCTGACCTGCGCGTGGCCGACCAGGGACGCGGCGGCGAGGACGGCGGCCGCGGGGTCGGTCTCCTCGATGTTCATGTGGTAGCTGTCGACGCCGATGCGGACCGAGTCCAGGCCGACGGCGCGGATCAGGTCGGCGGCCTGCTCCAGCCGGTTGACCATGTGGTCCTCGTAGCGGTTGAGCGGCTCGAGGAAGAGCGTGACGCCCTCTCCGCGGGCGTGCTCGCCCAGCTCGGTGAGACCTTCGAGCAGCACCTCGCGGTCCCGCTCCTCGCTGCGCGGCGGCTCGAACGGCGGCAGCCGGCGCGAGAACATGCCGTAGGAGGCGGGGGTCTGGGCACCGAGCCCGCCGAGCTCGCCGATGACCGACAGCTGCGACTTCATCTGCTCGATCGCGTCGCGGCGCAGGTCGTCGTCGAAGGCGCCGAGGAAGTGGAGCATGTCCACGCACACGGTCGGCATGACCACGCCGTCGGCGAGGGCCTTGCGCAGCTCGGGCAGCCGGTCGCGGAAGTGGAAGGCCCCCTTGCCGCGCAGCTCGATGGCGTCGTAGCCGGCGTTCTGCGCGAACTCCCACTTCTCCTGGAGCGTCTCGCCGGGGAGCAGCTGCTCCTGGCAGGCGATCTTGAGCATCGTTCGTCAGCCTCTCAGAACTCCAGGACGACCTGGAGCGCGTCGGCGGGACGCTCATCCAGGAGGACGTATGCCTCGGCCGCGTCGGCGACCGGGACGACATGGCTCACCAGGGACTTCACGTCGACGTGGCCGTCGGCGACGAGCCGCAGGAAGGTCCGCTGGAGCCGGTCCACGCTCCAGCGCCCGGCGAGCTGCGGAGGGACCCCGCCGATCTGGGAGGAGACGAGCTGCACGCGGTTGTGGTGGAACTCGTCTCCGAGCCGCAGCCCCACGCCGTCTCCCTGGTAGAAGCCGGAGGCGACGACGCGCCCGCCCACGGTGACCGAGCGGATGGCCTCGTGCAGGGCCGGGTGGGCGCCGCTGATCTCGATGGCGACGTCGGCGCCGAGCCCACCGGTGGCCTCGCGGATCCGCTCCGCGACGGCGTCGGTGCGCGCGTTCAGGGTGCGTGCGGCACCGTACTCCGCGGCCTTGGCGAGCCGGGAGTCGAGCGCGTCGACGGCGGTGACGCGGGCGCCGCTCAGCTCCGCCAGCCGGGTGGTGAGCAGGCCGATCACGCCCTGGCCGAAGACGGCGACGTCCTCGCCGAGGTGGATGTCTGCGGCGAGGACGGCGTTGTACGCGATGGCCCCGACCCTGGCGAAGGCGCCCGCGAGCGGGGCGAGCCCCTCGGGGAGCGTGTGGCCGATCATCCGCTCGGCGGGGACGAGACCCTCGCCGCGGTGCCCCCAGATGCCCCACACCGTCTCGCCGGCCTCGGGCAGCCCGGGCGTGCCCGCGAGTTCGGGGGAGACCTCGACGACCTCGCCGACCTCCGAGTATCCCCAGCCCGCCACGGGGTAGGAGATGCCGGGCCCCGCGTCGCGGAAGATCCTGGCCTCGGGGTCCCAGGTGCGGGTCAGGTAGGGGTTGGTCCCCCGGTAGGCGGTGAGTTCGGTGCCCGCGGAGATGCCGGAGTACAGGGTCCGGACGCGCAGATGGCCAGGCGGCAGGGGGAGCGACTCGCCGGTGGCGATCTCCACCTGACGGGGGCCGGTGAACTGGACGACACGTTCCACAGGAGCTCCGGAAGATCGTTTTTGTGTATCGGTTGGACAAATACCGCTAACTTGTGTCGAAGATATCCCAAACTTAGGTCTTGTCAATAAGCAAAAGTGGTGCTCTGATGCAACACGTACGTAACACGGCGGCAGTGAGGAAGATCTATGCGCAGGCGGTCTCGAAGGTCGAGGGCACTGGCGGCCGCTGTGGCCGTCGCGCTGGGAATCGGGCTGACGTCCGGTTGCGGCGCGCGGGGTGAGAGCGCCCCGGACAACAGGATCACGGTCTGGAGCCTGGAGAACCTCACCCCCCGCATGGAGGTGACCAAGAAGATCGTCGAGGCCTTCGAGAAGGAGAGCGGCGTCCAGGTCGACCTGGTCGGGATCGACGAGGGCCAGCTGCCACAGCTGATCATGTCCGCGGCCGCCGCGGGCACCCTCCCCGACGTCCTCGGCGCCGTCCCGCTCGCCCCCGTCTGGCAGATGTACACCAACGGCCTGCTCGACACCGCCGCGGCGGGCAGGATCGTCGAGGGGCTCGGCGCCGGCACCTTCAACCGCAACGCGCTGGCGCTGACCGGCGACAAGACCACCCGCCTCAGCGTCCCCAGCGACGCCTGGATGCAGATCCTCGTCTACCGCAAGGACCTGTTCGCCAAGGCGGGGCTCTCCGTCCCCGACTCCTACGACACCATGCTGCAGGCCGCGAAGACCCTGAACGGCGGTGAGGTCAGCGGCATGTCACTCGCCACCGACCCGAGCGACGTCTTCACCCAGCAGAGCTTCGAGGACCTCGCGCTCGCCAACGGCTGCGGCCTCGTCGGCCCCGGCGGCGACGTCGGCCTCGACAGCCCCCAGTGCCGGCAGGCCTTCGCCACCTACCACCGGCTCGCCGCCGACTACGGGGCCCCGGGCACGCAGAGCGTGGACTCGACCCGCGCCACCTACTTCGCCGGCCGCTCCGCGATGATCGTCTGGTCCACCTTCCTGCTGGACGAGCTGGCCGGCCTGCGCGCCGACGCGCTGCCCAGCTGCGCGCAGTGCGCCCAGGATCCCGCCTTCCTCTCGGACAACAGCGGGATCGTCACGGCCCTGAAGGGCCCCGGAGCCGCCGAGCCCGCCCAGTTCGGCGAGATCTCCTCCTGGGTGGTCACCCGGACCGCCGAGACCGCGGCCTCGGAGAAGTTCGTCAGGTACATGATGAGCACCGGGTACGAGGGCTGGTTCGGGATGGCCCCCGAGGGCAAGATCCCGGTTCGCGACGGCACGGCCGAGGATCCCGACAGATACCGCGAGGCCTGGCGCGCCAGCGACGTCGGCGTCGACACGAAGAAACCGATGAAGTCGGTCTTCTCCGCCGAGTTCCTCGACCAGCTCGCCTCCGGCGTGAGCGACATGCGGCGCTGGGGCCTCACCGAGGGTCAGGGCGCGCTGGTCGGCGCGACGCTCGGCGAGCTTCCCATCCCGAAGGCGGTCGGCGCCATGACCTCAGGCCAGATATCCCCGGAAGAGGCCGCCAGGGAGGCCGACGAGGAAGTCACGGCCCTGCAGAAGTCCCTCCAGTGAGCCCCCGCGGCCCCGTCCCCCCGAGGAACCCACGATGAGCACCACACAGGGCGCCGAGCGGCGCCGACCCCCCGAGACGAGCCCGGAACCCGAGGCCCGGCGGGACAGGACCCTCACCCTGGCCCAGCGCGAGAACAGGACCGGGCTGGGCTTCGTGACGCCCACCGTGCTCGTGGTCCTGGTCGTCGTCATCCTGCCCATCGCCTGGACCGTGCTGCTCGCCTTCCAGCGGGCGCGGCTGATCGACATCCAGGGCATGGGCCTGCTGTCCAACTGGACCTGGGAGAACTTCGCCGAGGTCTTCACCTCGCCCGGCTTCTGGACCTCGCTGTGGACCACCCTGGTCTACACCGCGGGCAGCACCGCCGGGTCGATCGCCCTCGGGCTGGTCGCCGCCCTCGCCCTTCGCCGGCCCTTCCGCGGCCGGGCCCTGATGCGCGGGTCGATGCTGCTGCCCTACGTCGCGCCCGTGGTGGCCGTCACGTTCGTCTGGGAGATCGCCCTCAGCCCGCAGTTCGGCATCGTCAACGAGCTGGGCACCCGGCTGCTCGGCTGGGAGAAGCCGATCGCCTTCCTGGCGACCCGCTCCCACGAGGTCTCCCTCCTCGGCTGGCAGGTGGAGCTGCCGCTCGCCCTGCTCACGGTCATCGCCTTCGAGATCTGGCGGTACTTCCCGTTCGCCTTCCTGTTCCTGCTCGCCCGCCTGCAGGCCGTGCCCGCCGGGATAGAGGAGGCCGCCACGGTGGACGGCGCCACGCTCACCCAGCGCTTCCGCCACATCCTGCTGCCCCAGCTGATGCCGGTGATCGCGCTGCTGTCGGTGCTGCGGTTCATCATGACGTTCAACAAGTTCGACGACGTGTACCTGCTCACCGGGGGCGGCTCGGGCACCGACGTCGTCGCGGTGCGGGTCTACGACTTCCTCACCGCCCGCTACGACGTGGGGGCGGCGGCCGCGCAGGCCCTGGTCCTCGCGCTCGTCCTCGCCGTGCTGCTCGGCATCTACTTCAAGTTCTTCGCCAAGAGGGTCCAGGAGGAGGCGTCATGAGCCGCGCACAGGTCGAGGAGAGGACCTTCGCCGTCCTGCGGTGGGTCGTGATCGCCTTTCTCGCGGTCATCACGCTCTTCCCCTTCTACTACATGCTGCTGCTGTCGGTGAAGCCCATCGACCAGCTGCTGCTCGACCCCGGCCGGCTGTGGGTGACCCTCTCGGAGCTCACGTTCGACACGTACCGCAACGTCCTGCAGTCGGTCGAGGACGGCGGCCAGGGCTTCCTGCGGATGCTCGGCAACTCCGCGCTCGTCGCCCTCGCCACCGTGGCGCTCACCCTGCTGGCCTCGGTGCCCGGCGCCTACGCGGTCAGCCGCCTGCGGTTCCTCGGTGGCCGCCAGGTCAGCGCGGTGTTCCTCGCCGTCTATCTCTTCCCGTCCACCCTGCTGGCGGTCCCGCTGTTCGTGATGTTCGCCAAGATCGGCCTGCAGGGCAGCCTGACCGGGCTCGTCATCGTCTACATCGCGCAGACCGTGCCCGTCTCCATCTACATGCTGAAGAACTACTTCGTCACCATCCCCAAGAGCGTCGAGGAGGCCGCGGCGCTCGACGGCTGCTCGCGGGCGCAGATCCTGCGCCGGATCGTGCTGCCCCTGGCCGCGCCCTCGCTCATGGCGACCGGCCTGTACGTCTTCATGATCGCCTGGAACGAGTTCCTGTTCGCGCTGCTCTTCCTCGCCGCCGCCCCCGACCAGTGGACGGTCTCGCTGGGCCTGCAGCAACTCGCCAACGGCATCGAGGTCCCCAAGACGGTTCTCATGGCGGGGTCGGTGGTCCTCACGATTCCCGTGGTAGTTCTTTTCTACGCCGCGGAGCGACTCCTTACCGAGGGTCTCACCAGCGGCGCGGACAAGAGCTAGAGCCGAGGAGAGACACACCGGATGGCAACGCCCTGGACCACCGCAGGCCACCTCCTGGAACTGATCCGCACCGGGCAGGCGCGCACCCGGGGCGAGCTCCAGCGCGTCACCGGCCTGTCCCGCTCCACCGTCGGCCAGCGGCTCGACCAGCTCTTCGACGCCGGTTGGCTGCGCGCCGTCCCCGGCGGGCAGTCGACCGGGGGACGCCCCTCCAACCTGCTGGAGTTCGACACCGGCCACGCCGTGGTCCTCGCCGCCGACCTGGACGTCACCCACGCCCGCGCCGCGGTGATGGACCTGGCGGGCGGCGTCCTGGCCGAGCGCACCGAGGCCCTGCCGATCGAGGACGGCCCGGAGGTCGTCCTGGACCGGCTCGGCCTGTGGTTCGCCGGCCTGCTGGCCGCGGCCGGGGCCGCTCCGGAGGCGGTCTGCGGGGTGGGCCTGTCGCTCCCCGGGCCCGTCGACTCCTCGTCGGGACGGGTCGTACGACCGCCGATCATGCCGGGCTGGGACGGCTACCCGGTTCCCTGGCGGATGCAGAGCTCGCTCGCCCGGCACGCCGGGGTGGACGTCGCCGTCCCGGTCCTGGTCGACAACGACGCCAACCTGATGGGCCTGGGCGAGCAGCGCCACGCCTTCGCCGACTGCTCCGCGTTCGTCCTGGTCAAGGTCTCCACCGGCATCGGCGCCGGCGTCGTCGTCGACGGCAAGGTCTTCCGCGGCATCGACGGCGGCGCCGGCGACCTCGGCCACATCCGCCTGCACGACCAGTCGGAGGCCCGCTGCATGTGCGGCTCGTACGGCTGCCTGGCCGCCGTCGCCAGTGGCCGCGCCCTGGCCGGACAGCTCGCCGCCCTCGGCGTGCCCGCCCAGTCGGGCGCCGACGTACGCGCCCACCTCGACGCGGGCTCCCCCGACGCGGGCCGCCTGGCCCGCGAGGCCGGACGGCGCTGCGGGGAGGTGCTCGTCACGGTCGTCACCCTGCTCAACCCCGGCGTGCTGATGATCGCCGGAGAACTGGCGGAGACCCACTTCGTCACCGGGGTGCGCGAGCTGCTCTACCAGCGTGCCCTGCCCCGGGCCACGCGCAACCTGCAGGTCGTCACCTCCCGGCTCGGCGACCGCGCCGCGCTCGCCGGGGCCACCGCGATGGTGGTCGAGCACCTGTACGCCCCCGACCAGGCCGACGCCCGCCTGACGGCGCCGGCCCGTCCGCACCACCGCTCACCTGCCGGAGTCGAATCGTGAACACCACCACACCCGTCGAGGTCGGCCTGATCGGCGCCGGCCCGTGGGCCCGCACCATGCACGCCCGGATGCTGGCCACGGGCCCGGAGACCCGCCTCTCCGCCGTCTGGGCGCGCCGCGCCCCCGCGGCCCAGGAGATCGCCGAGCCGTACGGGGCGGTCGTCGCCGGCACGCCGGAGGAACTGTTCGACCGGTGCGAGGCCGTCGCGTTCGCCGTGCCCCCCGCCGTCCAGGCGGAACTCGCCGTGCGCGCGGCCAAGGCGGGCAAGGCCGTGCTGCTGGAGAAGCCGCTGGGGCCCGACCTCGCGTCGGCGCGCGCGGTGGCGGAGGCCGTCGCCGAGGCGGGCGTCGTCTCGCAGATGGTGCTGACCAAGCGCTACCACCCCGCCACCCGCGAGTTCCTGCGCCGCGCGGCGCGACTGGAGACGACCGGCGCCCGCTCGTGCTACCTGCACGGCGCCTTCCTCGGCGGGGAGTTCGCCACCGGCTGGCGGCTGGAACAGGGAGCCCTGCTCGACCTCGGCCCGCACCTGCTGGACCTGCTGGACGCCGCGGTCGGTCCGATCACCGGAATCCGGGCGACCGGCGACCCGCGCCGCTGGGTGGAGCTGACCTGCGAGCACGAGAACGGCGCCGTCAGCCAGGCGTCCCTGTCGGGCAGCGTCCTGCTGCCCAGGGCGCGCACCCGGATCGAGCTGCTCGGTCCGGAGGGGGAGCTCGTCTTCGACACCTCCGGGATCGACCACGAGGAGTGCTGGCCCGTCCTGCGCGCCGAGTTCGCCGCCGCCGTGCGGTCGGGCCGCCCGGGTGAGCTGGACGCGGCCCGGGGCCTGCGCCTGCAGGAACTGATCGACGCCGCGACGCTGACCCTGTCGCGCTGACCCGGTCGCACTGACCGCGCCGCGCCGCCCACGGCTTCGCCGGCCGTCACCGCTCCGGCCGCCGCGGGGCCGGCCACGGCCGCCGCGGTCCTCCGCCGAGCACGGCCACCGGAACGATGTCCGGCGGTGATCAGGCGGCTTCCTTCCCTCAGCGGCTTCTTTACCGACCACAAGAATGAGAGGATTCAATTCATATAGCTTCATACAGGCTCGGAAGGGAGATCCGGCATGGCTGGGGATGCGGTCACGCGGTTGCGTGCCCTGCGGGCGGAGGTGACCGGCACCTGTCGCGAAGCCGGGTGGCGCCAGGCTCTCACCCAGGCGATCCTGTGCCGGTGCACGGACGAGGAACCCTCGGGCACCGCGACCCGGGAGGATCTCGACGAGGCGGCCGAACACGCGGGCTGGCTCCTCGCCCACGACTGCGACCAGTGGTCCTTCGCCCTGGTGGGACGGGTGCACGAGGTCCGGTGGGAGGACTTCGGCGACCCCGCCGACCGCGACGTCGCCATCACCATGCTCTCCGAGGCGGACGACCTGCGCGAGGAGGGCGCCTGGTTCAGCGCCGCCGACCACGAGGCCCTCGCCGAGCTGCTGCTGAGCCGCCACGCCGACCGGGGCGTGCCGTATGACCTGGACCTGGCGGTCGACAGGCTCAGGGCGGCCCTGCGCGAGTGCGACGACGGGGAGTCGGCCCTCTACCTGCGCTACCGGCTGGGCACGGTGCTGGCCACGCGCGTCACCGGCCCGGGTACGCGGCCCGCGGATCTCGGCGAGGCCGTCGCCCTGCTCGAGAACGTGCTCCCTCACCTGCCGGAGGGCGACCCGGCCACGTACCAGGCGGCGTTCGCCCTGGGCGGGCTCCTGCGGAGCAGGGGACTCGCCAACGGCAGTGCCGCGGACCTGGAGCGGGCGGCGGGACACCTCGGCCTGTTCCTGCGGGCCACTCCCGACGACGACCCGCTCAGGCCGAAGGCGGCGCGTGACCTGGCCAGCACGCTCACCCACCTCGGCGGGACCTCGGGCGCCTGCTGAGACGACACGTCCGGGGCGGCTTCGGGGAGAGGGGCCAGGTCGCGGGAGGAGCGGCCGCCGTGGCGAGGCGGTCAGCCGTCCTCCCAGAGGCGGTCCTCCGGGGTGCTCGACGGCGGCTCGCCCACCCGCGTGGCCACGGACCGCGCCGCGGCCAGCAGCGGGTGCCCCTCGCCCAGGGGCGGGCGGCCGTGGGCCAGCGGGCGGCGGTCGAGCAGCGGCGCGAGGAGGGGCGCCACCTCCTCCACCTCGCCCGAGCCCATCCTGCGCAGCGCGAGGTCCAGCCGCCCGGCCAGGACCAGCGGGTGAGAGGCGTCCAGCGTGTCATCGCCCATCGCGACGAGCGCCGCGCTCGCGGCCTCCGACTCGTCCTCGTGCCCGAGGGCGTACGCGGCACGGGCGGTCAGCAGCAGCCGCTCCGCCTGGCCGGGGAAGTCGTCGTCCATGCCGCGCTCGTCCTTCGCGAGGGACGCGAGCACCCGCGCCGCACCGGCCGCGTCGCCGAGGGCCAGCTGCGCGGTGGCCTGGGCCCGCCGCACCGGCCGCTCGGGCGGGAGCGCCCGCAGGGCGGCGAGCGCCTGGGCGGGCTCGCCCGACGCGGTGAGCGCCATGGCGCGGACCAGCGCCGCCTCGTTGCCCAGCCGGGGCGACACCTGCCGCGCGAACCACTCCGTGGTGACGGCGACCCCGGTGAGCAGCCGCACCGCCTGGGCGGGGAACCCCGAGGCCAGCTCGATCTCCGCCAGGCGCACCGCGTCGTACTGGAGCCAGTAGCCCTCGGGCGGCAGGTGCTGCGCCCGCAGCCGGAGCGCCTCGGTCAGGTGGTGGCGCGCCTGCGCGGGCTGGCCCGCCGCGAGCAGCGCCTCGGCGAGGGTCACCCTGGCCGAGGCGGTGTTGACGCTGTCGGGCCCGAGGCGCTGCTCGCGGTCGGCCAGCGTCGCCTCGGCCACGGTCACGCCGGTGACGACCCGGCCCGCGCGGGAGGCGGCCCTGGCCATCGCCTGCCGGGTGAGCGTGAACCGCCGCCACGCCGGGGCGACCCCGGTGGCGGGGACGCCCTCGGCCCGCTGCTCGTTCACCTTCCGCAGCTCGCGCAGGCCCTCGGCGGGACGGCCCGCCTCCACCAGCACCTCGGCGAGGTTGTGCCGCGCCCGGGCGGTGAGCGGCGTCACGTCCGCGGAGCCGGAGAACTCGCCCGCCGCCCGCAGTGACCGCTCGAAGCAGGACCTCGCGCTCGCCAGGTCGCCCAGGCGCAGCAGGGCAAGACCCTGCCTGCTGGTCACGTCGCACAGGGCCCGCGGGTCGTGAGGGCCGGCCGCCAGCAGGTCCGCCAGCTCCCCGCCGACCTCCGCCGCCCGGGCCAGCAGCGGGCTGCCGTCGAGCAGGACCTGAAGGACCACCTCCAGGGCGCGAGCCCTGGCATGGCCGCCGGAGCCCGCCCGCTCGGTGAACTCGGCGGTACGTTCGGCGGCGTGCAGCCGCTCGGCCCACTCCCCGGCCAGCGGGAAAAGGTCACGGGCGAGCCAGTGCGCGCACAGCGCGGCCGCCTGGCGGTCCGCCGGGCCCTCGGGGTCGTCTGCCATCGACCGGAAGGCCAGCTCCGACAGGCGCTCGGCGCTCGCCGTGGCCCACCCCGCGGGCGGGACGCCGACCGTCAGCGCGGCGAGTTCGAGCCTGGGCGCCAGATACCGCGCGTACGCGGTGACACGGCCCTCCCATCCCGTGGCGGCCGTGGCGCCGTAGACCTCCGCCACCTCCCACACCGGCTGGACCTGCCCGGCCGACGGGCGCTTCTCCGAGGTGGAGATGTCGCCGATGCCCAGGCGCACCTGGGCGAGCATGAAACGCTCCACCTGGTGGAAGCGCGCCACCCTGCGCAGCGCCGCCGTGACCAGGCGCTGCGCGTCGAGCAGGGAGCGCGGTGGCTCCGGTGCGGCGTCGCCGGAGGTGAACTCGTCGAAGGCGTGCTTGACGGCCAGGGCCACCAGCACGCGCCGGCTCCTGACCTCGTTGTACAGCCAGACGGCGCTGCGGCCCCTGCCGCCCTCGGCACCCCGCGGCAGCCGCACCCGCTCCGCGACGTCCTCGGCCCTCACCTGGTGGTAGTCGCCGCCGCGGAAGGCGTCGGCCGACGCCGCCGCGATGGCCGCGAGCCTGCGTTCCTGTGCCGACACCCCTCCACCCCCTAAGATCACCGCACATGAATATATCTCACTATGGTTCGGCGAACCTCAGGTTGACGAGTTGACTATCGCGACGAACGGTCCCGCGTCGCCCCTGGCATCGGCCGTACCGCGCGTGACGTCGGCCGGAACGCGGTCGGAACGCGGTCGGAACGCCGGTTCCCGCGCGGGGGCACGAGAGGGAGAACGTCCCGTCGGGTGATCGGCGGACCGGCCGGAGGGCGGCGTTTCCACCGCCTATTACCGTTCCCCGGCCCGCCGGCCTGGCCCGGTTGCGGCCCGGCGCCTGCGCAGGGACTTCACGAGTGTCCTGGCGACCGCGACGGTCGCCGCGCCCGCCGCTCCGACCAGGGGTTCCCGCTCCTCGGCGGCGGTGGGGCCCGGGTCGGGGTGGATGGGGCCGGCCCGCCCCGCGCGGACGGCCTCCATCTGCGCGGCGAACGCCAGCCCCAGGAAGAGGGCGATCGAGCTGAGGAACGACCACAGCAACAGCGCCATGACGGCCGTGAGCGGCCCGTACGTGGCGCCGAAGGTGCCGCTGCTCTCGGTGTAGAAGGCCAGCAGGAGGGTGAAGACCGTCCACAGGGTGAGCGAGACCAGGGCGCCGAACGCCAGCCAGGTGTGACCGGGCTGTCGCCTGCGCGGAGCGGCGCGGAACAGTACCGAGGTCGACAGCAGCGCGAGGAGGAAACCGAGCGGCCAGCGCACCAGGTTGAACGCCTCCGTGGCCCCGTCGTCCCAGTCGTAGACCTGAGCCAGGGCCCTGCTGATGGCGCCGCCGCCGACCATCACCACGAAACCGGCGGTCATGAAGGCTCCGGCGGTCAGGGCCATCACCAGGGCCCTGCCGTACTTGCGATGGAACGGCCGGTCCCGCTCGACGCCGTAGATGCGGTTCGCCCCCCGCTCCACCTGGGCCATGGCGCTGGTCAGCGAGAACAGGGCGGTGACGAGGCCGAACCAGAGCGCGAGGGCACCCCCGGTACGGCCCGCCTGCCGGTGGCTGTCGGCGAGCACGTCCTTGACCGCGTCCACCCCCGCCCCCGGCGCGAGCCGGCTCAGGACCAGCTCCAGCACCTCGCCGAGATGCTCCTGGTTGATCACCGAGCTCAGCCCGACCAGCGCGATGGCGCCGGGGATGATCGACAGGCAGATCTGGAAGGCCAGAGCCCTGGCGTTGGTCATGCCCTCGCCGTACCTGAACCTGGCGACGGAGTCGCGGACCAGGTGCCAGCGGCCGTATTTGCGCAGGGTCGTCCACGCGTGGTCGGCAGAGAGCTCTTCGCCGTTCATGGTCCGCGTCTGCGGGACCTTCGTCGCTGTTCCCATATCGCCGGACCCGCTACCCCGTGAACGACGTCACGAACAAAACGCCTCCGACTGTGGCCGAGGACACTGGATAAGAGGCCGATTCTGGGTAGTGCAGCCTCATGGCTGAATTCCTCACAGATATCAAGGAGCTTCGGGCGCGGGCGCGCCAGGAGATCGACAAGGGTCCCATCACGTCGGCCTACGGCGCGGATCTGCCCCGGGTGATCCAGGTGTGCAACGAGGCCCTGGCGACCGAGCTGGTCTGCGTGCTCCGCTACAAGCGGCACTACTACACCGCCTCGGGCCTCCACGCCGGGTTGGTGGCCGCGGAGTTCCTGGAGCACGCCGCCGAGGAGCAGGAGCACGCCGACCGTCTCGCCCAGCGCATCGTCCAGCTCGGCGGCGAGCCGGACTTCAACCCCGAGACGCTGGCCACGCGCTCGCACGCCGAGTACGACGACAGCCTCGACCTGATCGAGATGGTCAAGGAGGACCTGGTCGCCGAGCGGATCGCGATCGCCTCCTACACCGAGATCATCAACTGGCTGGGCAACGACGACGTGACCACCAGGCGCGTCTTCGAGGACCTGCTGGCCCAGGAGGAGGAGCACGCCGACGATCTCAAGGGCCTGCTGGAGAGACTTCCCGGCGCCCTGGCCGGCGGGGATTCCCAGGGACAGGGCTGAGCGGCGGGCGCAGGCTGTCCGGCGCCGGGCGCCCGGCCTCGACAGGGGACGACGAGGGACGACGAGGGACGACGAGGGACAGGGCCGGGCGGTCGGCACCCGGACGGTGGGCAGCCGGGCCGCGCCGGTCGCCCGGCGCGGCCCGGCCGGTCAGCCGGTCGTGCAGGAGACCTCGGAGACCGGGGAGGGCACCCCGGAGGCGAGGAAACCGAAGATCGCGGTCGCGCCGGGAGCCAGGGAGCCGTTCCAGGCGGCGTTCCGCGCCGAGACGGCTGCTCCCGACTGGGTCACCGTCGCGTTCCACCACTGGTTGATCTGCCGCCCGGTGAACGTCCAGCTCGCCGTCCAGCCGGTGAGGGCCACCGGGCCGTCGTTCCTGACGGTCACCTCGCCCTGGAAGCCGCCCGACCACTGGCCGGCCGTCCGGTAGACCGCCGTGCAGCCGGTACCGGGCGTGGGGGTCGGGGTGGGCGTCGGTGTCGGCGTGGGTGTCGGGGTCGGGGTCGGGCCCGAGCCGAGCAGCGCGGCCAGCGCGGGGAACCACCGGTCGGCGATCTTCTGGTCGCCCGACGCGTTGGGATGCACCCCGTCATAGGTGTCGTAAGCGGTGCTGAAGCCCGTCCACTGGTCGACCACGACCACCGGCGACCGCGCGGTGGTCCTGCCCGCCGCCCAGCCGGGGATCGCCGCGTTGAGCGCGGAGACCCGCTGCGCGCACTCACCGCACGTGCTCGGGTTCATGGGGATGATCTGGGCGACGAGGATCTTCATGTCGGGGTTGCTCGCCCGCATCTGGTCCACCAGCTTGCCGTACGCGGACAGGATGGTGGCGGTCGGGCGGTTGCTCCAGGCGTCGTTGGTGCCGAAGTGCATCAGCACGATGTCGGGCCTGGCCGCCGCGAGCCAGCCGGGGAGCTGGTTCTGGTCGGCGACGTTGGTGACCAGCGCCCCGCCGTGCCCCTCGTTGTCCCCGTCGTGCGCGACGCCGCAGCCCTGCGGCGGCAGGGTGCCGACGAAGTCGATCCCGGTGTGGCCGGCGTTCACGAGGCGGTTCCAGAGCAGGGCCCGCCAGCATCCGGGGGAGCCGGTGATGGAGTCGCCGAGCGCCATGATCCTGGTGGCCGCCGCCCGCGCGGGGGCCGCGGTGCCCGCCAGGAGGAGCCCCAGGGTCGCGACCGCGGTCACCGCGGCCGTCAGAACCGTCAGAACCGTGCCGCTTCCGCGTGCCGTCCTTCGCATCTCGCGCTCCCGACTCGGTGAGGGCCGATGCTAGGCGCCCCGGATGGGGGCGGGAAGCCACCCGCCCACCCGGGAGGACCTGACCTGCGCGACCGCCGCAGGCGGGGGTGTAACTTTCAACCCGCCCCGATCTCGTGTCGCCCTCGCCCTCCACGCGGGCCCGCGGTGCCGCCGAGCGGCCGGGGACGGGGACGTCGGCCGTCCGCCGGTGTGTTCTGCGCCTCGCCCTTCTTCCGGGGGACGGGAAGGCGGATGAAGGCTCGTGAGAATGGTCATGGCCGGCCGGCGGCGTTCCTGGCGATGGGGAGGCGAAGCACGACGCGCGCTCCCGCGTCGGCGTCCTCGACGCTCAGGGTGCCGTCGTGAGCGTGGGCGATGTCGCGAGCGATGGCCAGGCCGAGACCGGTACCGCCGCGGTGCCGGCAGCGGGCACTGTCGAGCCGGGAGAAGCACTCGAAGACGCTTTCGCGGTCCGAGACGGGGATGCCGGGCCCGTCGTCGGCGACGACGAGCTCGGCCGTGGTCTCGTGCCGGAGCACCTGGATCCGTATCGAGTGCCGGGCGTGCCGGCGGGCGTTGTCGAGCAGATTGGCCACCAGCCTGTCCAGGAGCGCGGGCACCGCGTCGATGACGACCGGGGCCCGCGCCCAGGTGGCCCGCAACCGGATGTCCGGGCCCCCGGTCGTCCGGGCCACCTGGGCGCGGGCCACGGCGGAAAGGTCGACCGGCTGCCGCCGTCCGTGTGCCGCCTCCGCGATCCGTGTGAGCAGCAGAAGGTCAGCGGTGATCGCTTCGAGCCGCTCGACGCCGCGAAGCGCCGCGTCGAGGAGCCGGGGCAGATCGGTCTGGCCGGGATGCAACCGGGCCTCCTCCAACTCGGCCCTGAGACCGGCGAGGGGAGTGCGGAGCTCATGGGCGGCGGCGGCGGCGAACCGGCGCTGAATCAGATCCCCTCCACTGGGCAGGGCCGCCTGGGTTTCGTTCATGTTCACTCTTTCGGCAGGTTTCGGCCGCTGTCATCACCGGCTCGTTCGAACAGGGCGGGACCCGGACACCTCAGCGGGTTCGCGGAAACCGGATCGCCGCACGCCGAGCCCCGGCGCGTCGAGCGTCGGCTCGGCCGGCGGCAGCGGCGTACCGGCCTCCGGCAGCCCGGCCGGTACGCCGGTCAGACGTGCCGGCATCGCGGCTTTCCCCGTTTTTCGTGCACCCATCGTGGGTCCACCCGGCGCCATCTCGCCACGACCGGTTCGCTCCCTGCTGTTAGGTGAAAACTCCTACAGGGTTATGATGCGTGGATGGAGCTGCGCCAGCTGCGCTACTTCGTCGCGGTGGCCGAGGAACTGCACTTCGGCCGCGCCGCGGCCAGGTTGCGCATCGCCGGCCCGTCGCTCTCCCAGCAGATCAAGGGGCTGGAACGGGATCTGGGCGTGCGCCTGTTCGACCGGGACCGCCGCTCGGTCGCGATGACCCCCTCCGGACGGGCCCTGCTCGCCCGAGCCCGCGCGGTGCTCGAACAGGCCGACGAGCTGCGCCGTTCCGCGGCCGGCCTGTCCGCCACCGAGCCGGTCCAGCTCGGCCACGTCGGCTGGATGCCGCCCGACCTGGCCGCCCGCGCGTCCGGCGTCGCGCAACTGCACGTCGACGCGTGGGTCATGCCGTCGCACATCCAGGCCGGCCGGGTCGCCGACGGCAGCATCGACCTGGCCATCTGCTGCGCGCAGACCGGTGACCTGGCCGGTCACGGCCTCGAGGCCCGGCTGATCGGCGCGTACCGGCTCTTCGCGGTCTCCGCCGGCGCCGAGACCTCCGCCGTCCAGGCCGAGGACACCGCGGTGCTGGTGGATGCCGACACCGCCACCTGGGGCTCGTGGAACCGTTACGCCGAGGAGTTCGCCCGCGACACCGGCGCCCACCTCGTGCACATCGACGACGGCGGCATCACCGGCCGGGCCTTCTTCGACCACGTACGCCGGCTCCGCCGCCCCGTGATCAACTCGGTGAAGGGCCATGGCGCACCGGTGCCGCCGGACCTCCACCGGCGCGCGGTGGTCGGCCCGGCACCGTGCTGGACATGGGCCCTCGTCTCCCGGCGCGACGAGACCCGCGAGGCCGTGCTGGCCACCGTCGAAACGCTGACCCGCGACGTCGGCGGCCTCGGTCTGGACGACGAGGGGGCGTGGCTGCCGGCCGGCGACCCGTTCCGCGCCGCAGGGCCGGCGGGTCCGGGGCCCCGGCCACCCTCGGCGGGGAAAGAGCCACCGGCCGCGACCCGATACCGGTGATCCTCATGATGGTCCGCGGCCCGGTTCCGAGGGCACGTCACGGAGGCCGTTCCACGACGTAGCAGGACCTGTCGTGGAAGCCGGTCACGCGGGCGCCGCCCTCCAGCAGGCCGCCCAGCACCTCGCGCACGGCCAGCCGCCACGCCCCGGCGGCCCGCGGATCGGCGCGGCGCAGCGCCTCGACGTCCCGGGGTACGGCGACCAGCACCGTTCCCGCCCCGGCCGCCTCGGACGGTTCCCGCACCGGGCTGCCGTCGTCTCCTTCGATCAGCGCGCTCACCGCGTCCGGCGGGATCACCGGGTGGTGCGGCTCCCCCCGGACGGCGGCCAGGACGTGCGGCTCGGTCAGCCGCCAGACGGCCAGCACCCGGTCCGAGGCGTCCCCGGCGTTGATCGCGTCGCCCATCGCGCCGTAGAAGGACGGCAGGTACTCCTCCGGGCGGGCCCCCAGCTTGGCCAGGTTGAAATGCGCGTTGCGCCGCACCAGCGGATCGTAGGTCCAGGTGATCCGCTCCAGGCCGCGCTCCAGCGCCCACGCCCGCTGGTGCAGCTTCAGCGCGAACCCGATCCCGCGCCCGGCCAGGGTGCCGGTGACGTGCGAGTGCAGCACCTGCCCTGCCGGAGCGCCCAGGAAGCCGACCGACGCGCCCACCAGCCTGCCGCCCTCGTACGCTCCGGCCACGTAGTTGCCCGCGTGCGACAGCGCCCGCATCAGCTCCACGGTGACGGGCGCGCCGCCGGGGGCAGGGTGCCAGATGCCGTCGAACAGGCGGAAGACGTCCTCGAACTCCTCGATGGAGCGCAGCTCGCGCAACACCGGGTCGTTCACCCGGGCGTTTCCCCGGTTCGCCGGTGACATCGCGCCGCTCACGAGAGCACCGCCCTGATCAGGCCCGCCAGCAGCGCCGCGCGGCCGGGCATCTCGGCCACGACGACGTGCTCGTCGTCGGCGTGGGCGCCGCCGCCCACCGCGCCGAGCCCGTCGAGGGTGGGGCAGCCCGCCCCGGCGGTGAAGTTGCCGTCGGAGGCCCCGCCCACGCCGGCACCGGTGAGGGGGGCGAGTCCCAGATCGGCGGCGACCTCCTGGGCGAGGGCGAACAGCCCGGCCGACGAGGCGTGCTCCAGGGGAGGACGGTTCGGGCCGCCGGTGATCTCCAGCCGGGTCCCGGCGATCCGGGGGGAGAGCGCCCTCATCAGCTCGTCCACCCGCCTCTGCGCGGCGAGGGTGGGCACGCGGGCGTCCACCGCCAGGCGGGCCAGCGCGGGCACGGTGTTGGCCGTGGTCCCGGCCGACAGCACGGTGGGCGTGACGGTGGCAGGTCCGAGGGGCCCTCGCGTCACCCGGCCGCCGCCCGTCCGGTGCCCGGGGGCCCGGCCGCCGCCGGTGTGGCCGTCGCTCGTCCGGCCGCCGTCCTCCCGGCCGCCGGTCCGGTGGTCGTGGCTCTGGCCGCTGCCCGCCCGGCCGTCGCTCGTCCGGTCGCCGTCCTCCCGGCCGCCGTTCACCCGCTCGGCGATGCCGGTGACGGCGAGGATCTGGTGGGCCAGCTCGACCCCCGCGTTCGCGCCCCTGCCGGGGTCGAGCCCCGCGTGCGCGCCACGGCCGTGCACCACGACCTCGTACATCGACGTGCCCTTGCGTGCGATCTTGAGTGCGCCGCCCTCGGCGCTCGCCTCCAGGACGAACGCGGCCGCGCAGGCGCGCGCCGACTCCTCGACCAGCGCGCGAGAGGTCGGAGACCCGACCTCCTCGTCCCCGGTGACCAGCACGCACACCCCCTCCGGCGACGGCAGCGCGGCCAGCGCGTGGAACATCTGGACCAGCCCGGCCTTCATGTCGAACACCCCGGGACCCCGGGCGATCCCGTCGGCGACCGACCAGGGGCGGGCCAGGAGCGAGCCGATCGGCCAGACGGTGTCGTGGTGGCCGAGCAGCAGCACCCTGGGGGTGCCGAAGGTCCACCGCAGGTGGGTGACGCCGCCGATCACGATCGTCTCGGCCCTGACGCCGAGCCGGCGGTGCCCCTGGTCGGCGACCACCCGCGCGCTGCGGGTCACCGCCCGGTGGTCGGCCGAGAACGACTCGCACGCGACGAGCTCTCGCAGGTCCTCAAGCATGCCGTCCAGGTTCACCGTGGTCGCCTCTCCGCCGATCCGTTGTTACCGCGACCGTATGACAGGCCGAGATCGTCCACTCCGCCGTCCGGCCCGGATCGCCCGCCCCGCGCGGGGCCGGCGACGACCGGCGCGGGGCGGCGCCGGGGCGGCCGGTCGGTGAAGGAAAGTTACAGGGAGTATCACGGAAGTGGAGATAATTGACGCGAACGGTGGGTCGAACGTATTGTCCGGACAACGCCGACGCCTCGGTATTGGTGCCTTGACCTCGAAGAACACCCAACGGAGCGGTTCATGAAGCGACTAGCAGCGGCAGCGGTCTCCCTCTGCCTCGCCGCCGGTGCCGCGGCGTGTGGCGGCGGCGGCGACAGCTCCGCCGGTGGCGTCTTCACCACGATCGACGCGCTCAAGCCGGGCATCGACGCGAACGCGCCGATCAACCCGTACAACCCCAAGGGCAACGCCTTCCGGGGCTACAACGCCGAGTGGCTCGGGTGGACCAAGAACCACCTGACCGACCCGAACCAGTTCTACCCGGGGGTCGCGCAGAGCTGGCGAATCGCCCCCGACCAGTCCTCGATCACCCTGCGGCTCCGCCCGGGCGGGAAGTGGTCCGACGGCGAGCCGATCACCGCGGAGGACGTGAAGTTCTCCATCGGCCTGGCGTACACCCAGGGCGGCACCGCCTACGCCCTCGATCCCTCCGCGGCCGGTACGGCCTCCGACATCACGATCGTGGACGACAGGACGATCAAGATCACCCAGGCGGCGAGGAATCCCAGCTCCTCCTTCGTCCGCAGCGTCATGGAGACCGTCATCGTCCCCGAGCACGTCTGGCGCGGCGTGCTGCCCGCCGACTTCTGGCAGAAGCTGAAGCTCGCGCAGAGCACCGCCCCCGGGGCCGAGGCGGCGCGGGCCGGGATCACCAGCCTCGCGGACAAGGTCATCTCCTTCGCCCCGGCCAAGGACGTCTCCGCGGGGCCGTTCGTCCTGAAGCGCGTCAACCCGGGCGAGGCGCTGCTGGTCAAGAACAAGAACTTCTACAACGCGGCCAACGTCGCCGCCGACCAGGTGCGCATCCTCAACTACACCGGCAACGAGCAGGTCTGGAACTACCTGGTCGCCGGCAGGCTGGACAGCGCGCCGTTCACCGCGGTCCCCGCCGGCGTGATGCGGCGGATCACCGAGACCTCGGGCAACGCCGTCGTCAGGGGATACTCGCCCGTCAGCGAGGGATTGGCGTTCAACCAGTCCAGGAAGCCCTACGACAACGTGCACGTCCGCCGGGCGCTGGCCTACCTGATCGACCGCAGGCAGGTCACCAAGGTCGCCTCCCCCGAGGGCGGCACCGCCTCGGTCACCACCTCGGGCCTGCACCAGGAGGCCGCGAAGGCGTGGCTGGGCGACGGCCTCGCCGCCCTGGAGCCGTACCGGCACGACCCCGCCAGGGCCGCGAGCGAGCTGCGGGCCGCGGGCATGAGGAAGGTCGACGGCAGGTGGGCGATGCCCGACGGCAGCCCCTGGAAGATGACCATCAACGTGCCCGCGTCCTTCTCCGACTGGCTGGCCGGCGCCAAGGCCGTCACCAGCCAGCTCAACGACGCCGGCATCGACGCGCAGGTCGTCACCACCGCCGACTACCCGCTCTACCTGGAGGAGATGGCGGCGGGTAAGTACGACCTCGGCTTCTGGCTGGTGGCGCTCGGCCCCGCACCGTACAACATCTTCCAGCGCCTGTACGGGGCCCAGAACGGCTGGCAGCTCTTCGGCGGCAGGCTCAAGCACGTCGCCCCCGGCACGGAGGGCAACTGGATGGGCGGCGCCGAGCTCATCGACGTCAGGGGCGTGGGCAGGGTCAACCCCGGTGAGCTGGCGGTGAAGCTGAACTCCGTCCCCGAGGCCGAGCAGCGGCGGATCGTCTCGACCCTCGCCAGGACCGCCAACCAGGACCTCCCGGTGATCCAGCTGTGGGACTACGTCAACACCCAGGTCGTCAACACCACCCGTTTCACCGGATTCCCGGGCGATGACAGCGACGCGCTGCGCCTCACCTCCGGGGTCTGGCTCCAGCTCGGCATGGTCAAGAGGAAGGGCCACATATGACGGTCATCGCACGCCGCCTCGCGGGCCACCTCGTCCGCGGGCTCGCCATGATCCTGGTGGTCACCACGATCAGCTTCGTGATCATCAGGAACATCCCCGGCGACCCCATGCGGGCCCGCTACGAGAAGCTGGTCGAGCAGGGCATGTCGCCCGACCAGGCCGAGCGGGCCGTCGCGGTGCTGTACGGGTTCATGCCGAAGGGCACGATGTGGGAGCAGTACCTCGACTACATGCGGGGCCTGCTCCACCTCGACCTCGGCCAGTCGCTGAGCGTCCCCGGCGCGGAGGTGACCACCCTGCTCGGCTCGGCGGCCACCTGGACGATCCTGCCGGTCCTCGTCGGCACCCTGCTCAGCTTCGCGGTCGGCATCATCCTGGGCGTCTACGCGGCGATCAAACGGTCGAGCAAGCTGGGCGACATCCTGGCCGTCTCCGGCTCGCTCCTGCACGGCCTGCCGCAGTACGTCCTCGCGCTGCTGCTGAGCGCGGTCTTCACGACCCTGCTGCCGATCTTCCCCTCCAGCGGCACCGCGGACGTCACGCTCGAACCCGGCCTCAACGCCGCCTACATCGGCTCGCTGGTCCAGTACGCCACCCTGCCGGTCCTGACCTACGCGCTGGCCGGGTACGGGGGCTGGATCCTGGCGATGAAGTCGAGCGTGGTCACCGTGCTGGGCGACGACTTCATCCTCGCCGCCGAGCTGCGCGGCATGAAGCGCGGGATCATCTTCCGCTACGTGGCGCGCAACGCCATCCTGCCGCTGTTCACCATCCTGGCGCTCTCGCTGGGCCTGCTGTTCGGCGGCGCGATCTTCATCGAGCGGATCTTCACCTACCCGGGGCTGGGCCTGCTGCTGCTCAACAGCATCACCGACCGCGACTACGCGCTGATGGGCGGGGCCTTCTTGCTGATCACCGTGGCGATCGTCATCGCCAACATCGTGGCCGACATGCTCTACACCGCCATCGACCCACGGGTCCGTTCCGGACAGGAGGCGTCATGACCGGGCGAATCAGGGGAGCCGCAGGAGGCGGCCCGCAGGTCACACCGGTGGCGGAGGTGGTCGCATGACGGCGCCTGCCATCACCACCGGCAGCGCTCCCGGCGCTCCCGGCGCTCCCGGCACCCCGGGCGTCCCGGGCGTCCCCGGTGTCTCCGGCACCCGCGCGGCGCAGCGGCGCAACTTCTGGCGCGGCGTCTGGCGGGTCCTGCGGCGCAAGCCCAGCCGGATCGTGGGCGTGGCCATCCTGGGCGTGTTCGCGTTCATGGGGATCTTCGGGCCGCTGCTCTACCCCGCGCGGCTGCCGCGCGACGACAACGCGCTCTACGCCGCGCCGAGCCTGGCGCACCCCTTCGGCACCGACTTCGAGGGCACCGACGTGCTCGCCCTGGTGGTCACCGGCTCCCGGTACGTCCTGATGACCGCCCTGGTCACCGCCGTCATCACGGTCGCCCTCGGCACCGCCGTCGGGCTGTTCGCGGGGTTCCGGCGCGGGCGCTGGGACAGCGTGCTCATGCGGATCACCGACATGAAGCTGACCATCCCCGCCCTCCCGCTGCTGCTGGTCCTGTCGACCGTATGGAAGTTCACCAGCGCGATCGAGATGGGCCTGGTGCTCGGACTCCTCGGCTGGGGCGGCGTGGCGCGCGCCGTACGGTCGCAGACCCTCTCGCTGCGCGAGCGCGGCTTCATCGAGGCGGCCAGGGGGCTCGGCCTGTCCGGCCGGCACATCATCGGCAGGGAACTGCTGCCCAGCATGGCCCCCTTCATCGCGATGAACATGCTCATCGCGGTGACCGGCGCGGTGTACGCGCAGGTGGGCCTGTTCTTCCTGGGCGTGCTGCCGTTCGACGCCAACAACTGGGGCGTCATGCTCAACCTCGCCGTGTTCGGCGGCGGCGCGCTGACGACGACCACCGCGCTGCCGTACATGCTGGCGCCGCTGCTGGCGATCCTGCTGCTCACCCTGGGCATCGTCCTCGTCGTCGACGCCATGGACGAGATCTTCAACCCCCGGCTGCGGGAGGACTGAACACATGTTCACACGTTCGGAGAAGGTGTCCGTGACACCGGGCGAGCGGCGGCCCGCCGCCGTGCGGCCCCGGCGCGCCTGGGGCACCAGGCGCACGGAGGGCATCGGGGACATCGAGAGCACCGAAGGCACCGCGGGCCTCCGCGAGGCCGGGAGGAGCGGCCCGCCGGGAGTGCGCGTCAACGGCCTGTCCGTCGTCTACCGGACCTCGGCGGGGGAACTGCCCGCGGTGTCGGGAATCGATCTCGAGCTGGTGCCCGGGACGATCACCGGGGTGGTCGGCGAGTCGGGCTCCGGCAAGTCCACCCTGGCGCTGTCGCTGCTCAACGCGGTCCAGCCCCCCGGCAGGATCCGCTCGGGCAGCGTGGAGATCGACGGGCTCGGCGATGTCGTCGGGTTGCGGGGCGACGATCTGCGCCGGGCGCGGGGACGGCACATCGGGTACGTCTTCCAGGCAGCCCAGAACTCCCTCAACCCGCTCAAGACGGTCGGCAAGCAGCTCCTCGACCTGGGCCGCTCGCACGACATCCAGGACCTGCGGGGGCTGGTCAGGGACGCGAAGGACCTGCTCGGCAGGATGGGCATGGACGGCGCGCGCGTGCTCGACTCCCACCAGCACGAGCTGTCCGGCGGGATGCGCCAGCGGGTCGGCATCATGCTCGCGCTGGTGCTCAACGCCCACCTCGTCATCCTGGACGAGCCCACGACCGCCCTCGACATGATCACTCAGGCCACGATCCTGCGGATCGTCAGGGAGGTCCACGAGGAGCGCGGGCTCACCACGCTCGTCATCACCCACGACCTCGGCGTGGTGGCCGAGGTCGCCGACCGGCTGGCCGTCATGTACGGCGGGCGCGTGGTGGAGCAGGGGCCGACCACCGAGGTGCTCGGCGCCCCCCGCCACCCCTACACCCAGGGCCTGATCCGGGCCATCCCGCGCCTGATCGGCGACATCGGGGAGGCCAGGGCGCTGCCCGGCCGCCCGCCGACGCTTGGGACCGTTCCGTCGCGGGGATGCGTCTTCAGGGAGCGTTGCGAGCTGCGCATGGACGTCTGCGAGACCGAGGAGCCGCCCGCCGTCTCGCGCGGTGAGTGGATCGTGGCCTGCCACGCCGTCGCCGCCCGCCACGCGGACGAGGACGCCGCGCGTACCGGGAAGGGGAACGGGACCCCGAACGACAACGGGAACGCGAACGGAAACGGGAGCGGGGCCGGAGCCGGGAACGCCGCGCGTGGCGCGAACGGGGCCGCGACCGCGAACGGGACCGCGTACGAGGACCGGGACGCGGTCGCGCGAGGAGCCGGACGGGTCGCCCGGACAAACGGACCGAGGGAGAAAACGTGATCACTGGTCGGGGAATCACGAAGACCTTCAAACAGCGGGGCAGCCTCCTCGCCGGACGCGAGGTGAAGGCGCTGCGCGGCGTCGACTTCGCCATTCCGAAGGGCGGGGCGGCGTCGTTCATCGGGGAGTCGGGCTGCGGCAAGACGACGCTCGGGCGGATCATCGCCGGGCTGGAGAAACACGACTCCGGAGAGATCACCATCGACGGCACGCCCATGTCGTCGCTGCGCCCGAAGCAGCGTGAGCCCTACTTCCGCCGTATCCAGCTCATCCACCAGGACCCGTACTCGGCGCTCAACCCGACCCGCACGGTGCACCAGACGCTGGACGCGCCGCTGTCGCTGCGGGCCGCGCAGACCGGCCGCTCGCGGGCGTGGGTGGACGGGCGCGCGCAGGAGCTGCTGGAACTGGTCGGCCTCGACCCCGGCTACGTGCTGTCGCGCTATCCCCACCAGCTCTCCGGCGGCATGCGCCAGCGGGTCGTCATCGCCCGCGCCCTCACCGTCGACCCCGAGATGCTCGTCGCCGACGAGGCCGTCTCCATGATCGACGTATCGCTGCGGCTGGGCATCCTCGCCCTGCTCAAGGACCTCCGCGAGCGCCTCGGGGTGAGCGTGCTGTTCATCACCCACGACGTGGCGACCGCGCGCTACATCGGTGACGACGGCGAGCTGTACGTCATCTACCGGGGCGAGGTCGTCGAGCGCGGCCACGTCGAGACGATCATCTCCGGCCCCGTGCACCCGTACACCCAGTCGCTGCTGTCGGCGATCCCCGTGCTGCACGGCCTGGAGCGGCCCGGCGAGGAGCCGGTGACGCCGACCGGGGCGCTCGACGAGAGCCGCCTCGACGCGGGCTGCCTGTTCGCCCGGCGCTGCCCGTTCCGTACCGGCCGCTGCGAGTCGGAGCATCCGCTGCTCGGCCACGGCGGCGGCACGCCCCAGGAGCACGCCTGCTTCCATCCCGCTCCCCGCAACGTCGTCGCCATGCCGGTCGGCCACCCGTGAACCCGCTGGGAGACGGTCCCGGGGCGGGGCCGTGGAGCGCGGGCGCGGCGTCCGGGATCCGCGAGGCCGTCGCCGCAGACTCGGCGGCGCTCGCGGGAATCGCCGGGGCCGCGCTCACCCATGACGCGGGGGAGGCCGCGAGCCTGGTCGCCAGGCTCGCCACGCCGCCCGCGCGCCGGTCCTGGACGGCACTGGTGACGGGCGGCCTCGACGGTGTGGCGTTCGCCTCCATGTCGGCGCGCGACCCGCACGCGGGCCACATCGACCTGCTCGCGGTGCGTCCCGAGGCCCGGGGGAGGGGCCTCGGCCGGGCGCTGGTCACCGCGGCCGAGGACTGGCTGCGCGACCGGGGGGCGACCGAGGCCCGCCTGGCCGGCAACCCGCCCTGCTACGCCTGGCCCGGCATCGACGTGCGCTACACCGAGGCCGCCTGCCTGGCCGAGAGCCTCGGCTACGAGCGCTACCGGGTCGCCTGGAACATGACCGCCGACCTCACCGGAGACCTGTCCGTCGAGGCCGACCTCGCGCGGCTGGCGGCCTTGGGGGTCACCGTGCGCGCCGCCGCCCCCGGGGAGCGCGCCGCCGTGTCGGCGTTCGTCGAGGAGCAGTGGAACGCCAGGTGGGCCTGGGAGGCGGAGCAGGCCACCGGCTGCCACTACGCCGTCAGGGAGGGCGAGATCCTCGGTTTCGCCGCGTGGGGTTCGAGGCCCTCCTGGTTCGGCCCGATGGGCACCGCGCCGGCCGCGCGGGGCCTGGGAGTGGGCCGGGTGCTCGTACGCCGCTGCCTCGCCGAGCAGCGGGCCGCCGGCATGTCGAGCACCCAGATCGGCTGGGTGGGTCCGCTGCGCTTCTACGCCAGGGCGGTCGGCGCGCGCGCCGAGCGGGTCTTCTGGCTCTACCGCCGTGGCCTGCCGTGACGGCCCGTGCCCGCGGGGCGGGCCGATGGGCGGGCTCCCACCGGGTATGTGCCTGTAACGGCCTCACTGTCAGAAGATCATCTACTCAGCGGTAGTGAGATCAGGAAAACTAACGACATGGGACGTCATGAGTGATCAACTAGCCACACTGTCCACGCTGTCCACCGAGCAGAGCGATCCGCGCTACAGCCGGATCGACCGGCTTCCCACCGACCAGGTGGCCCGGCTGATGAACGCGGCGGACACCGCGGTGCCCGCGGCGGTGGCCGAGGCGATCCCGGAGATCTCGGCGGCGGTGGACGCGATCGTGGCCCGGATGAAGGCCGGAGGCCGCCTGTTCTACGTGGGCGCGGGGACGTCGGGCCGGCTGGCCGTGCTGGACGCCTCCGAATGCCCGCCGACCTTCGGCACCGATCCCGAGCTCGTCCAGGGCGTCATCGCGGGCGGCACTCCCGCGCTGACCCGTTCGGTCGAGGGCGCGGAGGACGACCACGCCGGGGGAGCGGCGGCCCTCCGGGAACGGGGGGCGGGCGCGCTCGACGCGGTGGTGGGCGTCTCCGCCAGCGGTCGCGCGCCGTTCGTGCTCGGCGCGCTCGCCGAGGCGAACCGCCGAGGCGCCCTGACCGTGGGACTGTCGTGCAACGCCGCGACCCCGCTGTCGGCGGCCGCGCTGCACCCCATCGAGGTGATCGTCGGCCCGGAGGTGGTGACCGGCTCCACCAGGCTCAAGGCGGGGACCGCGCAGAAGCTGGTCCTCAACATGATCTCCACGATCGCGATGGTCAAGCTGGGCCGTACCTACGGCAACACCATGATCGAGGTGTCGGCGATGAACTCCAAGCTGGCCGACCGGGCCGCCAGGATGGTCAGCGACATCACCGGGGCGGCCCTCTCCGCCGCCCGCTCCGCGCTGGAGGCCGCCGGATGGCACGTGAAGGTCGCGGTGCTGATGATCGAGCACGGCCTCGACGCCGCCGGCGCCCGGATCCTGCTGGAGCGGCACGGCGACCAGTTGGAGGCGGCGCTGGAGGCGGCGGGACAGGCCAGGGGCGCCTGAACTTCTCGCGGAAGGGGAAGCGGAAGGGGAACCGGCGCCGGCCGCGGAACCCGGGGCCGAGACCAGGAGCGGGATCGGGATCAGGGCCGGGAGCGGGACCGGGACCAGGGCCGCGGAACCGGGATCGGGGCGGGAATCCGAGCCGGGACCGGGGGATGGAGCGGGAGCGATGACCGATTTCGCGGAAGGCGCCCGGCTCGCCGGGATCCTCGGGGCGGCGGTGCCGCGCGTCTGCTCGGCGGCGGTGGCCGCGATCGCCGTGGGCGGGGTCACGGTGGCAGCCGCCGCGGCCGGGGAGGCCGTGCGCTACGCGTCGGCCTCCGGGGAACTCGCCGCGGACCGGCCGCGCGCCCTCCGTGACTCGGTCTTCGACCTCGCCTCGATCACCAAGCTCTTCACCACGGCCGTCATCCTGTCGCTGGCCGAGGACGGTCTTCTCGGCCTGGACGAGCCCGTCGCGGCCTGGCTGCCCGGCGGCTACGGCGGCGCCCCCGAGGTCACCCTGCGGCACCTGCTCACCCACACCGCGGGCCTGCCACCGGGACGCAGGGCCCACGAGGAGATTCCCGGCGACGGCCCGGAGATCCACGCCACGCGCATGGAGCGGATCCTCTCGACAGCGCCGATCGGTCCCGCGGGCGAGCGCTACCTGTACTCCGACGTCGGGCTGATCACGGCGGGCCGGGTGGCGGAGATCGCAGGCGGGGCCTCCCTGGACGAGCTCGCCCGCGTCCGGGTCGTCGATCCGCTGGGCCTGCCCGACACCGGCTACCGCCCCGCCGCGTCCCTGCTGCCCCGGATCGTCGCCACCGAGCACAAGCCCGAGCGCCCGGGTCCCGGATGCGTGCGCGGCGAGGTCCACGACGAGACCGCGCACGGCCTGGGCGGGGTCGCCGGGCACGCCGGGATCTTCTCCACCGCCGACGACCTCGTACGCTTCGCCGAGGCGCTGCGCACCGGGGGAGCGCCGGTGCTGGGTCCCGGCGCGGTCGCCGAGATCACTCGCGACCACGGCGTGCGGGGCGCGGACTTCCGCCACGGCCTGGGCGTGCGCATCGGCGATCCCGCGATCGTCGGCCCGCTGGCCGACGCCTACGGCCACTCCGGCTTCACCGGCACCTCGCTCGTCGTCGATCCCGGGCGCGCCCTCACCGTCGTCCTGCTGACCAACAACGTCCACCCCCTGCGCGGCCGCGCGGGCATCCGCGACCTGCGCCACGCCGTCGCCGCCGAGGCCCTGCGCCTGTCCTGAGCCCGCGCGCACGCTGTGGCCCGGGCCCTGATGGTGCCGGCCACCACCCCGGCGTGCCCGGGGTGCGGGCGCTCCGGGGGACGAACTCATCCCTTCCGCGCTCGATCGCGATGCCGTGAATTACGGACATGCTAAATCTCTCGTTGAGTGAAGCCGAGCGGGTGTTGTCCGCCGGGGTCGCGAGGGCGGCCGAGCTGCCGGTTCCGATCCATCGCCGTCCTCGACGCCGGGGCCGACCTCAAGGCGTTCTTCCGCATGGACGGCGCAGGCACCTGGTCCGGGCATCGGCTCTCCCCTGTCACAGGTGCGCGAGGCTCGATTCCCGGGCTTGTGCGGCAGCCGGGCGTCGCTTCATACGGCGTCGGCGGATCGATCCGCGTCCGCCCCGACGCGCCGGCGGCCCCAATCCACCAGCGGCTGCAGAATCCTCATCAGCTCCTCGCCGTCGGGGGAGAGCGCGTAGCGGATCTGTACCGGCGTGGTGGGGATCACGGTACGGGAGATCAGGCCCTCGTACTCCAGCTCCTTCAACCGCTGCGTGAGCAGCCGATCGGAGATCCCCGGCACCAGCAGGCGGTACTCGCCGAATCGGCGGGCGCCGCGCAGTCCGGCGAGCAGGATCGCGCTGGTCCACCGGCGGCCGACGAGCTCGACGATGCCCTGAAAGCTGCGGCAGCTCGGTTCGTGGATGGCCGGGCGGGCGGGGTGTGCACTCTGCGGCGTCTTGGCGTTCACTTACTAAAGATTAGTGACTAACCTTGCTTTTGTCTAACGGCGCGGGCGTGTGGAGTATGAAGCCATGACTGATTACGGACACGCCTTAACCTTCGGGCTCAGCCTCGACCCGGAAGCCGACCGGCTTGACGAGACCAGGCGGCTGGCCAAGGCCGCCGACGAGAAGGGGCTGGACTACCTGGCCGTCCAGGACCACGCCTACCAACCCGGGCACCTGGACACCTGGACCCTGATCACCCATATGGCCACGCAGACGAAGCGCATCTCGTTCCTCACTGATGTCGCGGATCTGCAGTTGCGCCCACCGGCCATGCTGGCCAAGGCGGCCGCCTCGCTCGCGGTGCTGGCCGGGGGGCGGACCGTCCTCGGCGTCGGTGGCGGGGCGTTCGCCGACGCCATCGCCGGCATGGGCGGTCGGCGCCGCGCCGGTGGCGAGATGGTCGCCTACACCGAGGAGTCCCTGCACGTGATGCGGGCCGCGCTGGGCGGCGGCGGCGTGCGGCTGCTCAGCGACCAGCATGCGATCGAGGGGTACGAGGCGGGCCCGGTGCCGCCCCTCCCCATTCCGCTGTGGCTCGGCAGCCAGGGGCCCAAGATGCTCGGCGTGACCGGCCGCGCCGGTGACGGCTGGATCTCCCCGCTCAACATCTACGTCACGCCGGCCCAGGTGCCCGCCAAGCAGAAGATCGTCGACGAGGCGGCTCTCATCGCGGGGCGCGACCCCGCCGACATCCGGAGGATCTACAACGTGATCGGCACGATCGGCGGCCTCCGTGGCGGGCCCGGACTGGTGGGGGATGTGCGCCTGTGGACGGACACGCTCACCGAATGGGCGGTCGAGCTGGGCTTCGACACGTTCGTCTTCTGGCCGGTGGCCGAAACCCGGGGGCAGCTCGAGGTGTTCGCCGCCGAGGTCGTCCCGGCCGTCCGTGAGCGCGTCGGCCAGATTCGGGGGCAGCGATGACCGCCGAACTGTCTCCGCTCCCGGCCGCCCTCGAGGGCAGGCTCGTCGTCCCCGGAGACCGGCGGTACCCGCTGCTGCGCTCCACATACACGACCGTGGCCAACCCGGCCGGCGTGCTGCTTCCCGAGAACACCTCGGAGGTGGTCGCCGCGCTGGCGTTCGCCCGCGAGCAGGGCCTGCCGCTGTCCGTGCGAAGCGGCGGGCACGGCCTGTCCGGGCGTTCCTCCAACGACGGCGGCGTGGTCGTCGACCTGTCCGCGCTGAACCGCGTCGAGGTGCTCGACCGGGCGGCGCGGCTCGTCCGGGTCCAGGCGGGGGCCCGCTGGGCGCAGGTCGCCGAGGCGCTCGAGCCGTACGGGCTGGCGATCAGCTCCGGCGACTACGGAAACGTCGGCGTCGGCGGCCTGACCACCGGCGGCGGCATCGGCTGGCTGGTTCGCCAATACGGGCTGACCATCGACCACCTTCGCGCGGCGGAGGTCGTCCTGGCCGACGGCACCGTCGTGCGCGCCGACGCCGAACACGAACCGGACCTGCTGTGGGCCGTACGCGGCGCCGGCGCCGGGGTCGGCATCGTGACCGCCTTCGAGATCGAGGCGACCGAACTGCGCGACGTCGGGTACGCGCAGATCACCGTGCGGCTCGACCGGGACGGCCGCGTCCTGCGGCACTGGGCCGACTACCTGGCCGAAGCGCCGCGCGAGTTGTCGACCCTCGTCAACCTGCTGCCGGACGACCGCTCTCTGGTCGCGTCCATCACCGCCGTGGTCGCCGACGGGAGCGAGCGGCGGCTGCGGAGGGCGGTCGAGCCGCTGCTCCGCATCGGCGCCACGCTTGACCAGCATGCGCAAATCGTCCCGTATTCTGCCCTGGTGCCGACGGCGCACCTGCACGCCAACGTCGGCCAGCAGCCCACCACGACCACCAACGGGCTGCTGACGGCCATGACCGACCAGGACGCCGCGACGATCGCGGCCGTCATGCGCGGCCCGCACCGGCCGATGATCCAGATGCGGTCCGTGGGCGGGGCGGTCAACGACGTGCCGCCGGACGCGACCGCTTACGCGCACCGGCGCCACGGCACGCTGGTGGTCGCCACGGTGTTTCCTCCGGGACGCGGCGCGGCACTGGACGCCGCCTGGCAGCCCCTGGCCGAACGGGTCGACGGGACGTACGTCAACTTCGAGGGCCGCCCGGACAAGAGCGCCTTCGAGCGGATCTACCCGGGTGCGACCGGCGACCGGGTCCGCCGGCTCTGGCACCGCTACGACCCGGACGGGATCTTCCGGACCCCGTGGCAGCTGTAAGGCGAAGACCTCGCCATACCTGTCGCAGAGGAGTAGGAGACAGGTGGCCGCCTCGGCCCGCCGATCCGAGCGGATCAGCGGGGTGGACACCTCAGCGGCGAACGTCTCCAGCCGCCGCCGGATACGAGCAAGCTGTTCGGGGGGCACGTCCGCATCGAACCATCACCCGGCTGACTCGACCGGTCGACAACAGGCCGACCTGACAAAGCACTGCTAGGAGGGCCTGCTCCGGCGGGGGTAGCCGGTCCTGAAACCGTCTATGGCGTCCCTGGTGGCCCGCAGTGCCGCGTCCGAGGTCTCGAAGGTGCGCTGGGCGACGCCGACGAAGATGCAGTCGACGATCAGGAGCTGGCTGATCCGGCTGGCCAGCGCCCCCGGGCGGAAGGCGGTCTCCCTGCCCGCCGAGACCAGGACGTGGTCGGCGAGCCCGGCCAGGGAGGAGCGGGGGTTGTTGGTGATGGCCACCGTGGTCGCGCCCGCCCGCCGCGCGACGCGCATCGGCGCCAGCACGTCGGGGGTCTCGCCGGTGCAGCTCACCGCCACCGCGACGTCGTCGTCGCGCACCAGCGCCGCGCTGGTCAGCGCGAGGTGCGCGTCGGTGTAGGCGTGGCCGGGCAGGCCGATCCGCATCAGCTTCTGCACCATGTCGGCCGCCACCAGCCCGGAGGCACCGACCCCGTAGACGTCGACCTTGCGCGCCCCGGCCACCGCCTCCACCACCATGCCCAGCCGCTCGGGGTTGAGCTGCGCCGCGGTGTCGGCCAGCGCCTCCGACTCGGCCCTGGCCACCTTCGCGATCACGTCGGTCAGCGGGTCGTCGGGGCCGAGGTCGCCGGGGACCAGCCGTTCCGGCTCGTTCCTGGCCACCGCCGCGGCCAGGGCGAAGCGCAGCTGGGAGTATCCGGCGAAGCCCAGGGCCCTGGCGGTGCGCACGATCGTGGCCTCGCTGGTACCGGAGGCCGCGCTGAACTCGGTGATGGTGCTGCGTGCCACCACCGCGGGGTCGTCGAGGATGAGACGGGCGATGGACTGGGCCGCGGGGGTGAGGGAGGGGAGGACGGCCCTCACCGTGGCCACCAGGTTCACGGGGGTGGGGCCGTCGAGGACGTTCATTAAGCGCCTTTCATGTCATAAATCAGCCTATTGGTCGCCGGTCAACCAGCGGGCCACGGCGCGGGCCGAAGCCCGGGAGATGCCGTTCGTGGTCACGTACACGGCCCCCGAGGGTTCGCCGGGCATCCCGGTCTCGACCACCACGGTGTCGGGGCGCAGCGCGACGGCCCGCGCCAGCAGCTCGCCGACCCACGGATGGCGCCTGGCGTCGTGCACCACCATCACCAGCGGCCGGCTCCCGTCGCTCAGGTCGGGCAGCTCGGGCGCCTCCACGGTGACGACGTGGCCGACGGTGCCCGGCAGCACCTCGGTGAGGGCGCCGATGAGACCGGTGAGCATGCCCGGCTCGACCGCCTCGCTCAGCCGGGGGGCGATGTCGACGACCAGCGGCGGCCCGGAGAGCACGGCCGGGGCGTTCGTGCCGGTCACGCGGATGGCCGCCCGCGCGGTGCGCAGGCCGAGCTCCTCGCCCTCGTCCCCCGGGCCCCGGGCGGCGATCCCCGCCGCCCGCGCCTCCGCGGCGGCGCTCGCGGCGTACCAGCCGGACAGCGCGAGCACGCGGGAGGCGGCCTCGGCCAGCCGGTCCTCGGCCAGCCTGCCCTCCCGTACGGCGGCCACGATGGCGTCGCGCAGCTCGTGGACGTTCTCGCCCCCGGGGGAGGAGATGCCCGCGCAGATCGCGTCGGCCCCGGCCGCCAGGGCGCGGACCGCGATCTCCCCCGGCGGGTGGAGGGCCGCGACGGCGCGCATCTCGATGGCGTCGGTGACGATCATCCCGGTGAACCCCATCTCCTCGCGGAGCAGCCCGGTCGTGATCCGCCGGCTCAGCGTCGCGGGGTTCTCCGGGTCGAGGGCCGGGATCAGCAGGTGCCCGCACATGACGGCCCGTACCCCGGCGGCCACCGCCGTGCGGAAGGGCGGCAGGTCACGCTCGGCGAGGAGCCGCGGGGAGGCGTGCAGGGTCGGCAGGGCGTGGTGGGAGTCGGTGTGGGTGTCGCCGTGGCCGGGGAAGTGCTTGGCGCAGGCGGCCACCCCGGCCCCCTGGAGCCCGGAGATCCAGGCGGCGGTGTGCCGGGAGACCAGCTCGGGATCGGCGCCGAAGGAGCGGACGCCGATCACCGGGTTGACCGGGTTGGCGTTGACGTCCGCCACCGGGGCGTAGTCGAGGGTGATGTCGGCCGAGGCCAGGAGGCGGCCGATCTCCTGGGCGACCAGCCGGGTCGCCTCGACGTCGTCGGCCACGCCCAGCGCCCGGTTGCCCGGCCACGAGCTGCCCCGCGCGGCCTGCAGGC
Source organism: Streptosporangium sp. OZ121 (assembly GCF_051918885.1). NCBI lineage: Bacteria > Bacillati > Actinomycetota > Actinomycetes > Streptosporangiales > Streptosporangiaceae > Streptosporangium > Streptosporangium sp. OZ121. The sequence goes on from NZ_JBPXMC010000017.1 coordinate 125,952, forward strand.
GGGTGACGGATCCGCCCTCCTCGTCCACCGCGATCACCGCGGCGGGGTTCTCCGCGCGCAGCCGGGCGACCAGATCGGCGGTGTGGCCGAGGCCGTCGAGGTTGCGGGCGAACAGCACGGTCCCGCCGAGGCCCTCGTCGCCGAGCGCGCGGAGCAGCCATCCGGGCGGCTCGGTGCCGTCGAAACCCGGCTGGAGGACGGTCATGGCCAGCCGGGCCAGGTCGGGGCTGCGATGGGGCATGCGGTCACCTTCTCGATCGAGGCAGGCGTCTTCTGACAGGTCGGCGGGAGGAGGTGTCTCAAGGCAGATTACACATCAATGACAATTTTCTTCATTATCATTGCCTTAGAAGTAGCTTTCTGTCATCCTCGCGATCGAGAACCCGTGACCTTGTGACCTTGTGATCCCGTGCCGGTCTCGCGATCATTTTCGCGTTCGTCCGCATGTCCGTCCGCACGTCCGCCGTCGTGCCCGCCTCGCGTCCGTCCTGCCCGTCCTCATGTTCGCCGTCGTGCCCGCCCCGGTGCCCGCCCTCGCGTCGGCCCGGCGGCGTCCGGACCGCGGTCCCCGGCCCGCCGCCCGGGGCCGAACACCCCTGGAGTCCGCATGAGCTCATCCAGCCGGCGAGCCGTCCTGCGCGGCCTCGCCCTCGCCGTCGCGGCGACCGCCGTGCCCCTGTCCGGCCGGGCCCCGGCCTCCGCCTCCTCCGCCGCCTCCGGGATCTCGTACGGGACCGGCGCCGGGCGGGTGCCGCCGCTGCGCCAGATGCGCGGCATGTGGATCGCCTCGGTCGCCAACATCAACTGGCCGTCGAGGACCGGGCTGAGCGCCGCGCAGCAGCGGGCCGAGTATCTCGGCTGGCTCGACCTGGCGCGGGCCCGCGGGCTCAACGCGGTGTTCGTGCAGATCCGGCCGACCGCCGACGCCTTCTGGCCCTCCCGGTACGAGCCCTGGTCGCAGTACCTGACCGGCGTGCAGGGACGTGACCCCGGCTACGACCCGCTGGCCTTCCTGGTGGCGGAGACGCACCGGCGGGGCCTCGCCTTCCACGCGTGGTTCAACCCCTACCGGGTGTCGATGCAGGCCGACCCGGCCCTGCTGCACCCCGACCACCCCGGCCGCAGGCACCCCGACTGGATCGTCCCCTACGGCGGCAAGCTCTACTACAACCCCGGCATGCCCGAGGTCCGCGCGTTCGTGCAGGACGCGATGATGGACGCGGTCACCAGGTACGACATCGACGGCCTGCACTTCGACGACTACTTCTACCCGGTCAACACCACCGCCTTCGACGACGCCGAGGCCTACGCCCGGTACGGCGCCGGCTTCCCCGACCTCGCGGCCTGGCGGCGCGAGAACGTCGACCTCCTCGTACGGGAGATGCAGCGGCGGGTGCGGCGGGTCAAGCCCGAGGTCGCCTGGGGCATCAGTCCCTCGGGCATCTGGCGCAACCGGGCCACCGACCCCCTGGGGTCGGAGACCAGCGGCGGCCAGTCCTACGACAACCTGCACGCCGACACGCGCGGCTGGGTCGAGAAGGGGTGGCTCGACTACATCGCGCCGCAGCTGTACTGGTACATCGGCCAGTCCAACGCCGACTACGCCAAGCTGGTCCCCTGGTGGTCCGACGTGGCGGCGGGCACCGGCACCCAGCTGTGGATCGGCCAGGCGGCCTACAAGGCCGGGGCGGCGGGCCAGCCCGCCGAGTGGTCGCGGCCCGACGAGCTCAGCAGGCACCTCACCCTCAACGAGGGCCACCCCGAGGTCGGCGGCGACATCTGGTACAACTCCGGCGACGTCCGCGACGACCGGATCGGCTCGATCAGCGCCGTGGTGACCGGCCACTACACCCGCCCCGCGCTGTCCCCGCTGCTGCCCAGGCTCGCCTCGGGCCGGGCCCCGGGCCGCCCGCTCGTCCCCCTGGCGCGCCGGGTGCCCGGTGGCGTCGAGCTGCGGATCCTGGCCGCCGGCCGGCACGTCCCGTTCCAGTACGCGGTCTTCCGGCTCGACCGGCCGGCCGGGCCTGGGGACCTCGCCGACGCCCGGAACCTGATCGCGGTCCTCCCCGCCGCCCGTGACCTGCGCTGGACGGACCCGGCGGGCACTGGGAGCGCTGCGGGCGCTGGGGGCGCCGGGGGTGCCGGGGGTGCCGGGGGTGCGTACTACCACGTGGTGGCCGTCGACCGGGCCGGCCGCCTGAGCCCGCCCAGCGCCGCCCGCCGTGCGCGGTGACGGCCCGGTGGGATCCGGGGGATCGTGAGGGGGTGAAGGCATGCGCGTGCTGGGGTTGATGTCGGGAACGTCCCACGACGGGATCGACAGCGCGATCGTGGACTGGTCCCCGGACGGCGACGTGCTCACCGGTGCCGTCGAGCACACCGGCACGCGGCCGTACGAGGGGCGGCTGCGCGAGCGCATCGCCGGCGCGCTGCCGCCCAATCCGGCCGACATGGCCGAGGTGTGCCGGCTCGACACCCTGATCGGCCAGGCGTTCGCCGACGCCGCCGAGGAGTGCGGGCCGGTGGATCTCATCTGTTCGCACGGGCAGACGATGTTCCACTGGGTGGAGGACGGCCGGGTGCGCGGCACGCTGCAGCTGGGCCAGCCCGCCTGGATCGCCGAGCGGACCGGCGTGCCGGTGGTCTCCGACCTGCGGGCCAGGGACGTGGCCGCCGGAGGGCAGGGCGCGCCGCTGGTCTCCTATTTCGACCTGCTGCTCCTGGACGGGCTGCCGGGGCCGAGCGGCGCGCTCAACCTCGGCGGGATCGCGAACCTGACCGTGCGGGACACCGGGACGGCCTACGACACCGGCCCGGCGTCGGCGCTGATGGACGCGGCGGTGTCGGCCGCCACGGGCGCGCCCTACGACGAGGACGGCCGCCTCGCCGCCTCGGGGGAGGTGCACGAGGGGTTGCTGGCGGACCTGCTGGCCGAGCCGTACTACCGGGCCCCGCCGCCGAAGAGCACCGGCAAGGAGCTGTTCCACCCCGGCTACCTGGACGGCAAGACGTCGCCGTACGGGCCGGACCTGCCCGACCTGCTGGCGACGCTGGCCGCGCTCACCGCGGAGACCGCCGCGGCGGAGATCCGGCGCCACCGCCTCGAGACGGTGGTCGTCTCCGGGGGAGGGGTGCGCAATCCGGTGCTGATGGCGATGCTGGCCGCGCGGGCCGGGGGCGCGCGCATCGTGCCGAGCGACGAGCTCGGCGTCCCCGCCGGCGCCAAGGAGGCGATCGCCTTCTCGCTCCTCGGCTGGCTGGCGGCGCACGGGCTGCCCGCGACGGTCCCCGGCTGCACGGGCGCGTCCGGTCCCCGCCTCCTCGGCGCGATCACTCCCGGCGCCGGGGCGCTGAGGTTGCCGGAACCCCTCGACGGGGGACCTCGCCGCCTGCGCCTCACCACGGCGGGGGCGGCCGGATAGGTCGTGAAGGCATCCCCCCGGTGGCTCGCCGCACCCGGGCCGGAAGGGGGAGGGGGGCGGGCGGCGTGGCGGTTGAAAAGGGGCCCGCCACGACGCCCGTAAGGCGCGGGATCCCGCCCGCCCGGCGTTCGCCTGCCGTCCTCCGCGCAGGGCCGGCATGTGTGAGGACGGGCGAGCTCACCGAAGGGCCTGCGCCTCGGGCCGGCCGCCAGGGCGGTCTCCCCGCCGGGGGCCGGGAACCGGCGCGTTCTAGACTTCGGTGAGGGGGTCCACGTCCGCGCGGGAGGGGTGTTCGTTGTCCGAGGACGGCCAGGTCGCACAGGGGGGCACGTACCTGTTCTCCTACGGGACCCTGCGGCAGCGCGACGTGCAGCTGTCCACCTTCGGCCGGGAACTGGACGGCAGGCCGGATCTGCTGCCCGGCCACACGCTGTCGACGGTGGCGATAACCGACCCGGACGTCGTCGCGGTCAGCGGCGCCGATCGCCATCCGATCGTGCGGGCCACCGGTGATCCCTCGGACGGGGTCGAGGGAACGGTATTCGAGATCACCGGCGCGGAGCTGGCCGCCGCCGACGGCTACGAGGTGGCCGACTACAGCCGGGTGCCGGTGACGCTCGCCTCCGGCGTGCGCGCCTGGGTCTACATCGCCTCCTGACCCGGCGGGGGAACCGCGCCCCGGCCGGGGAGCACGGGCGCTCGGACTTGACCTTGAGCGGGGTTCAGGTCTCATCCTGGGGGTCCCGAGGAAAGAGGAATCCCATGAGCGAGGATCTGGTCGACTTCTGGTTCGATCCCGGTTGCCCCTGGGCCTGGATCACCTCCCGCTGGATCCTGGAAGTGCGCGAGGTGCGCCCCATCACGATCAACTGGCGGGAGATGAGCCTGGCGGTGATCAACGAGAAGCAGGACCTGTCCGAGGAGTACCGCGAGAGAGTCGAGATCGGCCGGGGCACCATGCGGGTGTTCGCGGCGGCGCGCGCGGCGGCCGGGGACGCCGCCGTCGGTGACCTCTACACCACGCTCGGCACCCGTTACCACGGCGAGGACGGCCTGTTCCGGCGGCCCCGCGACACGAAGCCGGACGGCGGTCTCGCGGGCCGGCGGGCCGCGATGGAGGCCCTGGAACCGGTGATCGCCGCCGCGCTCGCCGACGCCGGGCTGCCCGCCGGGCTGCTCGCCGCGAGGACCGACGGCGCCTGGGACGAGGCGATCCACGCCTCGCACGCCCTGGTGCCCGGAGGGAAGCGGAACCCGTCGCTGATCGGTGTCCCCACCATCTCGGTGAACGGGCACGCCGGGCAGTTCGGTCCGGTCATCAGCGAGATCCCGGCCGGCGAGCGGGCCGGGCGGCTCTGGGACGCGTTCAAGGTGCTCGCCACCGAGGAGACGTTCTTCGAGCTCAAGCGGGTCACCGACCGGGCGGTTCCCCGCACCTGGCCGCAGGCCCCATAGCGCGGGACGAGGCCTCCCTGCCGGCGTCCTCGCCGCGCTTGACGGAGAAATAACCGCTTTTTTCGTGAACGATACGCTTGATCATGTTCGTCACCCCTCACTGAGGGCAGGCCCCCGAGTGTGATGGAGCGTGAGGTTCGTCGGCACCGCCGTCGCGGTGCCGGCCTGCGGAAGCGTGATCGCCGTTCCGGGGTTCGTGAGAGGGGCGGCTCGACCGGTACCGCGAGCGGACCACTCTCTCCGCGTCACGGTGGCGTCGAGTAGCGGTTTTTGTCGGTGAGTTCGGGGGAGCGCCCCGCCGACGGCCGCGACCGCGTGACCGAAGGCGGGACCTCCCTCACTCGTAACGTCGCGGTACGGCGACAGAGATGGGGCCGGGAATGAGGATCGTTGGGATCGCGGGAAGCCTTCGCCCGGGGGCGTACGTCTGGAGGCTCCTGGAGGCGGCGGCACGGGAACTGCCCGCGACGGTGGACTTCGAGATCTGGCGGGGCCTGGACCAGGTGCCGTCCTTCGAGGACGGCGAGCTCCCGGGGCCGGTCGCCGATCTGTGGCACCGCCTCTCCGCCGCGGACGGTGTACTGATCACCGCGCCGGCGCACAGCGCGCTCCCGGCACAGCTGGGACACACGCTCGACTGGATCTCGTCCGCGCGCGGCGGCGCGGTCCTGGTGGGCAAGCCGGTGGGCGTGGTGACCGCCTGCCCGCGCGCCCACGAGGGGATGTGGACGCAGATCCAGCTGCGCAGGGCCCTCGGCGCGGCGGGGGCGGTGGTGTGCGGCGCGGAACTGGCCGTCTCCCCGGCTCCGGACCGGTTCGACGCCGCCGGCAGGCTCGCCGACCAGGACTACCGGGGCCGGCTCCGCGACGTGCTGGACGAGATCTGCTCCCCGTCCCTCGCCGGGGCCGGTTCTCTCGGCAGGTCCGCCGTGTGAGGCCCGCCCGACCGCTCGCCGGGGCCCTCGGGCCCCGGTCCTCAGGATCCGCCGTAGGGCGTCCGCGATCCCGCCGTACGGTCCCGATCCTCCGAGTGCCCCTCGACCCGCCGAGCGGTCCCCGCCGGGAGGCGACCGCCGCGTCGTGCGCCACGAAGGCGCGAAGGGATGAGGAAGGGAGGTTGCCGTGGGGAGATCCGGCCAGGAGGTGGCGCTGCGAGCCCTCGGCGCGGCGCTCGATGTGCACGCCCCGGCGGCCAGGCACGGCGTCAGGACGTTCCCCGAGGGCACGCCGTTCCTGTGGCTGACCGTTCCCGGCGCGGGAGGCGCCACCGTCTTCCTCGAGGAACGCCACTGGATCTGCCTGAGCGAGCCCGAGCGGGGCGGGGTGACCGTCCAGCTCGTCGCCGGCGGGGTCGACGACGACCCGGCCCTCGTCGTGGGCCGCCTCATGACCGTCATGACGCCGGTGCCGCGCCGCGGGGGAGGCCTGTCACGCGCGCTGAAGGTGGGACTGCTCGGTCTCGCCGGGGGAGCGGGCGTGGGGCTGCTGGCCGCGCTGCTCATGGCCATCCTCGTGGCCGGCAACGGCTACACCTCGGACACGACGATCGGCGTGGTGTACGTCCTGGCCGCGCTGATCGGCCTCGGTACCGGGCTCTGGGTGTCGCTGCGCTGGTGGCGGATGGACAGGGAACCGCGTGATCGTGATTCCGGTGGGCAGGGACCGTAGGGACGACCACCTGGAGGAACGACATGGCCGAGTTGCTGGCGATCTACAACGAGAGCGCGGGGAGCGCCGACGACGAGGCCAGGGCCACCGCCCTCGAGACGCTGCGCGGCGGTGGCGCCGACGTGATCGAGGCGCCCGCCGGGGAGAAGGACCTGGACGAGATGCTCGACGCCTGTCCCGGCAGGGACGTGGTCGTGCTGGGCGGTGACGGCACGTTGCACGTGGTGGTCGCCACCCTGCACCGGCGCGGCGAGCTGGACGCCCGCACGGTGGGGCTCGTGCCGCTGGGCACCGGCAACGACTTCGCCCGCGGCCTGGGCATCCCGCTGGAGCCGCCGGTCGCGGCCCGCGTCGTGCTCGCCGGACGGCCCCGGCCGCTCGACCTCCTGGTGGACGACGAGGGCGGGGTCATCGTCAACATGGTCCACCTCGGCATCGGTGCCGAGGCGTCCGAGGGCGCCACGCCGCTCAAGCCGGTGCTCGGGCGGCTCGCCTACGCGGTGGGAGCGCTGCTCGCGGGTGTGCGCAGCCCCGGCTGGCGGCTGCGCGTGACCGTGGACGGCCGCTCCGTCGGCGACGGGCGCCCGGCGCTCATGGTGGGGATCGGCAACGGCGTCACGATCGGCGGCGGCACCCCGCTGGCTCCCAGGGCCAGGCCCGACGACGGCATGGCCGACGTCATCGTCTCGCTGATGACCGGTCCGCTGGACAGGCTCGTCTACGCCCTCCGGCTGCGCAGGGGAACCCACCTCGGCCTGCGCGACGTGATCACCACTCGCGGCGGGGAGGTGACCGTGGAGGGCGGCCCCGTCCCGGTGAACGCCGACGGCGAGCTGACCGGCCGGATCACCCGGCGCCGCTGGACGGTCGTGCCCGCCGCCTGGCGCATGTTCGCCTGAGGTCGCTCCCGCTCCGCCCGAGGCCGGTTCGCGAGAGCCCGGCCGACCGGCGGGCGGCCACTTCGGGAGGTGCCCGCCGGTCGCGCGTCGTCGCGGTCAGCCCAGGGACGCCGAGACCAGGTCGCGCGCCTCCTGCTGCACCCGCGCCAGGTGCTCGGGGCCCTTGAAGGACTCGGCGTAGATCTTGTACACGTCCTCGGTGCCTGAGGGGCGGGCGGCGAACCAGGCGCTCTCGGTGGATACCTTGAGCCCGCCGAGGGCGGCGCCGTTGCCGGGGGCCGAGGTGAGCACCTGGGTGATCTCCTCCCCGGCGAGGCTGCCGGCGGTGACCTGCTCGGCCGAGAGCCTGGCGAGCACCGCCTTCTCCTCCCGGGTCGCGGGGGCGTCGACGCGGGCGTAGGCGGGGTCGCCGAACCGGGCCACCAGGTCGCCGTAGTGCTCGCTCGGCGAGCGGCCCGTGGTCGCGATGATCTCCGAGGCGAGCAGCGCCAGGATCAGGCCGTCCTTGTCGGTGGTCCACACTGAGCCGTCGCGCCGCAGGAACGACGCCCCGGCGCTCTCCTCGCCGCCGAAGCCCAGCGAGCCGTCCAGCAGGCCCGGCACGAACCACTTGAACCCGACGGGGACCTCCATCAGCCGCCTGCCCAGGTCGGCCGCCACCCGGTCGATCATGCCGCTGCTCACCAGCGTCTTGCCGATCCCGGCGGCGGCGGGCCAGCCGGGCCGGTGGGAGTAGAGGTAGGAGATCGCCACGGCGAGGTAGTGGTTGGGGTTCATCAGCCCCCCGTCGGGCGTGACGATGCCGTGGCGGTCGGCGTCGGCGTCGTTGCCCGTGGAGACGTCGAAGGCGTCGCGGCCGGTGATGAGCGAGGCCATCGCGTACGGCGACGAGCAGTCCATCCGGATCTTGCCGTCCCAGTCCAGCGTCATGAACCGCCACGTCGGATCGGTCAGCGGGTTGATCACCGTCAGGTCCAGCCGGTGCCGCTCGGCGATCTCCCCCCAGTACGCGACGCTCGCCCCGCCCAGCGGGTCGGCGCCGATGCGCACCCCGGCCTCCCGGACGGCGTCGAGGTCCAGTACCGAGGGCAGGTCGTCCACGTAGTGGCCGAGGAAGTCGTACCGGCCGGTCGTGTCGGCGGCCAGCGCCCTGGCGTACGGGACCCGCCTGACCTCCTTCAGGCCGTCGGCGATCAGCGCGTTGGCCCGGTCCTGGATCCACGAGGTGGCGTCGGTGTCGGCCGGGCCGCCGTGCGGCGGGTTGTACTTGAACCCGCCGTCGCCGGGCGGGTTGTGCGAGGGGGTCACCACCACGCCGTCGGCCCGTCCCGAGGAGCGCCCCCGGTTGTGGGCCAGGATCGCGTGGGAGACCGCGGGGGTCGGGGTGTAGCCGTCCCGGCTGTCGACCATGACCGTCACCCCGTTGGCCGCGAAGACCTCCAGCGCCGACACCTGTGCCGGTTCCGACAGCGCGTGGCTGTCGGCGCCCAGGAACAGCGGGCCGTCGATCCCCTGCGCCGCACGGTACTCCACGATGGCCTGGCTGGTCGCGAGGATGTGGTCCTCGTTGAACGCGACGTTCAGCGAGGAGCCCCGGTGTCCCGACGTCCCGAACGCCACCCGCTGGCCCACCTCGCCCGGGTCGGGATGCAGAGCGTAGTAGGAGGTCACCAGGCGGGCCACGTCGACAAGGTCGGACGGCCCGGCGGGCTGTCCCGCGTGTTCGTGCGTCATCGCAGTCTCCTCACATCACACCTGAGCTAACCGTATCTGCCCCTAAATCGGATAAGCCTGCACAACTCATGGAAGGCTTGTGGTGAACCGGTGACCCCGCACCCCCCGTAGGCCGTTGACAACGTTGTCATAAACGTCATACCTTCAGCCTGTTTGCCCAGCCACTTGGGTATCGCACCCTTTGTGCCATTGACCAGCGGAGGATCTCCTTGCACAGCCGCGTGGTGGCCCCGGTGGCCGCCTGCCGTCCCTCCGGGTTCCGGTGCGCCGGAAAGGCCGGCCGATGACCGCCCTCGCGATCGACATCGGCGGCACCAAGTTCGCCGCGGCGCTGGTCCGGCCGGACGGGACCGTGGCACGCAGGGCGGAACTGCCGGTCGGCCCGGATCCCGAGGCGACGCTGGCCTCGCTCGTCCGGCACATCCGCGAGGTCCCCGACGTTCGTGACACCGATGGCGCCACCGGCACAGGCGCCGCCGGAGAGACCGGGGACCTGGGAGATCTGACCGGGGTCGGCATCGGCTCGGCCGGTCCCCTCGACGCCGTCGCCGGTACGGTCAGCCCGGTCAACATCCCCGCCTGGCGTGACTTCCCGCTGGTCGGCGCGGTGAGCGAGCTCCTTCCCGGCCTTCCCGTCGCGCTCGCGGGAGACGCGCAGTGCATGGCGCTGGGGGAGTGGTGGCGGGGCGGGCATTCGCGCTCCCGGGCCCTGCTGGGCATCGTGGTGTCCACCGGCGTGGGCGGGGGCCTGGTCCTCGACGGGGTGCCGTACGTGGGACCGACCGGAAACGCCGGGCACATCGGGCACATCGCGGTGGACAGCGACGGACGGCTCTGCCCCTGCGGGGCGACCGGCTGCCTGGAGACGATCGCCAGCGGCCCGAGCATGGTCCGCTGGGCGCTGGAGAACGGCTGGAGCGCTTCCGGCGCGCACCCGGACGCCCGCGCGCTCTCGGCCGACGCCGCGCGCGGGGTCCCCGTCGCCCGGCAGGCCTTCCAGCGGGCCGCCGACGCGCTGGCCGTGGCGATCCTCACCACGGCGGCGCTCTTCGACCTCGACGACGTCGTCATCGGGGGCGGCGTCTCCGGAGCGGGGGAGACCCTGCTCGCCCCGCTGCGCCAGGCGGTCGCCAAGCGGGCGGGCCTCGGCTTCCTGCGCGGCCTGAACGTCGAACGTACCTCCCTGGAACGCGACGCCGGCCTGTACGGCGCCGCGGCCCTGGTCCTCCCCGTCGCGGGGTAGAGGACCGCGTTCTCTCCTCCGCCCGCAGGCGGAGGTGTCCACGCTAAGGAGAACCGATGAGCTCACTAGCCGTCCAGCTGTACTCCGTGCGCGAACAGGCGGCCGTCGACCGCCGCGCCGTGCTGCGCCGCATCGCCGACATGGGCTACGGCGCGGTCGAGCCGTACGACGTGCACCTCGATCCGGAAGGTCTCCGCGACGACCTGCGGGAGGCGGGGCTCTCGGTGTGCAGCGTGCACGCCCCGCTCCTCGACGAGCGGCGCGCGGCCGCGCTGGCCGGGGCCGTCACCGTCGGCGCGGAGACCGTCATCGTGCCCGCCGCCCCCGCCGAGTGGTTCGCCGGCAGGGAGGGGGTCGAGCTGGCCGCCAGGAGCATCGGCGAGGCGGCCCGCGAGGCGGCCGACCACGGGCTGCGGCTCGGGTACCACAACCACTGGTGGGAGCTGGAGCAGCGGGTGGACGGCCGTCCCGCGCTGGAGGTGCTCGCGGAGCTGCTCGACCCCTCGGTGCTGCTGGAGGTGGACCTCTACTGGGCGGCGACCGGCGGGGTCGACCCGTCGGAGCTGCTGACCCGGCTCGGCGAGCGGGTGAGCCACCTGCACGTCAAGGACGGCCCCGCCACCCAGGAGGGCCCGATGACCGCGGTCGGCACCGGCCGGGTGCCCATCGTGGACGCGCTGAACACCGCGCCGGACGCGGTGCGGATCGTGGAACTCGACCACTGCGCCACCGACATGCTCCAGGCGCTGGCCGACAGCCACGCCTACCTGACCGGTCTCGCCGCCGCCGGGCGGGTGAACCCGTGACCGGCCCGCTCGGGGTGGCGATCGTCGGCTGCGGGAACATCAGCCACCAGTACCTGGGCAACCTCACCTCCTTCCCCGGCGTGCGGGTGGTGGCGTGCGCGGACCTCGACCTGGACCGCGCCGCGGAGGTCGCCGCGCGGTACGGCGTGCCGGTGGCGACCTCCCCGCAGGAGGCGATCTCGCACCCGGACGTGGAGCTGGTGGTCAACCTCACGGTCCCCGCCGCGCACGCCGAGGTGGCGCTCGCCGCCGTCCGGGCCGGACGGCACGTCTACAACGAGAAGCCGTTCACCGTGGACAGGGAGTCCGGCGCGCGGCTCGTGGAGGCCGCCGCCGCGGCGGGGGTGCTCCTGGGCAGCGCCCCCGACACCTTCCTGGGCGCCGGGCTGCAGACCGCGGCCAGGCTCGTCGCCGAGGGGGCCATCGGCACCCCGCTCACCGCCCTGGTCCTGTTCCAGACGCCGGGCCCCGAGTCGTGGCACCCGAACCCGGAGTTCTTCTTCCAGCCGGGGGCCGGGCCGCTGTTCGACATGGGCCCCTACTACCTGACGACCCTGGTGACCCTGTTCGGCCCGGCGTCGCGGGTGACCGCGGTCGGCCGCAGGGCCAGGGACGAGCGGGTCGTCGGCTCCGGTCCCAAGGCCGGGACGCGTTTTCCGGTGGCGGTGCCCACCCACACGAGCGCGCTCCTGGAGTTCGCCGCGGGACAGGCCGCCACGATGGTCTTCAGCTTCGACTCGCCGCTGCGCTGCACCGGGTTCGTCGAGATCACCGGTACCGAGGCGACCATGCGGGTGCCCGATCCCAACACCTTCGGCGGCGAGGTGCGGTTGCGCCGGGCCGTCGACGACGAGTGGGTGCCGGTCCCTGCGAAGGGCACCGAGGCCGGTCGCGGCCTGGGCGTGCTCGACATGGCCCAGGCCGTCCGCGAGGGAAGGCCGCACCGGACCACCGGCGAGCTGGGCCTGCACGTCCTCGACACGATGATCGCCGTCGCGGAGTCCGCGGAGCGGGCCGAGTTCGTGGAGATCGGCAGCACCTGCCCGGTACCGGCGCCGCTGCCCGAGGGATGGGACCCGGCCGCGATCCGTTTCGACTGACGGGTCCGGGCCCGGGGGCCCGACGGCGAGGACGCGAGGGGTGGACCGTTCTCCGGTCTGCCCCTTGCGCTTGTTACTCGTCCGAGTTATTTATTACCTATGCAAGTAACGAAGCCTCCGAGTCTCGCGGCCACCGCGCGACGCGCCCAGATCGTCGAGGCGGCGATCGAGACGATCGCCGAGCTGGGGTACGGGCAGGCCTCCTTCGCGCGCATCGCCGAGCGGGCCGGGCTCAGCAGCACTCGCCTGATCTCGTACCACTTCCGGGGCAAGAACGAGCTGATCGCCCAGGTCGTCGCCGAGGTCCACCGGGAGATCGGCGAGTTCATGTCCGAGCGGGTGCGGGCGGAGCCCACGGCCGGCGGGGCGATCAGGGCCTACATCACGGGCAACGTCGAGTTCATCGTCACCCACCGCGTCCGGATGAGGGCGCTGTACGAGATCTTCGTCAACTACCGGGGCGAGGACGGCGAACGTTCCCACGACGCGGCCACCGACCTGGGAACCCTCTCCCACATCGAGGAGATCCTGCGCTGGGGCCAGCGGGAGGGCGAGTTCCGCGCCTTCGAGCCGAGGGTGATGGCGATGAGCATCCAGCGGTCCGTGGACGGGCTGCCCTTCCTGCTGGAGGCCGACCCGGACGTCGACACCACCCTCTACGCCGCCGAGCTGGTGACCATCTTCGACCTGGCCACGCGGAGCGGGAGATGAGAGCGGAACGCGAGGCGAGGGCGGAGCCGGGAACGGAGACGAGAACAGGGACGGATCCGAAGACAGGGGCGGGAACGGGGACCGAGGCGGAGGCGAGAGCGGGGGCGGAGCCGGAGACGGGAACGGGGGCCGGGGCGAGGGCGGAGACGAGGACGAGAGCGGGCCGTCGGGCCGCGGCCGTCCTGATGCTCGTGGACCTCGTCCTGCCCATCGGGCTCTACTACGCCCTGCGCGCGGCGGGCGTCGGCTACGTCAACGCCCTGGTCGCCGGTTCCCTGGTGCCCGGCACCGGAATGGTCGCCGTCCTCGTCAGGGAGCGCCGCCTCGACTCCGTGGGCCTCTTCATGGCGAGCGCCATGCTGGTGAGCGCCGGGCTGGCGGTCGTCGGCGGCAGCCCCCGTTTCCTGCTCCTCAAGGGCGCCCTGCTGATGGTCATGGCCGGCGGCTGGTTCCTGGCCACCGCCCGGGGGCCGAGACCGCTGGCCCTGCAGTTCTCCCGGCCGCTGCTGGAGGGCCGGACCGGTGCCAGGGACGTGTCGTGGGACGACCTCTGGAGTGGCTCGCCGCGCTTCCGCCGGGTGTGGCGGGTCTCCACGGTCGTCTGGGGCGTCGGGGCGCTGGCCGACGCGGCCGTCCGGGTGGTGATCGCCCTGGCTGTCCCGATCGACCTCGCCGTGGGGCTGAGCGGCCTGCAGTACGGGGCCTTCTCGGTCCTGATGCTGGTGATCATGAACGTCTACCAAGCGCGCGCCGGCCTCCACGACCCCCGCTCCGGCCTCTACCTCGTCCCCGGCGCGGGGAGGCACCGGTAGTGGGTGGTCAGCCGTCCCTCGTCGTCCAGGATGTGAAAGGCGAGCGCGGGCGGCTGGTCGAGGTGGACGTGGTCCTCGGGGTGGGCCCGGTGCTCCCAGGGGAGCCGGAGGGTGGAGACGACTCCCGGTGCCACCAGCAGCGGCCGTCCGGCGAAGGTGGTCGCCGCCGGGGTGTGGGCGTGCCCGCACAGAAAGGCCGCGAGGTTGGGGTGGCGGTCCGCGATCGCGGCGAGCCGCTCCGCGCCGAACTGGCGGATGCCGTCGACGAAGGGGACGTGCAGCCGAGCCGGCGGGTGGTGGAAGCCGACCAGCACGGGCACCCGGGCCGGGGCCCGGGTCAGGGTGTCCTCCAGCCACGCCAGCGTCTCGTCCTCGAGGAAGCCCTCGTCCTTGCCCGGCACGGAGGAGTCGCACAGGGCGATGACGACGCCGGCCGCGTGGTGCACCTGGTTGATCGGCGCCGTCGTCTCCGGCCGCCCGAGCAGGTGCCGCCGGAACGCGGCGCGTTCGTCGTGGTTGCCGGGACAGATCATGACCGGGTGCCGGGAGGTCAGGAGCAGGCGGGCCCGCTCGTACTCCTCCGGCAGGGCGTGGTCGGCGATGTCGCCGGTGACCAGGACGGCGTCCAGGTCGTAGGGGAGGTCTTCGAGGTGGTCCATGACGGCCCGGGTGCGCTCGGCGCTGCGCTCCCCGCCGTCGATGTGGGTGTCGCTGAGGTGGGCGATCACGATCATCACCGTGGTCCCTTCGTCGCGGTGTGCGGGAGGTGAGCGAGGACGGCCGAGCGGCCCCGGGCCGGCGCACCGATCGCGATGACGGCCGAGCGGCCCTGGTCGCGCACCGATCGCGATGACGGCGACCCGTTTCGCGCTCGTGCTCCCCGTTCGGGCTCACCTCGAAAGTAGAAGGTCACCGGACCAAGAATAAGATCCGGTTTCATGCCGAATTATTGGGCCGGTTCCCGGCTCGATTTGTACATCTCCCCCGACGCGGCGGGCGGGCGGCGCTCCGGCCTGGAGTCCGCGCTCCGGGCGGCGATCCGTCAGGGACGCCTGCCCGCGGGGACGCTCCTGCCGTCCACGCGCGGGCTGGCCCGGGAACTCGGGTTCTCGCGGGGCACCGTCAGCGCCGCCTACGACCAGCTGGTCGAGGAGGGCTACCTGACCACGCGGCCGGGATCGGGCACCAGCGTGGCCGAGGCGCCGCGACGCGCCCAGGCTCCCGCGCCCCGCGCGCCCGCGCCGGCGACCTCGCCCCACGACCTCCGCCCCGGCCGCCCCGACGTCAGCGCCTTCCCCACCCGGGCCTGGCTCGCCTCCACCCGTCGCGTCCTGGCCCACGCCCGCCCGGAGGTCTTCGGCGCCGGAGACCCGCAGGGGCGGATCGAGCTGCGCGAGGCGCTCTCCGGCTACCTGGGCCGCACCCGCGGCGTGATCACGACCCCGGACCGCATCGTGATCACCTCGGGCTACTACCAGGGCCTTG
The DNA here is from genome assembly GCF_051918885.1 of Streptosporangium sp. OZ121. NCBI lineage: Bacteria > Bacillati > Actinomycetota > Actinomycetes > Streptosporangiales > Streptosporangiaceae > Streptosporangium > Streptosporangium sp. OZ121. Next base: position 141,287 of record NZ_JBPXMC010000017.1, read on the forward strand.
GCCTGCTCAGCGGGGTGCTGGCCGCGGACGGCACCCGCACCGCGGCCGTGGAGGACCCGGGCCACAACGCCTTTCGCGACGTCGTCCGGCGCGCGGGGCTCACCGTCCTCGCCCTGCCCGTCGACGCGCACGGCGCCCGCGTGGAGACGCTGACACGGCGCGCGGGAGCGGCGTTCCTCACCCCCTCGCACCAGTACCCGACCGGCGTCCCGCTGCGCCCCGGCCGCCGCCAGGCACTGGTCGCGTGGGCGCGCTCCACGGGCGGTCTGATCGTCGAGGACGACTACGACGGCGAGTACCGCTACGACCGCCAGCCCGTCGGTGCCCTCCAGGGCGTCGCCCCCGACCAGGTCGTGTACTGCGGCACCGCGTCCAAGACCCTCGGCCCCGCCCTCCGCCTGGCCTGGATGGTCCTGCCGCCGCACCTGGTGCGACCGGTGACGCTGGCCAAAGAACGATCCGACCTGTACACCGAGACCCTGGGCCAGCTCGTCCTCGCCGACCTGATCACCACCCACGCCTACGACCGCCACATCCGCGCCGCCCGCCTGCGCTACCGCCGCCGCCGCGAACTCCTCCTCGACCGGCTGGCCGCCGTTTCAGGCCTTACCGCCCACGGGGTCCCCGCCGGCCTGCACACCCTCGTCACCCTCGCGCCCGGCGGCCCCACCGAGGACCGGCTCCTGGCCAGGTGCGCCCGCCACGGCGTCGCCCTGCGCGGTCTCACCGAACTCCACCACGATCCCGCCGGCCGCCCGCGGGGTCTGCTGGTCGGCTTCGCCGCCCCGTCCGAGCGCGCCTACCCGGCCGCCCTCGACGCCCTGTCCGCGGCCCTCGCCCCCGACGGGCCGGTGTGAGCGCCGTCGCGGGTCCGGCCCGCCCGCGGGCGCGCCGGGACGTGTTCGTTCAGGGGGCCCGGTCGGCGGGGCCGACGATCTTCGGCTCCGGCTCGGCGGGCTCTCCGGAGGGCTCCTCCAGGCGGGCGCGGAGGCGGGCGCGGATCTCGTCCGGGGTGTACGCCTGCCGCCGGCGCTCGGCCCGCGCGATCACGACCCCCGTGGCCGCGACGCCCGCCACTCCTGCCAGACCGAGTACCTTCCACCATCGCATGTGCCTACGCTAGCGGAATGTCCGGCAAGAGCATCAGCCTCGACGAGGCCGTCAACCTGACCCGCACCGGCGACGTGTGGCTGTTCCGCGGTCGAACGGTGCCCGATCGAGCCATCCAGACCATGACGAACAGCCCCGTCAACCACGTCGGCATGTCGGTCGTCATCGACGACATGCCGCCCCTGATGTGGCACGCGGAACTGGGCCGCTCCCTGCCCGACCTGTGGTCGGGAACCCACCAGCGCGGCGTCCAGCTGCACGACCTGCGGGAGGCGGTCACGGTCTGGGCGACCAGATACGGCCAGCGCGGCTGGCTGAGGCAACTGGAGCCGCAGCCCCCCCGCGAGATGGAGGACGCCGTCCTGCGCACCGTCGCCCGGCTGGACGGCACGCCCTTCCCCTCGACGGCCAGGCTCGCCGGCCGCTGGATGAAGGGGCGGGTGCCCAAGATCTTCAAGCGGGGCACGGAGGAGAGCGCCCTGGAGAGCGCCTACTGCGCCGAGGTCGTCGCGGTCACGTACGAGGCCATGGGGCTGCTGCCGGGGGGACGGCGGCCGAACTGGTACGACCCCGGCCGGTTCTGGAGCGGCGACGACCTGGAGCTGACCGGAGGGTTCCGGCTCGGGGGAGAGATCACCGTGAGGCTGGGGTAGGCCGTACGAGGAAGGGAGCGGCGGACGCAACCCCCGGCACCCGCCTTCTCGAAGACACAGGCGGCGGACCCCCGCACCCGGGGGACTCCACGGACCCACGGACCGGTGAACCCGGTGAACCCGGGGGGCCCGCGGACTCCGTGCCGCCGTCGACCCGGGGGGGACGCGTCATGCAGGACACGGTGGTCATCGTCGGTGCGGGGCTCGCCGGTCTCGCGTGCGCCCTCCGGCTGCGCTCGGCGGGAGTGGAGGTCCACGTCGTCGAGGCGGCGGACGAGGTGGGCGGCCGGGTACGCACCGACGTCGTGGACGGCTTCCGGCTGGACCACGGCTTCCAGGTGTTCAACACCGCCTACCCGGAGGCCGCGCGGGTCCTCGACGTCGCAGCCCTGGACCTGCGCCCGATCCCGTCCGGCCTGATCTCCTTCGACAGGGGCCGGCGGGAGCGGCTCATGCTGCCCTGGCGCCACCCGGGCCAGGCGCTCAGCGGGCTGCTGGCCGACGTGGGCTCACCGGCCGACAAGGCGGCCCTGGCGGCGCTGACCGCGCGGGACCTCCTGCTGCCGGCGAGCCGGTTGCGCGGCGGGCGCGAGCGCACCACGCGCGAGGAGCTGCGGCACTGGGGCGTCTCGCCGAAGATGGTCGAGAAGCTGATCCGCCCGTTCCTGTCGGGCGTCGTCCTGGAGCGGGAGCTGGAGACCTCCAGCCGTTTCTTCCACCTCGTCTGGCGTGCCTTCGCCCGGGGAACGGTCGGGGTGCCCGCGCTCGGCATGGGGGAGATCACCCGGCAGCTCGCCGCCCGCCTCCCCCCGGGGGCGCTCGCGCCGGGCACCCCGGTCCTCGCCGTGACCGGGGAGGGGGTGGAGACGGCCGGGGGCGCGACGATCCCGGCCCGCGCGGTGGTGGTGGCCACCGACCCCGCCATGGCCGCCACGCTCTGTCCGGGGCTGGAGATCCCGGCGATGCGCTCGGTGACGACCTTCTACCACGCCGCCTCCCGTTCCCCCATGGACGACCCCACGCAGATCGTCGACGCGGAGGGCCACATCACCGACACCCTGGTCATCAGCGACGCCGCGCCCGAGTACGCCCCGCCGGGCCGCGCGCTGGTCTCCACGTCGGTGCTGGGGGTCCTCTCCGACGCGGACGAGCCCCGGGTCAGGGCGCGGCTGTCGCAGATCTACGGGACCGACACCTCGGGCTGGGAGCATCTGGCGACGTACGCCGTCAAGGGGGCGCTGCCCGCGATGGTGCCGCCGTTCCGGCTGCGGCGCCCGGTGCGCCTCGCGCCGGGCCGCTACGTGTGCGGGGATCACCGCGACACCGGTTCGCAGCAGGGCGCCCTGGTCTCGGGGCGCCGGGCCGCCGACGCCGTCCTGGCCGACCTGGGCGCCTGACCCGGGGGCGTCCCTCAGGCCAGCCGGGCCGGGAAGCCGCCGGTGGCGATGGGGCCCCAGCGCTCCGGGGTGAGGCGCAGCAGCGACTTGCCCTGCCGCGTCATGGCCGCCCGGTACTCGTCCCAGTCGGGGTGCTCGCCGGAGATCGACCGGTAGTAGTCGACCAGCGGTTCGAGGGCCTCCGGCAGGTCGAGGACCTCGGCGGTGCCGTCCACCTGCACCCAGGGGCCGTCGAAGTCGTCCGACAGGACCACGATGCTGACCCGGGGGTCGCGGCGGGCGTTGGAGGTCTTGGCCCGCTCGGGGTAGGTGGACACCACGATCCGGCCCTCGGCGTCGACGCCGCAGGTCACCGGGGACGCCTGCGGCCGGCCGTCGCGCCGCGCCGTGATGACCAGCGCGCGGTGGCGGTCTCGGAGGAAATTCAGAAGCCGGTCGCGGGAGACGACCTCGTTGGTTGCGATCTTCGGGCTCATAATGCCCACTCTACGGGGGATGTGGCACGCCCGAATTAACGCCCTGACGAATGGAAAATGGCTCTCTTTCTCGGGAGATATGTGGTCAAGAGTCGTCTAATGGGGCATTTGACACCAAATATCAGGGAATTGATCTCCAATGCAGGACATGAGTGGCTCGGGAACCCGCCGACGGACCCCGGATGGCTCATCCGCCCAAACAAGGAGATAACCGTGAAGCAGAAGTCTCTTCTGGCATCGGCCCTGACCGTGCTCGCCCTGACCGCCGTCCCCGCAGCGCAGGCGGTCGCCGCCGACGCGCGCATCTTCTCTCCCACACCGATCCCGACGGACACGGCTCTGCCGACCGACAGCGCCTCGCCCACGGACAGCATGTCGCCCGAGCCCTCGGGCATGATGACGGAGCCGTTCGGCCCGGGATGCGCGTCCCTGCCCGCCAGCGGCGAGGGCAGCCTCAGCGAGATGGCCTCGCAGCCGGTCGCCACCGCGGCCGCCTCCAACCCCGCCCTGTCCACGCTGGCCCAGGCGATCGAGCAGGCAGGCCTGACCGAGACGCTCAACTCCGCCAAGGACATCACGGTGTTCGCGCCGACCAACGACGCGTTCGCCAAGATCCCGAAGGACGCGCTCGACAAGCTCCTGGCCGACAAGGCGCAGCTCACCAAGGTCCTGACCTACCACGTCGTCGAGGGGAAGAAGGCTCCCGAGGACCTGAGCAGCGGCGACCTGACCACGATGCAGGGAGGAACGCTGAACGTCACGGGCTCCGGCGAGGACTTCACCGTCAACGACGCCAAGGTCGTCTGCGGCAACATCCAGACCTCCAACGCCGTCGTCTACCTCATCGACACGGTGCTCATGCCGAAGTGACCGCGGTGACGCGACGCTCGTGACGGTCACGACGGCCGTGACGACCACGACGGCCCCGGTGGCCGTCGTGGCCCGGCCGGCCGGGCCGATCCGATCCGGCCGAAGGAGGGGTGCCCGTACGGGGCGCCCCTCACCCGTGGCCCCGCACGCGTGTCCCGTTCCCACGGCTCCGCACGCCTGCCCCGCTCCCATCAGTTCCTCCCGAGGGGGCCGTCGCCTTTAGGCGACGGGGGAATCGGGAGCGGGAGGGCCGCCAGGGCCCGAGTGTGCCCTGGCCGGTCAGGTCTGCGCATGCGGGATCTCCGATCGTCGCGCGTTGGATGGATGGTGCTGTTGCAATGGTCGTGTGACTCGTCAGGCGCGCACCTGTCCCGGTGCGGCCTACGACCTCGGATACCACGTGGTGTGGTGCCCGAAGTACCGCCGCCTGGTTCTGGACGGTCGGGTGAAGGACCGCCTGGAGGAGTTGATTCGCGCCCGGGGCGGCGAGCACGGCCGGGAGATCGTGGCGCTTGAGGTGATGTCCGACCACGTGCGCCTGTTCGTCAAGCCGTACCCGAAGAACTCTCCGTCGTACGTGGCCAGCCGGTTCAAGGGCTTCACCTCCCATCACGTGCGTGCCGGGTTCGCGCACCTGCGCTCTCAGCTGCCGACGCTGTGGTCGCGGTCGTCCTTCGTGGCCACGGTCGGCGCGGTGTCGGTCGATACCGTGCGGCGCTCCATCGAGCTCCAGGACGATCGTGTCCCCACGGGCGGGGGTGCTCGTGCGTAGGTCGTTCAAGTTCCTGCTGCGTCCCACCCGCCATCAAGAGGTCGCCCTCACCGCGTGCCTGGATGACCACCGCACCCTGTACAACGCCGCGCTGGAGCACCGCCGCACCGCCTACCGCACGGCAGGCGTGAACATCCGCTACGGCGAGCAGCCGGCCGACCTCAAGCACATCCGCGCCGAGGACCCCGACGGTCAGGGCCAGTGGTCGTTCTCTTCCCAGCAGGCCACCCTGCGCCGTCTGGACACGGCGTTCGCCGCGTTCTTCGCCCGCCTCCAGGCCGGGCGAACACCGGGTTACCCGCGTTTCAAGGGGCGCGGCCGGTTCGACACGGTGACCTGGCCCAAGGACGGCGACGGCTGCCGGTGGGACTCCCAGCCCGAACACCCGTCCGTGACGTTCGTCCGCCTCCAGGGCGTCGGGCATGTCCGCGTCCACCGGCACCTGCCGCCTGCGGGCACTGCGCGCAGGAGAACCGCCTCACCCAAGCCGGGTTCCACTGTCAGCGGTGCGCTCATACGGCGCACGCCGACGTCAACGCGGCGATCAACATCCTGCGGGCAGGGCTTGCCCTTCGCGACGCTGCGCAAGCGGCCTAGCGAGAAGCCGCTCCCTTCAGGGAACGGAGGAGTCACACCCGTCTCGTGCCATCCGGCGATCAAGGGGACGTCGCGCGACTAGCGCCCCGATCCACGGGTAACTGGCCGTCACGCGGAGGGAAGGCGGAGGGCATGAACATCAAGGACAGGTTCGGGCCGAGAGCGCGGAGGCTGCGGGCGGTGGCCCGCAAGGTCTTCGGCTGGCGGGACCTGCGGCCCGGGCAGCTCGACGCCATGCGCCACCTGCTGGGCGGCGGCGACGCCCTCGTGGTCATGCCCACCGGCAGCGGCAAGTCGGCCGTCTACCAGGTGCCGGCCCTGTTGCTCGACGGGCCCACCGTCGTCGTCTCACCGCTCATCGCCCTCCAGCGCGACCAGGTCGCCGGGCTGGCCGAGGCCGACGCGGGCGGTGCGGTCGCGGTCAACTCCGCCCAGTCCGGCGGCGAGGCGTCCCTGGAGGCCGTACGCGCGGGCGCGGCCGAGTTCGTGTTCCTCTCGCCCGAGCAGCTCGCCAAACCGGAGACGGTCGAGCGGCTGCGCGCCGCGCGTCCCTCGCTGATCGCCGTGGACGAGGCGCACTGCGTGTCGGCGTGGGGGCACGACTTCCGGCCCGACTACCTGAGGCTGGGCCAGGTCATCGAGCGGCTGGGGCATCCGCCGGTGGTGGCGCTGACCGCGACGGCCGCCCCCGCGGTGCGCGAGGAGATCATCGCCGCCCTCGGCCTGAGGAACGTCCGTCAGATCGTGCGGGGCTTCGACCGGCCCAACATCGACCTGGAGGTGCGCCGCTTCGTCACCCAGGACGACCTGAGGCGGGCACTGGTGGAGGACGCGGCGTCCCGCTCCGGGCTCGGGCTGGTCTACGTCGCCACCCGCCGCGCCGCCGAGGAGTACGCCACCGCGCTGCGCGAGGCCGGTCGCAGGGCCGAGCCGTACCACGCGGGGATGAAGGCGGCGGAGCGCCACAGGATCCACGAGATGTTCCGCGACGACGAGCTGGACGTCGTGGTCGCGACCTCGGCGTTCGGCATGGGCATCGACAAGCCGGACGTGCGGTTCGTGCTGCACGCCGCCCCGCCGGAGTCGCCGGACTCCTACTACCAGGAGATCGGCCGCGCGGGACGGGACGGCGAGCCCGCCGCCGCGGTGCTGTTCTACCGTTCGGAGGACCTCGGGCTGCGCAGGTTCTTCGCCGGGGGACGGGCCGACGAGGAGCTCCTGCTGCGCGTCGCCACGCTGGTGCACGAGCACGGCGGCACCGTACCGGCGGGAGAGCTGCGAACCCTGCTCGGCGTCGGCGCCACCCGGCTCACCCGGCTGGTCAACCTGCTGGAGCGGGCGAACGCGATCGAGGTCACCGGGGAGGGCGACCTGCGGGGGGGTGCCCGAGGGGCCCGAGCCCGAGGCGGCCGCGGCTCGGGCCGTCGAGCTGGACGACACCCGGCGCCGCATCGACGACTCCCGGATCGACATGATGCGCGCGTACGCGGAGACCACGGGCTGCCGGCGCCGCTTCCTGCTCGAGTACTTCGGCGAGCCGCGCGAGCGCGGCTGCGAGGCCTGCGACACCTGCCGTGCAGGCCTCCCCGAGGAGCCGGAGGCCGTGAAGGGGGTGGCGGAGGAGGGGCCCTTCGCGATGCACGCTAGGGTGCGGCACAGCGCCTGGGGCCCGGGGATGGTGATGAGCAGGGAGAGCGACCGGATCACCGTGCTGTTTGACGAGGTCGGCTACAAGACGCTCTCCCTGGAGGCCGTCGAGCGCGACGACCTCCTGGTCGCGGGCTAGGCCGGGCGGGCGGGGCCCGCGCCGGAGCCGGGTCAGCCCCCGGACTTGCGGGCCACCCCGCCCATCGTCCACGTCCTGTCGCGGCCCTGCGCGGCGAGCGGGTTGTCGGGGCGCCAGTGGCGTACGTAGACCAGGCCGGGATCGACCAGCTCCAGCCCGTCGAAGAAGCGCAGCACCTGCTCGCTCCGCCGCGAGGCGTCCTCGCCGCGGCCGAGGACCCGCTGGAAGATCTCGACCAGCGGGCGCCGGGCCTCCGGGCGCGTGTCGAAGACGACGTGGCCGATGCCGAAGTGGCTGCCGACCGGTACCGCGTCGCGGAGGACGGCCACGCTCTTGTGCGGGTCGTCCTCGTCGGGGATGAACTGCAGGGCCGACAGGATCAGGACGGCCACCGGCAGGTCCAGGTCGACCAGGCGCAGCAGCTCCGGGTCGGTGAGCAGCTCGCGGGGGTGCATGACGTCACCCTCGACGACGGTGGTGTGGGGATTGGTGGCCAGAGTGGCGCGGCCGTGGGAGAGCACCACCGGGTCGTTGGAGACGTAGACCACGCGGGTGCCGGGCGCGCTCTCCTGGGCCACCTGGTGGACGTTGCGGCGGGTGGGCAGCCCGGAGCCGATGACGACGAACTGGGTCATGCCCTGCCCGACGAGATAGCGCACCACCCGGCCGAGGAACGCCTGGGCCTCGTGCGTCATGGCCCTGACCTCGGGCGCGATGGCCAGCACCTCCTCGGCCGCCCTGCGGTCGGCGGCGAAGTTGTCCTTACCGCCCAGGAAGTAGTCGTTCATTCTGGCGATGTTGGGCACGCTGGTGTCCAGGCCCGCCCCCGGCCGCCGGGACGCATCGCTCATGTATCGACTCCTCCTTTTCCTGTGACGATAAAGAACCGCGCGATGCGTGAACAGGTGTCAAGACGCGGTTTATACATGAAAAACGTGATTATTTGCCAAGAAAGTCTATTCCTTGCGGGCAACGCCGCCGACGACCCAGACGGAGTCCGGCCGGTGGGGCACCGAGCCCTCCGGCCGCCATTCCGGGATGTAGACGATCCCCGGCTCGACCGGCCGCAGCCCGTCGAGGAAGAGCTCGACCTCGGCTTTGGTCCGCAGGTTCGCCCGCCGGGGACCGGTGATCGACCCGCTGTCCTGGAAGAGGGCGGCGAGCCTCGCGGTCCTCTCCGGGCACAGGTCCGAGACCGCGTGGGAGAGGGCCAGGTAGCTGCCCGGCACGACGGCCTTCTGCAGGGCGGCCGTGATCTGCATGGCCTGCACGTCGTCGGAGAAGTCGGTCAGCACCGAGAACAGCAGGATCGCCACGGGCTCGTCGAGGTCGATCATGTCGGTGAGGCCGGGATGCGCCAGGAGCCGCTCCGGGTCGCGGATGTCCGCCTCGATGACCGTGGCCGGGCTGCCCTCCTTCAGGAGGGCCTGGGCGTGGACGACGACCATCGGATCGTTGTCGACGTAGACGACCCGCGCCTCGGGCGCGACGCCGCGCAGGATCTGGTGCACGCTGCCCTGGGTCGGCAGGCCGCAGCCGATGTCGACGAACTGCCGGATGCCGGCCTGCACGAGGAACCGCACGGCGCGGCCGAGGAACCTGCGCCCCTCCCGCGACATGGCGGGGAGCTCGGGGGCGATCGCGAGTGCCGCCTGCGCGGCGGCCCGGTCGGCGGCGAAGTTGTCCTTGCCGCCCAGGAAGTAGTCGGTTATCCGGCCCGCGTTCGGGATCGTGGGGTCGAACCTGAGGCGCTCAGGTTGCGGCGACGCCATGATGTCCTCCGTCCAGCCATGCGGTTCCAGCGGACATTATCGACCTTCCGCCCACGCTGTGCTGTATTTCTTGCCAGAGCCTCCTTCTGCTCATGTCACTTTTTGGATACTCGGCGGTCCGTACCCCCTGCTCCGCGTCTCCCTCGCCGGTGACGGGCGGGCCGCCGGGGCGGGTTTCCCCGCGCCGTCGGCGGCGGGCTTCCAGGCGTCGTCAGCGGGCGGGTGTCGTCAGTGGCAGGCCTCCAGATGGCGTTCCCCCGCCGGGGGCAGGGCGAAGGCCGCCCACACCGCCTTGCCGTGGCTCTCCAGCGGGGCCCAGCCCCACGTCTCGCTGACGCCGTCGACCAGCTGGAGTCCCCGGCCGTTCTCCGCCTCGTAGTCGGGATCGCGCAGGCAGGGCCCCTGGTCGCTGGGGTCGGTGACCGCGCACAGCACCGAGCGCTCGGTGTGGCAGAGGATCACCTTGACCTCGGGAAAGGAACGGGCGTGCAGGACGCCGCGGGTGCCGTGGCGCAGGGCGTTGGTCACGAGTTCGGAGACCACGACACCGGTGTCGTCGATCAGCGGCTCCAGCTCCCAGGCCCTCAGCGACCTGGTGGTGAACTCGCGGGCGGTCCGTGCCGCGCACGGGTCGTAACGAAGGCTGCGCACGGCCATCTGCAACTGGCCGGCGTGGCCCTCTTCGCCGGCCCAGGGGGGCAGGCCGCTCGGGGGGAGCAGGTGATCAAGCATCGACAACCACCGTTCCCACCCTCCGATCTCAGCTCGGATAGGTGTGGCTTCGTGTCTTTGGTAACCAGTCATCGGCGACCTTGGGGAGGGGGGCGATCGTATGGCGAGGTTGATCCGTCTAGCCATCTTGCCCTCCGTAATGTGCATAGGCAAGTACAGATGCACGTGCATCTGCACAAAAAGCCCTATGCTCGAAGTGTTGTTTCCCTCCCCGACCGGTGAGAGGCGAGGATGAACCAGCTGTACAACGGCATGTCGGCCGCCCTGATGGACGGCGTCGTGTGGCGCAAGAGCAACTTCAGCAACCCCAGCGGCAACTGCGTGGAACTCGCGGAGCTCCCCGACGGCAGGGTCGCGATGCGCAACTCCCGCGATCCCGAGGGCCCCGCGCTGATCTACACCCGCCGCGAGGCCGACGACTTCGTCCGCGGGGTGAAGGGCGGGGAGTTCGACGACCTGATCATCTGAGGGGCCGGGACTGTGATTGAAAAATAAAACTCTCTATGGTCTGGACGCGGCGAGCGGAGTACCGTGAAGGCTCGCGATCGCCACAAAGAGTGCGCAGAGGCTCGCGTTCCGCGCCCGAAGGACTGTAGATGATCACACCCGACGCCGACGGCCCGCCGGTCAGCCCAACCTCGATGGCCGCGCCGCGGGGCAGCTCCACCGTGCTGCGGATCGTCCTGGGCGCGCAGCTCCGCCGCCTGCGCGAGCAGCGGGGCATCACGCTGGAGGAGGCGGGGCACTCCATCCGCGCCTCGCACTCCAAGGTCAGCCGCATGGAGCTCGGCAGGGTCAGCTTCCGGATCAGGGACGTGGCCGACCTGCTCACCCTGTACGGGGTGACCAGCGACGCCGAGCGCGAGCCGCTGCTGTCCCTCGTCGAGAAGGCCAACCTCACCGGCTGGTGGCACAACTACAACGACGTGCTGCCCCCCTGGTTCGAGACGTACGTGGGCCTGGAGGAGTCGGCCGCCGTCATCCGCAACTACGAGGTGCAGTTCGTGCCCGGCCTGCTGCAGAGCGAGGGCTACGCGCGGGCCGTCGTCCGGCTGGGCTTCCCCTCGGCCTCCCACGACGAGCTGGACCGCAGGGTGAAGCTGCGCATGGCGCGCCAGCGGCTGCTGCGCCGTCCGGAGCCGCCCCACCTGTGGGCCGTGCTCGACGAGGCCGTGCTGCGCCGCCCGCTCGGCGGGGTCCAGGCGATGTGCGAGCAGATCGACCACATCCTGCGGGCGCTCGAACTGCCCAACGTGACCGTCCAGATCGTGCCCTTCAGCGTCGGCGGCCACGCCGCGGCCGGCGGGCCCTTCAGCATCCTGCGGTTCTCCCAGCCCGACCTGCCCGACGTCGTCTACATGGAGCAGCTCACCAGCGCCGTCTACCTGGAGAAGCGCGACGACGTCGACAGCTACCTGGAGGTCATGGAGCGCCTGTGCATCGAGGCCGAGCCGGCCACGCGCACCCGTGAGATCCTCCTGGGGATCCGCGAGGAGTTCCAGCGGAGGCTGTGAGCCGGAAACGGGGCTCGCGGGACCGGTGAGCGCGGGGCTGCGAGCCGGGGACGCGGCCCGCCCGCAACCGCCGGGCGGCGCCGTACGAAGATGTGGGCATGAGATGTCTCGTGACCGGCGCGGCCGGATACATCGGAGGGCGGCTCGTCCCCGAACTGCTCGACGCGGGTCATGAGGTCCGCTGCATGGTGAGGTCGGCCGGCCGCCTGCGTGACCAGCCGTGGGCCTCCCGGGTCGAGGTCGCCCAGGCGGACGCGTCCGACGCCGAGCAGGCCGCCAGGGCCCTGGAGGGCATCGAGGTGGTCTACTACCTCATCCACACGATGGGCGGGGGGAGCGACTTCGCCGCCGCCGACCGCGAGGCGGCCACCACCTTCGCCGCCGCGTGCGAGCGCGCGGGGGTCCGCCGCGTCGTCTACCTCGGCGGTCTCGTCCCGGAGGAGAGGCCCTCCCACCCCGGTGGTCCCGCGCCGGGCGAGAGGCTCTCGCCGCACATGAGCTCCCGCGTCGAGGTGGGGGAGATCTTCCTGCGCTCCTCGACGCCCGCGGTGGTGCTGCGGGCGGCGGTCATCATCGGATCCGGCTCCGCCTCCTTCGAGATGCTGCGCTACCTCACCGAGCGGCTGCCCGTGATGACGACGCCGCGCTGGGTCGCCACCAGGACGCAGCCCATCGCGATCCGCGACGTGCTGCGCTACCTCGTGGCCTGGGCCTCCGTCGAGGGGGAGGTGAACCGCTCCTTCGACATCGGCGGCCCGGACGTGCTCACCTACGCCGACATGATGCGGGTCTACGCGGAGGTCGCCGGGCTGCACCGCCGGCTGATCATCCCGGTCCCGGTGCTCAGCCCCGGCCTGTCGAGCCACTGGGTGGGACTGGTCACCCCGGTCCCGGCGGGCCTGGCCCGCCCGCTGGTGGAGTCGCTGCGCAACGAGGCCGTCTGCGGCGAGCACGACATCGCCCGCTACGTCGAGGACCCGCCCGGCGGCCTGACCGGGCTGAGACGGGCGATCGAACTCGCCCTGGAGCGCATCAAGGAGGCCAGGGTCGTCACCCGCTGGTCCTCGGCCTCCGTCCCCGGCGCGCCGAGCGACCCGCTGCCCACCGACCCGGGCTGGGCGGGCGGCAGCCTGTACGTCGACGCGCGGGCCCGCCGGGTCGGCGCCTCGCCGGAGGCCCTGTGGGCGGTCGTCGAGGCCGTCGGCGGGGAGTCGGGCTGGTACTCCCTGCCGCTGGCCTGGAGCCTGCGCGGCCTCCTCGACCGGCTGGTCGGCGGCGTGGGCCTGCGCCGGGGGCGCCGCGACCCCAAGCGGCTGCGGGTGGGCGACTCGGTCGACTTCTGGCGGGTCGAGGAGGTCGAGCCGGGCCGCCTGCTGCGGCTGCGCGCGGAGATGCGCCTGCCCGGCCTCGCCTGGCTGGAGATGCGGGTGCTCACGCACCGGGGGGAGACCGTCTACGGCCAGCGGGCGATCTTCCACCCCCGCGGCCTGGCCGGGCACCTCTACTGGTGGTCGGTCGCGCCCTTCCACAGCCTGATCTTCGGGCCGATGCTGCGCAACGTGGCGAGGGCCGCCGAGCGCGGGGTCCTGCCCGTCCCCTCCGAGGGCCGGGCCGCCGCCCTCGACGCGCCCGCCGCCGGCGAGCCCAGGGACGCCGTCCCCGGCTGACCCGCCGGCGGCCCACCGTCACGACCGGCCGTCACGACCGGCTCGACCGGCTGTCACGGCTCGCCGTCGCGGGCCACGATGACGTCGACGATGTCCGCGTACCCGATCTCCTTGTGCGTGAACTGTCCCGCCACCGCGAACTCCGCGAGGCCGTGGGCGGTCGAGAGCAGGGCCATCACCCGGGCCTTGGACGCCGGCCCGTCCCAGGGGCCCCGCATGCCGAGCGCGGTCGTCACCTGGTCGATCGCCGTCTCCAGCTCCGGGTGGTCCCCGGCGAGGAACTCCGCGGCGAACACCAGCCGGTACTCCTCGCGGTGCGTCGTGGCGTACTCGACGTAGCTCAGGTAGAAGGCCCGCAGCCGGTCGCGCGGGCTCGTCCCCTCCAGGATCGCCGCGGCGACGTGCGCGCTGAGATCGGCGATGACCCGGACGGCGAGCGCCGCCAGCAGCGCGGTCTTGTCGCTGAAGTGCCGGTAGGGGGCCGTACGGGACAGGCCGGCCAGGTCGCCGACGGCGCGCAGCGTCACGGCGTCGAGGCCCCCCTCGCGCAGCAGTCTCAGCGCGCTGTCGACCAGGCGGGTCCTGGTGTCGTCCACCATGTAGGTCCACCTTCCCGGGCCTCGCGTGTTGACAATGTCAACGTACCTGGTTGACACTGTCAACATGATGTTGACGACGTCAACCGGAGAGCTATGAAGATCACGGTGAACGGACTGCCCGCCACGGTGGACGCCGGCCCCGACGACGCCGCCGTGGACGTCCTGCGCGACGGACTCGGCCTCACCGGCGCCAAGGCCGCCTGCCGTACCGGAGTCTGCGGCGCGTGCACGGTCATGGTGGACGGGGTGCCCCAGGCGAGCTGCCTGCTGCCGTCCGCCGCGCTGGAGGATCGCGAGATCACCACCGCCGAGGGCCTCGACCACCCCGTCCAGCGGGCGCTCGCGGTCCACGACGGCCTGCAGTGCGGCTACTGCACGCCCGGGTTCGCGGTCGAGGGCGCCGCCTTCGTCGACGCCTGGCGCGCCGAGCACGGCGACGTCGCGCCGCCGCGCGAGCGGATCGCCGCCGCCCTCGCCGGTCACCTGTGCAGGTGCGGCGCGTACGAGGGGATCCACGCCGCGATCGCCGCCGCCTGCCGGGGCGAGCACGACGGCGCCGCGGGGACACCCGCCCGGGTGGAGGCGATGGACAAGGTCACCGGCCGCGCCCGCTACACCACCGACGTGCGCCTCGAGGGCCAGCTGGAAGGGGTGATCATCCGCTCGGCGAGGGCGCACGCCCGCGTCACCTCGGTCAGGGTGGACGCCGCCCACATGGTCGACCTGCTGCCGCCCGACCGTACCGTCCGCTACGCGGGCCAGCCCGTCGCCGCCGTCGCCGCCCCCACCCGCCGCGAGGCGCTGGCGATCGCGGAGGCCGCCGAGATCGGCTACGACCCGATGCCCGCCGCGCTCGACGACGCGCCGGACGCCCCGCCCGTCTACGACGAGGCCGCCAGGAAGCACGTCCCCAGCTCCAGCGAGGGGCTGGAGCTGCCCGGCGACTGGAACGGCAACGTGCGCGGCCCCTTCACCAGGGCGAGCTGGCGCGGGCGCACCGCCGTCAAGCGGATCGAGGCCGCCCGCCGCGACGCCGACCCCCGCCTGGTAACCGGCACCTTCACCACCGCCGTCCAGGTCCACACCCCGCTGGAGCCGCACGCCTGCGTCGCCCGCTGGGACGCCGAGGGCGACCTGCACCTGCACCTGTCCACCCAGACCGTGGGCGTGGCCGCCGAGCAGGCCGCCAAGCGGTGGAACCTGCCCGCCGGGCGGGTCCACGTCGTCACCGACCACGTCGGCGGCGGCTTCGGGGCCAAGAGCGGCGTCGGCACGGAGACGATCGCCGCCGTCGAGCTCGCGCGGGCCTGCGGCGCGCCGGTGCGCGTGGTGTTCGGCCGCGCCGAGGAGCTCACCGACGCGGGCAACCGCCCCGGCACCCGCACCACCCTCGAACTGCTCACCGACGACCGCGGCGACCTCGCCGCCCTCACCATGGACGTCCACGGGCGTGGCGGCGTGGCCATCGGGTCGGCCGTCGCGGTGATGGCCCGCCTCATGTACGGCACCGCGCCCCGGCGGCTCCGCGACTACGACGTGGTCACCAACGAGCCGCCGGGCACCCCGTTCCGCGGCCCGGGGGCGCCGCCCATGCTCTGGGCGCTGGAGCAGGCGGTGGACGAGGCCGCCCACCGCCGGGGCGAGGACCCGATCGCGCTGCGCCGCCGCTGGGACGGCAACCGCAAGCGGCACGCCCTCTACGACCTGGCCGCGGCCCTGCCCGGGTGGACGGCCAGGCCGCGGACCGGCTCCCAGACGGGCCGCTTCCGCCGGGGCGTCGGGGTGGCCGCCGCCAACTGGGCCTACATGCTCGACCCCGGCACGGAGGTGGAGCTGCGCGTCGAGGGCGACGTGGTCGTGGCCCGCACCACGACCCAGGACATCGGGACCGGCATCCGCACCGTCATCGCCGGCGTCGTGGGCGAGGAGCTCGGGCTGCCCGCCGAGCGCGTCCGCGTCGAGATCGGCAGGACGGGCACCGTGCACGGGCCGGCCTCGATCGGCAGCCGCACCACGGTCTCGGTGGCCCCGGCCGCGCGCGACGCCGCGCGGCGCCTGCGGAAGCTGGGCCTGACCGACGGCGCCCGGGTCGTCGGCGGGCGCCGCCGCGACCGGCGCGGCTACGTCACCCCGTTCCCGGTGGGCGGCATGGCGATCGGCCGCGGGTTCAGCGGTTCGGTCCACGTCACCGAGGTCGAGGTCGACACCCGCCTGGGCGCCGTCAGGCCGCTGCGGGTGTGGGCCGGGATCGCGGTGGGACACATCTACGCCGAGCGGCTGGCGCGCAGCCAGTGCGAGGGCGGCGTCGTGCAGGGCATCGGCTACGCCCTGTACGAGGAGCGCCTGGTCGACCCGGTGACGGGAGTCGTGCTGACCGCCAACCTCGACGACTACCGCATCCCCGGCATCGGCGACACCCCGGAGATCACCGTGCACTTCCACCGCGACGGGTGGGACCACGTCAACGGCCACGGCGTCGGGGTCGGCGAGATCTCCACGGTCGGCGTGGCCGCCTCGGTGGGCAACGCCGTCCACAACGCCACCGGCTGGCGCCCCCACGACCTGCCCATCCGTCCCGACCGGCTCCTCGAGGGGATCAACCGGTGATCCTCTTCCCGCGGATCCGCGCCGGAAGCTGTTCGACGATCCCCGTACTGGAAGGTGTTCGATGACCGTACTCACCGACCTCGGCGAGGCCGTGCGGCGCGGCGGCGAGTTCCGCGCCGGAGGCACCGACCTGATGGGCCGCCGCGCGGCGGGGCCGCACGTGGACCTGCGCGGCCTGCCCGATCTGTCCGGCGTCACCTGGCGGCCGGACGGCTCCGCCGGGATCGGCGCGCTGACCACGGTCGCGCGGGTGGCCCGCGACGCGCGCCTGGCCGCCGGCCACCCCTGCCTGGCGATGACGGCGGCGGCCCTGGCCACCCCCCAGATCCGGGAGGTGGCCACCGTCGGGGGCAACCTGCTGCAGCGCAACCGCTGCGCGTACTTCCGCAACCCGGCCTTCTCCTGCCACCAGGACGGCGGCGACCACTGCCCGGCACGCGCCGGACTCGCCCCGAACGCCGTGATCCTCGACACCGGCCCGTGCGTCGCGCCGCACCCGTCGTCGCTGGCGGTGGCCCTGCTCGCCTGCGACGCCTTCGTCGAGGTGCACGGCAGGGACGCGTTCCCGATCGCCGAGCTGTACGGAGACGGCTCGGACCCGTCCCGCGACCACCTGCTGGCCGCGGGGGAGATCCTTCTGTCCGTCGTCCTGCCGCCGCCCGTGCCGGGGGAGCGGGCCGCCTACCACCGGGCGATCGGCAGGTCGGAGGCCGAGTGGCCGCTGGTGGAGGCGGCGGCGCGGCTCGTCGTCGACGACGGCGGGATCACCTTCGCCCGGGTGGCCGCGGGGGGCGTCGCCCGCGTCCCCGTCCGCCTGCCCGAGGTCGAGGAGGCGCTCCTGGCGGGCGAGCCCCTGGACCGGGCGGCCGGGCTGGCCGTCGCCCGGTGCGCCCCGGCGGCCCGTGACTCCTCCAAGCTCGCGCTGCTCGCCGGGACCCTCCTGGAGGTCCTGGAACGCGCGACCGGCACCGGCGAGCCCCGCTGACCCGACCGGACCGTCCCCCGCCGCGCGAGGGCGGGGGACGGCGGGCACCCGGCCGGTCCGGTGCCCGGAAGGACCCGTCACGGCGGGGCCGCGGGACGGGGGCGCGGGGTCCGGCCTAGCGGGGCGGGCGAGCCGCCGTGACCAGGCCCGTCTCGTAGGCGACGATGACGAGCTGGGCCCGGTCGCGCGCGCCGAGCTTGCCGAGCAGGCGGCCCACGTGCGTCTTCACGGTCGCCAGGCTCAGGGTCAGGTGGTCGGCGATCTCCGTGTTGGACAGTCCCCTGGCGACGAGCGCCAGCACGTCGAGCTCCCGCCCGGTGACCCCGTCGAGCTCGCGGGCCGTCGGGCGCGCCGGTTCGGGACGCCGGGAGAACTCGGCGATGAGCCGGCGCGTCACCGTCGGCGCGAGCAGCGCCTCGCCGGAGGCGACCACCCGGATCGCGGCCAGCAGGTCGCCCGGCGGGGTGTCCTTGAGCAGGAAACCGCTGGCCCCGGCCCGCAGCGCCGCGTAGACGTACTCGTCCAGGTCGAACGTGGTGAGCATGAGCACCCGCACGCCCGGGACGCCCGCCGGGCCGCAGATGCGGCGGGTCGCCTCGATGCCGTCCATCTCCGGCATCCGCACGTCCATGAGCACGACGTCCGGCGACCCGCCGCGCGCCAGTTCCACCGCCTCGGCACCCGTCCCGGCCTCGCCGACCGTCACCAGGTCGGGCGCGGTGTCCACCAGCACCCGGAAACTCCCGCGCAGCAGCGCCTGGTCGTCGGCGACGAGCACCCGGATCACCGGGCCTCCTCCTGCGGCACGCGCGTCGTGCCGGGTGACCCGGCCGTCTCCCCGTGCGGCACGCGCGGCGGGTGAGTTCCCCGGGGCGGCGGGAACGTCCCCTCACCCGGTGCGCGCGCCTCCCGGTGCGGCACGCGCGTCTCCTCGTACGGGATGCGGGCCGAGACCCCGAACCCGCCCTCCGGGCGGCGCCCGGCCGTGAAGCTCCCGCCGTACACGGCCACCCTCTCGCGCATCCCGATCAGCCCGTGCCCCGGCCCGCCGGGCAGCACCCGCTCGCCGGGCCCGTCGTCGGCGACCTCGACCCGGACCTCGCCCCCGGACGCCTCGACCGAGACCCGGCACCGGGCGGGGGCGGCGTGCCTGACGACGTTGGTCAGCGCCTCCTGGACGATCCGGTGGACCGACAGCTCCACCCCCTCGGGCAGGCCGGTCGCCCGGACGTCCAGCTCGACGCGCACCCCGGCCATCGACGCCCGCTCCGCGAGGCCGGCGAGACCCGCGAGGCCGGGGGAGGGGGCGAGGGCGGGCGGCGCACCAAGGTCGGCGTCGAGGTCGGAGCGGAGCACTCCCAGCAGCTGGCGCATCTCCGCCAGGGCGCCCCTGCTGGTGGTCTCGATGACGCGCAGCGCGTCCGTGGCCTCCTCGGGCCGCACGGCGGCGACGTGGTGGGCGACGCCCGCCTTGACCGCGATCAGGCTCATGCTGTGCGCCACCACGTCGTGCAGCTCGCGGGCGATCCGCAGCCGCTCCTCGGCCACCGCCCGGCCCGCGAGCTGCTCGGCCGCCCGCGCCGTGTACGCCCGCCGCTCGCGCACGGCGCGGCCCGCGACCCAGGCGCCGCCCATGAACGCCACCCCCACCAGCAGCGGCCCGGCGACGCCGGGCGCCGGGGCGGAGGTGCCCACCGCCGACAGCAGCAGGACGGCCACCGCGCCGCAGGCGCCGATCGCGACCGTGGGCTCCCACCGGGGCCGGGGCCGGGTGAGCGCCACGATGTAGATCGCGAAGGCCGCCGCCGCGAACCTGTCGTGCACCGTGCCGAGGACGACGAGGGACACCAGCGACATCGCGAGGACGGCGCAGAAGACGGTGAGCGGCCACAGCCGCCGTACCGCGAGCGGCAGGGTGATCCCGGCCAGGATCAGGAACCGTGCCCACGCGGGCACCGCCGGGTCCGGGTGCCCGGCTCCGAACAGCAGCAGCGCGAGCGCGTACCCCGCCGCCCCCAGGGTGTCGAGGCGGACGAGCCGGGCGCGGCTCCAGTGCCGCGGGAAGAGCGAGTCGTCCATGGTGAGGTCCACGATGAGACCGTATCCGCCAAGGTCGCGTCCCCGCCTCCCCCCACGGGACGTCATCCCCGGGACCGACCCTCCCGCGCCGCGGGCGCCGCCGTCGGACCCGGGGCCGACCGCGAAGTGCCCGCCCTGGCCCGACGCGCCCGGGGCCTGCCCCGCGAGAGCCTCGACGGCATGATCGAAGTCAGGGAGTTGACCAAACGCCACGGCGCGACCGTCGCGGTGGACGGGCTGTCGTTCCAGGTGAGGCCGGGCCTGGTCACCGGGTTCCTCGGCCCCAACGGCGCGGGGAAGTCGACCACGATGCGGGTGCTGCTCGGGCTGGACGCCCCCACCTCCGGCCAGGGGCTCGTCAACGGGCGTCGTTACGCGACGATGCGGCACCCCCTGCACGAGGTCGGCGCGCTGCTCGACGCGAACGCGGTGCACGGCGGGCGCAGCGCCTACGACCACCTGCGCTGCCTGGCGCGGAGCAACGGGATCGGGGTCTCGCGGGTGGCCGCCGTCCTGGAGCGGGTGGGCCTGGCGGGGGTGGCCCGCAGGCGGGCCGGTGACCTCTCACTCGGCATGCGGCAGCGGCTGGGGATCGCGGCGGCACTGCTGGGCGACCCGGGCGTGCTGATGTTCGACGAGCCGGTCAACGGGCTCGACCCGCAGGGCGTGCGGTGGATCCGCCACCTGATGCGCTCGCTGGCCGCCGAGGGACGCACCGTGCTGCTCTCCAGCCACCTGATGAGCGAGATGGAACTCACCGCCGACCGCCTCGTGATCATCGGGCGCGGCCGGCTGGTCGCCGAGACCACGGTCGGGGACCTGGCCGCCCGCCGCGACCGGGGCGTGCTGGTGCGCTCCCCGCGCGCCGCCGAGCTCACCGGCGCGCTGGAGGCCGCCGGCGCGACGGTCGGGACGGAACCGGGCGGGGGACTGGTCGTCAGGGGGCTGGACATCGCGCGGATCGGGGACCTGGCCGCGGCCGCCGGCCTCGCCGTGCACGAGGTCACCCCGCGCGGCGCCTCGCTGGAGGAGGCGTACATGGAGCTGACCGGCGACAGCGCCGAGTACCTGGCGGGCGAGCGATGACCGGCCTCCCGCGTCTCCCGCGGCGCGAGGTGACGGGGAGCCGGCCGGCGGCCGACGTGCTGGCCGCCGAGTGGCTGAAGCTGCGCACCGTCCGCTCCACCTGGTACGTCCTGGCCGCCGTCGCCGCCTCCGTCGTGCTCATGGTGGTGTTCACCCTCTACGTGGGCGGTCTGTGGGACGGGCTGCCTCCCGAACGGCGGGCCACCCTGCGCGCCGCGCGGCCCGAGCAGCTCCTGCTGCTGCCGGTGCAGATCTGCATGGCCGTGCTCGGGGTCCTCGCGTTCACCTCCGAGCACGCCACCGGCATGGCCCGCACCACCTTCACGGCGGTGCCGCAGCGCGCGGTGGTGCTGGCGGCCAGGGCGGCGGTCGTGGCCGCCGTCGCGTTCGCCGTGGGGCAGGGGAGCGGGCTGGTGACGTTCGCCGCCGGTCGGCTGATCATCGGTGACCGCCCGATCCCGGGCTTCGCGACGCCGCTGTGGGAGGAGTTTCCCGGGATGTTCGCCGCCGGCCTGTCGGCGGTGGTGCTCGCCATGGTCGGGCTCGGCGCGGGCGTCGTGCTGCGCTCCACCGCCGGGGCGATCACCGGCGTCGTCGCGTACCTGTACGTCCTGCCGAGGTTCGCGACCGCGCTGCCCGAGCCGTGGAACGCCAGGGTCGGCTCGGTGCTGCTGGAGGACCTGACCCGGCAGGCCGCGGGCGAGCCGCCCCTGGCGGTCGGGCTCGGCGACGCGGCCGCGGGGATCGGGCTGTCCCCGGCGGCGGCGCTGGCGGTGATGGCCCTGTACGTCGTCGCGGCCCTCGGCGCGGCGGCCGTCGCGCTCACCCGCAGGGACGTCCGGTGACCGGCGACGCGTGGCGGTGAGCCCTGGGGGAGATCCCGGGCCTCTCGCGTACGGCGGACCGCTGCCGCCGGCTGAGGGCGGTCGGCTCAGCATCGGTGGAACGCCCTTACCGCCAGCACCGATGGGATGGCGTGCTCGCGTGGCTCGAAGAGCCGATCGATGCTCAGTCCCGCGTCGATGAACGCGTTGACCAGGTCGGGCAGCGGCACGTGGCTCATTCCGACCCGGTCTCGGACCCCGCCTTCGCGCCACCACGGCGAGCGCTCGTGCCAGCCCCTGAGCCGGTAGGTGGGGTGGATGACCACCGCTCCGTCGGTACGGAGCTCGATGTGCGGACCGTTGAAACAGGGGTGTACCCCGTAGAACAGCAGCAGCCCGCCCGGAAGCAGCACCCGGGCCGCCTCCTTGATCAGCCCGGCGAAGTCGCCGATATCGGTGGAGACCCAGAGCGCGGTGACGGTGCCGAAGGTGTCCGCGGCGAACGGGAGCGTCGTCGCGTCACCCTGCAGGAGCGGGGCGCCGTCCCTGCGGCGGGCGAGACGCAACTGGTCGGCCGAGTGGTCGAGGCCGACGACGGTCCGGCCGGTGGATCGGATGGCGTCGAGGTAGAGGCCGGTGCCGCAGCCGATGTCCAGGCACAGGCCCTCACCGGGGCCCAGGAGATCGGCCATGTGGGCGACGTTGGCGGCGGCGCCGGGCCCGATGTAGTCGTCGTACCACTCGGCCAGGCCGTCATATCGCGCGGTCATGATTCATTCAAACATCCTGGCCGCGGTCCACTGGCAACGATCACGGGTGTCCACCGGCACCATCTCCGCGCGCGACGACAGACGGACGGTGAGCGCCGCACCGTTCGAACTCACCTCGCGGCGGGCCGGACATCCGTGTCGCGCGCGGATTTGACGGCTCTGGCTCACTCCCGATGATCCGGTGACCCAGAGCGGTCTCGGCCGGAGGCGCCGGCCCGCATCCGCGCGGCCGGCTCACCGCTGATTTCAGCCGAAGGGGCTAACCGCCCAGCCGGATGATGCCGCGGGAAGCGGCGACCGTCACCGCGGCGGTGCGGTCGTCCACGCCGAGCTTGGCGAAGATGTGCAGCAGGTGGGTCTTGACCGTGGCCTCGCTGATGCACAGGTGGGCGGCGATGGCCTTGTTGCTCATCCCCTGGGCGACCGCGCCGAGGACCTCGATCTCCCGGCCGCTGAGGGCATCGGGGGCATCGGCCCGCGCCCACGACAACACCCGGGTCGCGATCGCCGGCGACAGGGCGCTCTCCCCTCGCGCCGCCGCCCGGATCGCGTCGAACAGCTGCTCACGGCCGGTGTCCTTGAGCAGGTAGCCGGTGGCCCCCGCGTCGATGGCGCGGGAGATGTCGCCGTCGGTGTCGTAGGTGGTCAAGACGATCACCTTGGCGCCCGGGTCGTGTTCGCGGATCCGGCCGATCGCCGTCGCGCCGTCGATCTCGGGCAGCTGCAGGTCCATCAGGGTGACGTCGGGCCGCAGGTCGCGCGCCAGCCGCACCGCGTCCGCGCCGGAGACCGCTTCGCCGACCACCTCCAGGTCGTCCTGGGTGCCCAGCATCGCCCGGATGCCGTCGCGGACCACCGGGTGGTCGTCGGCGATCAGGACCCGGACGGTCATCGCGCCCCGCCCAGCGTCACCACTGGAAGGCTGGCCGCCACCGTGGCGCCCGCACCCGGGGCGCTTTCCACGAGCAGCGTGCCGCCGAGCTGCTCCATCCTCTCCCGCATGATCGAAAGGCCGTGCCCGAAGGCGGCCCGTCCGGGATCGAAACCGTCGCCGTCGTCGTGGACGTCGAGCACGACCAGGTCCTCCATGTACGAAAGGGTCAGCGTGACCTGCTCGGCGCGGGCATGGCGGCGAACGTTGGCGACCGCCTCCTGCGCCACGCGCAGCAGCTCCGCCTGAACCTGGGCTTCGAGCGGCCGGAGCTTGCCGGTGATCACGGTGTGCGCGTGGACGCCGGTCTCGTCCGACAGCCGGCCGGACAGCCACTGCAGGGCCTCCGGCAGGCCGCACTCGTCGAGCCGGCCGGGGCGCAGCGCTCTCACCACCCGGCGGCTCTCGGCCAGATTCTCCCGTGCCGCCCGCAGCGCCTGGGTCAGGTGCTTGTTGTCCGGCAGGGTCGCCTGGGCCGCCTCCAGCAACATCGCCACGCTGGCGAACCCCTGGGTCAGGCTGTCGTGGATGTCGCGGGCCAGCCGCTGCCGCTCGGCCGCCACGCCCGCCTGCCGTTCGGCCGCCGCCCGCGCCTCCTGCTCGACCTGCAGCCGGTCGAGGAGCCGCTTGCGCTCGGCGCTCTGCCGGGACACCGAGCCGAAGTACCCGACCGCGGTGGCCGCGCTGATCGCGATCAGCGCGGCGATGACGATCTCGGTCCAGGTGATCGACCCGGTCGCGTGGAAACGATGCCACAGCCAGCCCCCGGCGCACGACACCACCGCGACCAGCCCGACCCGCACGGCGTCCATGCAGTACGGCACGAGCACGCTCAGCACGACCACCAGGAAGGAGGAGTCGATGGCGAACAGCCCCAGCCAGAGCAGCCCACCGCCGAGCGTGTACGGCGCGGGCACGCCGTCGGAGGGCGGCGTGCGCAGGACGAACCACACCGCGTACCAGGCGGCCAGCCCGGCCACCAGCACGACCGGGAGCACCTGGCCCGCCTCCTTCAGGGGGCCGGCCGAGGTCAGCACCAGCCATGAGGCGAAGAAGGCGTGCTGCCACCGGCGCTGCGACCGCTCCCAGGACTCCACACCGCCGACGATAATCAACCACCCGTCCGCCCGGCATCAACCAGTCGACTGATCACGTGATCGGCGTTCCGTTCGATGCGGGCGCCGCCGTACCGGGACCAGACTCGACGGCGTGACCGCCATCCCCAGCCCGACCCAAGCCGTCTGGCACCTCGGCCCGCTCCCGATCCGCGCCTACTCCCTGCTGATGCTGCTCGCCGTCCTCGTCGGCATCTGGGTGACCCGGCGCCGCTGGGCCGCTCGCGGCGGCGAGCCCGGCGCGGTCGGGGACATCGCCACCTGGGCCGTGCCGTTCGGCCTGGTCGGTGCCCGGCTCTACCATGTGGCCACCGACTGGCAGCAGTACTTCGGCCCCGGCGACGACCCGCTGCGCGCGTTCGCGATCTGGGAGGGCGGGATCAGCATCTGGGGCGCCGTCGCGGGCGGCGCGGTGGGCGCGTGGCTGGCCTGCCGCCGGAGCGGCGTCGCGCTGCGCGACTTCGCCGACGCCGTCGCGCCCGGGATCGCGCTCGGGCAGGCGATCGCCCGCTGGGGCAACTGGTTCAACCAGGAGCTGTACGGCAGGCCGACGACCCTGCCCTGGGCGCTGGAGATCGACCCCGCCCATCGGCCACCGGGTATGGAATCCACCGCCACCTACCATCCGACCTTCCTCTACGAGTCGCTGTGGAACCTGGGCGTGGCCGGGTTCGTCATCTGGGCCGAACGAAGGTTCCGGCTCGACCGTGGCCGGACATTCGCGCTCTACGTCGCCGCCTACGCCGCCGGTCGCGCCTGGATCGAGTGGCTCCGCATCGACCCCACCCACCACATCCTCGGTCTGCGCCTCAACGACTGGACCGCCCTGCTCGCCTTCACGGCCGCGGTCACCTACCTCGTCGCCACGCGAAAGGCCGCTCCGGCGGATCGGCCGGGCGGCGAGCCTCCCCATGGACATGCGTGACGGGACGGGGCCGGCCGGCGCGGCAACGGCGTGCTGATGGACGCTGTCAGCTTCGGCGTCGCCGTGCTGTTCCTGCGCTCCGTGCGCGCCCGGGAGATGCGCGGCGGCAACACCGCCGACCGGCGGCTGCTCGCCGAGATCCGCGACGGCCTGCGGTTCGTGGCAGGCGACCCTTGTCTGCGTACGCTCACCGCCTTCAGCGTGATGTCGAACGTCGCGTTGGTGGGCTATCAGTCGATCCAGGTGGTGTTCCTCGCCCGGAATCTGGGCGCGGGCGCGGGACAGGCGGGTGCCGTGCTGGCACTGGCCGGTGCGGGCGGCCTGTGCGGCGCGGTGCTGGCCGGCCGTGTCGCCACCCGGTTCGGGACCGCACGGGGATTCCTACTGTGTGAGGCGTTCGCCGCTCCGATGCTGCTGCTCGGCCCGATCCGCCAGCTACGCGACCTGCCCGGCCCTCCACCGGAGCCGGCGTCACCACGGGTGAAGCGGCTCCGCGTGACGGGCCGGGCCGGCGAACCGCCGGTCATGACGGGGCCGGGTGACGGCACGCCGGCCGTACCCCGGCGAGGAGAGCCGCAGGTTTGACCTTGACGCTGCGTCACCTTCTGGCATCGGCGCCATGTCGATCACCGTTCTCGACACCCGCTCCGCCATGCGGCGGATCCTGCCGGCCCCTGGGCGCCGGGCCGGCCTCATCGCGCGGACCCGAGTGGGGGCCATGAACAGCGGCGGGGCCGGCTACCGGAGGGAGGAGTCGGCCCCCCCACGCGCGTTCGAGGGGGTCGGCGGTTGGACCCGCCGGTGGCGACCGTTCGTCGCCGGCCCGCCCGCTCAGCGGCGCAGCGCGATCTGGATGTCGGCCGGCGGGTGGTCACGCAAGTGAACGGCGAAGCGCTCGAAGACATTGAGTATCGCGCTGTCCGGCAGTCCCTGCAGTTCTCGTTCCTTACGCACAAACGGTTCCAGGGAGGTCCAGGCTTCGACATAACGCCTGCGTAGCAGGGATCCGATGAACTCGCGGTCGATGACGTCCATGTACGCGAGGATGCTGTAGAGCTGGAGGAAGTACCCGATGTCGTAGATCTTCCGCTGGATGTCCTCGTCGAGGCCTGAGATGCCCTTGTCACTGGAGAGCTTCGGTAACTCGTTCCTGATGAACGCGTAGTTGCGGTGGAACTCCAGCGAGCGGAATTCCCTGAGCAACTCGACGAGCGGGCCGACGTGATTGCCGTGCCGCTGTGCCCTGAACTGGTTGCGCGCCAGCAGCGCCGATGTGATCAGGGCCAGGATCGATACGATCACCGCTCCGACGTTGATCAGCATAGACACGTCCACGATGACTTCCTCCTCAACCGTCATCAAGTCCGAGCAGGGTCAGGAAGCGGTGCAGTGCCTGGTTCACCGCGTCCGGACACTGCACGTGCGGCCAGTGCCCGCCGCAGCGGGGGCGTAGATCCACCGTCGAGATCAAGGGGTTGAGCGTCTGCAGCAGCCGCAAGTCGGTGTCGCGTCTGGACCTGAGGTAAAGCGCGGGCACTGTGACGCCGCGCCACAGGGACTCCGGTTCAAAGGCCAGAACGTTGTGCCACAAGGACCTGGCGACGTGGTCGGGCGTGCGCTCCAGCGTCCGGAATACCGCGGCTCGACCGTGCTCGCCTGTGCCCCACGCCTCCGCCATCGAGTCCATGAAATGGCGCCGCCAGTCGCTGTTGTTCGACTCGGCGGACCGTGCCCGGTTTGCCCGCAGTTCCGGCTCCGTGAGCGCGATGGTGGAGTCCACCACGACGACTCCGCGCACCAGATCGGGGCATGTCGCAGCGATCAGGAGGGCGGCGATACCTCCGGCACTGTGCCCGACCAGGACGGTCTCGTCGATTCCTCGCCTGGCCAGGTCGGCTTGCACCGCCCCGGCCACCGTCGCGACGCCGTACTCGCCTCCGGGCAGCGGCGGCGACTCGCCATGACCGGGCAGGTCCAGGCTGAGCAGCCACAGCCTCCGATCGAGACCGGCGAGCTGGGCGGCGAACTGGGCGCGCGCGCAGCCCACACCGTGCAGGAACACCACGACGGGGCCGCGCGACCCCCGGGTCGCCACCCGCTCGGTCCCCGCCAAGGGCTCGTGGTCGTCCGGCATCACGGCCAGTTCAACGCTTACGAATCCCGCTGCGGTTCCCGGCCGGTACGGGAACAGCTCGCAACGAGCCGGCGATCGTCCCGCCCGAAACCCGTGCACCTGAACTGCGTCCCCGTCACTGCTGTGACCTGGGACGACCTTCCCGCTTCTGGGCTGGTCGCACGGACCCGAGCGGAGGGCCGGCCTGGGCCGCTCCCCGCGCGACCGCCGCGGCCGCGCCGACCACCAAGCCTTCCGTGTCCACCCGCAGACGCGACGCGACGCGGCCGCCACCCGAGCAGGCACCCGATCATGTCACTGGCGGGGCGACAGGCTCCTGTGCGAGCCGGCGGAACGGGTGCGGAGTCATCGCAGGCCGAAATGTGGCAGGCAGGGCTGCAGGTCGTGGATCTCCACCGGGACCGGGCTGGTGAAGCTGTCCCGATCGAGGCGCAGGCGCTGCTGAACGACCCGCTGACCGCGTACCTGGTGCACCGACAGGCCGTCCGGCCGGTAGCCGAGCCTGCCGGAGACGGCCAGCGAAGCCGGGTTGTCCAGAAAGGCGCCGGACACCGCCGTCTGCGCGCCAAGCCCGGCGAAGGGCAGATGCAGCGCAGCGGCCCGCTCGCGCACGCCGGCCACCCCCGTACGGGAGCGTGCGGCGCTCACCCGGAGGGCCGGGCGGGACGCAGGCCGCCCTCGTGAGGGGACGTGAGCTCCGGAGACCGGCCGGAGACCAGTTTTTGATCTACATTGTAAAGGCGGTGGCGCGGACGAAATCCCGTCACAGAAAAACCGGACCCTTCACCGGTGGTGGAGGCTCCGGCCGGCGACGGCCGGAAGCGGGGCGGGTCCGGCGGGAAATCTCACCTGAGGGTGGCCGCCAGGTGCTCGGCCAGGCCCTTGGAGGCGGCCTCGACCATCTCCAGCACCTCGGCGAAGCCCTCGCGCTCGCCGTAGTAGGGGTCGGGTACCTCGGCGCCCTCGGGTGCGGCGGGGTCGAAGGAGCGGAACAGCCGCACGTCCGCGCCGTCGGGGGCGAGGCGGCGCAGGGCGCCGAGGTTGTGGGTGTCCATGGCCAGTACCAGGTCGACCCGGTCGTACCAGTGGCTCAGGAACTGCCGGGCCCGGTGCTCCGAACCGTCGTAGCCGTGCTCGGAGAGCGTCTCGGCGGCCCGCGCGTCCATCGGGCCGCCCTGGTGCCAGCCGCCGGTGCCCGCGCTGTCGACCGTGACGAGGTCACCGAGACCGTGGTCGTCGAGGGTCTTCCTCAGCACGACCTCGGCCATGGGGGAGCGGCAGATGTTTCCCATGCACACCACGCATATGCGATAGCTCATGCCTACCAGGATGCCGCTTGCCCGGGGCGCGCCGGCCGGGCGGCGCCGCTCGGCCTCGGTCCGGTCCGGCAGGGGTGGGCGTGGGGCCTGACCGGCGGCCGGGTCCGGTGGCGGGCGCGGCCCGGGGCTACCATGTCGCCCGGCAAACGGTATCGGGGAAGGATCGGCTGTTGAAGGATCTCGGGGAGGAACTCCGCGCGTTCTGGCGGGAGCGTCACCTGTGCACGATGACCACCGTGCGCGCCGACGGCACGCCGCACGTCATCCCGGTGGGGGTGACGCTGGACGCCGAGGCGGGGATCGCCAGGGTGATCACCTCGGGTGGCTCGCACAAGGTCCGCCACGTGCTCGCGGCGGGGGACGAGGGCGCGGCCGTCGCGGTCTGCCAGGTGGACGGGCGCCGCTGGTCGACCCTGGAGGGGCGCGCGGTGATCCGTACCGACCCCGGGTCGGTCGCCGACGCCGAGCGCCGCTACGCCGAGCGCTACCGCGCGCCGCGGGAGAACCCCGCCCGCGTCGTGGTCGAGATCCGCATCACCCGGGTGCTGGGCAATGTCTGACCCCGCCACCCCCGGCCTCGCCTCCGCCACCGTCGCCTCCGATCCCGTCGTCACCGTCGTCGGGATCGGGGACGACGGCTGGGCCGGTCTCTCCGAGGCGGCGCGCCGCGAGCTGCGCGCCGCCGAGGTCCTGATGGGCGGCGCCCGGCAGCTGGGCCTGGTCCCGGAAGCCGACGCCGAACCCGGTGCCGGAATCGAACCCGGCGCCGAGCGTGTCGTCTGGCCCTCGCCGCTGCTGCCGGCCCTGCCCGCGCTGATCGCCTCCCACCGGGGACGCAGGGTGTGCGTGCTGGCCAGCGGCGACCCCATGTTCCACGGCATCGGCACGACCCTGGTGCGGCTGCTCGGCGCGGACCGGGTCCGGGTCCTGCCGCACCCGTCGTCGGTCTCGCTGGCCTGCGCCAGGCTCGGGTGGGCGGCCGACCGCGTCGAGGTGGTCAGCCTCGTGGCGCGCCCCGTCGAGGTGCTGCACCCGGTCGTCCACGACGGCCGCCGCGTGCTGGTCCTCAGCGCCGACGGCCGCACCCCGGCCCGGATCGCCGGGCTGCTCGCCGCCCGAGGCTACGGCGCGAGCCCGATGACGGTCCTGGAACGGCTCGGCGGCACCGGGGAGCGCGCGGTCTCCGGTACGGCCGCCACCTGGTCGCTGCCCGCCACCCACGACCTCAACGTCGTCGCCGTGGAGTGCCGCGCCGACGCCGGGACCGTTCCGCTGCCCCGGCTGCCCGGCCTGCCCGACGAGGCGTTCGAGCACGACGGCCAGCTCACCAAGAGCGAGGTGCGCGCGGTCACCCTGTCCCGGCTGGCGCCCGTCCCCGGGCAGCTGCTGTGGGACGTGGGCGCGGGGGCGGGCAGCATCGGCATCGAGTGGATGCGCGCGCACCCGGACAACCGGGCCGTCGCGGTGGAGTCCCACCAGGGCAGGGCGGCCGCGGTCGCCCGCAACGCCGCGGCGCTGGGCGTTCCCGGCCTCGACGTGGTGACCGGCGCCGCGCCCGCCGCGCTCGCCGGGCTGGAGCCGCCCGACGCCGTCTTCGTCGGCGGCGGGGTGACCGTTCCCGGGATGGTGGAGGCGTGCTGGGCGGCGCTGCGGCCGGGCGGCAGGCTGGTGGCCAACGCGGTGACCGTCGAGTCCGAGGCGGTCCTGGCCCACTGGCACGGCAGGCTCGGCGGCGGCATGGTCCGGCTCGCGGTCAGCAGGGCCGCCCCGGTCGGCGCGTTCACCGGCTGGCGGCCCATGATGCCCGTCACGATCTGGACCGCGGTCAAGCCGCCCGTCCCGGAGGAGAAGCGATGACGGTACGTTTCGTCGGGGCCGGGCCGGGCGCCGCGGACCTCGTCACCGTGCGGGGCCAGCGGGCGATCGCGTCCGCGCCGGTGTGCCTGTACGCCGGGTCGCTGGTCCCGGTCGAGCTGCTGGAGTCGTGCCCGCCGGGCGCGCGGCTGGTCGACACCGCCAGGATGGCCCTGGAGGAGATCGTCGCGGAGATGGTCGCAGCCCACGGGGCCGGGCACGACGTGGCCAGGCTGCACTCCGGCGACCCGTCGGTGTTCAGCGCGATGGCCGAGCAGATGCGCAGGCTGGACGCCGAGGGGGTGCCGTACGAGGTGATCCCGGGCGTGCCCGCCTTCGCCGCCGCCGCGGCGTCGCTGCGGCGCGAGCTCACCGTGCCGGGGGTGGGGCAGACGGTCGTGCTGACCCGCACCTCGGTGCGCGCCACCCCCATGCCCGAGGGCGAGGACCTCGGCACGCTCGGCCGCAGCCGGGCCACGATGGTCCTGCACCTGGCGGTGCAGCGCATCGAGGCCGTCGCGGCGGAGCTCGTCCCCAACTACGGCGCCGACTGCCCGGTGGCCGTGGTGGCGAGGGCCAGCCGCGACGACGAGGTGATCCTGCGCGGCACCCTGGCCGACATCGCCGGACAGGTCCGCGGCGCGGGGATCCTCCGTACCGCGGTGATCGTCGTGGGCCGCGTGCTGACCGCCTCGGAGTTTCCCGACAGTCACCTGTACTCGGCCGCCCGCTGCCGTGACTGAGCAGCCCGTGTTCCGAGGTGACGGCGTGCCGAACACGCTGAACGTGCTGATCCTGGGCGGCACCGACGAGGCCAGGCGGCTGGCCGCCGCGCTCGCCGGGCGCGCGGGGACGCGCGTGGTGTCCTCGCTGGCGGGCCGGGTCCGCGACCCGAAGCTGCCGGTGGGGGAGGTGCGCGAGGGCGGTTTCGGCGGCCCCGGCGGGCTCGCGGCGTGGCTGGCGGAGCACGGCGTCCACGTCGTCGTGGACGCCACGCACCCGTTCGCGGCCAGGATGACCGCCTCGGCGGTCGAGGCGGCGCGCCGGACGGGCCTGCCGCTGCTTATCCTGCGGCGTCCCGGCTGGCGGGAGGCTCCCGGCGACGACTGGCGCCGGGTGCCCTCTCTGGAGGCCGCCGCCGAGCTGCTGCCCTCGCTGGGGGAGCGGGTGTTCCTCACCACGGGACGCCGCAGCCTGCCGGTCTTCGCCGGCCTCGACGGCCAGTGGTTCCTGGCCCGCTCGGTGGACATGCCGGGGCCGGTCGTCCCGCGGCGCCTGGAGGTGCTGCTCAGCCGGGGGCCGTTCACGGTGGACGGCGAGCTGGCCCTGATGCGCGAGCACCGGGTGGAGGTGCTGGTCACCAAGGACAGCGGCGGTGAGATGACCACCGCGAAGCTGCTCGCCGCCCGCGAGCTGGGGCTGCCGGTCGTGATCGTGCGCCGCCCGCCCTCGCCCGAGGGGGTGACCTCGGTGGGGACCGTCGAGGCCGCGCTCGCCTGGCTGGAGGCCGCGGCCGGCCCCGTGTGACGGGGCCGGCCGGGCGTGGCTTCGCGCTACCGGGTACGTGTCGGCGTCATGGAGATCTCCCAGAAATCGGCATAGCGGCCGCCGCGGCGCAGCAGGTCGTCGTGGCCGCCCTCCTCCACGATCCGGCCGCCGTCCAGGAAGACGACGCGATCGGCGCGCCGGACAGTCCGCATCCGATGCGCCACCATCACCACCGTCCGGCCCGCCATCAGGCGCTCGATGCCTTCGTGGACGGCCGTCTCGTTGACCGGGTCGAGTGCGGAGGTGACCTCGTCCAGCAGCACGATGGGCGCGTCCTTCAGCAGCGCCCGCGCGATCGAGACACGCTGGCGCTCGCCCCCCGACAGCAGGGCGCCGCCCTCGCCGACGTTCGTCGCCCACCCGCCGGGCAGCCGCTCGATCACCTCGTCCAGCCGCGCGGCGGTCGCCGCCGCCCGTACCTCGGCCTCGCCGGCGTCGGGGCGGCCGAGACGCACGTTGTCCTCGATCGTGCCGTCGAAGAGATAGACGTCCTGGAAGACGATGGCGATCCGCGCCATCAACACCTCGGTGTCGATCGCGCGCACGTCCACACCTCCCACGCGCACCGCGCCCCGGTCCACGTCGTGGAAACGCGCGAGCAACTGCAGCAAGGTGCTCTTGCCCGCGCCCGACGGCCCGATGACGGCGAGCCGCTGTCCCTGCGGTACGGACAGCGACACCCCGTCGATCACCGTGTGGCCGCCGTGCCGGAAGGTGACGGAGTCGAACTCCAGGTCATGCCGTTGCGGCTGGATCGGCTCGCGCGGTTCCGGCAGGGGCTCGGTGCGCAACACCGCGTCGAGCCTGGCCAGCTCGGAACGCGCGCCGCGCAGTTGGCTACCGATGTCGGCCAGCGACAGCAGCGGATCGGCGCAGCGGGCGGCGAGCACCAGGATGGCCAACACCTCGGCGGCGCCGATGCTCCCGCCGAGCGAGAGGTAGGCGCCCAGGACCAGCAGGACGGTGAACACCGCCTGCACGGTGAGCGTCAAGCCCACGGCACCGGGCAGCGTCGCCAGCACGGTACGGCGGGACGCGCGCTGGACCTCTCGCAGTGAGTCGTCGAGCAACCGGAAGCGTTCGGCGCTCCGGCCGCCGGCTCGCAGCACCGGCTGGGCCTGGAGGTATTCGATGACCCGCCCGGTGGCCTCGTGGTCGCGTTCTGCGCGCTCGGCATCGGTGGCGGCCGTCGATCGTGCCGTCCAGATCTGGATCGCCGCCACGATCGGGGCGGCGGCCAGCGCGGCCAGCCCCATCCGCCAGTTGAAGGCGAGCATCACGACAATGATCGTCAGGGGGGTCACGGCGGCGGAGATGGACGGTGCCAGCAGATGCGCGATCGCGCTCATCGCCTGCAGGACGCCGCGGCCGGCCAGGACGGACAGCTCGCCGACCCGGGCGGCGCCGTACCAGCCGATGGGCAGGCGGGCCAGGTGATCGCCGAGGCGGTGATACATGCCGCGCAACATCGTGGTCCCGACGCGGAAACCGGATAAATCGCTGTAGTAGCGCAGCGCCGCGTAGGCCGCGACCGCGGCCCCGAACGCGATCAGCCAGGGCCGGGCGTCCCCGGGCGTGCCCCCGAACAGGGCCCGCAGCACGGGAACCAGCAGTGCGTAGGACAGGCCCTCGGCTATCGCGGTCGTCGTCATCAGGGCCACGGTGCGACGTACCGGTCGGGCGTACCGGTGCCCCAGCACGCGCAGCAGCATTCGAATCATCGAGGCTGGTCTCCTTGCGGTATGCCACGGCGGGTTTCGGTCTCGTCGGCGCTCGCGGACGGGTGGGATTGCCAGAACGCGGCGAACTTTCCGTTCTGTGTCAGTAGGTCGGCGGGCCTGCCGCGTTCGACGATCACCCCGTTCTCCAGGACCACGACGGTGTCGGCGCCGGCGACCGTCTCCAGACGGTGGGCGATGACCAGGATCGTCCGCTCACCCGCCGGTGTCACCAGGGCGTCGCGCACCGCCTGTTCGGTCCGCGGGTCGGCGAAGGCGGTCGCCTCGTCGAGCACCAGGACGGGCGTGTCGGCGAGCAGCGCGCGTGCGATCGAGATCCGCTGCGCCTCGCCACCCGACAACGTGACGTCCTCACCGATCACCGACTCGTATCCGCGCGGCAGCGCGAGGATCCGATCATGAATGTTCGCCAGCCGGGCGGCGCGCACCACGTCGTCGCGGCCGGCCCGCGGCACGGCCAGCGCGATGTTGTCCGCGACCGACGCGCGCAGCAGCCGAACGTCCTGGAAGACGAAGGAGACCATCCGGTGGAGCTCCCCGCCGAGCTCGCGCAGATCGACACCGCCCAGGACGATCGAACCGTGGGTCGGGTCGAAGAACCGGGGCAGCAGCCGGACCAGCGTGGACTTCCCGCTTCCCGACGGCCCCACGATCGCGGTGACCGTCCCCGGCTCGAGCACCAGGTCGATCCCGCGCAGCACCTCGTGGCCGGTTTCGTAACCGAACCGGACGTCACGCAGCTCCACCCGGTGCCCCCGTGGCGCGACCGGGTGCGCGGGCTCGGGCAGTGACCGTACCGCGAGCACGTCCTGGATCCGGCCGGCCGCGCGCCGGGCGGCCTGCAGGTCGTCGAAACCGTGGCCGAGAGCCGCCACCGGAGCGGTGAGGCCCAGTCCCAGCAGCAGGAAGGGAAGCAGGTCCGCCGGGGCCATGGAACCGGTGGTGATCAGAGCCGTACCGCCGGTCAGCACGACCAGCAGCACGAACGGCGGCGACAGTGCCACCTGCATCCCCGCACCGAGCGCGGAGAGACCGCGCACCATCCGGTAGAAGACGCGGGCGAAATCGTCCGCGGCCGCGCGGAATTCACGGTGTGCGCGCTCGCCCCCGCCGAACGCCTTGATCACCGAGATGCCCTGGACGAACTCGACGACGGAGCTCGCGATCCGTTCCATGGCGGCGTCGAACGCCTTCTGCTCGCGCAGCCGGGTCGGGGTCATCATCAGCGGGACCAGCGCCACCGCCAGCGCCACCGGGATCAGCGTGATCAGCGTGAGCCGCCAGTCGACGGCGACCAGATAGACCAGCGACGCCAGCGGCACCACGAACGCGGAGACGAGCTCGCCGGGGGCGTGGGCGATGAGCGGATGCATGGCACTCACGTCCCGCCCCACCACCTTCGCCAGCTCGCCGGTCCGGCGCCGGGAGAGCCAGCCGATCGGTACGCGCCCCAGCCGCATGGCCAGTCGCCGGCGAAGCGACAGTTGCACGTGGTCGTCGAGGACGTGCCCGATGCCGGATGACGCGGCCGTGAACAGCAGCCGGACGAAGAAGCCGATCGCACCCGCGATCACGACGAGCCTGACATGACCGTGATCGATCGGGCCCGGCGACAACAGGGCACGGCCCAGCTCGACGACCGCCAGCAGCGGTGCCAGACCCGCGACAGCGCCGATGACCTGCAGGATGACGACGGCGGCGAAACCCCAGCGGTAAGGGTGCAGCAGCCTCGCCAGGCTCTGCCCGGCCGCGGGATCGGCGTCCGGTGGTGGTGCCGACCGCTTTTCTGCCTCGGCGACGGCGGTGGCGTTCATCACTCTTCCCTCCTCGTCAGTCTCGTCGTGGCCGGGCACGTGACCGAGCACGTGACCGGGCACGTGACCGGGCCGACGGTGGCCGGCCCGGTCGTCGGCGCCGTCCTCACTCGGCCAGGGCGCGGCGCAGGGCCGCGGCGAGCTCGGCGATCTGCCGTCGCGACACCTCGGCGGACAGGATCGCGTGCGACCCGTGGAAGGTGCCGGGCCACTGGTGCAGCTCGACCGACACGCCCGCCTGCAGCAGGCGCACCGCGTAGTCGATGTCCTCGTCGCGGTTCGGGCAGAGCTCCGCGGTGGCGATGTAGGCGGGTGGCAGGCCGGACAGATCGGTGGCCCGCGCCGGGGTGGCGTACGGCGAGGCGGGCGCGGACCCCAGGTAGTGCCGCCACGCCGCGGTGACCGTGTCGCGGTTCATCCAGGGCGTGTCGGTGAAGTGCCGCGCCGACCAGGTCTCCTGCCGGTCGTCGAGGCCTGGCTGGTTGAGCAGCTGGAAGCGGATCCGCGGCCCCCGCTGGTCGCGCGCCCGCAACGCCGCCGCGGCCGCGAGCCCCGCGCCGGCGCTGTGACCTCCGACCGCGATCCGCTCCGGGTCGACGCCGAGTTCCGCCGCGTGCTCGGCCGCCCAGGCCAGCACGGCGTAGGTGTCGTCCAGGGCGGCCGGGAACGGGTGCTCGGGGGCCAGGCGGTAACCCACCGAGATCACCACCGCGCCGGAGGCGTCCGCGAGCCGGAGGGCCCACGGGTGCTCGGTGTCCACGTCACCCATGACGAACCCGCCGCCGTGCATCCAGACGACGGCGCCCCGCGCCCGGTGCGGGCGATAGATCCGCACCGCCACCTCCGGGTCGGCGGGTACCGTACGGTCCTCGATCTCCATGTCCGCGATGTCGGGTACCGGTATCGAGGTGGCCAGCTCGGCGAAGTTCTTGCGTTGGGTGACCGGGTCGGTCAGGTCTGCCTTCGGGATCAGCGGGAGGAATGCTTCAAGTTCGGGATCCATGGCCACGATGCTCGCAGTCGGTGTCCCGGACATCATCCGCCGCTTGTCGGGCATTCCGCCCTTGCCGCGCGACGATCGCCGCATATCCTTCCGGCATGGAGGCATTGGCCGCACGGCTGTCCCGGCTGGACTCGGAAGCCGGGGGCGCGCTCCGCGTCGTGATGTTCTACGACACGCTGATGCGCCGCCGGGTGGACCTTCCTGCGCTCGCGCGGGCCTCGGCGGGCCTGGCCGAGTGCGTGACCGGGATCCGGCTGCACGGCACCGGGCGGGCGATCCGCATGTCGCCCGACGGCGGGGAGGCGTCCGCCACGACGCCACCCGCGTCCACCACGGCGCCGATCACCCTCGACGGGGAGGAGGTCGGCACGGTGTGGCTGGAACGCCCGGGCCCTCCCGGCCCGCTCGACGAGCTGCTGCTGGACCGGCTCGCCATCGCCGCCACGGCGGTCGTCGAGAGGTACGGCCCGGCCCGCACCACCATGGCCGACCCCGCGCTCGTCGAACTGGTGATCAGCTCCGACAGCGACGAGGCGGCCAGGGCCCGGGCCCTGCGACTGCTGGGCTTCGCCGCCGACCTGCCGATCCGCGTCATCGCCGTACGGTCGCGGCGTCCGCTCGACCAGGTCGGCGGCCTGATCTGCCCGGCCCGCCCGGTGAAGGCGGCCCCGGTCGCCGACGTGGGCGTCATCCTGGCCACCACCATGGACCCGGCCCGCTTCCCGGCAGGCGTGCGGGCGGGCATCGGCGCCGCGGAGAGCCCCGACCGGTCCTGGCGGGAGGCCCGCACCGCCCTGCGCTTCACCACCCCGCGCCGGCCGGTCGTCCACCACGACGACCTGGGCGTGCTGGCGCTGCTCGCGCAGGTCCCCCAGGACACCGCGCGGGACAACGCCGACGTGGCCGCGATCGCCCGGATGGCCGGCACCCCGGAGGATCTGGACACCCTGGACGCCTACTGCGCCACCGGATCCCTGCGCCGGGCCGCGGACCTTCTCCACCTGCACCACAGCAGCGTCTCCCGCCGGCTCGAACAGATCGGGAAGACCCTGGGCGTCGAGCTCACCGAGCCCGCCGGGCTGGTACGGGCCAGGCTCGCCCTCACCGTGTGGCGGCTCCTCGACGACTGAGGAGGAGCCGCCTCGCCGGCCCGGGCGCCGCCGACGGTGGCCCGCCGTGCGCGGGGCGCGCCGGGTGAGGCCGCGCGGCGCCGGACCGGCCCGTGTGACGTGCCGAGCGTCTTCGGCCCGGCGCGTCAGGCGGGATAGCGGCGGGGGGTGAACACCACCCGGCCGCCGTCACCCCGCTCGACCACCCGCGTGGTGGACGAGCCCACCAGCAGCAGGCAGCGCATGTCGATCGCGTCGGGGTCCAGGTCGCCGAGGGTGGTGACGGTCATGCTCTCCCCGGGCCCGCCGACGTCGCGGCCGACGACCACGGGGGTCTCCGGCGCCCGGTGCTCCAGCAGCAGGTCCCGCGCGGCGGCCACCTGCCAGGTACGGCTCTTCGACGCCGGGTTGTAGATCGCCAGGACGAGGTCGGCCTTCGCCGCGGCGCTGATCCGCCCGGCGACCACCTCCCAGGGCTTGAGCAGGTCCGACAGCGACAGCACGCAGTAGTCGTGGCCGAGGGGAGCGCCGGCCCTGCTCGCCACCGCGTGCGCCGCGGTCAGGCCGGGCAGCACCCGTACCGGCACGTCCGCGAACCTCGGCTCGCACGCCACCTCCAGCACCGCGCTGGCCATCGCGAACACCCCGGGGTCGCCCGAGGACACCACGGCCACCCTCGATCCGGCCGCGGCCAGCTCCAGCGCGTGCGCGGCCCGTTCGGCCTCCACCCGGTTGTCGGTGGGGTGGCGGCGCTGGCGCGGGTTGGGCGGGACGCGGTCCAGGTAGGGGCCGTACCCGACGAGCTCGTCGACCCCGGCCAGCGCCTCCTGCGCCTCCGGCGTCAGCCACGGCCGCCCGGCGGGGCCGAGTCCCACCACGACCACCTCGCCGCGTGCCCTCGCCTCGCCCGGGGTCTCACCCGGGGTCCCGGCCGTGGCGGCGGGCGCGGGCCTCGCCGCGTTGACGGGACTCGGGATCAGCGCCAGAGAGAAGTACGGGACGCTGCCCGGGTCGACCTCGGCGAGGGGCGCGAGGCGCTGCTGCCCGGTGGTGGCGCGCTCGACGTACCAGGCCTCGTCGAGACGCCCGGCCTCGGCCAGCGCGTCGCGGACCTTGGTGAACGTACGACCGAGCTTCAGCACCGCCGCCGAGTCGGTGGCCGCCAGGCGCTCGGCGAGCACCTCCGCCGGGAGCGTTCCCGGCAGCACGGTCAGGACCTCGTCCCGCTCGACCAGCGGGCGCCCCAGGACCGCCGAGGCGCCGCTCACCGACGTCACGCCCGGCACGACCTCGGTGACGTAACGGTGCGACAGGCGCTTGTGCATGTGCATGTACGAGCCGTAGAAGAGCGGGTCGCCCTCGCACAGCACCACCACGTCGCGTCCGGCGTCCAGGTGGGCCGCCAGCCGCACCGCGCAGGCGGCGTAGAAGTCGTCGATCGCCCC
Source organism: Streptosporangium sp. OZ121 (assembly GCF_051918885.1). Classification (NCBI taxonomy): domain Bacteria; kingdom Bacillati; phylum Actinomycetota; class Actinomycetes; order Streptosporangiales; family Streptosporangiaceae; genus Streptosporangium; species Streptosporangium sp. OZ121. Next base: position 180,519 of record NZ_JBPXMC010000017.1, read on the forward strand.
CTGGTAGCCGCCGGGGTGGTCGGTGGTCTCGGTGGTGAGCGGGTAGATGAGAGCCTCCTCGACCTGGCCCTCCCGCAGGTAGGGGGCGGCCACCGAGCGGGCTATGCTCCGGCCGTGGCGGGCGCTGTGGAAGGCGATCACATCCGCTTCGCCGATCAGGCGGGCGGCCTTGACGGTCACCAGTTCGGGGTCGCCGGGTCCGAGCCCCACACCCCACAGCCGTCCGGTCACGTCGTCGCTCACTCTTCCTCGCTCGCGATCGCGTTGACCGCGGCGGCGGTCATCGCGCTTCCGCCCCGCCGTCCGTCCACGACCAGGTACTCCAGGTTCGCCGGGTGCTCGGCGAGGGCCTGCTTGGACTCGGCGGCACCGATGAAACCGACCGGGACGCCGAGTACGGCGGCCGGGCGGCCCGCGCCCTCCTCGACCATCTCCAGCAGCCGGAACAGCGCGGTCGGCGCGTTGCCGATCGCGACCACCGAGCCCTGGAGCCTGTCGCGCCACAGCTCCAGCGCGGCGGCGCTGCGGGTGGTGCCCAGTTCCGAGGCGAGTTCCGGCACCCGGGGGTCGCCGAGTGTGCAGATCACCTCGTTGCCCGCGGGCAGACGCCGCCGGGTCACCCCGGAGGCGACCATCATGGCGTCGCAGAGCACCGGCGCGCCCGCGCGCAGCGCCTCGCGCGCCGAGGCCACCACACCGGGTGACCAGCGCAGGTCGCTCACCAGGTCGACCATCCCGCAGGCGTGGATCATGCGGACCGCGACCCGGGCGACGTCGGCGGGCAGGCCGGACAGGTCGGCTTCCGCGCGGATGGTGGCGAAGGAGCGGCGGTAGATCTCCGCGCCGTCGCGGACGTAGTCGATCACAGTTCCCCTCTGGCGGCCGCCAGCGCGGCCGCGGTCTCCTCGATGCCGGAGCAGGTCAGATCGGTGCCGTCCAGCTCCAGGCGGTAGCCGTCACCGGTGGCGACCACATCCGCGACCCGCCCCCTCGGACGGCCGCAGCGCCTGCCGCAGCCCGCCCAGTGCACGGGGAGCGTATCGGTGCCCGGCCCGTTCCCGGACGGCGGGGCCGCGGGCGGCCCGCTCCCGGACGGCCCGCTCCCGGACGGTGCGGCCGTGGGCGGCGGGACGGCGGGCGGCGAGGTCGTGCCGACGGCTGCGGCTGCGGCTGCGGCGGTGGCGGTGGCGGTGGCGGTGGCGACGGCTATGGCGGTGGCCGCGTCGGCCTGGACGTCGGCCAGGGACTTGGCGCAGCCGGGGCGGCCGGTGCAGGCCGTCACACCGATCCACGGCGAGGCGGGGTCGACGACCAGCCCGGCGGCCTCCAGGCGGGCGGCCGTGCCCGCGACCTCGGCGCGGTCCAGGCCGGGCAGGACCACGCCACGCCACGGCGTGAGCCGGATCTCCCCGCCCGAGGCGGCGTCCGCGAGCATCAGTGCCAGCGCGGAGGTCAGCCGCCCCAGCGGGATCGCCACCCCGAGCGCGACCCGCGCGCCCCCGTCCCCGGTGCTGCCCCCGGTGCCGCTCGCGGAACCCGGCTCTCCTCCGGCGCCGGTTCCGCTTCCCGTCCCGTTCGCGCTCCCGATGACGCCGACCGGCCCGAGGGTCACGACCCGCGGTCTCACCGGGGCGAAGGGCGTCGTGCCGGGGACCCCGAGGGCGGTTCGCACGCGGGCGGCGATCAGGGAGGGACCGCCGGGGAGTTCGGCGATCCGCCAGGCGGTGACGTCCCGGGTGGCCAGCTCGTCGAGGAACGCCTCGGCGGCGGCGAGCAGGGCGGTCACGGCTCCGGTGAGCGGGACGCGCAGGCCGGTGTCGGTCCCGGCGAGGATCAGCGCGGCCTCGTCCGGCCCCGTGAGCAGGATCCCGGCGTCCGCGCCCAGACCGGCCACGTCCCCCCGGCCGTCGTCGAGGGCGAACATGAACCGCCCCGGCAGAGCGGCGAGGGCGGGGCGGGCGCACAACCGCCGGTCCAGCTCGCCGATCAGCGGTGTGACGTCGGCGATCCCGCCGCCGCGCGGATAGTGCGGACGATCTGAGATATCCGTGCTGTCCGGAGTGTCCGCACCGCTCGATCTGCTCGGTCCGCTCGATCTGCTTGGTCCGCTCGGTCCGGCCGGTTCGCTCGGTTCGGCCGGTTCGCTCGGTTCGGCCGGCCTGCTCAGCCCGGTCAACGCGCTCGGCCCGGTCGGCCCGTCCAGTCCGCTCGGCCCGTCCAGTCCGGTCAGCGGGGAGGCGAGGATGTTGCGGATCCGCTCGTGCGTCGCCGAGGGCAGCAGGCCCGCCCTCGCCATCCGCGCGGCGAACCCGTTCCCCGTGCCGTCCCCCGTAACGCCGTCCGGATCCTCCGGGCCGAGGCCGCGCACCTGGACGTTCGCGCGGGAGGTCAGCTCGATGACGCCGCCGCCGTACGCCGCGGCGGCCTCGGCGAGTTCGCGCAGCTGGAAGGGGGTGAGACGGCCTCCGGGCACGCGGACGCGGGCCAGGCCGCCGTCCGCGGCGGCATGGACCTGAAGCGCCCCGGGACACGCGTCGAGTCGCGATCGTCCGGAAAAGTCGGCAATGGACACTCGAAGGATGTTAACGCCAGTTTCTTGCAACGAACCGGACTGCCGTAGTGTCATCGGTGGCGACGGCAAAGGGAGGAAGCCGGTGTGATTCCGGCGCGGTCCCGCCACTGTAACCGGGGAGCGAACCCCACCCGGGCCACTGTCCGACGACGGGCGGGAAGGCCGGGGTGAGCACCGATCCGGGAGCCAGGAGACTCCAGCCGTCGCGGCCGACGACGACCCGGGGCGAGGACCCCGAGGGAGGAAGCTCCGTGCGCTCTTCGCCGTTCCCCCGCGACACCGTGGCATCGCCGTTCCCCCGCCGCACCGCGCGCTTTTCACGGTTCCCCCGCCACATCGTGGCGCCGTTCCCCCGCCACGCCGTGGCGCCCCTGGGCCGTACCGCCCTTCCTCTCCCGGAGTGTGGCGCGTGATCCTCCTGCTCTCGACCTCCGACACCGACCTGCTGAGCGCTCGCGCGAGCGGCGCCGGCTACCGGCTCGGCAACCCCGCCAGGCTCGCCGCCGCCGACCTCCCGCCGTTGCTGGAGGGCGCCGATCTGGTCGTGGTACGCCTGCTGGGAGGGCGCCGCGCCTGGGAGGAGGGGCTGGACGCCCTGCTCGCCGGCCCCCGGCCCGTCGTCGTGCTCGGTGGCGAGCAGGCGCCCGACGCCGAGCTGATGGAGCTGTCCACGGTGCCCGGCGGGGTCTGCGCCGAGGCGCACGCCTACCTCGCCCACGGCGGCCCGGCCAACCTGACCGAGCTGTACCGTTTCCTGTCCGACACGCTGCTGCTCACCGGCCACGGGTTCGCCGCGCCCGAGCCCACCCCCACCTGGGGAACGCTGGAACGCGAGGCCCGCGACCAGGAGGGACACGACGGTCCCGTCGTCGGAGTGCTCTACTACCGGGCCCACCACGTGGCCGGCAACACGGCCTTCGTCGAGGCGCTCTGCTCGGCGATCGAGGACGCGGGCGCGCGGGCGCTGCCGGTGTACTGCGCCTCCCTGCGCACCGCCGAGCCCGGCCTGGTGGAGGTCCTGCGTACGGTGGACGCCCTGGTGGTGACCGTGCTCGCCGCGGGCGGCACCCGTCCGGCGACCGCGTCGGCGGGCGGGGACGACGAGGCCTGGGACGTCGGCGCGCTCGCCGAGCTGGACGTGCCGATCCTGCAGGGCCTGTGCCTGACGAGCAGCCGGGCCTCCTGGGAGGAGAACGACGACGGCCTGTCGCCGCTGGACGCCGCCACCCAGGTCGCGATCCCCGAGTTCGACGGGCGGATCATCACGGTGCCGTTCTCCTTCAAGGAGGTCGACGAGGACGGGCTCACCGTCTACGTGGCCGACCCCGAGCGGGCCTCGCGGGTGGCGGGCATCGCGGTGCGCCACGCCGCGCTGCGGCACATCCCGCCCGCCGAGCGGCGGCTGGTGCTGATGCTGTCGGCCTACCCCACCAAGCACGCCCGCATCGGCAACGCCGTCGGCCTGGACACCCCGGCCAGCCTGGTGCGGCTGCTGGCCGCGCTGCACGAGCGCGGCTACGACATCGGCGCCGAGGACGAGCTGCCCGGGGTGACCGGGCAGGACGGCGACGCGCTCATCCACGCGCTGATCGCCGCGGGCGGGCAGGACCAGGACTGGCTCACCGAGGAGCAGCTCGCCGGGAACCCGGTGCGCATCGCGGCGAGCCGGTACGCCGAGTGGTACGCCACCCTCCCGGCGGACCTGCGCGCCCGGATGGAGGAACACTGGGGCCCGGCGCCCGGCGAGCTGTTCGTGGACAGGTCGCGCGACCCGGAGGGCGAGATCGTGCTGGCCGCGCTGCGCTCCGGCAACGTGGTGGTCATGGTGCAGCCGCCGCGCGGCTTCGGCGAGAACCCCATCGCGATCTACCACGACCCCGACCTGCCGCCCAGCCACCACTACCTGGCCGCCTACCGCTGGCTGGCCGACGGCTTCGGCGCGCACGCCGTGGTCCACGTGGGCAAGCACGGCAACCTGGAGTGGCTGCCCGGCAAGTCGGCGGGCCTGTCGGCCTCCTGCGGCCCGGACGCCGCGCTCGGCGACCTGCCGCTCATCTACCCGTTCCTCGTCAACGATCCCGGCGAGGGCACCCAGGCCAAGCGCCGCGCGCACGCCACCCTGGTCGACCACCTCGTCCCGCCGATGGCCCGCGCCGACAGCTACGGGGACATGGCCAGGCTGGAGCAGCTCCTCGACGAGCACGCCTCCATCGCGGCGATGGACCCGGCAAAGCTGCCCGCGATCCGCGCCCAGATCTGGACGCTGATCCAGGCCGCCAGGCTCGACCACGACCTCGGCGTCGCCGACCGCCCGCACGACGCCGAGTTCGACGACTTCCTGCTGCACATCGACGGCTGGCTGTGCGAGGTCAAGGACGTCCAGATCCGTGACGGCCTGCACGTGCTGGGAGCCGCCCCCGAGGGGCGGCCGCGCGTCGACCTGGTGCTGGCCATGCTCCGCGCCCGGCAGATGTGGGCGGGCGGCGAGGCGCTCGTCGGGCTGCGCGAGGCCCTCGGCCTGGCCGAGGACGGCAGCGCCGGACGGATCGGCGTCGACGAGGCAGAGACCCTGGCCCGCGCCCTGGTCGAGGCCATGGAGCACCGCGGCTGGGATCCGGCGGCGGCGGGGGAGGTGACGGCCGAGGTCCTGGGCCGGACGGACACCCCGGCAGGAGGCGCCGGTCCGACCGGCACGAACGACGCGCCCGGCCAGAGCGGCGCACCCGGCACGACCGGTTCGACCGGCACGAACGACGCGCCCGGCCAGGCCGGCGCGCCCGGCGCCGGGGGAGCGGCCGCCGCGCGCGGCGCGGATCCCGGGACGGTGGAGCGGATCCTGCGGTTCGCCGCCGTCGAGGTCGTGCCCAGGCTGGCGCGTACCACCGACGAGATCGACGCGATCCTGCACGCCCTCGACGGCGGTTACGTCCCTGCCGGGCCGAGCGGGTCGCCGCTGCGCGGGCTGATCAACGTGCTCCCCACCGGCCGCAACTTCTACTCGGTCGATCCCAAGGCCGTGCCGAGCAGGCTGGCGTGGGAGACCGGCCAGGCGATGGCCGACTCCCTGCTGGAGCGCTACCGCGCCGACACCGGTGACTGGCCGCGCTCGGTCGGGCTGTCGGTCTGGGGGACCAGCGCCATGCGCACCGCCGGGGACGACGTCGCCGAGGTGCTGGCGCTGCTCGGCGTGCGGCCGGTCTGGGACGAGGCCTCGCGCCGCGTCACCGGCCTGGAGCCGATCCCGGCCACCGAGCTGGGCCGCCCGCGCGTGGACGTCACCATCAGGATCAGCGGCTTCTTCCGCGACGCCTTCCCGCACGTCGTGGCGATGCTGGACGACGCCGTACGGCTGGCGGCCGGGCTGGAGGAGCCCGAGGAGCTCAACTACGTGCGGGCGCACGTGCTCGCCGACCAGGCCGAGCACGGCGACGAGCGCAGGGCCACCATGCGGATCTTCGGCTCCCGGCCGGGGGCCTACGGGGCCGGGCTGCTGCCGCTGATCGACAGCCGCAACTGGCGCGACGACGCCGACCTGGCCGAGGTGTACGCGGTCTGGGGCGGCTTCGCCTACGGCCGGGGCGTCGACGGCGTTCCCGCCAGGCAGGACATGGAGACGGCCTACCGCAGGATCGCCGTGGCGGCCAAGAACGTCGACACCCGCGAGCACGACATCGCCGACTCCGACGACTACTTCCAGTATCACGGCGGCATGATCGCCACCGTCCGGGCGCTCACCGGGAAGGCCCCGGCCGCCTACATCGGCGACAGCACCAGGCCGGACGCGGTCCGCACCAGGACGCTCTCCGAGGAGACGTCCAGGATCTTCCGCGCCAGGGTGGTCAACCCCCGCTGGCTGGCCGCGATGCGCAGGCACGGCTACAAGGGCGCCTTCGAGCTGGCCGCCACCGTCGACTACCTGTTCGGCTACGACGCCACCACCGGCGTCGTCGCCGACTGGATGTACGACAAGCTGGCCGCGACCTACGTGCTGGACCCGGAGAACCAGGCGTTCATGGCCCGGTCCAACCCGTGGGCGCTGCACGGGATCGCCGAGCGGTTGCTGGAGGCGGCCGGCCGGGGCATGTGGGAGCACCCCGACCCCGCCATCCTGCGCGACCTCCAGGAGGTCTACCTCAAGTCCGAGGGAGACCTGGAGGACGGCGCCTGACCTGCGGCCTCACCGGTCTCAGGCCTCACCGGCCGCGCGGCCTCATCGGCCCCGCGCGGCCCGCCCTCGCGGCGGGCCGCGCGGGGCACGCGCCCGGACGGGCGTTCAGCCCAGGGCGTGGTCCAGGTTGAACGCGGCGCTGATCAGCGCGAGGTGGGTGAAGGCCTGCGGGAAGTTGCCGAGCTGCTCGCCGGTCTGCCCGATCTCCTCGGCGTACAGGCCGAGGTGGTTGGCGTACGTGAGCATCTTCTCGAACGCCAGCCGGGCCTCGTCCAGGCGCCCGGCGCGGGTGAGCCCCTCGACGTACCAGAACGAGCAGATCGAGAAGGTGCCGTCCTCGCCGCGCAGCCCGTCCGGGCTGACCGCGGGGTCGTAGCGGTAGACCAGCGAGTCGGACACCAGGTTCGCGCCGAGCGCGTCGAGGGTCGACAGCCACTTCGGGTCGATGGGGGAGATGAACTTCGCCATCGGCATCATCAGCACCGAGGCGTCCAGGACGTCGTCGTCGAAGTGCTGGACGAACGCCCGCAGCTCCTGCGACCAGCCGCGCCGCATGATCTGCCGGTAGATCGCGTCGCGGGCCAGCTGCCAGCGCGGCGTGTCGGCGGGCAGCCCGCGGCGGGCGGCCATCCGCATGGCCCGCTCGATCGCCACCCAGCACATCAGCCGCGAGTAGACGAAGTCCTTGCGTCCGCCGCGCGTCTCCCACACGCCCTCGTCGGGCCGGTCCCAGTTGTCGCAGACCCAGTCCACCAGGATGTGGACGTCGTCCCACAGGGCGCTGGAGATCGGCTGGTGCCACTTGTCGTAGAGGTAGACGGAGTCGAGGAGGGCGCCGTAGATGTCCAGCTGGAGCTGGTCCACGGCGGCGTTCCCCACGCGCACCGGGGCCGAGCCCTGGTACCCCTCGAGGTGGGGCAGCTCGATCTCGGGCAGCTCGGTGCGCCCGTCGATGCCGTACATGATCTGCAGCGGGCCCGAGGGGCCGCCGCCGTCGCGGCTGACGTGCCGGGACAGGAATCCCATGAACGCCTCGGCCTCCTCGCCGAAGCCCAGCCGCAGCAGCGCGTACACGCAGAACGCCGAGTCGCGGATCCAGACGTAGCGGTAGTCCCAGTTGCGCTCCCCGCCGAGCTGCTCGGGCAGGCTGGTCGTCACGGCGGCCACGATCCCGCCGGTCGGCGCGTACGTGAGGAGCTTCAGCGTCAGCGCGGACCGGTGGACCATCTCCCGCCACCGGCCCCGGTACCTCGACGAGGACAGCCAGCGGCGCCAGTACGTCACGGTCGAGGCGAACTCCTCCTCGGCCTCCTCGATCGGGCACGCGCGCAGCGCCACGTCGTCGCCGAACCTGTCGAGGGCGAACACCGCGCACTCGCCCTCGTTGAGCTTGAACTCCGACCGCACGTCCTGGCCGTCCACCTCCAGGGTGGTGCTGGACGACAGGGTCAGCGACAGCGACGGCGACTCGAAGAGCGCCCGGCCCCGGTGCATGGTCAGGGTGTGGGACTGCCTGCCGTAGTCGAACCGCGGAGCCACCCGCGCCCGGAACGGCAGCGACCCGCGGACGCATCTCACCCGCCGGATCAGCCGGTGCCGGGCGCCGTCGCGCGTGTCGCCGACGATCGGCATGAAGTCCTGGATCTCGCCCACCCCGTCGGCGGCGGAGAAGCGGGTGATCAGCACGTTGGTGTCGGGGAAGTAGAACTGCTTGGTCCTGGCCGGGGTGGCCGTGCCCAGCTCGAACGATCCGCCCCGGACGGCGTCCAGGATCGAGCCGAACACGCTGGGCGCGTCGAATCGCGGGCAGCAGTACCAGACGATGGTGCCGCCGGTGTCCACCAGCGCCGCGGTGTGCAGGTCGCCGATCAGCCCGTGGTCGGCGATGGGCCGGTATCCGGGGGCGCCCGCCGGGTCCTGACGAGCGGATTCCGCTGCTGTCATGTCGGCCTTCTCACATCGCGAGCCGGGCACCTACGCCCTCAAGCTACGTGCCCCGGACGCCTGCCCGGTTCCGTCCCGCGTCAAGGAGTCGGCACGTTTCCCGCCGCCGACGGCAAACGACGGCAAACGACGGCAAAGGCCCCCCGATGACGGCCACGTCACCGGGCGCGGGTGCGCATCCCGGCTGTGACTCCCGCCGACCCCCGCCGACTCCCGGCGGCTCCCGGCGGCTCCCGGCCCGGGGCCGTCACCGGGCGCGGGTGTCACCTCCGGCGGGGAGCCGGGGCTCAGGCGCTCTCGGAGCGTCCCAGCCGCCAGTAGCCCATGAAGGCCACCGCCGAGCGGTCGATCCCGGCCTCCTGCACCAGGTGGCGGCGGAGCAGCTTGACCACGCCCGCCTCGCCCGCCAGCCAGGCGTACAGGCCGTCGCCCTTCGAGGCCTCGGGGACCTCCCAGAGGATCCCCTCGTCGACGTCGACGTCCTCCAGCGGGTTCGCGGCGCCGGGACCGGCGGGGGAGGCGGGCCCGCCGGTGAGGGCACCGCCCGGCGCGGTGAGCGCGCTCAGGGTGTCGCGTACGGCCGGGATGAGCAGGTCGCCGTGGCGGGCCCCCTCACGGGGCAGCCAGACGACCTCCACGCCGGGACGGACGTCCAGCGGGAGCGCGTCGGCGGCCTCGGGGACCTCCAGCAGCGCGGTGGCGCGCACGGAGCCGGAGAGCGACTCGACGATCGCGGCGATGGCGGGCACGGCCGTCTCGTCCCCGGCCAGCAGCAGGTGCGACGCCCCGGCGGGCGGGGCCCACTCCCGGCCGCCGACGGGGCCGGGGTGGGCGGCGTTGGGACCGACCACCACGACCCGGTCGCCCGGGGTGACGCGGGTCGCCCACCGGGAGGCGGGACCGCTCTCACCGTGCAGGACGAAGTCGACGTCGAGCTCGCGCAGCTCGGGCCGCACGGCCCGCGCGGTGTAGGTGCGGATCGGGTTGCGCAGCTCGTCGGGGAGCGCCCGCCACCGCTGGTACCAGTCGTCTCCGTCGCCCAGCGGGGTGATGCCGCCGTCCGGCAGCGGGAGGATGACCTTGATCCGCTGGTCGAATCCCTTGTCGGCGAAGCCCGCCAGGTCCTCGCCGCCGAAGGTGACCCGGACGAAGTTCGGGCTGAGCCGCGCCGTCCGCACGACCTCCGCCTGATGGCCGCGATAGGCCGGAACCTCCGCCGCGCGCTCCAGGGTCTGCTCGCTGCCCGCTGTCATCGTGCCGCCTTCACTGGGAAATGCCGTCCCCAGCAACTTAGCTTTGCCTAACCTTATTCGGCAACCTGGTGCGATCTCCGTTCTGTCCCGGTCTCGGGTGATTTTTTTCGTACGGTCACGTGGCCTGCGCCGGTGCGGTCACGCGGCTTCCGTCTGCGCGGTCACGCGGCTTCCGTCCGTGCGGTCACGCGGCGCGGGCCTCCTCGCCCTCGCGCGTCTCCCGCGCGCCGCGCCGCGCCTTCCCGCCGAGGTCCGGCCCGGGGGCGGGCCGCGTGCCGGTACGGCCGGGGATCCCGGTGCCGTCGGCCCGCTTCGGAAGGCCCGTGCGGTACGGCTCGCACGCCCAGCTCGGCCTGCTCACGCGGAGCGTCTCGCGGCCCCGGGGCGCGGTGTCCGGCAGGCCCGGCCCGCCCTGCCCGCCCGGATGGAGCGCCACGGTGTGCGGGAGCGCCTTCCAGGCCGGCGGCGTCTCCGCGCGCAGGAGCGTCTCCTCGACCGGACACGTCACGCCGGTCCACAGGTCCGCCCGTTCCCGCCGCCCGCCTCTCCTGCGGTGCCGTCCCGCCGAGACGCGGGGGCGCAGCCGGGACAGGACGAACGTCGTGCCGAGGACGAAGGTCAGCACCCCGACGATCACGACGGTCTCCATGGAGACGGGGAGCGTTCCCGGCACGTCCGCCGGGGGAGTGGAGCCCGGGGCGAGTGCCGGGCGGATCTCGATCCGCCCGGCGGCCTGCGGGGCCGCGGCGTCCTCCCCGGAGGCGGCGCCCGTCAGTTTCTCCTTGACCTTGCGCGGCAGCCCGTATCCGACGACCTTGCTCTGGTCGCGCGTCTTGCGCTTCAGCCAGATCCGGTCGACGTTTCCCTCGATGGTGTGGATCGTTCCACCGTTCACGCTCTCGACGACGCCGACATGGTCGATCCCCTTGATGTCCTTGCCGCCGGACCAGTCGAAGAAGACCAGGGCGCCAGGCTCCGGATTCCGGGTCCACGCGTCGTGGGTCTCGAACCAGCGCGCCTGCGACGGTGTCCAGGCGAACTGCCCGACGTACTCCTGCACGCCCGCCTTCTCCGCCGCCCAGGCGATGAACATCGCGCACCAGGGGGCCGTCCTGTACTGCGGGTCCTGGGCCACGTTGACCGCGTACCACTCACCGAACTTGCTGTGCTGGCCGGATCCCTCCCGGTACCCGAGTTCGGGCTTGATGGTCCTGAGCAGATCGTCACCGATCGGATCCATGGCTGTGAGCCACCCCGTCCACTCTCCTCCCCTTCGGAGAAGGGGGCGCCGTCCGACAAAGCTGGACTGTATTCGCAGAAAAACGGAAAAGTGAGGCTATTTGCTTAAAAAGCCGAGTCGGGAGGCTGTCGAATACCGGATTCGGCGAAAGGCGGGAAAGGCGCCCCCGCGGCATCTACCATCGACTGCCCACCCGTGCCGGCCGCCGGCTCCGGACCCCGCTCCGGTCCCGGTGCGTGGGGGGTGGGCGGCCCAAAAGCGCCGGGGCCGTTCGCGCACAACGGGCATATCCCAATTCACCCCGCGCTCACGGGTCACACCGGTACGCCTCCCTGTCCATCGGGTCGAATAGCATGTGATGGCACGTGCGCGGCATGCGCCGGTGCCGACGCCGAGGCCTTCCCTCCCGGTCCGGCGAAAAACGGGGACACGAAGGCGGAACGGGTTTTCCATGTTCGACGACAAGACGCAGGAGACCCTCCGCCGCCTCCTTGACCTCGCCGAGCACCCCGCGACCTCGCAGGCCGAGCGAACCCTGGCCGTCGCGCGGGTACGGGCCCTCATCATGGTGCCCGAGGGCGACGCCCGGCGGGCACCGGTCACCCCGGCGATGGAGGCGGGAATCCTCCGCAGGGTCAGGCCGCTCGCCCATCGGGTCGACGAGGACCTGGTGAACGAGGTGCACGGCGACCTCTACGCCTTCAGCACCCGCTACCGGGTGATCGGCGAGCTCGCCGAGGAGATCGCCCTCCTGCTCGAACGCTGGAGCGCCGTCGTCCCGCAGAAGCGCCACCGCCACGAGGAGGCCGTCAGGACCGCGGCCGCGAAGCTCGTCTACCTGCTGGAGCGCCGCGACCTCTTCCGCAAGCCCAAGTGGGGCAACCGCCCGCGAACCCGCTAGAACCCACGGGGGAGGCGGGCCTCCGGCGGGCGCCTCAGCGGTCCGGCAGGTCGGGCCGGTCGGGCGGTCGGGCCGCGCGGTCCGGGCGGTCCGGGCGCTCGGCGAGCAGCGGCAGCAGCGGGTTCCAGGCGGTCCCGTCCCGGGCGTCGCGCCGCCGCCGGGCGATGGCGCTCAACGCCTCGAGCACCACGCGGTTGGCCAGCGCGGCGGTGATGTCGGCGTGGTCGTAGGGCGGGCTGACCTCCACGACGTCGATCCCGACGACCGGCAGTTCCAGGCAGACGCGCCGTACGGAGTCCAGGAGCTGGCGCGCGGTGAGGCCGCCGGGCTCCGGCGTCCCGGTGCCCGGCGCGTGGCCCGGGTCGCACACGTCGATGTCGACGGACAGGAAGACGCCGTCGCACTCGTCGACGGCGATGGCGAAGGCCTCGGTCAGGCACTCCCGCAGGCCGCGGTGCGTGATCTCGGTCATCTCGTACGAGCGCATCGCCCGTTCGGCCATCCAGTCCAGCGTCTCCGGCGGCGGCCAGTAGCCGCGCAGGCCGATCTGCAGGAACCGGTCGCCGCGCAGCGCCCCCGACTCGATGAGCCTGCGCATCGGCTGCCCGTGCCCCCACAGCGAGCCGAACTCGATGTCGCCGGTGTCCGCGTGGGCATCGAAGTGGATCATCGAGATCCGGCCGTGCCCGAGGACGTTGGCCACCCCCTTCGCGTCGGGGAAGGCGATCGAGTGGTCACCGCCCAGGATCACCGGAACGGCTCCGGAGCGGGCGATCTTCTCGACGGCGGCCTCCAGGGCGGCCAGCGACGCCAGGATGTCGCCGGGCGGCATCTCGACGTCGCCCGCGTCCAGGACGCGCAGGTCGCGCAGCCCGTCGGTGCGCAGCGCCAGGCTGGGACGCGCCCCGTCGTGCGGCAGGTAGTCGGTCATCCTGATCGCCTGCGGCCCGAAGCGCGCGCCCGGCCGGTGCGAGGTGCCGCCGTCGAACGGCGCCCCCACGATCACGATGTCGGCGCCCGCGTGACTCGCGGGATCGTCCAGCGAGCACCGCTCGACGCCGAGGAAGGTGATGTCGGGCCCGAACTGGGGCCCGTAGCGGCTCGTCACCGTTCCCCCGGCGGGAAGGCGCGTTCCCCCGGCGGGAGGGCACCGCTTCGCGAGCGCCCGCGGCCCGTCGCCGCCGGGCACGGCTCGCGGGGACACACGAGGACACGTGGGGTGAGTGGTGGCCGTGGCCCGGGGAGACTTTCCGCCCGCGCGAGGCACGACCTCGCGCGATCCGGCGATTCGTCCCGGGGCCACGGCGTGTGAACTGGCAGATCCCGATGCCCGGCGGGGGAAGGGCAGCCGGTCACCGTGGGATGAGTGGGACCCGCCAGAGCTCTCCGTCGACGCGCTGACCGGGGGTGCGTGACCGCCGCACCGCGGTACGCACAACCGTGACGGTAAGCAGCCCTGGGCGGGTGCCTCAATGATGTTGCCGGATGTTGCGTGGAATTCGCCGTCGCGCGGCGGACGCCGCCACGGGCGTCCGCCGGCCGATCGGCGCGCCGGCCGGCCGGCGCGCCGCGGAAGGAGCCACGCGGGCAGGCCGCGAGACCGGGACCGCGAGACCACGCGGGCTCGCGCGGGGTCACGGAGCCGGGCTCCGCCGGCGCCACGGCGGCCGGCCGGGGTCCGTGGCCCGCCCGCGACGTCATCTGCCGGTCGGCTCACCGGTGGGGTCGTCGGCCTCGCTCTCCGGCGCGGGATCGTCACCGGCGCCGAGCTCCTTGCGCAACCGGTCGATGTCCATGCTGTGGCTGCTGTACTTCAGCTCGCGAGCAACCTTCGTCTGCTTAGCCTTGGCTCGGCCCCGTCCCATTGGCTGTACTCCCTCGCGCAGGCCGTGCTCGGCCTCTCGTCACTGTCGCATCGCCGGCTGGCGCGCTCTGACGCCGCAGGTCAGTCTGCGGTAGCCGTACCAAGTATCCCGCTTCGCGGTCGATCCGTCATCGATCGGGCTCGAACCGGCTGCGGGCCCTGTTGGAAAACGGCCGTCGCCATCATAGCCAACGTCATTACGATTTGAAGAATTATGCAATTTGCCACATCATGAGGAACGGTGTGCCGATAAACCAGACGCCGGGGAGTGACCTGATCCACGGGAGGTGGGGGACATGAGCGAGTTCGCGGCGGAGCTACGGGCGCGCATCGCCGATGTCGACGGCGAGCTGGAGCTCATGCGCCAGGCCTTCGACGATCACTCGGTCGAGGTCCTGTCCGGGCGGCTGGAGAACCTGCTGCGCATCGCCGACCGGCACGGCGTCGACGTGCGGTACGCCGGTGGCGGGCCCGTCGCCGGAGCTGTGTGATCATGCCGGTGCCGCTGCACCAGGCCAAGGCCGAACTCTTCCGCACCATCGGCCATCCGGTCCGCGTCCAGGTGCTGGAGCTGCTGCGGGACGGCCCCCTGCCGGTGCGGGATCTCCTGAGCGCCATCGACGTCGAGGCCTCCAACCTCTCCCAGCAGCTCGCCGTGCTGCGCCGCGCGGGAGTCGTGACCGCCACCCGGGACGGCGCCACCGTCGTCTACGCCCTGTCCACCCAGGACCTGGCCGAGCTGATGGCCGTGGCGCGGTCGATCCTGGCCGGGGTGCTCGCCGAGCAGGGTGAGCTGCTCGCCGAGCTGCGCGCCGAGGCTCGCGGCTAGCGGTTTCGCGTTCCTGGGAGGGGTGCGCGAGACCGGGTGAGGCCCGGCGGGACGCGCGCTTCCCGGACACGGGCCCCTGTGCGGATTTGTACCGGGACAGGACGTTCCCGCGGGCGCATCCTGCGAGAAGACGGCGGCGGACCGCCGTCACGAGGCAGACCAGCGCGGACCAGCGCAGACCAGTGAGGTACGCCATGTGCCGGCACGAAACCCCATGTCCCCCGGCCTACGCCCCCGGCCGGGAGGCCGCGAGACCGATCGCCTCCCACCCCGAGCAGGGCTGGAGCCTGCTCTGCAACGGGGTGGTGCTCTTCGAGGACACCGGCGAGCTGCTGCCCGACGGCCGGGCCGTCCCGCCGCACCGCCCGCCCGTCGCGTCCTCCCGGCCCGCCGTCCAGCCCGCCGCTCAGCCCGCGATGGCGGTCTCGGGGTCGTGGCCGTAGAGCCAGGCGCTCTGCCGGAGCGGGTCGCTGCCGGCCAGGGCCGCGTCGCGCTCCAGCTGGGCGGGCCCGTCGGGCAGGTGGTTCTGCACCTCGCGGCCCCGGCTCATCAGCTGCACCCGCGAGGCCCGGGGCCTGCGGATCTCCTCGTAGCGGGCCAGAGCCTTCGCCACCGTGTCGCCGGTGGCGTCGCGCAGGCAGCTGGTGAGGACCACCGCGTCCTCGACCGCCTGGGCGGCGCCCTGGCCGAAGAAGGGCAGCATCGAGTGGGCGGCGTCACCCAGCAGGGCCACCCGCCCCGACGTCCAGCGCTCCAGGGGGGCGCGATCGTACAGCGCCCAGCGCTTGGTCTCGGTGGCCGCGGCGATCAGTTGTCCCAGCCGGGGGTCCCACGTCTCGAACTCGCGCGCCAGGTCCTCGAGCCGCCCGTCGGCCGTCCACGACTCGACGCGCCACTCGCCGGCGGGCACGATCGCGACGATGTTGATCAGCTTTCTGTCCCTGATGGGGTAGTGGACGAAGTGGCGGCCGGGACCCAGCCAGAGCGTCTGCACCCGGCGCAGCGCCAGCTCCGGTGCCCGCTCGGCGTCGACCAGGCACCGGTAGGCGCACAGCCCGGAGAAGCGCGGCGGCTCCTCGTCGACGATCGCGGGCCGGACGGCCGAGTGGATGCCGTCCGCGCCGATCACCACGTCGGCGGCCACCGTCGTCTTCACGCCGCCGGTGCCGGTGAAGACCAGCTCGGCCCCCTCGCGTTCCTGCCGCAGCACCTCCAGCCGCCGGTCGGTCCTGACCGCTTCGGCGGGCAGGGCCTCCAGCAGCATGTCCAGCAGGTCGGCCCGGTGCGCGACGTAGCAGTCGGTGCCGTACAGCCGCCGGCACTCCTCGCCCATCGGCTGGGAGGACAGCACCCGGCCGTCCTCCCAGCGCCTGAACTCCCAGGCGGTCTCCAGGGGGACGGCGAAGGACGCCAGCCGCTCGCCGAGCCCGGCCCGCACCAGGGGACGGACCATGTTGGGGCCCACCACGATTCCCGCGCCGACCTCGCGCAGCTCGGCGGCCTGCTCGTACACGACGGCCTCGAGGCCGGCCTGCCGCAGCAGCAGCGCGGTGGCCAGCCCGCCGAGGCCTCCTCCGACAATGGCGATCTTCACTCAGGGGTTCCTCTCCTCGGGCGGCGTCTCACCCCGCGGTACCGCGGTGCTCCTCGATGAGGTGTCTCATCAGCAGGTCCTCGCCGAAGTCGTTGGCCGGGTCGCGCCACACGCTGTGGGCGTGGTCGGCGTCGTCCTCGGTGTTGTCGAACTCGATCAACGTGACCGGGCCCTGGATCCGGTAGTAGTGGCCGAGCCCGTAGTCGTCGGCGCCGGCCCAGGCGAAGTGCAGGTCGCCCTCCCCGCCCGCGCCGCCGGCGGCGCGGACGCGGTCCATCTCGGCGGCCACCTGGCCGGGCCTGGCCCGGTCGAGGTAGCACTCCAGCAGCTCGTCGAACGCGCGCCGCTGCCGGGAGGTCAGGTCGGCGGCGGCGATCCCGCGCGGGTGCGACCTGATGTAGCGCAGGGCCTGCCGGTCGGCCTCGGTGATCATCGCGTCCCGCCGGCCGACCCCGTGCAGGCCGGGCAGCTCCACCTCGCCGATCCTCGGCACCGTGCGGGTGACGAAGTCCGCCGGGGGGACCGGGTGGATGATCGCCCGTGCCCGCCGCCCGTCGTCCAGGGAGCGCAGCAGCGCGAACCCCAGGTCCTCCTCCTCGCCCAGCACCCGGTACGGGCCGAAGCGGGCCGGCTCCGAGCCCAGCAGGAACGGCGTCACGGCCAGGTGGTCCTGGTTGACGATCGTGAAGTTCAGCGACAGGTGGTGGCCGACCAGCCGCCATCCCCACACCGAGTCGGGGTTGGGCTGCCCGAAGAACGTCAGGAAGTACATCCCCGGGTTGCGGAACTCCCTGGCCACGTGCCCGAACCGTTCCAGGTTCAGCTCGCGCAGCACGTGCTCCAGCGAGATCACCTGCACCACCTGCGCGTACGCCCGCTCCGAGCAGCACTGGGCGATCAGCCGGTGCGCCAGGATGCCCTGGTCGAAGCTCAGGTCCCGCAGTGGCACCCCGGCGCGTCCCGAGGCGGGCAGGAAGTTCCAGTTCGAGCGGTCGGCGTCGTCGAAGGGCAGCAGCGCGCGGGCCCGCTGCTCGCCGTCCAGGGCGTCGTACAGCGCCATCGCGGCGAAGGTGATCAGGGTGACGTTGAAGTCCCCGGGACGCTCCTCAAGACCCGAGCGCGGTATCCGCCCGGCGGTGGGGTGGGCGCCTCGTCCATGAGGGGAGTGGCTGAAATGCGAGGTTTGCGACATCGGTCAGCTCTCCGGCCAGGCCACGATCGGGTTGCGCACCGACCCCAGCCGGTCGATCTCCACCTCGACCACGTCCCCGGGCCGCAGGAAGCGCGCCGGGGTGCGCGCGTGCCCCACCCCGGCGGGGGTGCCGGTCGCCACCAGGTCGCCGGGGCGCAGCGTCATGGTCCGGCTCAGGTGTGCCAGCACCCGCCCGACCGGGAAGATCATGTCCTTGGTGTCGCCGTCCTGGACGACCTCGCCGTTGACCCGGGTCACCAGCCGGAGCCCGCCGGCCGGGTCGCCCACCTCGTCGGCGGTCACCACCGGCCCGATCGGCCCGCTGTGGTCGGAGTTCTTGCCGAGCGTCCACTGCGCGGTCAGCCGCTGCGCCCGGCGGGCGCTCAGGTCGTTGAAGGTCGCGTAGCCGAACACCCCCGCCAGCGCGGTCTCCTCGTCCACGCACCGCAGCTCCGCGCCGACCACCGCGACCAGCTCGACCTCCCAGTCCAGGCCCGCCTCGTCCGGCGGCACCGGGACCGGCGTCCCGTCGACCGCGAGCGACGCCGTCCACCGCCCGAAGATCGCCGGTGTCTCCGGGATCGGGAAACCGCCCTCGGCGGCGTGCGCCCGGTAGTTCAGCCCGACGCACACCACCCGCGCGGAACCGGCCACCGCCGGGGCCAGGCTCAGCCCGGCGAGCTCCCGCCCGGCGAGCTCCTCTCCGGTGAGCTCGCGCGCCCTCGCGGTCCAGCCGGGCAGGTCCTCGTAGAACTCGCCCGCCTCGGCCAGCGGCGCCACCCGGTCTCCACCGGTCAGCACGCCCACCCGGACCTGGCGCCCGTCCCGAAAACCGACAAACCTCATCGTTCACTCCCGATGCTCCCGGTGACGGGAACCACAGCAGCCTCGAACGCACCCGTACGTCGCTCTAGACTCATCCGGAGATCTTCGTACATTCCACCCCAATGCGGTAGGGGGAGTTCGCCGTACGGGGTTCGAACGCCTCAGTTGAGGAACTGTCGATGTATGGACGCACTCGCGCACGTCGACGCCTACTGGCGCGCGGCCAACTACCTGTCGGTCGGCCAGATCTACCTGCTGGACAACCCGCTGCTGGCCGAGCCGCTGAGACCGGAGCACATCAAGCCCCGGCTGCTGGGGCACTGGGGGACCACGCCGGGGCTGAACCTCTGCTTCGCCCACCTGAACCGGATCATCACCGAACGCGACCAGGACATGATCTACATCGCCGGTCCCGGGCACGGCGGCCCGGCGGCGGTGGCGCACGCCTGGCTGGAGGGCTCCTACACCGAGCGCTACCCCGACATCTCCCGGGACGCCGAGGGGATGCGGCGGTTGTTCCGGCAGTTCTCCTTCCCCGGTGGCATCCCCAGCCACGTGGCGCCCGAGACGCCCGGCTCGATCCACGAGGGCGGCGAGCTCGGATACTCCCTGGCCCACGCCTACGGGGCCGCGTTCGACAACCCGGACCTGGTGGTGGCGTGTGTCATCGGTGACGGGGAGGCCGAGACCGGGCCGCTGGCGGCCAGCTGGCACAGCAACAAGTTCCACGCGCCGGGCCGCGACGGCGCCGTACTGCCGATCCTGCACCTGAACGGCTACAAGATCGCCAATCCGACCGTGCTGGCCCGCATCCCCGAGGCCGAGCTGGTCAAGCTCATGGAGGGCTACGGATACCGCCCGCACCTGGTGTCCGGGGACGAGCCCGAGGCCGTGCACCAGATCATGGCCGAGACCCTGGAGACGGTGTTCGACCAGATCGCCGAGGGCGGCCGGCCACCGATGATCATTCTGCGGACGCCGAAGGGGTGGACCGGGCCGCACGAGGTCGACGGCCTGCCGGTGGAGGGCACCTGGCGCTCACATCAGGTGCCGCTGTCGGGGGTGCGCGACAACCCCGAGCACCTGGCGATGCTGGAGGAGTGGATGCGCTCCTACCGGCCGCAGGAGCTGTTCGACGCCGAGGGGCGGCCGGTGGCCGAGGTCGTGGGGACGGTGCCCGAGGGGCCGCTGCGGATGAGCGCCAACCCGCACGCCAACGGCGGCGAGCTGCTGCGGCCGCTGGCGCTGGGCGACTTCCGCGAGTACGCGGTCGAGGTCAAGTCGCCCGCCACCGCCACGACCGAGCCCACCAGGGTGCTGGGCGCCTTCCTGCGCGACGTCATCGCCGCCAACCCCGACACCTTCCGGCTGATGGGCCCCGACGAGACCGCCTCCAACCGGCTGCAGGCGGTCTTCGAGGTCACCGACCGGGCCTGGAACGCCGTCCTGCAGGACGACGACGACCACCTCGCGCCGGGCGGCCGCGTCATGGAGGTGCTCAGCGAGCACCTGTGCCAGGGCTGGCTGGAGGGCTACCTGCTGACCGGCCGCCACGGCCTGTTCAACTGCTACGAGGCGTTCATCCACATCATCGACGCGATGTTCAACCAGCACGCCAAGTGGCTGGAGTCCTCCCGGAAGATCCCCTGGCGCAGGCCGGTCGCCTCGCTGAACTATCTGCTGTCCTCGCACGTGTGGCGCCAGGACCACAACGGGTTCTCCCACCAGGATCCCGGCTTCCTGGACGTGGTGATGAACAAGAAGGCCTCCGTGGTGCGCGTCTACCTGCCGCCGGACGCCAACACGCTGCTGTCGACGGCCGACCACTGCCTGCGCTCCCGCGACTACGTCAACGTCATCGTGGCCGGCAAGCAGCCGGTGCTGGACCTGCTGCCGATGGACGAGGCGATCGCGCACTGCACGCGGGGGCTGGGCGTGCTGGAGTGGGCCAGCACCGACGCCGGGACCGAGCCGGACGTGGTGCTGGCGTGCGCCGGGGACGTGCCCACCCTGGAGACGCTGGCGGCGGCCGCGCTGCTCCGCGAGCACCTGCCCTCGTTGAAGGT